>JBBITT010000001.1:0-214293 GCA_037440625.1 Chloroflexota bacterium
CGGATGAAAATGGACTACGTGTAGGACAAATTTCAAATTTGTCCTACATTTTCAATTGCCACGCGATAAGCCAATTGTTGTTGTGTGTCGGTCAGGTAATCGGAGTGCAACCGGGCGCGATATTTTACTGCGCGCCGGATTTCTGCAAGTAACCAGTCTGGCGGGCGGCTTGAGTCAGTGGAAAGCGGCGGGGTATCCGACGGTAACGGGTCCGTAGAAAAATAACGAGTGGAGCCCAGCGGCTCCACTCGTTTGGTTGTTCAGCGGATCACGCTGGTTTGGCTTTACTGCCTTGAATTGCCACGTAGAGCAAACCGCCCACTGCACCAAAGACGGCGGCAAAGATTGTCCCAACGACCCAACTCACCAAACCACTGCCGACGCTAACGATCAACGCGCTGACGACATCGCTTGCGCTCTGAGACAGACCAAGCGCAGTAAAGACTGCGCTAAAGCACAAACCGATCACAAAATTCACCGCCCCGGCAATGACTCCACCTACGCCGCACGCGATTGCACCATCTACTGCGCCTTTTGCCATATCCACGGCATTGCCCCATTGCGCTACGAACCAGCCAATCCCAATCGGAACGGCAAATGCGCTGACGCACAAGAGAGGCATCGCGAGACAGTTCAGCAGTGGGATTGCCGCGATGATCCCGAGCACGATGGCGATGATTGCATAATAAATCACCCCGCGTTTGACACTCGCGGTAAAATACTGATCCATAATTTTTCTCCTTTGAACAAGTTGAATGGCTTAACGACGCTGCCCGTCCTGGGGCGAATTTGTTTGGCTGATTATCACCTCCCTTGCGCCACTGAACCGATTATAGCATGGATAGAATCAACTGCCTAGCCCCCCAAAAGTACGGCGAGGGTTTTTATCCCTCGCCGATCTTTATGCGCGATTTGACTTTTCCACCTCCTCAATCGCTTTGCGGATTTGCTCGTTCAATACGCGCACCCCTTTCGCGATGCCGCGCGCAATGTCGTCTGGTGCGCCGCTCGCCTTAACCGACTGCGCCGTTTCTTTGATCTGTTCGCCCGCCTGCTTGAGCGATTCGTTTTCCTGCACCGTTTTGACCACACGCTGGATTTCCGTTTCAAGGTTGCGGATGGCTTGCACGATGTCTTGCTCCATCGCTTTGGTTTTGGGATGTTCGCGAGCAACTTGAAACGCACGCTTGATCTGTTCGCCCAATTCGCGCAACTCTTGCGCAAGGTCAAACTCTTGTGGTTCGGGTGTGCTCATGTTTGCTTCCTCCACGTCATTGCGAGCCGCGTTTTTTGCGGCGTGGCAATCTCTCACTATGAAAGATTGTTTTGTTGCTTTGCTCCTCGCAGTGACAGAATGTTTTACACTCTTCCCAATTTCGCCTTTTCCTCTTCCGCAATCTTCTCATCCAACTTTTTGAACAACGCTTTCGGTTCGCGCAACGCTTGCCCCGGTTTCAATTGCGAAGGTTCCCACTTTTGCGAATGCTTGCCGGGATGATACACCGCCGCTGTATGACTGCGCGTGGTCTCGTGGAATGTTTCGATTTTGATTTCGCCGAGCAAGTCGCCGTCATAGCCCAGTTGCCGGTGCAGTTCATTCGATGAAAACGGCAAAAAGGGATAGAATAACGTTTTCAAGTTATCAATCACGCGCAACGCCACATAGAGCGAAGTTGCCGCGCGTGTGCGATCTGTCTTGAGGGTCTTCCACGGTTCGGTGATTTGCAAGTACACATTTGTCTCGCGTGCCACCTCAATGGCGATATGGATGGCTTCTTTGAAACGTACGCGATTCAGCGCATCACCTACGCTGGCAAACGCGGCTTCGGATTTGGCGATGAGGGCACGGTCGGCGTCATTCAACTCGCCCGGTGTGGGGACGCGCTGATCGAAATTTTTGTACGTAAACGTGAGCACGCGATTGGCGAGATTACCCCAATTGGCGATGAGTTCATCGTTGTTGCGGCGGACAAACTCTTTCCACGTAAAGTCGGTATCCGCAAATTCCGGCATATTCGCGGAGAGCAAGTAGCGCAGCGGATCGGGATCGTACGCTTGCAGATAATCGTTGATCCAGACCGCCCAATGTTCACTCTTGCTAAACTTGCGACCCTCGAGATTGAGAAACTCGTTTGCCGGCACATCGTACGGCAAGGGCAAGTTTTCATCGTACCCGAGTAACATGGCAGGCCATATAATCGTGTGAAACGGAATATTGTCCTTGCCCACGAAATAGTACCCGCGCACGGTGTCCGATTTGGTCCACCACTCTTTCCACTTGTCCGGCGTGCCGCGATTCTTAGCCCACTCAACCGAGGCGGAATAGTAGCCGATCACCGCTTCGAACCAAACGTAGATGCGTTTCGAGTCATAGCCCGGGATTGGCAAGGTGATCCCCCAATCCAAATCGCGGGTGATGGCGCGACCGTGCAAGCCGGCTTGCAACCAGTTGCGCACAAACGCCACCACGTTGGATTTCCAGTAGGTCTCTTTGTCGCTGAGATAATCGAGCAACTGTTTTTCAAACTTGGGCAAATCGAGATAAAAGTGTTCGCTCTCCCGCACGACCAAACGATGGGTTTCCCCCGGCTTTGCCAACTTGCATTTGGGATTGATCAGTTCCGTCGCATCGAGGACGCGTCCACAGTTATCGCATTGATCGCCGCGTGCGCGTGGAAAATGGCAGTGCGGACATTCGCCGTTGATGTAGCGATCGGGTAAAAAGCGCGCATCGTCTTCGCAGTACACTTGTTTTTCCGTCGCTTTGTAGATGTACTCTTTTTGGAGCAAGCGCGCAAAGAAATCCTGCGCAATCGCCCAATGATTCTCCGTATCCGTGTGCGTAAAGAGATCGAACGAGATGCCCAACTTTTGCCACGCTTCCAAAAAGAGGGCGTGCGAACGTTCGAACACTTGGCGCGCGGTGATCCCCTCTTCATCGGCGGTAACGGTTACTGGCGTCCCGTGCGAATCTGAGCCGGACACCATCAACACATCGTTCCCCACCAAGCGATGATAACGCGCAAAGATGTCGGCAGTGAGATACGCGCCGGCGATATGCCCCAAATGCAGGGGACCATTAGCGTAGGGCCATGCGACGAAAACTCCAATCTTTTTGTTCATAATCAACTCCAGCTTCAGGTTCCAAATTGCAAGTTAGACGACGGAGGCTAGGCGTTGTCCTCCATCCTTCGTCTTTCGTCGGAAATAAAAACGCCGCTCGTGTTGGGGCAACCCTTGCGGTTGTCCCAAAGCGGCGTGGCGCACCGGGGGCGCAAAACCTCTGCGTGCCCACTTACGGCGCGCCGTTCGACATGACCATCGCGTTCGTGAAGATCTGAAAGGTGAACATCATCAACCTCAACCAACCTTATTCTACCACAGAATCGTTGACGATGCAATTAGTCGTACTTGCCGCGCAGATCGTTCCACCGGACCATCACCACATCGCGAAAGTTGCGCCACGAATCTTTGAGTGGATTGACTTTGGTTTCGTTGCCATACCGCCACTCGACCGGCACTTCTTTGATTTTGACGCCGGCTTTTTGTGCCAGATACAACACTTCGACATCAAAGCCGGTCACCATTGCGTCGGTAACGCGCTTGGCATTCTCGCCGTACAGTTTCATCCGCGAAAACACATCACGCGCAATATCGTCGCGGAAGGCTTTGAAACCGCACTGCGTATCGTCAATGCCGCGCACGGTCAAAAGGCGGACGATGAGATTGAACGCGCGCCCCATAATGTGCCGATAAAAGGGCTCTTTGATACGGCGCGCCCCTTTGCCTTCACGTGAGCCGATCACCACACCATACCCGCGCTCGAACCACGGGAGCATCTCGGCGATTTCTTCGATCGGCGTGGACAAGTCGGCGTCCGAAAACAAAACAATGTGTCCGCGTGCGGCGAGCATTCCCGTGCGCACGGCATATCCTTTGCCGCGATGATCGTTCCGAATCAATTTGACATTAGGGTGCGTCGCAGAAAATGTTTCGACAATTTGCGCCGTGCGATCCACACTCCCATCATCCACCACAATCAACTCGCTGGCATACGATTGCCGGGTGAGATAATCACTGATCGTTTGCAGTGTTTGCGGCAAACGGCGTTCTTCGTTGTATGCCGGGACAATGACGGAGAGAAAGGGTCGTAAACTGGTTTGGGTCATAAGACAGTTTGTATTCTATCCGGAAAAACGAAAAACACAAACGTTAGGGTTCGATGCGAAACAGAGCCAACGAGATGTGGTCGGCTTGGGTTTCATCCACGCGGAGCCGACGTCCACTCTCCGTGTCGTACATTCCGACGCTGAGCGAATAACTGCCCGGCGCAAGTGGCGTAAACGTGTACACATCCACAATGATTTCGTCTTTGAGCCAACTCGTTGTTGGGGCGTTGCCATTTTGCGGTTCGCGATCGTGTTGTGCGACTAGCTTGCCGCTTGAATCGAGCAAGTGAACAAAGACGGTGTAGCGTTCGGACATTTTTTGTAGCGCGTGCCAATACAACGTCACCCCACGATTTTTCGTGTCAAGATCATAACCCAGCAATCTAATTTTGTTTTCCCACGTTGCCTGAATTGGATATTGAGGTGCCGGCATATCAAACCGATGCGTGCGCGCGCTGATGTTCACCCGCGCGAGTTCGATGTTGGGGGCAAGAGCATTTCCTTGCTCATCAAGCAAGCCGATGAAAATTTGTGCGATACCGGGAGTCGTATCCGCCGGAATCGTCAAAGCGATCTTATCGAGCCACGTTTCGCCTGCGCGCCAGTGTGTGGTTGCCCAGCCATTTGCCGGGGAATGCGTCAACATCACGCGCTCTATTCCCGCAGAGTCGCGCAACCGAATTAAGACGCGATAGTCGCGCGCCGGGTTTTGTTGCGCGCGCCAATACAACGTGAGCGGCAAGGTGTCGCCGGCGTTAAGTGTGTCTGGCAAACTGGCATACCCGGCGAGTACGATTTCGTTCCACGCTACGTTGAGCGGATTGGGAATGATGGGCGCGCTGGGCGCATCGCTCCGCCGAATAGAAATGTTACCCAGTGCAACCGTCCGCCCGCGCCGATTTTCCGGCGCAACGACATTGGCGATGCGGCCGGTCTGGGCATCGTACACAATCACTTGAACAGCATAATCGCCTGGCGGCATTCCCGCCGGAATCATCACGGTGCGGTGATCGTGTACGATTTGCCCCGGTTGCCACGTCGTCGTCGGTTGCGTGCCGTTCGATGGCTGACCATCGGCTTGCGCCCAAATGAGTTCGCCGCGCGCATCGGTGAGCCGAACACTCATCGTGTAATCAGCGGCGATAGGCACGATGGCTTGCGCATCGAGTTGTAACGTGAGAATGCCGCGCCCAGATTCGATCGGCGTATCGTTGAGATGATAGCCGATGAATTGCATCCCGTTATCGAACTGGAGCGGTTCAGCAAAAGTGGCGCCCCGTTTCGGCGTGCCAGTACGATACGCCAACACGCGCATCTGTCCAAACTTTTCTTCGCCAAGCGGAAAGGCATTTTGTGCCAGCCAATCCTCGGCGCCGTGATGCGGCACCGCTTGCACAATTGCCCACACGTTGCGCGCGGTAGATACGGCGGCGTTCAAATCGTTTTGATTTTCCAAGCGACCGTAATCGAGTGGTGCGCCATGATAATGGCTGAGAAAATATCCTTGTTGCCAGTACGCGTGAAAGAGAATCATATCGCCCGGCTGTGCGCGTTGTTCGATGGCACGAATGGCGGGGATATAATCTTCGACCGTTGCGCTGTACCGATTGTAGACGAAAAAATAATTGCTGAGCGAGTACGCAAACGTGCCCAAAACGAGCAACGCGATGAAAGGTGTGGCGAGTTTGATCCGCGCAACGATGAGTGATGTACTGCGTGCGAGGAGGAGCATCAACGGAACGCATGCCAGTGCGAACAATCGTCCGCGATACAGGGGAAGCGCGAGATACAAGGGGTAGTACGCAATGATCGGTACGAGCGTGAGCATGACGAGCAACGCATCGAAAAATTTTGCGGCGCGCGTGGCAAGCGCGAGAACGAGCGCGCCGACGATCAGCACAGCGAACAAGCCGGCAAGTTGAAAGGCATTCGATAGCGGAACCGTTGTGCCGACGGAGATTGCGGCAAAGCCACGCGCAAGGTAGGTCGGAAAATCCATCGGTTGAGTTTCGCCGGCAACATCTTTGATCCCGGTAAATGCGCTGGCGTAACGATAAGCAAGCCAAGGGAGAAATGTGGCAACGATGCCAAACGAAACGCCAAACCAGCGAATGACGAACACGCGGCGGCTTTTAAAATATCCAAGCAGAACAAACCCAATGGCGAGAAAAATCAACGCGGTGTGATAGAGCGTGTACAGCGCCAAGCACATGGCGATGGCGTAGCCCATCCAATGGTAGCGCAAATCGTGCGCAAACAAGCGTACAAAAAAATAGAGACCCAACGCAACCAAGAATATTGCCAAGGCGTACATCCGCACTTCTTGCGAGTAATGCACGGCGAATGGCGCGAGCGCGGTCAAGCCGGCGGCAAGTATTCCTACGCGCGCGCCATACATTCGCTTGCCCATCACCCACGCCAGCGGAATCGTTGCGGTACCAAAAAAGACCGAAAAGAAACGGATTGCCAATTCCGTACGCCCGGCAATTTGAAAATAAAAATGCAAGAGGTAATAGTACAGCGGAGGATGCGGATCAATCGTGGTGGTATCGAGTGTGATGGTGAGTAAATCACGGCTGGCGGAGAACACGCTAAATCCTTCGTCCCCCCACATTAGCAGATCGGACACGTGGAACATCCGGAGCGCAAAGGCAAAGAGGGTGATTGCGAGCAAAAGGATTTGCAAGGGAGCAGGAGAGCGGGGGCGTAAGGCAGAACGTAACGTGGTCATCGCTACAATCCCGGCTTGTCGCAAATCAAGAGAATGTGCGGATAGGGTAAAATATCCCAGAGGTAATGCAAATAAATCGGCGCAAAGCCACTCGCGGCGAGTTGGCGTTGCCATTCGCCGGCAGAGCGATAGAAAAAGTGATCGCGCGGCGACATCAACACATCCAACCAATAGGTGAACCACAACATTCCGCGCGGCTGCGTGTCAATGTCTTTGAGCAAAAAGCGTCCGCCCGGTGCAATGTGCGCGGACAAGTCGGCGAGCAAACGGTTGCCGCTGGCGACCGGGATGTGATGAAACACATCGAGCGAGTATGCCCCGGCGATGATGTGATCGGGATGCCAATCGCGCAAATCTTGATGCCGGAACGAGACGTTCCGAATCTTCAAACGTTCTGCCGCTGTCCGCGCGATCTGCAAGCGCTGGGCGTTAATATCCAAGCCGATGATGTGCGCGTTTGGTTTGCAGGCAGCCATATACAGCGCAAACAAACCAAAGCCACACCCCAAATCCAGAATTTCGCCTGCGTCCGGCAAATATTGTTCGATCTCTTCGAGAAAGCGGAGATGAATGATCTTGAAACGCACAAACGCGTACAGCTTGATAATGCCTGAGTACGCAGAAATGATTTGGGCGGCGAGATCGCGCTTGCGCCGATGCTTGTCGTGTTCGTTTTCGAGGATGGATAATTTCATGGAGAGGTTAGATCGCGCTGGGATCGCGGAAGAACCGCAAGAGGGTGAGGATCATGATTTTGAAATCGAACCAGAGCGACCAATGTTCGATGTAATACAAATCGTACTTGGTGCGTTCCCAAATTGAAGTATCGCCGCGCAAGCCGTTCACTTGCGCCCAGCCGGCAATGCCGGCTTTTTCGCGGTGGCGTTCCATATAGCGCGGGACCATTTGCCGGAATTGTTCGACAAAGAGTGGTTGCTCCGGGCGCGGTCCCACCAGACTCATATGACCTAAAAACACGTTGATAAACTGGGGCAATTCATCGAGCGAATACTTGCGCAGAAATGCGCCCACCCGCGTCCGGCGCGGATCGTCGCGGACCGTCCAGCGCGCAATTTGCTCGGCTTCCGGAATCATCGAGCGAAATTTGAACATCGGGAAAGGTTTGGCATCCAACCCCATCCGTTCTTGGGTAAAGAGGACCGGTCCCCGCGAATCGAGTTTGACGGCGAGGGCGATGAGCAATAACAACGGGGAGATGAACACCAACACGATCGCGCTAATCACCACATCCACCACGCGCTTGGCGGTCAAGCGCCAACCGCGCAAGGCAACATCGCGCATGGTCAACAAGGGTAAGCCGTTCAAATCGCCAATGTTGACTTCGGACGCCATAATTTGAAAGACGTCCGGAAAAACCTTGATGCTGACGCGCCCATCTTCGCAACGCGAGATGACCGACAATAATTCTTCGTGCGTGGCTTCTGGGAGTGCAACGATGACTTCGTTGATCTGATGGCTGGCAACCACCTCGCCGAGTTGCTCAATCTTGCCAAGGACCGGCAACCCCAGCACGGTGTGCCCGGCATGCTGATCGTCCAAGAAACCGACCGGACGATAACCAAGTTGCGGCGATGAGCGAATCTTGTCGAGAATCATATTGCCGGCGTCGCCCGCGCCCACAATCAACACCCGCGATTCGCCCCAGCCACGCCGATAGAGCGCGGCGCGCAGTGTGCTATGCGTGAATCGTCCCAGCCCCACGAGGATAAGTAACCATACCCAAAAGTACACGATCATAATGCGTGGATAATCAATCTCGGTGCGATAGACAAACGCGGTGAGCGCCATTCCCACGATCACGCTGATCGAGATGGCGGAAAAGACCGCATAGAGTTCGTCAAGGCGGGACATTCCACGCCGCAGATGATACAGTTTGTGGAAGAAAAAGACGATGACGAGTGCGAGGACGCTCAGCACCATCATTCCAATATAGTACGAAAAGGGCGGAATGACTTGATTGGGTGTGGCTTCGCGAGGGCGCATCCAATAGGCGAGGATAAAAGCACAGCACGTCATCACAGCGTCCACACCCAAAAGGGTAAGTGGGAAAATCCATTGAGCGTGACGTTTCATCCAATCACTTGTCCTGAACCGGGCGCGGGATAAATCTCGGTATGGTTGGGTGAAGCCGGTAGTGGTTGCCTCATTTCGCGCACGAGCTTCCAGCCGCCCTTGAGGGCCAACCCAGCCATCACGACCAAGTGCAACGGCAAGGGTGTGTTAGCGGCGTAATGCTTTTTGTAGAAAAGGTATCCTGCACGCCAAAATTCGTACTGCGCCCGCGCCGATTGCTTGCTGGCTTCGCGCTTGTAATGTAACACCCGGACAGCAGGATTATAATAAATTTTCCAGCCCTGCTTTTTGATGCGCAACGATAAATCAAGGTCTTCGCCGTACATAAAGTACGCTTCGTCTAACAAGCCCACTTGACGCAGGACGAGTGTACGCATCATCATAAACGCACCCACCACCGAATCTACTTCGGTGAGTGTGTCTTCATCGAGATAAGTGAGATTATACCGCGCCAATCGGCGACTATGTGGGAAACGTTCGTCCAAGCCAAGGACATGATAAATCGAAAGTTCGGGACTAGGGAAACTGCGGCGGCACGCCAGATCGAGCTTGCCATCTTCCATCACTAACTTGGGTCCAGCAACACCAGCATCGGGGTGGGTGTGAAAAAATTCGATCATTTGCGCGAGGGCGTCCGGCGGCACGACCGTGTCCGGGTTGAGCAGTAGAATGAAGGGCGGGGTAGGATCGAGTGCAAGAATCTGACGCAAGCCCAAATTGTTGGCGTAGGCATAGCCGCCATTCACTAGACTGGCGATCAGGCGCACGTGCGGAAATTCGCGTTGCACCATTTCCGCGCTTCCATCGGTTGAAGAGTTATCAATCACATAGGTAATGAGCGACGCCCCGCGACTCGCATCCAAGGATCGGAGACAATCCCGCAAGCGGTCGCGCGTGTTCCAATTGACAATGACAATGCCTAGATCACTCACGTCTGCGATTCTAGCACATTCCCACATCTAGTCAAATAATACCCGTTCTGCTCTCTGACAAGACCAGAGTCATCCCCCAAATTCCCCCCTTGCACAAATCGTGAGTTTAAACTAAACTAGGTGTCAAGGAGGAACCCAATGAACAATAAAAATTTGCTCTGGATCGTTGGCGGGTGTGTAGGGTTGCTGTTGATTTGTTGTGTTGCCTCAGCCATCGTGTTCGTGGTTGCTGGTAATGAGGTGCAAAAACAAATCAGTGCGCTGACCGGTATGGGAGAAGGATTGGAAATTCCCACGGCGTTGCCGGTAGTGCCAACCCCGGCATTAAAATCTACGGCGGCGGCTCCAACCAAAGCGGCGTCGTCTTCGGCAACATCTTCCATCGCGTCCTCATCTGCGCCATCTGGCACCAATCCTTTCGCTAGCGCGTTGAGCAAAGCCAAGGGTGCGACCAAGTATCGCATGCAATTTTCTATGTTGATTGGTTCGACCACCAATGGCAAGTTTGCCGAAGAAACCTTGTTTGATTTCACCGGTGAAGTGGATGGGGGAAACACTCACTTTGGTTCCAAAGGTGGTTTTCTGGCGATCTTGTCCGGCGATCCCAACGCAACCGTCGAGTTTATCACGGCGGGCGGCAAGACCTATATGAAGGGCGTCAAAATGTTCGGCTTGACCGATCCCAAAGTGTGGTATGTCACCAGCAATAATTCAACCGCGAGCGGGTTGGAAGATTTTGCCAAGCCGGACACCTTCAAAGATTACGTGAATAACCCGGCAAGTTTCAATAAAGCTGGCACAGAAGTGGTGGATGGTCAGCAATGTGATATTTGGTCTGGCGCGATCAGTGGCTTTGACACTTCGATGCTGGGTGCCTTTGGTGCCGGCAAAGACACGGGGGACATTGGTGTGGTGGACAAGTCCGAGACACGCATCTGGCTTTGCGCCGATGGCTATGTTCACAAATTCGTCCTTGATTTTCAGGGGCACAACGCCAAGACACCGACCGAGAAAGGTTCTTTCAAGATGAATGGGCATATGTGGGACTTTAATAACCCCGCCATCAAAGTAACCCCGCCCACAGATGCCAAGCCATTGCCCGGCGGTTAAACACAAAAACCCGCTTTCATTCGAAAGCGGGTTTTTATTTTATTGGGTTGACCCGGTAAATCGAAATCCATCCACCACCATTGCCGGCACCCGCCGCGACGCATGCGACCAATCATCGAAGAAAAGTTGCGTAGTGTTGCCAATGGCGCGCACGTGGTTCAACGCATCGAGATAACTCGTTGTGAAGCGAAGGTTCTTGATCGGTTGCTTGATCTCGCCCTTTTCGATCAAGAACGTTCCGTCGCGCGTCATCCCGGTGATGAGCACCTTCATCGGATGGACCACCCGCGTGTACCAAAAGCGTGTAACTAGCACACCACGTTCGATGGATTGGAGCATTTCATTTTTCGATTGATTGCCCGGCACCATCGCCATATGCAGCGCAAAGGGTCCCATCGTGTTGGGCGCGGGAAGTGAATGTCCGGTAGATGCTACCCCATCGCGCTGTGCGGTGGCGGTATCGTAGATCACGCCACGCGCGATCCCGTTTTCGATGAAGGTTACGCGTTGGCGCGGGACGCCTTCGTAATCGAACGGCAGGGCAATCATATCCGACGCCAGTCCATCATCAAAAATCGTTACGCGTTCATCCATCACCTTTTGTCCCAACTTGCCTTTCATAAACGAGCGATCCTCTTGCACGGCAAGCGCGGAAAAGGCAACATAGTTCAAGAAATCGAGCATATCGGTTACCGCCGCCTCTTCCAGCAACACGGTGTACTCGCCCGGCTCAAGCCGAATTGGATGGCGTCCGCGCAACGCCTTGTCCACCGCTTGATTTGCCAACGCTTCGACATTCACTTGGCGCGCATCTTGATGTGTGAATGAGGCATAGCCCGAACTGGTATCGGTCATCATCACCGTATTGATATCCGCATACGTCGCGGGATGATACGCAAATACGCCCAGCGAATTAGCGATCGCAATTTCGAACGCGCTGGTGGTGAACGCCCCTGCCGCGACCACACCCTTCTCTTTGGCTTTTTTGCACAACACGTTCACCACTTGGGCGCGCTGTTCCGGCGTATAGTTGGCGGTGGCATCCACATACGCTTCGACGTGTTGGATCGGTTGCGGCGCGGGCAAGGATTGAAATTCCGGATCTTCGCGTTGACGTTGTGCAATCGCGCGCGCGGTTTCTACCGTGCGTTTAAGCGATTCGGGCGTGAGATCGTTGCTGGAAGCAACTCCGACGCGCTTGCCGTACACCACGCGGATGCGTACCTGCACGTTCGATTCGGCGACGTTTTGATGAATATGATTGTTGGCAAAGCGGGTCAACGCCGAATCGGTCGTGGTCAGAATAACCTCGGTTTGATCGGCTTTGGAAAAGGTAAAGATTTGATTGGCAATTTCGCTGAGTTTGTTTGGACCAAGCATCGGGAGACTCCGTTTCAGGTTCGAGGTTACAGGTTTAGGCTGTCACGATCTACTTGACGACACCGACCCGTACGTTGCGAAAGCGCGCCGGCGCAGCCCCGTGCCCGGTGTGCGCAATTTGCGGCGGCTGACCTTTGCCGCAGTTCGGCGTGCCCCAAACGACCCAATATTTTTCATTGCACACCGCATCGCACGAACCCCAGAATTGCGGCGTGATGCCGGTGTAGGTCGCGTTCTTGAGCATTCGCGTTTTTTTGCCGCCCTTGATTTCCCACGCGATCTCAGTTCCAAATTGAAAATTGAGCCGCTTGTCGTCAATGCTCCACGATCGATTCGTCTCCATCCAAATTCCATCGTCCGTATCGGCGATGAGATCGTCCAACTCCCACGTGCCGGGCATCAAGTTCACGTTCGTCATCCGAATAATCGGCATTCGATTCCAGCCATCTGCCCGCATCGTTCCATTCGATTGACCGAGCCCCAGTTGGCGCGCGGTTTCGCGGCTGGTGAGATAGCCCACGAACAACCCGGCTTTGACAATGTCTGTCTTTTGCGCCGGCACGCCTTCATCGTCCCAGCCAAACGTGCCCAAGCCACCGGGAATCGTCGCATCGGCAGTGATGTTGACGAACTCGGAACCGTACCGGAAACTGTTCAACTTGTCCGGCGTAAGGAACGATGTCCCGGCAAACGCGGCTTCCGTTCCCAGCACGCGATCCAATTCAATCGGATGTCCGCACGATTCGTGGACTTGGAGCGCAAGTTGCGAACCGTCCAAAAGAATTGTCATTTCATCATAACTGGGACATGGATCGGCGGACAAGAGGGCGACGGCTTCTTCCGCCACGCGGCGCGCATTCTCCGCTAAATTTTGTTCGCGAATAAATTCGTACCCACGCGTAACTTGATGGCGTCCGCCGGCGTTGGGATACGAACGCACTTGGACTTCGCCGGTGGTCAGGTCGGTGGCAATCGCCGAAATGCCGCAACCACTTTCGATGATTTCTTGCCGGATCGCCGCATCCTCCGTCGAAGCAAATTCCTTGCTCTCGCGCACGAATGCCATTTCGCCGCGCGCAACCTTGACGCCTTTGACGCGGCGCATCTCTTCATCCGCTTTGAGCAACAAGCCAATCTTGTCGTCTAGCGAGACGATAAAGGGATCGAGTTTGACTGGTGTTTCGTACACGCCTTGCGAGGTGATTGGCTCGCCCAGATCCACATCGCGGATTTTGGTCAGCGCGCTGGCTTTGGCAATGGCGATAGCTTGCGCGACCACGCGTTCGACTTCTTTGGCTTCCAAGCGCGAACTGGCGGCAAATCCCCACGCGCCATTCACGATGACCCGCACTCCAAATCCTTGCGTCTCATCTTGCTGGAGCGCTTCTACTTTGCCGTTCTTGACGGCAATGCGTTGCGTCAACCGATTGATCACGCGAATATCTGCGTAGGACGCGCCGCGCACCTGTGCCATATTCAGTGCCCGTGATGTAAGATCTTTCATTCTGCCTCCGTTGATCGTCGTCGAACCGGTTAGAATTTCATTTTTTGATCCACTTTGTTCTTGAAGCGGGCTGCATCCACAATCACGCGCACGTGCGTCCCCTCGCCGATCTTTTCTTTGTGATCCCACGCTTCGACTTTGAACGTTACCCGTCTGCCATCTACCGCCATCACTTCGGAACGTGCGCGCACGCGCACACCGACCGGCGTTGGCGCAATATGTTGCAGATGAATCTCGGCGCCCACCGACGTTTGCCCTTTGGGCAAATATTTTTGAATTGCAATCACGCTCGCGTTTTCGATGAGCGCCACCATCGCTGGCGTGGCGTACGCCGAAACCAAACCGCTCTTGACCGAGGCGGCCGTGAGTTGCTCGGTGACAAATTCGCTGACTTCGGCACTTAGACCCGGTACAATGCCCTCCATATGCTCTCTCCCACTCGTGAACGCAAAACGGCTTGGCGACGCGAGTCACCCAGCCGTTTCGGGCACCAGTTTAGACTATCGTCACCTTTGACGTCATTGCTTTTTGATTTTACGCCGCTGGCGTTGCCGCTACCTTGGGCAAGTCTTTGAACATCGCTTCGAATTCGGAACCCTCAATCGTTTCCTCGTGAATCAACCGGTTGGCAAGGGCGTCGAGTTTATCGCGGTACGTGGTCAAAATCTCGCGAGTCTTGGTGTACGCCAAGTTGATGATGCGTCTGACTTCTTCGTCTATTTCTTGCGCGACCTTTTCGCTGTAATTCCGTTGCTCGGAAATTTCGCGGCCCAGGAATACCAACTCTTCTCGATTACCGAAGGTGCGGGGTCCCAACTTTTCGCTCATCCCATAGCGCGTAACCATCGCCCGCGCCAGTTCCGTCACGCGCTCCAAATCGTTCGAGGCGCCGGTGGTCACATCGCCAAAGACGATTTCTTCTGCCACGCGGCCGCCCAGCAAACCGGACAAATCGTCCATAAACTTGGCGCGGCGACCCAGATAACGATCATCTTCCGGCAATGCCAGCGTATAGCCGCCCATCATTCCACGCGAGATGATCGAAACTTTGTGGACGGGATCGCAGTTGGGCAACATCCGCATTGTGAGCGCGTGCCCGGCTTCGTGATACGCGACGATGCGTTTTTCTTCTTCGCTGATGAGCCGGCTCTTGCGTTCCGGTCCCGCAATCACTTTTTCGATAGATTCTTGCAGTTCGGCGGTGCCAATCGCTTTTTTGTTGCGCCGCGCGGCAAGGATCGCCGCTTCATTCACCAAGTTTTCAATGTCTGCGCCAGAAAAGCCCGGCGTCTGCTTGGCGATGAGGTCAAGATTCACATCCTCCGCCATCGGCTTGCCTTTGATGTGCACTTGGAGAATCTGCTTGCGGCCGTTCATATCGGGCCGATCCAACACGACACGCCGATCAAAGCGGCCCGGGCGCAACAAGGCCGGATCAAGAATGTCCGGGCGATTGGTTGCCGCGACGATGATCACGTTCGTGTCTGTATCGAACCCGTCCATCTCGACCAAGATTTGGTTGAGCGTTTGCTCGCGTTCATCGTGCGAGCCGCCTAGCCCGGCACCGCGATGCCGACCGACCGCATCAATTTCATCGACAAAGACGATGCACGGCGAATTGCGCTTGGCTTGATCGAACAGATCGCGCACGCGCGATGCACCCACACCGACGAACATTTCGACGAATTCCGAACCGCTGATCGAAAAGAACGGGACGTTCGCTTCGCCGGCGACGGCGCGTGCCAGCAAAGTCTTGCCGGTGCCCGGCGGTCCCACGAGCAACACGCCTTTGGGAATCCGCGCGCCGAGCGAGGTAAATTTTTCTGGCTCTTTGAGAAACTCGACCACTTCTTGGAGTTCGGCTTTGGCTTCATCCACGCCCGCCACATCGGCAAACGTTACGGTGGGCTTGTCACCAGAAAAGACTCGCGCGCGCGACTTGCCGAACGCTATCGCTTGATTGTTGCCGCTTTGGGCTTGCCGCATCAAGAAGAAAAACAACGCGCCGACAAAGATGAGCGGTAAGAACGCGCTCAACAAGCCGATCACATCACCCCATTGCGTTGGATTGTCGTACACGATATCCACGGCGGCAATCTTGTCCGTTGCCACACCTAGATTTTTGAGCGTTTCTTCGACGCTGGTATCGCGGCTGGCTTTGATTGCCACTTCTTGCAACGCACCTTCTTTGTAGAACGCGGTAATCGTTTGCCCGCTGGAGACTATTTTCTTGATTTGCCCGGCTTGAACGCTTTGAGCAATTTTACTGATGGGAACGGTGTTGGGTTGTTTGGGCTGTTGGAAGAACTGAAAGAACAGCGCGACCACGGCCACCACGATCAACAAATAGATCAACCCATTGCGCAACCATTGTTGATTATTAGACGTCATTCTCTATCACCTAACTTTCTGCGAGACGCGATTCACGCGTCCAGTTAAATTATACCAGAATTCACCCAAAAGGAAAAGTTGATTTTCCACCGATCCATTTTGGGCTATAATATTACCGATGCCTGCCGATCCATTTGCCAACTTGGTGGACCAAGTCTGGCAAGCACTCATCCTCCATCACGAAACCACGGCGACGCCGGTTTTGTTCGTCATCAGTGGGTTGCCCGGCACCGGCAAATCGTTTTTGGCACGCCGATTGGCGGAACAATTACCACTCATCATCGTCAATAGCGACTGGGTCCGGAAAATCCTGTCGCATCAACAGCCAACCTACTCCGCCGAAGAAAGCGCATTGGTGCATCAAGTTGGGCGCGCCGTGATGAAACGTTTGTTGCTAGCGGGTTATCGCGTGCTTTATGATGCCACCAACCTCGCCGAGTGGCACCGCGAAAAGTTGTATCGCCTTGCCGATGAGACGAACGCCAAACTCGTCATCATCCAGACGATTGCGCCGGAAGCGATTGTCCGCGAACGTTTGCGCCAACGCTTTGCGCAACCTGACCCGCTCGATTATTCCGACGCGGATTGGAATGTGCACGAAAATATGAAAACCGAAGTCGAACCGATCCGCCGACCGCATCTCGTCATAGACACCAGCCAAGACTTGGCACCGGCAATCCGCAAGATTCTACGCGCGGCGCGGTAAAATAGTTTTTTCCGGCGTACCCTCCAGAAAATCTTTGAACAACGGATTTACGATGGCTGGGAATTCAATGTGCGGAATATGTCCCGCGCCTTCCAGAATCACCAACTTGGCATTGGGCAATGCGCGAGCGTGTTTCTCCGCGTGCGCCACCGGCACCGCTCGGTCGCGATCTCCCCACACGATCAGGGTGGGTGCGGAAATGTGCGACAACTCGTTTTCCAAATTATTCGTCCAGCGCGAGGTTGCCATTGCCACGAGCGCGTCTGCCGTGCCGCACACACGCATCGGTCGAATGCGCAGCTGTGCGTCGTACGGATTGAAATGCGCTGGATTGCCTAACGCGTTGCGATAGGCACGCCAGCGAGCGTGTTCGCTTGTGAGGGCAAAGCCCATCAGCGCGCGCGGCACAAAAGGTACGCGCGCAAATACCTTGAGCAGTCCAATCGAATTGATCAAAAATGTGCCGGGAGCGATAAGAATTAACTTGTTCACGCGGGTTGGATAATCGTGCGCAAGTTGTAACGTAACCGCGCCGCCAAGCGAATGACCGATCACGTGCGCCCGCGTGATGCCTTGCACGTCCATAAACTCGCGGATCGCGCGCGCGAAATATTGGAGCGAGTACACCGGCTCGCTGATGCGCGATGAATAACCAAAGCCAACCAGATCAATCGCCCAAACGCGGTGGTGTTGCGCCAGCGCATCTATGTTGTGATGCCAAAAATCCGCCGAGTCCATCAAACCGTGAATCAAAACGATGGGTGTGCCCGCGTTGCCGCGTTGAATAAAACGCATGCGCGTACCATCGGCAAGTGTAACAAAATCGCCTTCCGGCGCGGCGGCGGGCGTGAGGGTTTCCCATTCATCCACCCGCCGATTTCCTAACACGAGTGTGCTGGTTGCCAAAATCCCGGCGGTCAAGCCCAACCCAAGTCCAACCCAAAGTTTACGCATCGCGCTCCAGTGTGCCAAGTTTCTTTGCCAACTCTCTCACCTTGCTCATTGCTCCAAACACCACCGGCGGACGATGCGAAGACAAAATCGCCTCGAATTCCAATTCGGCAACTTTGCGAATACTCTGTCGCGAGGTGGGAATATCGGCAGTGAAAAGGTGGGCGGTTTCGGTGAACGCGCTAGCTTGAGCGTTCAACAAGTCGCCGCTAAAGAGAAATCCTTCGCGCAACAAACAGATGTGTCCCGGCGTATGTCCCGGGGTATGGATGACTGTAAATCCTCCAATCGTATCGCCATCTTGTACGCGATGATCTACTTCAACGCCGGGAACATTTTGGGTGCCAAACAAATTCATCAAGCCAAACAAGAGACGTCCCGAAAGTTGCCGTGGTGCGCGCCGCGGACGCTTGCCCGCAATGTAATCGGCATCGCGTTGATGCGCGAGAATTTGTGCGCCGGTGCGACGTTTCAGTTCCCACAAACTCCCCACGTGATCGAAATGATGATGTGTGAGAATAATGCGCTTGACGTGCAGGGGTTGCACGCCAATGTTGGCGAGCGCGCTCAGAATTTTATCGGTCTTGTTAGGCATGCCGGCGTCAATCAACGTGGCTTCGGGCGCAACGTAATACACGCGTGCGCTTCCCGCACTTTCGATGCAATAGACGCCGGTGTGATCGCCAACTTGATAGATCATAGGTATTGCGTGGTACGGATTGCGTGGTTACGCACCCTGCAATCCGCAACATTGTTTATCCAATGCCGGTGAACAAATCCGTTTCTTCGCCTTGCACCACCACGCGCGATTCGGCACGCACCAGCGTTTCCACCTTCATCCCCTCGCGCCGAATCTCCGCGGGAATCTTGTTGAAGATACTGTTGGGATTCATCTGCGAAGCATGACAAAACAACGCGCTCAATTTCAAATCCACGTACGGCGAGACGTCAATGCGCGTCGTGATGATTTCATCGGGCTGGGCGCGTTTCAAAAATTCTTGCATCGGCACGCCTAGGTCAAGCCCCGCCTGTTTGGCAAGTTCTGCATATTTTTCAAACCGACTGCGCGGAAATGCTCCCCAATACAACTTGGAGACCGTCCACGGTTCCAAGCCTTCTTTCGCAATCTGATCCGGGTAGATCCGCGGGTCGCCAGACACAAAATATGCAATGAGTGATGCTTGATGGATCTTGATGTGGTCGGGATGCCCATAGCCGCCGTTCGGATCGAAGGTCAGGATCACGTGTGGCTTGTGCCGGCGAATAAAGCGCACCAATTTTTCCGCGACCTCGAACAGGTTGGCTTGCCAAAAGGCACGCGGATGATTGTTCTCCGGTGTGCCCAGCATGCCAGAATCGCGATAATCCAGAAAATACAAATTGTTCACGCCGATTTTTTCTGCGGCGCAACGGAGTTCTGCTTCGCGCACCGCGCCCAAATTCTCTGGCGTGGCTTGAACGCCCGGCGCAATTTCCCCGGCTTCGCCGCGCGTGGCGCAGACCAGCGTAACATCCACGCCTTCGCTGGCGTACTTGTGCATCAAACCGCTGACCCCTTGTTCGTCATCGGGATGCCCGTACGCACCGAGCAATCTATATTTTGCCATCATTATCCTCTGTGATTGGTAGTTTGTGTGTTCCCCACGAACATTTTCAACGCAATGACGATTAAAATAATGCCAACCCCGCCGGCGACAAACACTTCGATCATCGCCCCCAAGATGCGGACGGCGAGTGAGACCCCGATGATGATTGCCAGAATGATGATGCCGTACGCCCGCAGGAATCGAAAGGTGGCGATCAGGGCAGAACGATTATTCGTGGCGGATCCAGCGGGTAGGTTCATTGAACCGACCCACAACGCGACACCGATGACGAGCCCCCCCACGACGCCGGTTGCCCAGCCATCGAACACGGCGCGCCGGATTGCTTCCGCCAACGACAAACCGAGCAACACCATGCCCAAGAATCCAATCATCGGTGCAACATCGCCGCGTAATGTGGTGCGGCGCGCGTTCGGATTGCCTCGCGAACGTGGGACAAACAGTTGAATGATGTACGTGGCTATGATCAAAAGTATCAATGTGCCGACAATTTGCGACCCCATCGTTTTACGCAAGGTTCCGGATGTACGGCGCGCGCCAAAGCCAGATAAATCCGGCAATCAACGCAATCGTACCGCCAAACGCCGCGCCAATGGGTACGCCAAAGTATTGCGCAATCGTCCCCGCCATCAATGAACCGATCGGAAAGAACCCTTGAAAGACAAGCATATACACACTCATCACACGTCCGCGCAAATGATCTGGCACATTCAGTTGCACCAACGTGTTTGACATTGCATTTTGAATCATAAAGCCCAAACCCGCGCCCACCAGAATGATCAATGAGAGCGGCAAGATTTTCGATGAGGCAAAGAGCAAGACCATCGCCGGGAAAAATAAATTGCCGGCGGTGAGCAACAAACCTTTGCGTTGAAAGTTTCCTAGCGAGGCAACGGTGAGGGCGCCGGTCAAGGCGCCCACCCCCACCGCCGCACTCAACCATCCGAGCGTTTCGGGTCCGCCGTGCAACACGTCGCGCGCAAAGGCTGGCATCAACGCCGAATAACCAAAGGCAAAGACGTTTGAAACAGCAACCATCGCCAACAAGGTGAGGACGGTTTGGTTTCGGCGAATATATCCCAAGCCCTCGCGCATCTGCGCAATCGGATGGGCGTCGCGCTTGGCGCCGATGAGGGGGGTAACCTTCATCTGCGCGAGACAAAAAATCACCGCCAGAAAACTGACCCCGTTGAGAAAGAAACACCATGCGGGGCCAATCGCGGCGAGCAAGATACCGGCAATGCTGGGTCCAATAATGCGCGCGGTTTGAAACATGGCTGCATTCAAACCAATGGCATTTTGCAAATCCTCTTTACCCACCATCTCAACCACAAACGATTGGCGGGTGGGTGCATCGAACGCATTGATGGTGCCCAGCAAAAAAGCAAAGATGACAATGTGCCATGCTTGCACCCAGCCGAGGAAAACATCCGCCGCGAGCAAGAATGCTTGCAGCATCGCCAAGGTTTGCGTGATGAGCAACAATTTGCGTTTGGGTACTCGGTCAATAAAGACGCCGGCAAAGAGCGAGAGCGTAATCACTGGCACCGCGGAAGCAAAACTGACAATGCCCAGATACATTGGCGATTGGGTCAAGTCGTACACCAGCCAGGGTTGCGAAACATTCTGCATCCATGTCCCGATGAGTGAAATCAATTGGCCCGCAAAAAAGAGTTGGTAATTGCGATGCTTGAGCGCGGAAAAGGTTACGCTCATAGACAATCGCGTATGCTTGGTGGATTGCGCCGCCGAGGCAGTTACACGATCAGCCATTGTACTTGACGGGCAAAAGAACCTTGCCCCCGGTCTCCTTTCGTAATCTTGATTCTATTTTACGCCCAGATAGTGCAAGCGTCAATCAAAATTTTTACTCTCCACAATGATTTTCCACAAACTCTTCTAGTGCGTTCAAATCAAAGGCGCGTCCATGCGCCGGATAACACACGCGCGGTTCAAGTGAGCGGATTTTGCACGCGCTCTCATACGCCGCCTTTGCATCTTCCCAAAACAACGGAAACGAGACACGCACCAAATTCAAAATCGCATCCCCGACAAACGCCGCACCTTCATTTGTGATCAGCGTGATTGAACCGAGTGTGTGCCCGGGTGTGTGAACGATGCGCGCGTCCAAACCAAACTCGTGCAACGATTGCCCCTCCTCGAGCAAAATGTCCGGCGCAAACGTTTCCAACGGCATCACCCAGCCAAACGTGCGCATCAACCGTCCGATGATTTCGGTGGTGGCGTTGCGCCCCGGGGGAATTTTCAAACTCGGCGTTGTGGTCAGGCGCACATCGCCGCGATGCATCGCAATAGGTGCGCCGGTGAGATGTTTGAGCGCGACCGCGCTCCCCGCGTGATCAATGTGCCCGTGGGTGATGAGAATGAGGCGCACATCGTTGGGCGCATACCCCAGTTGACGCACCTTGCCGATGATGCGACGCGCTTGATGCGGCATCCCCGCATCCACGATGTATACGCCACGCTCGTTGGTGATGAGATGCGTGTTGGCAATACCGGTAAAAAGGGTAAAGATGTTCATAGCATCGTAAACCGTAAAGCGTGCAGTTTTACTCTTGACGTTTTATTCACTCACCTTACGCGATTTTACCACAGAGCACACAGAGAAAAACATAGAAACCTCGGTGAACTCTGTGATCTCTGTGGTGAACAAATCATTGACCGCGTAACATCAGTTATTCATACCGCAACGCTTCAATTGGATGCAAACTTGCGGCGCGTGCCGCCGGATACAAACCAAAGAACAAACCGACCGCAACCGAAAATCCTACCGCTAGCAACACGGAGGTTGGGTCAAGCGTCGTCTTGATGACACCGGTGGCATTGACCGCCATCCCAATCGCCGCGCCAAACAAAATGCCGATGATACCCCCCGCGACACTCATCGTGATCGCCTCGATGAGAAACTGGGTCAGGATATCTTTGCGGCGCGCGCCAATCGCCTTGCGAATGCCGATTTCGCGCGTCCGTTCCGTAACCGACACGAGCATAATGTTCATAATCCCAATGCCACCCACCAGCAACGAAATCGCCGCAATCGCCGCGAGAAAGAGCGTGAGAATATCCGTGATTTGATTCAACGCGCCGAGCAAATCTTTTTGGCTCAAGACCGTAAAATCGTCTTGCTGATATTGAATCTTGTGCCGCTCGCGCAAGACTTGGGTGATCTGCGCCATCGCCGCATCAATTTGCTTTTCATTCACCGCCGAGATCAACACCGAACTGACTCGTGGCGCACCTTGCGCCGTTTGCGCGGCAGAACCAAACAAGCGTTGTTGTGCGGTGGTCAAGGGAACGAACACAATGTCGTCCTGATTGCCGCCAAACATTGACGTGCCACCCTTTTCCACCATCACGCCGATCACTTTGAAGGGAATGCGATTGATCTTGATGGACTTGCCGATCGGGTCTTCACTTCCAAACAAGGTCTTGGCGGTGGATTTGCCTAGCACTGCCACGCGCGTTACCGATTGCAGATCGCGTTCATCAATAAAACGACCGGACGCGGCATGCCAATTCCGAATTGTTTCGTACGCCGGCGTTACACCGACAACTTGAGTATTGGTATTGTTGGCGCCGTTGGCAATTTGCGCGGTGCGCTGATACACCGGCGCCACCGCCGCAATTGAAGGACAACACGCGTGATCTTCTAACGCATTGGCGTCGGCTAACGTAATGGTGCCGGCGACCGCCACGGAAGAACCCGGGCGCGGCGCCGCGCCCGGAAAAACGATAATCAAGTTTGAGCCAATGCCTTGCACTTGTTCTGTGATTGCCGCACCCGCGCCTTGCCCAATCGAGAGCAACGCGATAACTGCGCCCACGCCAATGATGATGCCCAGCATTGTCAGCGCAGAACGCAGACGATTAGCGCCCAGACTGCGCAAGGCAACCCGCATACTTTCAAAAACATTCATCGTTCAACTCCACATTTATCGGCGCGTGCCAAAGCCGGCATTGAGCGGATTTTGTTGCACGAGTGAGATAATCACCACTTGACCTTCACTCAAGCCGCTGACGATTTCCGTTTCCTGATCGTTCGCCATCCCGGTTTTCACTTCGATCTCTTCGGTTGTGCGGTCGTCGCGTTGAATGGTTACGAACCGGCTATTGCCCGCCGCGCGAATCGCACGATTCGCCAAGATCAAGACATTCTCGCGATTGGCGATGAGAATGTTCGCATCGGCGGTCATCCCCAGTTTGAGCGGCACCGGTTGATTGGGACTGAGCGATACGGTTACCACGTAATTGACCACCCCTTGCACCAGCGTGGCGTTTGAGGCAACATCCGTAACTTTGGCTGCGATGTTCACACCGGGGTATGCATCCAGACTAATCGTAACCTCTTGCCCTACTTTGATTTTGGCAATATCGGTTTCGTCAATGTTGAGTTTGACGCGATATTCGCTCTCATCGGCGATGCCCAACACCACGCGTCCTGCCGGCACTGTCGAACCGAGATCAACATCCACGTGCGTGACCACGCCATCGAATGGGGCTTTGATGATGACGTAATCGAGCCGGGTTTGCGCCAGATCGCGCGCGGCGCGGGCTTGATCCACGCTGGCTTGCGCGCTCTTGAGATCGTTAGGGTTGGGATTGGTGAGGCGGGCAAGTTGTGCTCGCGCTTGCTCCAACGCGGCTTGGGCTTGCTTGACCTGACTATCGCTGGGATTGAAACGCGCGTTGAACGCGGCTTGCGCTTTTTGATAATCCAGCGACGCTTGTTGAAGCGTCAGCGCTTGGGGCAGCATTCCAATCATCGGATTCGATGCGCCGCCAATGCGATCATAATCGGCTTGCGCACGCGCGAGCGCGGCGGCGGCTTTATCCAAATCCGCTTTCGCCATCAACAAATCGTTTTGATTGGGAAGCTTGAGTTGCAACAACGCCGCTTCCGCCGAAGCCACACCGGCTTGCGCGGCGGCAACATCGGCGGGCGAAGGATTCTTGAGTTGATCGAGCCGGGCTTGAGCCGCTGTCAGACTGGCTTCCGCTTGGGCAAGTTGCAATTCCAACTCGCGCGTGTCCAACGCCGCAACGATTTGCCCGGCTTTGACCGAATCGCCGGCTTTGACGTTCAACTTGGTGAGCGCGCCGGTCGCGCTAAAGGCAAGTTGCGCCTCGCGCAAGGGGCTGATCGAGCCGGTGGCGCTGACCGAAGCGGTCAAGGTGCCGCGGCGAACGGTGGTGGTTTCAATGTTTTGTAAATCGTTGGGCGGAGTCATCCAGCGAGGAAGGGCAACCGCCAGTACTACAATTACGGCGATGACACCGATACCGATCATCACAAAAGTTCGTTGGTTCAGGTTCATAGGTTTTCCTTTTCAAAAATTGCAAGGTAACGGGTGAGCAAGCGCAAAAACTCACGGCGATCTTGGCGTGAGAGTTGCGAGAGCGCACGCGCCATCCGTTTGCGGCGTGCGTTCTTGGCGCGATCAAGCAAAGTGCGCCCGGCTTTGGTGAGACTGATTACCACTTTGCGGCGATCGTGCGGGTCGGTGCCGCGCGAGACCAAGCCGGCGCTCTTGAGCCGATCCACAATGCCGGTCATCGTGGGGTACGATTGGAACATTTCGTCGGCGAGCATCCCGATGGGGCAACCGGCACCGTGTTGATGGATGGATGCCAGCACCAGAAATTGCGGCAACGTGAGATCGTGTTGATCCAAGAGTGCGGCAAAGCGTTTCTGCTCGGTCCACATCAAGCGCTGGAGCGCGTGTTCGATCACTTGGTAATCATCGGTAAGCGATTTGTTGTTCATAACCACTCGCAGGCAAAAAGAAACTTGGGCAATTGGAGGATCGTGTTGGCAACCTTGCCCAAGATGTTTTGCCTAGCAGATATTTAGCGTAGCAAAGTATATCACTCACTCCGCGTTGTGTCAATAACTTTAGATTAGAGTTTGATGAGTAAAAATTCCTACATTTGTTTTACAAAAAGTTTGACACAAACTCGCGCAAGGCGCGGTTGACGGCGAGGGGTTGCTCCAGCATCACCGAATGCCCCGCTCCCTCAATGACGGCGAGCTGTGCATTGGGGATGTGCGTCACCAAAAATTCCGCGTACTTGACCGGCGTCATCCGGTCGTCTTTGCCACACACGACCAGCGTGGGCGCGCGAATCTCGCCGAGACGCGTCATCAGATCGAACGCGTTGCAGGCATTAAAGTCGCCGTGCGCAATGTTTGCCGGACACGCACGAAATTCGGTCAAGGCACGTTCGCGCATTGAGGCGTCTAACGGTGTCGCGTACGAATAGTTCACCACCAGTTCAGCGATGGTGTCAAAGTCGTTGAGGATGCCTTCAAGGATCGCTGGCAAGACACGCAGGCGCGCGCCGGTGCCTATCAGACCCAACCCAGCAACGCGTTCGGGATGGTCAAGAGCAAGCGTCTGCGCAATCGCGCCGCCCATCGAATGCCCAACGATAATCGCACGCTCGATATTCAACGCATCGAGCAAACCCAACACCACCTCGCTATAACCTTGGATGGTGTTACGACCCGGCGGATCGGAGCGGCCGTGTCCCGGCAGATCGAGCGCGATGACGCGAGTGATTTCGCCGAGCGCGTGGAGTTGAAAGCCCCAGACCAAATGATTGGCTGCCGCACCGTGGATAAAGATCATCGGCGCGCCGGCGGGACCGGCGTGAACGTAGAAAATTTTTTGACTCGTGATGGTTGCAAACGACATGGCGACTCCTTGTGGGCTAGGTAAATGCTAGCGTATCACATCGTCTTCAATTTCGCAAATTCATCTTGGAATTGCTAGACAAATTATCTGACTTGATATACAATCGTTGACAACGCCCGAAGGAGGCAAATGATGGCACTCATTAAGTTCACGCGCAACCACAATGATCTGAGCACGGACAATGGATTCCAGTTTGAATTTTTCTGTGATCGGTGCGGCAATGGTTATCAAAGTACGTTTCAAGGATCGGCGACCGGGTTGGTGAGTGGCGCGCTCGACACCGCGGCGAATCTCTTTGGGGGCTTTTTGGGCGGGGCGGCGCAAGTTGCTAATCGTGCGCATTCGGTAGCGTGGGAACAACAACATGATGCCGCGTTTGCCAAAGCCATCGAAGAGGTGAAACCGAACTTTATCCAGTGTCGCCGTTGTGGCAAATGGGTGTGCAAAGAAGTGTGCTGGAACGCTGATCGTGGAATGTGCAAAGAGTGCGCACCCGATCTGGAGCAAGAGTACTCGGCAATTCAAACCCAAGCCGCGATTCAAGACGCGCAGGAAAAAGCCGCCACGGTGGATTACGTCTCCGCCGATAAATTCAAAGCGACGATTGTGGGGACTTGTCCTCATTGTGGCGCGGATGTCAAGGGTGGCAAGTTCTGTCCCGAATGTGGCAAGCCAGTCAAGCCAGGCAGGTTTTGCAAAGAATGTGGCAAGCCGATTGAAGGCAAGGTCAAATTTTGTCCTGAATGCGGCGCGGCGCAATGAACAACCAGCTGACAGACACAAGTCTGTTTTCTATCGTCTGATTTCTTGGAGAAGCGCATGTCTGAATTGACCCACCTCTATGACCAAATCCGCGTGTGCCAGAAATGTGAACTTGCCAAGGGCCGCACCAACGCCGTCCCGGGCGAAGGTCCCGAACACGCCGAAATTATGATGATTGGTGAGGCGCCGGGATTCCACGAAGATCGGCAAGGCCGACCCTTTGTGGGCGCCGCTGGTAATTTGCTCGATGAGTTGCTCGCGGCGATCAACCTCAAGCGTGAGCAAATTTATATTTGCAACGTACTGAAATGCCGTCCGCCGCAAAATCGCGATCCCTTGCCGGAAGAGATCGAAGCGTGCAAACCCTACCTCGATCAACAAATTGCCCTGATTCAGCCCAAGATCATTATCACCATCAGCCGCTTTGCGATGGCACGCTGGTTTGCCGACAAAAAAATTTCTGATATTCACGGCAAACCCAAAAAATTTGGCAATTTGGTCGTCTTGCCCATGTATCATCCAGCGGCGGCATTGCATCAACCCAGTTTGCGTCGCGTGTTGGAAGAGGATTTCAAAAAAATCCCGGGGATTCTCAAGGAAATAGAGCATCTCGTCGAAGAGGTGGTGCCGGAAAAGAAGGAAAAACCGCCGGAGCAGTTGAGTTTGTTTTAAGCCGAGCCACGTCGAAAAATCCGGGCGTTATACCAAGCCCGGATTTTGTTTACCCTCTTGACATTCAAGCGCATTGGTGGTTTAATGCTTGCAAATTGGTCTAGACCAATTTGTGCAGCGCCTTATGCCCCCAGCCCATCCTTGGCACGTTCCACGTTTGAAACGTTCGGTCTCGGCGGAGCCGCTCTATCTTCAGATTGCCGCGCAATTGGAAGAACAGATAGCGTCTGCAACGCTGGCGGTTGGCGCGCGGTTGCCTCCCGAACGCGCATTGAGTCGAACCTGGCGTGTGAATCGGATGACGTTGCGCCAAGCCCTGCAGACGCTTGAAGCCAAAGGATTGCTGGAACGCCGGCGCGGCGCCGGCACATTTGTGGCTGAACCGATCATTGAGCGACACGCCGGTGCGTTGACCTCGTTTACGGCGGTGATTCAACGCCGCGGCCTCAAACCCGGCGCACAGATTATCAAGTTCGAAAAACACCCCGTCCCATCTGCACTTGCCAGCAAACTCCACCTCCGCGCTTTGGTACTCGTCTATGACATTCATCGTTTGCGTTTGATTGATGGTGAGCCGGTCATGTTGGAACGTTACCTTATTCCAGCCGCTCGTTTTCCCGGCTTGGAACAACACGACCTTGAGCATCGTTCGATGTACGAAGTGATGGCAAACGAGTATGGAGTCAAAGTCTATCAAGCGCGCCAAAGTCTGACGCCGATCGTTGCTGATCGTTATGCCGCCAAGTGGCTCGGCATCAAGCGCGGTGCGCCATTAATGCAAGAAGAGCGCGTATCGTTCGATCCGCAGCAACATCCCGTTGAATACGGTTGCGATTTGTACCGCGGCGATCGTTTTCGTTTTGTCACGGAAATGGCACTGCGAGAATTCTAGGGAAGGAGCCTCCATGCAATTCGCCGAACTCTTGACACCGGATCAAGTTCGCCAAGTTCACGAGACCTCACTCCATATTCTTGAACAGGTGGGATTGTTGGTGCGCAATGACAAAGCCAAAGCAATCTTAAAGAAACATGGTTGTCAACTGGACACGGAAACCGAAATTGTAAAATTCCCGCGCACCGTTGTTGAAGAGTATCGCAAGGCGTTTCCACCGAAATTCACTTTTTATGCGCGCAACCCCCAGTACGATAAAACATTGCCCGATGATCGGCCCGTGATTATCACCGGCTCGTCCGCGCCCAATCTGATTGATCCGGTGACCGGCAAAGAACGCCGTTCGTTTTCAGCGGATATTGCGCGCATTGCCCGGCTCATCCACGAACTCCCCGGCTATGATGTCTTTTCGATTTCCACGCTCGCCGAGGATGCGCCGCTGGATCGCTTTACTGTTACACGCCTATATCCGACCGTGAAAAATTGTTTAAAGCCGATTCGCGTGAGTTCGACGAATCCGCGCGATGCCCAACAAATTATGCAACTTGCGATTGCGATCGCGGGGAGCGAGGCGGCGTACCGCGAACGACCATTCATCACGCAACATTATTGCCCTATTGTTTCGCCGCTCACGTTCGATTTTGATTCGACCGAGATGCTAATTTACTTTACTGAACAAGGGCTGCCCTCGTACGGGACAGTAGTGCCCAATGGTGGTATGTCCGCGCCGCTCACGTTGCTGGGAACGCTCACGCAAGGCAACGCGGAATTTCTGGCGTGGGCAACGCTGATGCAAATGATCAAACCCGGCACGCCCTTGGTGTACTCGTACTTGCCCACCATCGCTGATATGCGCCGGGGTTCGTATTCGCCCGGTGCAATCGAATGCGGCATGCTTTCGATGGGGATGACGCAGATGGCGCGCTTTTACAAGGTACCGAGTGGTGGCTATATCGGCTTGACCAACTCCAAAGTGAACGATGCACAATCGGGGTATGAAACCGGCATGTCCAGCGTGGCTTGTTTGCTGGCGGGCACCGATATGTTCAACATAGGTGGCTTGCTCGATGCGCTAATGTGTTTCGATTTCGCCAAAGCCACGATTGACGATGAAATCGCGTTGATGCTCAAACGCATTCAACGGGGGTACGAATTTTGCGAAGAAAATTTCGCGCTCGATGATATTCGCGGAACCGGACCCGGGGGAATGTTCATTGATCGCCCGCGCACGTACGAGTTGATGAAGCACACCATGTTGCTCACCGAAATTGCGGATCGCGATGCGCGCAATCGCTGGGAAAAGCAAGGCGCATTGGATACCCAAGCGCGTGCAATGAAAAAGGTGCGTGAGATTTTGACGGTTGATCATCCCTCGTTTATTTCGCCGGAACAAGACGCGCGCATTCGAGCTATCTTTCCGGATTTGCCCGCCGGCGAATGTGTGCCGCCCAAAGAGTGGATGAAGCAATAAGATGATGAATATTCGGTAGAAGGAGATACAATGTCACAGGAACAAATTCTCAAAGAGATTTACGACAATACGATTCTGGGCAAAGTTGCCGAAGTCAAGGCGCTGACCGAAAAAGGGTTGGCGGAGCACATTGATCCGCTCGACTTGCTCTATAAAGCATTGTTGCCGGCTCTGCAAGAAGTAGGGCGCCGCTTTGAGACCGGCGAATTCTTTGTGCCAGAGATGCTCATGTCGGCGAAATCCATGCAAGGCGCGCTTGTGCTATTGCGTCCCCTGCTTGCCGCCAAAGGAACGACTTCGTTGGGCAAAGTGGTGATGGGTACGGTCAAAGGCGATGTGCACGATATCGGCAAGAACCTGTGCAACATTATGCTGGAAGGCGCGGGCTTTGAAGTCATTGACCTGGGAGTCAACACGCCGCCAGAAAAATTTGTCGAAGCCGTTCAAAAACATCAACCGCAAATCGTCGGCTTTTCCGCCTTTCTCACCACGACGATGCCAATGTTCAAAACGAATATCGAAGCGTTGAAAAAAGCCGGCTTGCGCGACAAAGTTTTTGTGATGGTGGGGGGCGCGCCGGTCACAGCGCAGTACGCCGAAATGGTCGGTGCCGATTATTACGGACCCGATGCGAGCGCAACCGCGCGCAAAGCCAAAGAGGTGGTGGGCGCCAGTGATGCGGTACCCAGTGGCGCGCTTGCCGATGCGGTGAACGCCGTTGAAAAATTGATGAGCGTCGCCGAGCCAGAAGAGAAAAAGTTATAATGTCTGACGAATGGCTCGATGTGATTGACGAAGCGAATCACGTGATTGGTCAAGCCTTGCGGTCCGAGGTGCATCAACGCGGCTGGCGACATCGTGGGGTGGACGTGTTTCTGTTCACGCGCGAAGGCAAGTTGTTGGTGCAAACGCGCACTGCCACGCGCGCCACGTTTCCCTCCGCACTCGATTGTTCGGTGGCAGAGCATGTGCGCGCGGGCGAAGATTTTTTGCAAGCAGCGTTGCGCGGAATGCAAGAGGAAATCGGCATCGAAGGCGTTGCACTTGAACCGATTTTGGATTTCAGTCACAGCAATAGCCCAACCGATCACGAGACTGCCCGATTGTTCAGGGGCATCGTTGATCCCGCGCGCGTGCATTTCGATCCAGTCGAAGTTGCAGGCGTGAATTACTATACCTTGGCAGAACTGGATGCGCTGATAGCAGAAGGCAAAACCAAATTTAGTGGTTGGTTTGAACAGTTGCTTTTGTGGTATCTGGGCAAACCGCATGACTTAAATATTGAGGGTCTATTAAACAGAGAACGATTTTCTTTTGTGTGGTTCTGTGGCAAACGGTAAAATGCAAATTTTAAAACCCGGTCGCCTCACGCAATTTCTGGAAAAAATTTTGACGCCGCCGGAAAAGATCAGCAAGGAACTCATCTTTGATTGCCGGATGTGCGGGCAATGTATTTTGCATTCCACCGGGCTGACCTGTCCAATGCGTTGTCCTAAAAACCTGCGCAATGGTCCCTGTGGTGGTGTGCGTCCCGATGGCAACTGCGAAGTTTTGCCGGACAAACCCTGTGTGTGGGTGCTCGCCATCGCGCGCGCGCGCAAATTGCCACTCTGGCGCAATCATATTTTTCATCTGCAACCGCCGGTCAATTGGCAATTGCAAGGTACATCATCGTGGATCAATTTGTTGACTGGTCAAGATCAAGTTCATCCCAAGGGTTGGAATAGCCACAAGCATGCCGATTGATCGCCCCATGCGCACGGGCAGTCGGCTGGAACGGGTCTTGCGCGCTGGCTTGTTCGCCGTAACTGCCGAACTCAACCCTCCTGACAGTTCTGACCCGCAAGATGTGTACGACGCGGCGATTGTCTTGTCCGAAGTAGCGGATGCCATCAACGCGACCGATGCGTCTGGCGCAAACGTGCATATGTCATCGCTGGGATTGTGCGCGGTGTTGTTGCGAGCGGGGTACGAAGTGGTGATGCAAATGTCGTGTCGTGATCGCAATCGGATTGCGTTACAAGGCGATCTGTTGGGCGCGGTAGCGTTAGGGGTGCAAAATGTCTTGTGCCTTACCGGGGATGACGTTACCGCCGGCGATCAACCGGAAGCCAAGCGCGTCTTTGATTTCGATTCGATGCAGCTGCTCCGCACAGCCAAGATTATGCGCGATCAAGGAGTCTTGCTGAGTGGGCGCAAGATTACCAAACCTCCCAGACTTTTTCTAGGTGCCGCAGAGAACCCGTTTGCGCCACCGACGGATTGGCGACCGCAGCGCTTGGCGAAAAAAATAGATGCTGGTGCTGATTTTATCCAAACGCAATATGTGTTCGATGTTCGGATGTTTCGTGATTTTATGGCGCGTGTATGCGATCTGGGATTGCACGAGCGGGTGTATATCCTTGCCGGGGTAGGACCGCTGCGATCGCCCAAGGCGGCGGAGTATATGCGGCGACGCGTGCCCGGGGTCGTCATCCCCGATGCGCTCATCGAACGGCTGAGCAAGACACCGCGCGAACGATGGCAGGAGGAAGGCATGAACCTCTGTGTTGAGATTATTCAACAAGTGCGCGAAATTCCCGGTGTTGCCGGGGTGCATGTGATGGCGTATCGGCAAGAGCATGTGGTCGCCGAAATCATTCATCGTGCAGGGCTCTTTCCGCGTGTGTTGCCCCAGACGCTAGCCGATAGGCGTGCACTTGAGACTTGACCATCTTGACACGAATGTGGTAGAAGAGTACACTTGAAGCCATAGTTACCCCCAAATTCCCCAAAGATTTTGTGATGGCGTCGCGATGAAGTGGTCAGCGGATTTATCCAAGGAGTGTTTTGCAAGTGTTCGTCCAGCGATGGTTGGGCATGCTTTTGCCGCGCGCGCAATGGCTGGACGGGAGACTCTGATGTTGATTTTTTGAGGCAGACGATTTTTTTCGGACTGCCTTTTGTATTTTCCGCAAGGAGGTGATCCCCAGCGATCCAAGATCAGATAATCGTTAATTCTGTGCCGTTCAAACTGTACGCCATTCCTTAGGAGGAGAAGAATGAAAAACCGCGTTTTGGTACTTTTGGCGCTCGTGCTTTTGCTGGCGGCGATCGCCGCGTGCGCGCCCGCGCCAACCCCCGTCCCTACGGCTGCCCCGCCCACGGCGGCGCCCAAGGCAACGGAGGTCCCCAAGCCCGTTGACCCCAGCGCCGCCGTAATGGCAAAGTTGTACGAAGAAGCCAAGAAAGAAGGCGCGCTTTCCACGATTGCCTTGCCCGATGACTGGCTGAACTATGGCGAGATCAAAAAAGTCTTCTTTGCCAAGTTCCCGGGCCTCAAGTACACCGACCTAGACCCCCAAGCCGGCTCGCAAGATGAAATCAATGCCATCATTGCCAACAAAGAAAACAAAGGTCCGCAGAATCCTGATGTGGTGGATGTCGGCTTTGCTTTTGCGCCCACACTGAAAAACGATGGCTTGTGCTTGCCGTACAAAGTGGCTACCTGGGATACCATTCCAAATGATTTGAAAGACCCGGATGGTTGCTGGTACGGCGACTATTACGGCGTGATGTCGTTTGCAGTAAACAAAGCGGTCATCAAGAACCCGCCCCAAGATTGGGCAGACTTGCTCAAACCCGAGTACAAGAACAGCATTGCCATAGCCGGTGATCCATTGTCCTCCAATCAAGCCCAACAGACGGTTTACGCCGCCGCACTTGCCAATGGAGGCAATCATGAGAATGTCACCCCGGGTCTCAACTTTTTTGCCCAACTTGCCAAGTCCGGCAATTTGGTTCCGGTCATCGGCGATCAATCCAAACTTGCCAAAGGCGAAACGCCCATTCTGATCACGTGGGACTATTTGGCGCTGGGTTACAAAGATGTCCTCAAGGGCAATCCCGAAATTGAGGTCATCGTGCCTAAATCGTTCGTCTTTGGGGGCGTGTACATCCAGGCGATCAATAAATATTCACCGCGCCCGAATGCAGCTAAACTCTGGATGGAATTCCTCTACTCGGATGAAGGACAGTTGCTCTGGCTCAAGGGTTATGGGCATCCCATCCGCTACAATGATCTGGTCAAACGGAATGTGATTCCTGCCGATCTCGCCGCCAAACTGCCCCCCGCCGAGTTGTACGCCAAGGCATTCTTCCCCACCGGTGCCCAAGTGAGCGCCGCACGTAAAGCCGTTGGCGACAACTGGGAAAAGGTTGTTGGTACCAAGATCGCCAAGTAACGTTCGTGATGTTTCCTCCTCTCCAGTTTTTGGAGAGGAGGAAACCTAGGAAGAGGATGGCATGCAGACGACTTTACCTCGCGTTCGGACACGGAATTGGTCTTTGGCTTGGGTTGGCGTCGTTCCTTTTTTTGCTTTTGCGTTCTTTTTTCTCATTCTACCAGCCGGTACACTCTTGATTGGTAGCGTACAGGACAAACAAGGCAACTTTACGCTGGATAATTTCCGAAATATGTTTCAAGGCATTTCGCTCAACGTACTGGCGGTGCCTTCGGAGGCGAATCTATTCGGTTTGACTATTCCGTTGCCTTTTACCGTTGATTTTGAATTGAATTCGATTATCAGTGCTTACATTCTAAGCATTCAGTTGAGTGTTAGTACCGCGTTAATTGGGGGTGTCCTGGGTTTTCTCCTCGCGTACGCCGTTGTGCTGGGTGGCTTGCCACGCTTTGCGCGTTCAGCGTTGCTCACTTTTTCCGGCGTTGCCTCGTACTTCTCCGGTGTGCCGCTCGCCTTTGCGTTTATCGCGACATTGGGACGATTGGGCTTTGTGACTACGCTGATCCGGAATTATGTGGGGTTTGATCTCTATCAAACCGGTTTTTCCGTGTTAAGTCTCACAGGTCTTATCCTGACCTATACTTATTTTCAATTTCCCTTGATGGTACTGATCATCACGCCCGCGCTCGATGGCCTCAAACGTGAATGGCGCGAAGCGGCGGAAAACCTTGGCGCGAGTGATGCCCAGTATTGGCGCCACGTGGCGTTTCCGATTCTCTTGCCCTCGCTCCTCGGCACGATGATTCTGTTGTTCAGCAATGCGTTCGGCGCGGTGGCAACACCGTACGCGTTGACCGGGGGCAACTTTCAACTCGCCACGATTCTCATCTTCCGTCAAATTCGCGGCGAGGTGTTGCAGGATCCGGGGTTGGGCTACGCCGTTGCTTTGGGAATGGTTTTTGTGATGGCACTCTCGCTCACGTTGTATTATTGGCTCCAGCGTCGGAGCGAACGCTGGTTAAAGCGATAGGAGGATCACGATGAAAAAAATCCCACTTGTCTCTTGGATCATCCTCCTGATTGGTTTCTTGTATTTCTTTGTCCCCCTGATCGGCACGTTGGATTTTTCATTGCGCTTGGTCAAGGATCAAATCACGCTTCAAGCGTACATTAATGTCTTGACCACACCGCGGTTTCAAAATACCTTTACCTACTCCTTTACAATGGCATTATTGACCATTGTGACCACCATCCTGCTCGTGGCACCCACTGCCTACTGGGTGCATCTCAAACTGCCGTGGCTGCGTCCTTTCATCGAATTCATCACGCTGCTCACCTTTGTGGTGCCGGCGATTGTGTTGGTGTTCGGTTTGATTCGGGTCTACGCGCGCCCGCCGTTATCCATCCTGGAAAGTGATTTGGGGGCAAACTTTTTGCTGGTCATGGCATACACCGCCCTCGCGCTCGCAACCATGTATCGTTCTGTAGATGTGGGGTTGCGCGCGATTGACGTGCGCACGCTGACCGAAGCCGCTCAGAGTTTGGGTGCCGGCTGGGGCACCATTCTCCTCCAAGTGATCTTTCCCAACTTGCGCGTTGCACTCTTGAGTGGTGCCTTTGTAACCTTCGCGATGGTCATCGGCGAATTTACGATCGCCACCTTTCTGGCGCGCCCGGCGTTCGGCCCGTATATGGCGAACGTGGGGCAAACCCGTCCCTACGAATCTACGGCATTGACCATCATCAGCCTCTCGCTCACGTGGGCGTGCATCGGTGCGATTCAATTGTTGGGACGCGGCGCGCGTGGGCAGATCGCCGGTACAGGTCAGTAGAGACTAGTAGCGCATCAACTTTATCGCTGCACTAGAATTAACGATTATTGGAGTGAGTATGGCATTCCTTGAACTCAACAACATTAGCAAAGTGTTTGGTCAGACGGTCGCAGTACAGGATTTCAATTTGCATGTTGAACGAGGCGAGTTCGTCTCATTCCTGGGTCCCAGCGGTTGTGGCAAGACAACCACCCTGCGGATGATTGCAGGCTTTGAATTGCCCACCAGCGGCACCATCTTTATTAACGGCAACGATGTCACGTACAAGCCGCCTCAAAAACGCAACACCGGGATGGTGTTTCAAGCGTACGCGCTCTTTCCCAATATGACCGTCGCGGATAACATTGCTTTTGGGATGAAGATTGCGCACAAGCCCAAAGACCAAATCAAAAAACGCGTCGAAGAGATGCTGGCGATCATCAAGATGGATGATTTTGGTCATCGCTATCCGTACCAACTTTCGGGAGGACAGCAACAGCGGGTCGCGCTGGCGCGTGCGCTCGCCATTCAACCCCAAGTCCTTTTACTCGATGAGCCGCTCTCTGCACTCGACGCCAAGATTCGTGTTTCGCTCCGCCAAGAAATCCGCGCGATTCAACAAAAATTGGGCATCACCACGATCTATGTAACGCACGATCAAGAAGAAGCCCTTTCGATTTCGGATCGCGTGGTGGTAATGAACAATGCCCGAATCGAACAGGTGGGGACGCCGTTTGAGATTTACAATTTTCCCAAGACGGAATTCACCGCGCAATTCGTTGGTACGCTTAATTCGCTCACGGCGACGGTGCAAAACGCGGCGGCCGGCGAACTGCGGGTCGCGGGACAACCCGTGTTCACCGCCCAAGCGATGGATGGAATGATGAATGGAGACAACGTCGCGGTTTCGATTCGGCCCGAACGAATCAGTTTTGCTTCCGATGGACGTAAACCCAATGTGTTGAATGTTCGCGTCGAGAATATTACCTTCCTCGGTTCGATTGTGCGGATTCAGGTGAGCGCGGGCGACAATCGTTTTTTGATGGATACGTTCAACAATCCCTTCCTTACTTTGCCCAAGGTCGGCGAGATGATCGAAGTAACCTTTTCCAAAGAAGCGGTGTTGGTGCTGAAACGTTGACAAAAAGACCTGATGGACTTGCCATCAGGTCTTTTTGATGAACTCGATCAATTCATGGGGATGTTCAATGATCACATCTGCACCCACACGCTCAAACTCGCGCCGCAATTTATTCTGATCATCCGCAACCGCCAAACATCCGATTGAGACAAAATGCATCTCGCGTTTTGCCGCGTTCGCCGCGCGAATATCATCCGGCGTATCGCCCACGTACGCAACCCGTGCCCCACCGATTTTGCGTGCGCATTCTAGCAATGGAAACGGATGCGGTTTGCTCAAACTGATTTGTGTGCCGGTTTCCTCAAAATATTTCTTCTCCGCCGCATTGACCTCTTCCAATGTCACCACCGTACGAAATAAATTGGCGATCCCCGCCGCGTCGAGCGCATACAACGCCTGCGCACGCGGGCGCCCGGTCGCAATGCCCAACCCGACATGCTCGCTCAATGCAACCAGTGTTTCGCGGCGCGGAATGAGTTTCTCGCGGTGAATCAATCCATCGGCGTGAATCCAACGGCGCGGCTCACCATACGCTTGTTGAAACAATTTCTCATCTAGATACAACTCTTCAAAAATGCGTTTGACCAAGTTCGTTGTGCGCACCTCACCAGCCGCGAACAACACGTGATCGTTCGTCGCGCCCAAAATTTTTTGGACGGCGGACAGTCCGCCACCCTGCGCCGCCACCTGTCGCGCGAACGTGGCAAGGTCTTTGCGCCTATCAAGTTCAGCAACAGCGAGTAATGAGGAAGGTTGGACATCAATTAAGGAAAGAAAATACTTGATGAGTGCGGTCGTGAGGTCCCAATCGTTGTTGAAACCGCCAGCCAGTTTGAGCGCGGCAACCTCGTCGCGGGAAACCAGATCGCCGGCAAACGGTGTGAGACCCAACAATCGTTCAAAATAGAATTGCACCGTCGCGCGGGTTGCCGTGCGGTACGAATCGGACACGTCAATGAGGACGCCATCCATATCAAAGAGGAGAGTATCAAACGAAAGCATTATGAAATAAATTGGGCGTTCGCCGATTGGCGGACGTCCCGTTGCGGGTTAATTGGTGAATTTTTTCCAGCAGATTTCGGATCCGTGTACATCGGTGGCCAAGTCTTATCGCATCCCTTTCCCTTATCGAATGGCTTTGAGATTGTACGCCAAGCGTTTGATTTCGGCAAGGGGGGCAAGTTTAAGCCCCACGCGTGCCACTTTGAGCGAAGCGGCGGCGGTCGCAAAGCGCGCTGCTTGTTCCAGATTCCAGTTTTGCAACATGCTGTAAATGAACCCGGTCGAAAACGTGGCGCCCGCCCCGCAGCCATCCACCACTTGAACCGATGGGGCAAACACCCGTACGCTTTGGCGTGAATTGACTGCCAAACAACCCTCGCTTGCCAATGTGATGAGCGCGGTTTGCGCGCCGGCGTTGAGTAATTTGCGTGCCACATTCAGCGGATCGCTGGTATCTTTTTGTGCCGGGTCCATTACGGCTTGGCAAATCGTTGCGCGCGGCACATAGCGTTGCAAAATAGCCGGCTCAAGGTGGCCATGCTCGACGTTGAGAAAGACCGGCACCCCGAGTCGGCGCGCTTCGTCCATCGCGCGCAAAATGTGATCGCCGTCGTACCAGTCCACGTACAACATTCGTGCGCCACGCAACAACGAGAGATCGGCGGTATCGAGGGTGGCGAGCACGTGCGGTTCGCGTTGCCAAAAGTACGTGCGCGCGCCGGTGCGATCCGAAACATCTACTTCGTACGGTGTCTGAATGTTTGTGGAGAAACGCACCTTGCCCAGCACGCCCCACGCTTTGAGTTGGCGCGCCAGATGGCGTCCGCGATAATCGTTGCCGACGGCAGTGCCAATCAAACCGCTCGGCACATTCCACTGACGCAACAAACACGCGACAATCGCCGCATCATCAAAAACAAATTCACTCATCCCTTTGATGAGTGCCCCGGTGTTGTGTTCCGGGAGTTGGTCCACGACCAAGATGGCAACCGATGTCAGCATTCCAAAACAGACGACTTGGGCTCGCGGAGATTTTTGGGTCGAACGCGCGTTGCGTTTCACGCGACGCCCTCGCTAAGCGATGAAAGACGCGTTACTCCAAGCCGATTGATCATAGTGATCCACTACCTGCACGCGCAAGTATTTTTGGTGAGGGTGCAAAGTGAACGTGGCTTGGGTGAGCGGTTCGCCATCCCAGGCTTGCGCGGCATTGGGACAGTGGTAAATATTGCCGATCAAATAAATCGAACGCGCGGGTGAACAACGTACGGTTACTTGGCGATCCGTCAATTCGATCGCGTGAATTTCCGGCCCCATCGTCGAGTAAAAGTGTCCTCGCCGCAACGCATCGAGTATGGCGGCAGTACTCAATTCTGGCGCGCGCACCATCACCCAACCGCGCCCGTGATCGGGATAGCGAAAGTGCGAATCATCGGTTGCCAAGCCAAACAAATTTTTCCCACGCCGCAACAACCCATCCCAATGCACCAAGGAATGGCCCTTGTTGATCTCGAGCCAGCAACCAGTGTTGAAAATTTCAATGCCGATGTGTCCGCGCAACGGGAGCAAATCGTCCAAGGTGTGATCGTGCCAGTACGGATGCGCGATGAAACACACTCCCCCGGCGGCATTGACCGCATCAATCGTCGTTTGCGGATCGCCGCCATGTTCAATCGGCATCGTGTTCAAACCCAGCGCGATGATGTGATACTCCACCTCGCCGCGGCGCGTGCTGTACTCGACGCTCGGGATGGCAAGCAACGGCGGTTGCGCCACAAAAGCAAATGGATCGGTCAAGCGATTGTGATCGGTGAGCGCGACGAAATCGTAGCCGTGCTCGGCGTGCCATTGCAAATTTTCTGCCGGCGTGGGCTTGCCATCCGATTGGGTGGTATGCGTATGCAAGTTGCCTTTGAACCATTTGCCCGGCAAATTGAATGGAGGAAGATTCGGCATTCTGAAACTTTTTTAACCACAGAGAGCACAGAGGACACAGAGTTAAAATATTTTCTCTGTGTTCTCTGTGGTGAGACAGTTTTACGCTTTTACGCGTTCGCCTTTTGGATCAAACAACGCGGTAGGCACAACTTGAGCCGGATAGCGTTCGCCGAAAATATCAATTTCGAGTTTCGTGCCCACCTTGGCAAGATCAAGTGGCAGGTACGCCAGCACGATATTCTTTTTCACGGTGTAACCGTAACCACCACTCCGCACACGTCCCAGCACGCGCTCTCCGGCGTACACTGCCTCGCCGCCGTAGAGCATCAAATATTCTTCACCACCCACGACGAGCGTGCACAATTTTTGCGTGAGATGTTTCTTGGCTTGGCGCAACGCCTTGCGTCCGATGAAATCGCCTTTATTGAGATGGACGCAGAAACCTAGCCCGGCTTCGTACGGATTTTCGAGCATCGTTACATCCGCACTATAGTAACGATAGCCCTTTTCCAAACGCAACGAATCAAGCACCTTGTATCCGCCGGCGATGATGCCAAACTCTTTGCCGGCATCCCACAACGCATCCCACACCTGAACGGCCCACGCCGGCTCAACATACAATTCCCAGCCCAGTTCGCCCACGTAGGTTACGCGCTTTGCCAACACACTCGCGCCCTTGATGTTGAGATACTTGGCGGTCATGTACGGAAACGCTTTGTTCGATACATTATCCTTGGTAACTTTTTGCAAAACCTTGCGCGCTTGCGGTCCCCACATTCCAATGCAGACCAACTCATCGGTCATGTCCCGCAGTTCGACTTCGCCGTCGCCGGGTTTGATGTGCGCCTGCATCCAACCCAGATCGCTGTCAATGAAACTTGCGCCGGTGATGACGCGGAAATGATTTTTGCCGAGGCGAGTCACGGTTACGTCGGCAACCACGCCGCCTTTCTCGTTGAGGAATTGCGTGTAGGTGACCGAGCCAATCGGGCGATTCATCTGGCTGTCTGTGAGACGTTGCATCAACTTGAGCGCGCCGGTTCCTTGGACATCAATCTTGCCGAACGAGGTCATATCAATCAAGCCCACGCGTTCGCGGAATGCCTTGTGCTCTTCGCCCACTGTCTCGAAGAACGCCGGTTTCTTCCAGCCGCCCCACTCGCGTTGATCTACGCCAGCCCGCCGCCACGGTTGACCGGGTTGAAAATAATCGGGACGTTCCCAGCCATTCTTTTTGCCAAACACGCAACCCAACTCTTGCAACCGATGATGCAACGCGCTGAGGCGGCGCGGGCGCCCCCATTCATCTTGATCGAATGGATAACGCAAGCGATAATAATACTTGTAGCACTCGCGGGCGGCTTCAGCCGCGTGCGAAGGGTCGTGATAATTCTTGCCAAACCGCCACGCGCGATAAGCGTACACATCCATCGAAGGCTCGCCTTCAATCATCCATTCGGCGAGCGTTTTGCCAATGCCACCGCCACCGCCAAATCCATTGAGCGAGAGTCCCGCCGCCATCCAGAATCCGTGCACGCCCGGCATCGGACCCATCAACGGATTCGCATCCGGCGTCAACGCATCGGGATGGCAAATCAAGCGAACGATCTCGGCATCGGCGACGAATGGAAAACGTTTGGCGCAACCATCGAGCAGTTGTTCAAAGCGCGCCATATCTGGCGGCAACGATTGCGCGGAATGATCCCACGGCACACCATCCACCCAACGCGCCACCGGATTGGGTTCGTACCCGCCCAAGACCATTCCCCCGGCTTCCGATTTGCCGTACACCAAATAATCGGGGTCGCGGAAACATGGCATCTCTTTGGGCAGTTCGTGCCCGGGCACGGCTTTGAGCATCACGTGTTGGTGATCCACCGGCGTGGAAGGCACCCATAGCCCCACCATCGCCGCCAGTTGAGGTGCCCAAATGCCGGCGGCGTTCACCACGATTTCGGTGCGAATGTCGCCTTGGGTCGTCTTGACCTTTTTGATTTCACGCTTGGGCGAGAGTTCGATCCCGGTAACGCGCACATCGGTGTAAATCTTGACGCCCAAGGCTTTGGCGGCGTTGGCGACGGCGTACGTCGCGCCGTGCGGATCAAGATGACCATCGTTGGGCATATACACCGCGCCGTACAAATTTTCTTGGCTGATGGCTGGCATCAAGCGGTGTGCTTCCGCCGGCGAAATGATCTCGGCGTCCAAACCAATCCCCTTGGCGCGGCTGACACTGCGTTTCAAATCCATCAATTGTTCTTTGCTCGATGCCAAGCGCAAACTGCCGACTGTTTCGAACACGCCCAGTTCATTGTACAATTCGATGCTGTATTTGCGAAAGCGCATCATTGTGGGGGAAACGTTGAACGCGGTTACCAGACCGGCGGCTTGGCACGTCGAACCGCTGGTGAGTTCGCCTTTTTCGAGCAAGACTACATCGTTCCAGCCCAGCTGGGCAAGATGATAGGCGACGTTCACGCCGGTGATTCCGCCACCGACGATGACGACGCGGGCTTGATCAATCATTCCTTTACCTCCAGCACGTAGATGACCATTTATTTACTGGTGTTACGCCGTCAACAATTTGTTTACCACAGAGATCACGGAATTCACTGAGGTGTCTATGGGTTTTTTCTTGGGGTGCTCCGTGTGCTCTGTGGTAAAATCGCGTGAGTTATTTATTGACATTCGAGCCGGCAAGGAGGACTTGGACCTTGCGGGCTTTCATTTCTGCGCGGGCTTGCTTGCTAAATCGCGCATCGGTAACGAGTAAATGCACTTCATCAATGCGCGCGACCTCAAAGTTTGAGACGACACCCCATTTGCTCGCATCGGCCACCACAATCACCGAACCGTGCGTGCGTTCGATCATCAAACGCACCAATTCGGCTTCGGGGTTGCTGGGGACGGTATAGCCGTACTTGAGACTGATGCCATCGGCGCCGATGAAGGTTTTGTTGGCGTTGAGGCGGCGCAAATTTTCGGAGGCGAAATGTCCCACGACGGCGTTTGAACGAGGATAGTACGTGCCGCCGAGTAAAATCAATTCAAAGCCGGCTTCGCGCACTTCGAGTGCGGCGCTCAGATTGTTAGTGACCACAGTGATTTGCTTGCCTGCCGGGATATGCCGAATCACTTCGGTGGTGGTGGTGCCGCTGTTGATAAAGACGGTGTCGCCGGGTTCAATCAATTTGGCGGCTGCCTCGCCAATCAGACGTTTTTCTTCGGGATGAGCGAGCGCGCGCGCGGCATATTCCGGTTCCACTTTCATCTGCTGGCTCAGAATGGCGCCACCGTGGGTGCGCTCAAGCACACCTTGCTTTTCCAAATACTCAAGGTCGCGCCGGATTGTGGCTTCCGAAACCCCCAAGAGTTTGCAAAGCGTCGCGTTGCTCAAGACCTGATACGCTTCCAAGTGGGCACGAATTTTTTCATACCGTTGTGCGGGGATCAGTTGTTTGCCCATAACGCTCCTCGGAGACTGCGCGCGCGTGAGGGGGGAGATTTCACGCCTGATATATTATAAACACTTTTGAGCGAATTTGCAAGATTTTGTCATATCCGTTATAATAGGGCAAACCCCATTCATTTGGGTTTTGCATCGTTCAGCGAAACACCGGGCATGCTTTGCCTGAGGTCGGTTCATGTCTCCTGCCCCCATTAGCATAGGCGCTCAAGACCACACCGCGCGCGCCAAATTTGAGAACGAAGTCAAACGAATTATCGAGACCGGCAATCGCGCCGGCGTGTTGTGGCGTTTGCTGGGCTCACTCGCGTTCCACGAGCACTGTCCCCAGATGGGTTATCTCCAAGCCGAACTGGGTCGCGCCTACACCGATATTGACCGCGCCGCGTATCAAAGCCAAGCCAAAGAAATCAAATTAAAGATTCATCCAACCGCGAGTCGGCGCGAAGCGGCAAACTTGATGATCCAGCATCACCCTCATCGTTTGGTGGTGATTGATCCGGTGCAACCGGAGACGATCCCGCTGGGTGTGATTTCTTCGTACGATATTGTGGCGGAAATGGCACGCGCGGATTCGGTGTGGCAACAGGGAAAATAGATTTTCAACGGAGAGGAGATATTTCTATGGCAGACCTTCCTTCGCATGCGCAAGTAGTGATTATCGGGGGTGGAGTTGGCGGATGTAGTATCGCGTATCATCTTACCAAGATGGGTTGGAAAGATGTCATTCTGATTGAGCGACACGAGTTGACCAGCGGCTCCACGTGGCATTCGGCGGGGTTGGTTGGGACGCTTCGTTCCGATGTCAACTTGACCAAGATGATGAAGTACAGCACCGACCTCTATCGCAAATTGGAAGCCGAGACCGGGCAAAGTACCGGCTGGCGTGAAGTGGGCGGCATTCGGCTGGCTTCGTCTCCGGAACGCTTGGTGGAACTCAAGCGTCAGGTCGCGCTCGCGCGCTCGTTTGGTTTGCCGCTTGAACTCATCAGCGCGGACGAAGCGCAAAAAATGTTTCCATTGATGAACAAGGAAGGCGTGCTGGGTGCGGTGTACACGCCAACTGATGGAAGCATTGACCCCACCGGCTTGACGATGGCGTTAGCCGCGGGTGCAAAATCGCGCGGCGCAAAAATTTTCTTGCACACGCGCGTAACCGGCATCACCGTCAAAGAAGATCGTGTAACCGAAGTAATCACAGATCAAGGCACGATCAAAACCGAAGTGGTGGTGAATGCGGCGGGACAATGGGGCGGCGAAATCGGCAAGATGGTTGGCGTGAATCTGCCCGTTGTCCCGATGGCGCACCTGTATGCGATTACGAAACCGGTGGCGGGTCTGGGACGTGGCGTACCGACTCTGCGCGACCCGGATAATCTCGTGTACTGGCGTGAAGAAGTGGGCGGATTTATCGCCGGCGGTTACGAACGCGAACCCGAACCATTTGGGCTGGATGGCATTCCAGAAAATTTTGCGTACCAACTCTTGCCGCCGGACTGGGATCGCTTTACACCGCTGTTGCAAAACATGGTCAAGCGTGTTCCGGCAACCGAAACTGCCGAGATTCGGCAATTGCTCAACGGTCCCGAAGGATTCACGCCCGATGGCGAATTCTTGCTGGGTCCCACTTCGGTGAAAGGTTTCTGGGTTGCGTGTGCCTTTTGCGCGCACGGGCTTGCCGGCGCAGGCGGTATCGGCAAGGTGATGGCAGAGTGGATCATCGAAGGAATCCCGGAATGGGATGTGTGGCGCTTGGACGTGCGCCGCTTTGGACCCAACTATGCCAGCCAAAAGTACACGGTCGCACGCACGATCGAAACATACGCCAAGTATTACGACATTCATTATCCCAACGAAGAGCGCGCGACCGGTCGTCCCTTGCGCCTTTCGCCGGCGTATTTCCGGCAAAAAGAGTTAGGCGCGGCGTTTGGCGAAAAGTTCGGCTGGGAACGCGTGAATTGGTTTAACTCCAATCTCCAAGCGCCTCTCTCTCAGCCTTACCAACCGCGCGGCTGGATTGCAAAAAATTATTCGCCCGCCATCGAAGTTGAACACCTAGCCACGCGCGAACGCGCCGGCTTGTTCGACGAAACCTCGTTCAACAAGATCGAAATTCGCGGCAAGGGTGCGCTCAAATTCTTGCAAAGGATGTGCGATAACAATCTCGATAAACCGGTCGGCAGTATTGTGTACACGCAGATGCTCAACCCGCGCGGCGGGATCGAATGCGATTTCACGGTCACACGGGTGGAAGAGGATCGCTTTTTGATTATCACCGGTACTGCGTTCGGCGTGCACGATATGTCGTGGATTCGTTTGCATATGCCGGAGGACGGTTCAGTGGTGATGCAGGATGTAACGTCGCAGTATGCGTGCATCGGTTTGTGGGGACCCCAAGCGCGCACGATTCTGCAAAAGGTTACCAAAGCGAATGTGTCGAACGAGGCGTTTCCGTATATGACGATGCAACCAATTGCGGTGGGCGATGTGCCGGTGCTGGCAATGCGCGTCACGTACGTCGGCGAACTGGGCTGGGAATTTTATTGTCCGATGGAGTATGGACTGGCGTTGTACGATACGTTGCTCCAAGCCGGCGAACCGGAAGGCCTTGTGCCCGCCGGTTATCGCGCCATTGATTCACTGCGCTTGGAGAAAGGGTATCGCTACTGGGGCGCGGACATTTCGCCGGATTACACGCCGTACGAAACGGGGCAAGCGTTCTGTATCGCGCTCGACAAGGGTGATTTCATCGGACGCGAGGCATTGCTCAAGCGCAAGCAAGAAGGCGTCAAGCAAAAGTTGTGTTGTCTATCGCTCGCTGATCCAACCGCCATCGCCATCGGCAAAGAACCCATTCGTTGCGGCGATCAAGTGATTGGCTGGGTTACCTCCGGCGGATATGGGTACTCGGTCAAGAAGAGTATCGCCTATGGTTACTTGCCGGTCGAGTATGCCAAGCCGGGCACAGAGTTGGATATTGATTTCTTTGGCGAACGGATCAAGGCGGTGGTGGAACGCGAGCCGTTGTGGGATCCCAAAGGCGAACGCATTAGAGCGTAGGCGAATTTTACAAGGGCAGATTGAATCGTTATAATGCAATTCAATCGTAACTACTCACCGCAGAGGCGCAGAGAACGCCGAGTTTCATTTTGTTTTTTCTCCGCGCCCTCGGCGTCGCTGCGGTAATTTGAGAAGGGCTGAGCAGTTACATTCAATCTGCTATTTGTGAATATGTCTCAATGTTGACACTTGAACAAGCCATTGCCCGCGTCCCATTCTTGGCAAACGCCCCAGACCTCAAAATCACGCCACTCACCGGGGGCATCACGAATCTAAATTACAAGCTCGAAGCCAACGGCAAAGCATATGTGTTACGCATCACCGGCGCGGATACCGAACTGCTCGGCATCCGTCGCGACGTGGAATACGCCGCCAACCTTGCCGCCGGCAAGTTGGGCGTGGCGCCCGAGGTCGAGTACTTTATCGAGCCGGAAGGTTATCTGGTAACGCGCTTTGTGGATGGCAAAAAAATTCTGCCCGAAGAGATGATCAAGCCAGAAAATATCCGGCGCGTCGCCACCAAGATTCGCACCTTTCATCAAAACGCGCCGGCACTTGATGCCGAATTCAACGTCTTTCGTCGCGTGGAAATGCTCACCGCCACATCGCGCCACTATAACTGCAAATTCCCGGCCGATTTCGATTGGATTCAAGCCAAGATGCGTCAAGTGGAAGCCGCATTGATGCAAGACCCCTACCAACCCACGCCGTGCCACGATGATTTGCTCAATCTCAACTTTCTTGACGAACACGGCGAACTACGTATTCTCGATTGGGAGTACGCCGGGATGGGCGACATCTTTTTCGATCTGGCAAACTTTTCGCATCATCATCGTCTCAATGATGAGCAAGTCAATCTCTTGTTGCACGCGTACTTTGGTACCGTCATCCCCAAGTTGTTTGCGCGGCTCAAATTGATGTGGCCCATGTCCGAGATTCACGAAGCGATGTGGGGCACCACGCAGACCGGCATTTCCAAATTGGATGAAGATTTCCAAGGATACGCCGATCTCTGGTTTGGGCGCGCACGCCAAGCGATGCAAGACCCACGCTGGGATCAGTGGCTTGAAGAGGTCGTTGGATAGTTGGATCGTTAAAGGGTTCGATCGCTGGCTCAGCGCGCTAGAGGTTGTCTGAAATAAAGCAACTCCAGATCGCACAGTTGTTTAGTGCAAGCTAGGGTTATTTTTAAGGGAGGTCATCTTAATATGACGCAAAGTGTTCTGGAACGACTCGCGGCCGTTCACCCGGATATGGAAATCTGGTGGGATTCGTCCCCGCTCGTTTTCCAAGCCTGGGTGAAAAAGATGGTAGATGCCGCGCCCGCCAAGCAAAAAGACGAACTGGCGGAACAACTCAATCGCATCTACAACGTCAAGGACCCGGCAAAAAGTTTGATTCGCGGTTGTACCACCAACCCGCCGCTTTCCCTCACCGCCGTCAAAAGCGATCCGGCAACGTGGAATGAATGGATTGATCACCTGATTCGCTCTAATGGCGGACTGAATCAGCACGAATATTTCTGGCTCACCTATCGCGAAGTGATTCGCCGGGGCGCCGCGATGATGATGCCGATCTGGGAAGCGTCGAATGGCAAGTATGGCTATATCTCTGGGCAACTTGATCCGCGTCTCTTGACCGAAACCGAGAAAATGATCGAGATGGCAAAAGAGATTCGCGCCATTGCGCCGAATGTGATGATCAAAGTCCCCGCCAGCACGCAAGGCGTCGAAGTCGTCAAGGTGCTGACCTCAATGGCGATTCCCACGAATGTAACGACCTGCTTTACGCTCCCACAAATCTGGGCAGTCGCCAATGCTGCCAAAGAAGGTGTCGCTATCGCCGAGAAGAACAAGGTGGATATGAGCAAATGGCGCGCGGTCATCACGATGATGATCGGTCGCCTCACCGAACATCCGGTGCTCGATCAGCAAGCGGCGCGGCGCGGCATCACGCTTTCGTGGGCGGACAAGCACTGGATCGGGATTTATATTTTTCGCAAAGCCTTTAAACTTCTTCGAGATAATGCCATGCCCAGCAAAATGCTCGCCTGCTCGATGCGGGACGGTCCGCTAGTGGGTGGCAAGTATCATTTCTGGGACATTGAAAAAATTGCAGGCGATATTGTGTACACAATGCCGCCCTATGTGCTCGAGCCACTCTTCCAAAAATGCGCGGATCTCCAATTCAAAGAAGAGATTCTCAACGATGATGTTCCGGCCGAAGTCTTGCGCAAAGCCAGCAAGATTCCCTTCATCCTGCAATCGTGGGACGAAAACGGAATGGAGATTGATCAATTCAACCTGCATCCCTCAACGATTGCGACCGCCGAAACATTCGCGCAAGCGTCCGCCGGCTTGGAAGCATACGTGGGCGAACGAATGGCGGCGCTGGGTGTAAAAAAGTAACCTTCTTTCTCGCTCTCCTCAACGAAGAGAGAGTGAGGATTAGAGTAACCACCATGACCCCACTACCACCTTATGATGAAATTGACCAACTGATTGCCAACACAATCCGGATGTTGGCAATTGATGGCGTGCAACAAGCCAAGTCGGGTCATCCCGGCATGCCGCTGGGAACCGCTGATCTCGCCACCGTTTTGTGGTCGCGTTTTCTCAAGGCGAACCCAGCCAATCCACAGTGGCCCAACCGCGATCGGTTCATTCTCTCGGCTGGGCACGGCTCGATGTTGCTCTACGCGCTCCTGCACTTGTGGGGCTATCCAATGCCGCTCGATGAACTCCAACGATTCCGGCAATGGAACAGTCTCACGCCGGGTCATCCGGAACGTGATGTGCATCTGGGCATCGAAACGACCACGGGACCCTTGGGGCAAGGATTGGGCAACGCCGTCGGCATCGCCTTGGCAGAACGATGGCTCGCCGCGCGGTTCAACAAACCCGGCTTTCCCATCGTGGATCACTATACTTACGTCATCGCTTCTGACGGCGATTTGGAAGAAGGGATCTCGCACGAAACCGCTTCGCTGGCTGGGCATCTGGGTTTGGGCAAGTTGATCGTCTTGTACGATGACAACCACATTTCGATTGATGGTCCCACCGACCTTTCGTTCAGCGAAAATATTCCGCAACGCTTCGAGGCGTACGACTGGCACACCCAAGTCGTTAATGGTCACGATCTGCAAGCGGTTGATGCGGCGATTCGTGCCGCGCAAGCCGAAACGGCGCGCCCATCCTTGATCGCGTGTCGCACGCACATCGGTTACGGCAGCCCCAAGCAAGACACATCGAAAGCGCACGGCGAACCGTTGGGTGAAGATGCCGTCAAGGCAACCAAAGAATTTTTCCAGTGGCAACTTGAACCAAAATTCTTCATCCCCGATGCCATTTACGCGCGTTTGAATCAAATCCGTGAAATCGGCAAGCAACGCGAGGCGGAATGGAATGCAATGTTGAGCAAGTACTGCGCGCAATATCCGGAACTCGCAGCGCAATGGAACGACTATATCGCCGGGAATTTGCCGGCAGGCTGGGAATCGGCGTTGCCTGCATTACCCAACGATAAACCGCTTGCCACGCGCGCGGCTTCCGGCGCGGTGTTAGAAGCGATCTTGCCCAAGATTCCAACGATGCTGGGTGGCTCGGCAGACCTCACGCCCAGCAACAACACCAAGACCAAAGATGCCAAGCATCTCAAACGCGACGATTTCACCGGCACGTACATCCACTTTGGCATCCGCGAACACGCGATGGGCGGGATGATGAATGGGTTGGCATTGCACGGCTTGCGTCCCTACGGCGGCACGTTCCTCGTCTTTTCCGATTATATGCGTCCAACGATTCGCCTTGCCGCGTTTATGGGCTTGCCGGTGATTTACGTGTTCACGCACGATAGCATCGGCTTGGGCGAGGATGGGCCTACACATCAACCGGTGGAACACATCACTAGTTTGCGCGCCATTCCCAACTTGGTTGTGATTCGACCGGCGGATGGCAATGAAACGGTGCAAGCGTGGAAGGTGGCGTTGGAACGCAAGACTGGTCCCACGGCGCTCATTCTAAGCCGGCAAGCGATTCCATTCGTTACACCGATCAAGAACGATCTAGCGCGTGGCGCGTACGTTCTTGCGGATGCGGACCCGCCACGCATCACCCTCATCGCTAGTGGATCCGAAGTCAGCGTGGCGATGGAGGCGCGCAAGAAACTGGCGGAAGAAGGCATCGGCGCGCGCGTGGTGTCAATGCCCTCGTGGGAATTATTCGATCAACAAGACGCGACTTATCGCCAGAGCGTACTCTTGCCCGGCGTGCCGCGGCTCGCCATCGAAGCCGGTGTCTCGTTAGCGTGGGGACGCTATGTGGGTGAGCAAGGCAAGGTGATTGGGCTCGATCGTTTTGGCGCGTCTGCGCCATACAAAGTGTTGTTCGAACAGTTCGGCTTTACCGCCGATAACGTCATCAAGCACATCAAGTCTATCATCTAATCTTTGTGAATCACGCAAAAAACTCGCGTCATTCGCGGATAAAAAACAAGGAGTCATACAATGGTCAAACCAATCGAAGAGTATTTTGTGCCTTGGATCAAACCGCTCAAAATGTACGTATCCAGCCACATTGATCTAGCGTGGCGTCAACCTGAACTGCACCGGATGATGTCGAACGAAAATCCGATTCCACCATCGCCCAAGGTCTTGGAAGCCATTCTCAAGTATGGCGCCATGGCAAATCGGTATCCGGATCAAGGCCTCATTTTGCGTAGCAAAATTGCGGAAATGAACGGGCTGGCGGGACCGGAAAACGTCGTCCTGAGCAACGGCTCAAGCGAAGCATTCGATATGATCTATCGTACGTTCTTGCAACCCGGCGAAGAATCTATTCAACATACCCCGTGCTTTGGGATTTACAAACTACGCACCGAAGTGCTGGGCGGCAAATTGGTCTCTGTCCCGATGATCTACCAAGACCAAAAGTTGCTCTACGATGCGGACGGGATTCTCAAGGCGATCACAGACAAGACCAAAATCATCACGATTGCCAACCCCAACAATCCCACCGGCAACTTTATGGACGCCAAAGATTTCGTTCGCATCGCCGAAACCGGCATTCCCTTCGTTATTGATGAAGCGTATATCGAATATGCCGGCTTGGGAATGTCCCAAGTGGGACTGACGAAAAAATACAAAAATGTCATTATCACGCGCACATTCTCCAAAGCGTACGGGCTTGCCGGTTTGCGCTTTGGTTACATTTTGGCGGACAAGGACGTGGCGATGAAAATTGCCGCAACGTTGTTGCCCTGGAATGTGGGTACGATTGTGATGTGGGCGGCACTCGCGGCGTTGGAAGATCAAGACGCCTTGGCGCAACGGGTCAAGTTTAACAACGAGCAAGTCGCCTACATCGAAGAGATGATGGGCAAAATTCCCGGCGTGGTCGTCTTTCCTTCCAAAGCCAATTATATCTTGTTCGATGCCGGCGCAACCGGCAAAAAGAGCGCGGATATTCTGGCGTACGCTCAAAGCAAGGGCATCATCTTGCGTGGCGAATCCGCCAAGTACGGCAGTGATGGTTGGTTCCGCGTAACCATTGGCACCAAGGAAGAAAATGAATTGTTTGTCAAAACGATGTACGAGTATTTTGCCAAATAAAATTAGCCACAGAATTACACGGAGGAACTTGGCCGTGTGATTCTGGGTGTTTCTGGGGCGGAATGAAAAAACCGGGCATCATCCTTGATCTTGACGGCAGGGTGTATCAAAAGTGATGCCGGGAGCACGTGAAATGATTGAGCGGATGCGCGAACGAGCGCATCCGCTTGTCTTTTATTGGTGCCTTGAAAGGAACGCCCGTTGCGGAAGGTGGGGGGATGGTGCGCTAGCCCGTGCGCCACGTGATTGAGTTTGCCTTGCCCCCGTATCGCCGAACTAGTCGTTTGAGCCGGTTTCGTTTGGTACGTTGGCTTGCGGCAAGGCGATGGTAAAGACACTGCCTTGTCCCAGGTGGCTTTCAACGGTCAGCATACCCGCTTGGGCTTGAATCAATTCTTTGGCGATTGCCAACCCCAAGCCGGTGCCGCCACCGGTGCGCGACACATCGCCGCGATAGAAACGCTCAAAAATGTGCGGCAAGAGATCGGGCGGAATGCCGGGACCGGTATCGCGCACGCTGATGGTTACATGTTGATCCACGCGCGCGGTGGTTACGCTAATCGTGGCGTGCGCCGGCGTGTGGCGTAATGCATTATCCAGCAAGATGAGCAAGACTTGTTTGAGGGCATCGCGGTCGCCCAGCACAGACACTGCCAGCCCCTGCTCGCACAGGATGGTTCGTTGAGGCGCCAGGAGTTTGGCTTGGCGGCATACGTCTTCGATCAACGGTTGAAGGGCGAGTGGCTCGCGGCGCAACGTTCGCCCGGCATCGGCGCGAGCGAGCAACAAGAGTTGATTTACCAAACGAATCAGGCGATCGGTTTCGTCTTTGGTATCGGCAAGGACTTCGGCGCGCTCTTGAGCATCCATCGGTGGGTCACGGCGCAATAAATCAATGTTGCCGCGAATCGTGGTCAAAGGCGTGCGTAGTTCGTGCGAGGCATCGGCAACAAACCGGCGTTGATTTTGGAGGGCTTGTTCCATTTGCCGGTACGCCGACTCGAGTTCGGTCAGCATTGTATTGAACGTGGTGGCAAGTTGACCAATTTCATCGTTGGGACCGGTGTGTTGCACGCGGCGACTGAAATTGCGTTCTGCACCAATAGCTTGCGCGGTGTGCGTGATCTGATGAATGGGACGCAGGGTCATTCCCGCCAACCACCAACCGATGGCAAAGGTCGCGATGATCACCAGACCATCCGCGATGATAAAAATCAGGCGCAGTGTGGCAAGCGATTGTTCGCGTTCGGTGAGGGGGATTGCTACTTGAACGATGCGCGCTACCCGGCTTTGGGCAATGATGGGTTGGCTATAGATCAACAAGAGTTCATTGTCTACCTGCGCGGATTCTGTCCACGATACGCCGTTTTGAACCGCGCGCAAGCCGGCCTCGCTCAGCGGCAAAGTAGTTTCGCCCAGATCGGGGCTACGACTGATCACGCTGCCATCGGCGTTGCGGATTTGGGTCCATCGGCCACGCGAGGGATCAAAGAGGGGCGCGGGTTCAGTGCGCGAAGGGGTGCGTCGTTCAGTTAGGACGAGCGCGCGCATATTACGTTCCAATGTGGCTTGAATGGCGTCCCACGTGATTCGACTTTGAACGAAATAGATGGTCGCGCTAAATGCAATTAAGGTAAGGGCGAGAATGGCTGTGTAAAGCAAAGTTAGACGCAATCGAATAGACATACTATTCCTCACGCAAAACATAGCCGACCGCACGCACGGTGTGGATCAAGCGCGGCTCGCCGCCGGCTTCGGTTTTCTTCCGCAAATAACCGATGTACACCTCCAGGACATTGTCCGCCCCTTCAAAGTCGTACCCCCACACGTCTTGCAAGATTTGTTCGCGACGCAGGACTTGGCGCGGATGGCGCATTAAATAATGGAGCAAATCGAATTCTTTGCGGGTCAGTTCAAAGGAACGTTGACCACGCCGGGTCTCGCGCGTCACCGGGTGAAGATAAAGATCGGCATAGGTGAGCGGATCACTTTGACTGGCAATCGCCGGCCGGCGTAGCAAAGCGTGGAGGCGCGCCACGAGTTCTGCCGGCGCAAAGGGTTTGACCAGATAATCGTCTGCGCCGGTCTCCAGCCCCTCCACCCGATCTTCGATGGCATCCCGCGCAGTCAGCATCAAGATGAGTGTTTTATCGTCCACGGCGCGCAATTGCTTGATCACGCCAATCCCATTCAGTCCCGGCATCAACCAATCGAGAATGATCACGTCCGGGTGATGGGCTTGGACTTGGGCGAGCGCGGCGGTGCCATCGGGCGCGGTCAAGACGCGAAAGCCCTCCAACGCGAGTGTGCGTTGGAGCATATTCAAAAGTTTAGGATCATCATCTACGACTAGGATCGTTGCCATCATTCTGAATTATAGCACAATCGGCTAAGATGAAACTGTGAAAAGGTTGAGAGGAGGCTAAGAAAAAATTAGCAATCTTTTAAGCGTATTCTCAGCATTGGCTTGGGTTGTCTTAATGTGGAGTCGGTAGAATGAGGGCGTAGTTTGATTAAAAGGAAGGGAAGAAATGCAACTGGTTCGTCCTCCCATCTCTACCGAACGCCCTTGGCCGAATACCGGGGCGGTGCCCCGTTGGCTTAGTCTCGACTGGGCATACCAAGCCATTGACAAACGCGATTTGCGGCTGGACCTCTTGCGCGGATTTGCCGTCTTTGCGATGGTGGTCAATCACTTGGGCGGCGCATCGTGGTTCTATCTGATCACCGGCGGCAACACGTTCTTTGTATCCGCCGCCGAGGCGTTTGTCTTTATTTCGGGGTTGGTCTTTGGCATTGTGTACGGCGGCATCGCCTTGAAAGAAGGGTTGCGCGCCGCGCAGGTCAAGGCGTTGCAGCGCGCGTTCACGCTTTACAAAGTAACTGTTGCGCTCACGCTTATTTTTAGTGCGGTCTCGTTTACGTTCAACCTGCCGTGGGTCCGCGACGTGTCCGTGAGCAATCCGCTGACATTTGTGCTGGACGTGTTCACCCTGCATCAAACGTTGTATCTTACGGATATACCAATGATGTACACCTTTATGCTCTTGGGTGCGGCATTGGCATTAGCGTTGTTGGTCAACGGGCGGACGCATTGGCTGATGCTGGGGTCGGCGGGGTTATGGTTGTTGGCGCAACTTTTCCCGGCGCAATTCCAGTTTCCGTGGACAGTCAGCGGCAGTTCGACCTTTGATCTGGCGGCGTGGCAATTGCTGTTCTTTGGCGCGATGGTGATTGGATTCCATCGCGACGCGCTCGCGAAAAAACTAAACACCTTGCCGCGCCTGCCGTACTTTATTCTTGCCAGCGTCTTGGTGCTGTGGCTCGTTCAGTTGCGCAACACCGATGGCGCGTGGCTAGCACAAATTTTCCCGGGAATGAACACCGATGCGTTTCTCGCCGGTTTCTTTTTCAAGAACACGCTCGCGCCGGGAAGATTGCTGGCTAGTTTCATTGTGTTCCAATTTGCTTTTCTCACCACGACCTTGTTTTGGAAACCGATCCAAGCCGCGCTCGGTTGGCTCTTGCTGCCCTTGGGTCAAAACGCGCTCTATGCTTACACAATGCATGTCATCATCATTGCGTTGATGGCAGCGGTAACGCCGTATTTGCCCATCAACATCGCGGCGGATGGGATTCTCAACACCGGTTTGCAACTCGTCATCGTGTTGGCACTCTGGGTGATGATTCAACGCCGATTCTTGTTCAAGATTGTGCCGCGTTAACGCGCCACAAGTCTCTCTGATCTGGAGGCAAGATAATGAAACGAAACGTTTTGATCATTGGCAGTATCGTCATTGTCATTTTGGCTGTCGGTGTGTTCTTGATTCCGCGCTTCACCGCCAGTGCATCTACTACGCCAACCGTGCAAACCGCTACTGTAACCCGTGGGGCGCTGGTCGCCACGGTGAGTGCGGCGGGCAATGTGTCCGCCCCCGAAGATGCCGTCCTGGCTTTTCAAACGTCCGGGCGCGTAACGCAGGTCAACGTTCAAGTGGGCGATCCGGTCAAAAAGGGACAGGTGCTGATGCAGTTGGACACCACCGATTTGGAAGCATCGCTCAAATCTGCGCAGATCAGTTTGGCAAGTGCGCAAGCGAGTTATGATCAAACCATGACCGATTTGCAGTTTGCGCTCCGCAATGCTCAAGCGAACCTCGCCACGGCAAAGGCAAATCTGGATGCGGCAAAAGCCAAGAACGATCAGAATCCCAACTCGCTCATCGTTGCCAAAGCCACGTTGGATAAAGCCACGCTCGCTTTGCAAAAAGCGCAAGCCGATTATAACGCCGTTGCGTGGCGGCCCGATGTGGGAATGACCACGCAAGCGCAGACGCTCGCCAGCGCGACGTTGGATTATCAATCCGCTCTGGCGAACTATAACATCACAGTCGCCACTATCAACGATACCGCGCTCAAACAAGCGCAAGCATCGTACGAGAACGCGCAGGTGGCCTTGGAGCAGGCGCAGAAAAATCTAGAGACCAAAAAGATTTCCGCGCAAGCCCAACTCGATAGCGCGAAAATTGCAGTCGAACAAGCACAACGCAATCTCGACAAAGCCAAACTCGTCGCGCCGTTCGACGGCGTGGTGGCGGCGGTCAACTTGAGCGTGGGTGATACCGCGTCCGGCAACGCCGTGACTATCGTGGATCTGTCGCAGTTGCAAATCAAAGTAACTGTCGCCGAGGTAGACATTGCCAAGATCAAACCGGGACAAACCGCGCAAATCACTTTTGATGCTTTAGCGGGCAAGACGTATCAAGGCAAGGTGCTGTCCATTGCGCCGGTCGCTACCGTCACGCAAGGCGTCGTCAATTATCCCGTAACGATTGCAATTCTCAACAACGATGGCGCAATCAAACCGGGGATGACTGCCAATCTGACCGTGGTGGTCGAACAACGCGATAATGTGTTGCTGGTTCCCTTGCGCGCGGTGCGGACGCAGGGCAATCAAAAAATTGTTACCGTCGTTTATCAGGGACAAAACATTAGCGTCCCGGTGACGGTTGGCTTGACGAACGATACCTATGCTGAGATCACCAGCACCAGTTTGCAAGAAGGCGATCGCGTGGTGCTCACGACGACCACCACACGCACAACGGCCGGCGGTGGGGCGCTCGGTGGTGGGTTCGGCATTCCGGGGTTACGCTAAAATGAATAGCCTGATTCAGATTCAAGACATCAAGAAAATCTATATGATGGGCGATGTGCCGGTGTCTGCCCTGAACGGGGTTACCCTACACGTGGATGCCGGTGAGATGGTTGCAATTACCGGTCCCTCCGGCTCCGGCAAATCTACGCTGATGAACATTATCGGTTGTCTGGATACGCCGACGAGTGGCTCGTACATCCTCGATGGGGTGGACGTCTCGCGGATGACGGACGATGAGCAAGCGGCAATTCGCAACCGGAAAATCGGCTTTGTGTTTCAGCAATTCAACTTGTTGCCGCGCACGGCCGCCCTTGATCAGGTCGAGTTGCCACTCGTTTACGCCGGTGCAACCGATCGGAAACAACGAGCGTTAGAGGCATTGCAAGCCGTTGGGCTGAGTGATCGCGCGCACCATCGTCCGAACGAATTGTCCGGCGGTCAACAGCAACGCGTAGCGCTTGCGCGCGCATTGGTGAGCAATCCCAGCATCATTCTGGCGGACGAACCCACCGGCAATCTGGATTCCAAATCGGGCGCAGAGATTGTGAATCTTTTCCAAGCCCTCAATCGCGAGCGTGGGTTGACCGTGATTTTGGTTACGCACGACCCGACGATTGCGGCGTCTGCCCAGCGCATCATTCGGGTGCGCGATGGCGTGATCGAACAAAATTGAGGTCAAGGCGATGAATCTACTTCAAAGTGTCCGCATTGCTTTACGCAGTATCGCGGCGAATAAATTGCGCGCCGGTTTGACGATGTTGGGGATCATTATCGGCGTGATGGCCGTGATTGCGATGTTGTCCATTGGGCAAGGGATGCAAAACACGGTAACGGCGCAGATTAGCAGTATCGGCACGAACTTGTTGTTCGTTCGTCCCGGCAACACGCAAGAAGGTGGTGTGCGCCAGCAAGAATCGGCTGCCACGCTCACGCGCGAGGATGCGACGGCGCTGCTCAATGTGGCGAATGTAGTGGCGGTGGCGCCAGAGATTGATGGCTTTGCCCAAGTGGCTTATCTAGGCAACAACGCGGTTGGTCGTTTGCTGGGAGTAACGCCGGAATATCAAGACGCGATGAATGCCAACGTGGCGAGCGGTGAGTTTATTTCGGCGGCGAACGTGTCGGCAAACTCAACCGTGGTGGTGCTGGGATCGCAAATCGCACAAACCCTATTCGATACGGCTGACCCGGTGGGTCAAACAATTCGCATCAACGGACAGAACTTTCGCGTGATTGGGGTGATGGAAGCCAAGGGTGGCACCGGCTTTAACAACACGGATACTCAAGTCTATGTGCCGATTACGACGGCGGCAAGCCGCTTGACCGGCAACAATCGGTTTCGCGGTGGGAATGTCGTCTCGGTCATTAATGTCAAGCTTACGGATACGAGCGTGCAAGCAGCAGTCGTGCAAGACATTAGCGATGTTTTGCGTGAGCGCCATCGCCTTACGATCCAGCAAGACGATTTTACGATTCAGAGCCAACAAGACATCTTGAATACCTTGACACAGGTAACGGACGCGTTTACAATTTTCCTGGGTGGCATAGCCGGCATTTCGTTGATTGTAGGCGGTATTGGCATTATGAATATTATGCTCGTCTCGGTAACGGAACGCACGCGCGAGATCGGGATTCGCAAAGCGGTGGGCGCGCGCAAGCGTGATGTGCTCATTCAGTTCTTGACCGAGGCGATGGTGTTGAGTCTGGTCGGCGGTTTGATTGGCATCTTGCTCGGCGCGCTGGTTGCACGCGTAATTTCCGGAATTCAGATTGGTACGACCACGTTGCAGACGGCGGTGGGCTTGGATTCCGTGATCCTGGCGATCACTTTTTCGTTGGCGGTCGGATTGTTCTTTGGCATCTATCCCGCCAATCGCGCCGCTAGTCTGCATCCAATCGAAGCATTGCGATACGAATAAAAATAGGGATAACTCCGAAGGAGGTGAGAGCAAACTAGAGTATTGAGACCACACAATCGAAATTAGAAATTGCTCTGCAAGAAACCTAGGAGGTGAACATGTTAGGCAAAACGAAATTAATTGTCGCGGGCGTGCTCGTCGTTGCGCTGTTGGCAATCGGTGTGGGTGGTGCGGTTGCGTTTGCGCAAGGTCCTACCCCAACGACACCCAAAACGTGGATGGATCTGTACTGGCAAACGCTCGCGCAGAAACTCGGCACGACGGTTGAGAAATTGCAGCAGGCAATCACGGATGCACGCACCGAAGCGGCAAAGCAAGGTGTGCAACAAGGTTTGCTGACGCAAAACCAAGCCGATCGCATCACGGGGAACACTGTTCAAGGCGTCATTGCAAAAGCCGGCTTGGATGCAGCGGCCAAGGCGCTGGGGATGACGAGCGCGGACTTGACTACGGCGTTGCGTACCAAGACGTTGCTCACGCTGGCGCAAGAAAAGAATGTTGCGGTGGCAACGCTGCGGACTGCCATTGCCGATGCTCAAAAAGCCGCGATTGATCAACTGGTCAAGGACGGCAAACTGACCCAGGCGCAAGCGGATCAGATGAAGGCAAAAATCACACCGGATAACGTGGACCTGAACCGTTTTGGTTTGGGGCGCGGCGGGTTGGGTGGATTCCTTGGACCCAATAAATTCGGTGGCAAAGGAATGCCTTTCTTTGGACGCGGCGGCAGACGATAAACTGATGTACACGCCACGCGGGTAATAACATTGCCACGAAGGTCACACAAGCAATCCGTGACGACCTTCGTGGCACAAAATATTTTTAATGAGGCAAAGATGAAACGGATTCTTGTAATTGTCCTTGGCGCGCTGGTGATTGCCGGTATCGCTGGCGGCGTAGGTTATGCGGCGGGGACGCAAAACGGACTGGCGCAAGCCCAAAATATTCGCAATGAATTTTTCCAACAACGCGGCGGACAGTTTGGACCAGGGACGAATCCTAGTGCAGCCGGCACGCCATTTGCCGGGCAGGGACAACCGGGCGCGTTTGGTGGACGCGGTACGAGTGGCGTTGTCAAAAGCGTGGATGGCAATACGATTCAATTGACCGCGCAGGACGGAAGTTCGATTACCGTCAAAGTGGATAACAACACGACCTACCAAAAAACAACCACCGCGACGTTAGCCGATGTCAAAGCCAACACCCGCATTACCGTCATCGGCGAGACGAGTAGTGGCACGGTTACCGCGCGCTTAATCCAAATCACGGGGAGCAGTCAATAACGTCGTTGGATCGTGGGGCAAGACAAGGAGAATCATGAAACACGTGCAACTTGGACGAATGATCATCTTGGGGATGGCGATTGTCTTGGCGTTGATGATCGTCTCTGCCGGGTTTGCCGCAGGACCCACCGGCACCACCCCACTCGATCCGTTGATGGTGCCAACCAGCGAACAAACCATCGCGCCCAACACTACGCTGTGGTTCTATTTCGATTACACCCCCGATACGCCGGCACCAGGATTTGGCGGACGCGCTGGGGCAAGCACGCGCGCCAAGGTCAACGTAACGGTGGATGCGAATGGCGCACCCGGCTTGCAGTTTGCCATTTACACACCCACGCAAGCGAGCGATTGGTTACGCGATCCAACCACCGCGCCAGTCGGTCGTGGCACGCCGTACGTGGATGCCTTGACCGAACTCGTTACGCACGATTTGTACTGGTCGGGTGCATTCAACACCGCAGGCAGATATTTCGTTGCGCTCACCAACACGAGTGCGAATATGATTTCATTTCGATTGACGGTTACCGGCGACACGGTCATACTCTACCCTACGCCAACGCCTTCTCCTTCGCCGACCCTGTTCGTGCCGATCACGGTAACGCCCGTGCCCACCGGCACCTTGCAAGGCAAAATCGTTTTTGAGACGGCGACTGGCGGCGACATTTATACGGTCAATGGCGATGGCTCGAACCTTACGCGTGTCTCGCGGGGCATTGATCCCGCTTGGTCGCCAGATGGCACACAAATTGTCTTTGCGCGCTGGGACAATGTGGCGCCCGGGATTTATATTGCAAATGCCGATGGCTCGAATGAACAATTGGTTTTTGGTACACCGCGTGCGCGTTGGCCCCAATGGAGTCCCGATGGCAAGTTTATCGTCTTTGCGCAAGACAAGTCCAAGGATGATCGCACGATCATTTGGAAACTGGGAGTCGTTGAACTAGCCACCGGCAAATTGACCGAGCCACAATGCACGCAACTCTGCTTTGTGCCTAGTTGGGGTCCCGACAGCACAACCATCGCCTTCACCGATCCCGGTGTTGGGATTCAGATGACCAGCAGAATAGGCGGTGCGGCATCGCTGGTCCTAGGTCCTACGGGAAAATATTGGGATACATCGAAGAATGCGGCGATGCCGATCTTGTATATGCCGCCGATCCAAAACTCAGAATGGAGTTCGGATGGGCGGCGGATCGTCTATTCGCAAAAGGCACACGATCGGTGGGAAGTGAATGTGGTCAATGCCGATGGGAGCAACCCCGTTGCCGTAACCAACCCCGATCCGATCTTGACCTTGTTCTTTAACGTGGTCCATCACAACGTCGCACCCACTTGGTCGCCGGACAATCAGCAAATCTTGTTCCTCTCGGATCGGAATGGCAAATGGGAATTTTTCGTTACTGATCCTGCCGGTTTGACTATTCGCCACGTACTCAAGAATGTTACCGATCAGGTCGCGGTGAAATTCACCTTTGAGAACGAACGCATCATGGATTGGACAAAATAATTCAACGTGGAGATTCTATGCTCAAACGCATTCTCATTGGAATAGTCATCGTTGTCGGCTTGGGGTTCATCGCCTTGCAACTGGTACCGTATGGACGGAATCACACCAATCCGCCGGTGCAAGCCGAACCCAAGTGGAACAGTCCGGTCACCCGTGAACTTGCCCAACGTGCTTGTTTCGATTGTCATAGCAATGAAACGGTTTGGCCATGGTATTCCAACATCGCGCCGATTTCGTGGTTGATTCAGCGCGATGTGGAGCAAGGACGTGCCAGACTCAATTTTTCACAATGGAATTTGCCTCAGCGCGAAGCGCGGGGTGCTGCCCGTGAAGTTCAACGTGGCACGATGCCGCAATGGTACTATGTGTTGCTTCATCCCTCGGCGAATCTTTCCGCCGAAGAAAAACAAGCCCTCATTAGTGGTTTGAACGCTTCGCTGACACAGCGCTAGATAAATAGTTGACCACGGACTCGACGAATCCAAGCGTCGAGTTTTTTGTGAGATGGCTTGGTTGAGGGACGGTTGCGGGGCTTTAGTTGCTTGGCAAGGAGAAACTTGGCATTGGGCTGAGAGATTGCTTTGCCGCTTCGGCTCGCAATGACATGAGGCGGCTAACTTTTGAGAAGCCGTGGGGGCGGTTGCACAAAAATCGAAATTCGAGTATAATCGGTATCAGTTGGACGTCGTCCTTGAAGTGACAGGCGGTGTCCGACTGATTTTTTATCAGCGAGAGGTAGTGGCGATGGCTGAAAAACCGATCTTTTTGACCCCCGAGGGGCGTGCCAAATTAGAAGAAGAACTCAATCATCTCAAAACGATCAAACGCGCCCAAGTAGCTGAAGCAATTCACGCGGCAAAAGAAGAAGGCGACATCATGGAAAACTCGGCCTATGATGAAGCCAAAAACGAGCAAGCATTTGTCGAAGGACGCATTATGACGATTGAACAAATGCTCAAGAACGCTGTGATGATTGATGAAACGCGCGTCAGCGATGTGGTTGGGATCGGCACGTTTGTAACTGTCGTCGAACGGGGCCATCGCGACGATGAAATGTACCAAATCGTTGGCTCGGCTGAAGCCGACCCGGCAAACGGGCGCATTTCGAACGAATCACCGGTAGGCAAAGCCCTGCTCGGCAAGCGCGTTGGCGACGAAGTCCAAGTGAAAATTCCGGACGGCGTGCGTCATCTCAAGATCGTCGAAATCCGATAACACAAACGCGAGGCAGGACGGGTGACGAGTGACGAAATTTTCGGCGCACGTCACCCGTTACTCTTCACGCGAGGTTTGAGAATGGATGATTTCATCGCAGGACTGAATGATCAAGAACGCCAACGGTATCAAAAACTTGTACGCTTGCGCGAACGCGGCATTGATCCCTATCCGCTGCGCGCCGCGCGCACACACACTGCGCGCCAAGCCATCGAAGCATTCCAGCGCGGCGAAACATTGACCGGCGTGAAATTGGTCGGTCGTTTGATTGCCTTGCGCGATATGGGCAAGCTATGCTTTGCGCATCTGCAAGATGGCTCTGCCAAGATTCAATTGATGTTTCGCAAAGATCAAATCGGCGCGGAGGCGTATGCGATGCTCCTCAAAGATATTGATCTGGGCGATTTCATCGGTGCGCAAGGCGAGGTCATCCAAACCAAGACCGGCGAGATTACGCTCCAAGTGGCGAATTTTGAATTGCTGGCAAAAGCGTTATCGCCCTTGCCGGAAAAGTGGCACGGCCTCAAGGATATTGAAACCCGCTATCGCCAACGTTATCTCGATCTGTTGTCGAACGAAGCCGTCCGCGAAATCTTTGTCAAACGTTCCAAGATTGTTACCGCCATGCGAAAATATTTGGACGAGCAAGGTTTTCTCGAAGTCGAAACACCGGTGTTGCAACCGTTGTATGGGGGCGCCACGGCAGAGCCGTTTGTAACACATCACAACAAACTCGATCGCGATATGTACCTCCGCATCGCGGACGAGTTGTACTTGAAACGCTTGCTCGTTGGCGGATTCGAGCGCGTGTACGAAATCAGCAAAGACTTTCGCAACGAAGGCATTGATTTCAAACACAATCCGGAATTTACGATGATGGAGTGTTATCAAGCGTACGGCGATTACACGACGATGATGGACTTGGTCGAAGGGTTGTATAGCGCGTGTTCGCTCGCGGCAAATGGAACGTTGCAGATCACCTATCAAGGACATGCGATTGATTTGACACCGCCCTGGCCCCGCGTAACGATGCGCGATCTGATTTTGCAAACGAGTGGCATTGATATTTACGTGGACACGGATTTACCCTCTCTCAATCGCCGCATTGATGAAGTGCAATTAAAAGTTGAGCGGCACAAGACGTGGGGCAAGCAAGTGGATGAGTTGTTTAGCACGTTTGCCGAACCCACCTTGATTCAGCCGACGTTTGTGATTGATTATCCAGAAGAGATTTCGCCGTTTGCCAAAAAGAAACCGGACAATCCGCGTATCGTGGAACGCTTTGAGGCATTTGCGGCGAATATGGAATTGGGCAATGCCTTTACCGAACTGAACGATCCGATAGATCAGTATGCGCGCTTTATGGAGCAAGCCGAACAGCGCCAAGCCGGCGATAAAGAAGCCCATCAAGTAGATATGGATTTCATTCAGGCGATGATGCACGGGATGCCGCCCACCGGCGGTTTGGGCGTGGGTGTGGATCGAATGACCATGTTGCTGACTGATCAAGCGTCTATTCGAGAAGTGATCTTGTTTCCACAACTCAGAACGTGACGCATGGTCTCTGGGCTCTTTACTTCCCCTCCATGATTCGATGAAAGCAGCCATCTTTTACAAACGCGGTGGAATCGAAAATCTAAAATTTGATGAGGTGCCCACGCCCCAGATCGGACCGACCGATGTCTTGGTCAAGGTGCGCGCGTGTGGCTTGAATCATCTCGATCTATTCACCCGCGAAGGAACTCACGGTGTCCGCGCCCCGCTGCCTCACGTGGGCGGCTTGGAAACTGCTGGCGAAATTGTTGAACTTGGGGCGCAGGTTTCGGGTTGGCAGCGCGGCGACCGGGTGTTGATCGGTCCCGCCATCACGTGTGGCGCGTGCGAGTACTGTACAAGCGGCAACGAGAACTTGTGTCCGCAACGCCAAGTGTTTGGCGTGCATCTCTGGGGCGGCTTTGCCGAATATATCAGAGCCCCGGCTTCCGTACTCATCGCGATTCCGGCATCGCTCTCGTTCGTCCAAGCTGCGGCGGCAGCCAGCGCATTTGGGACCGCGTGGCATATGCTGGTTTCGCGCGCGCAAATCAAACCGGGCGAATGGGTTTTGATTCTGGCGGCGGGCAGTAGCATCGGCGTGGCTGGGATTCAAATCGCCCAGCATTTTGGATGTCAGGTCATTGCCACTGCCAGCACAGACGAAAAACTTGCCAAAGCCAAAGAACTGGGTGCAGATTACACGATCAATTACGCGGAGAAAAATTTCTTTCACCACGTCATGCAGATCACAGCAAATCGCGGGGTGGATGTGGTGTTTGAACACGTGGGCACGGCGACGTGGGAAAAAAGTATCGCGTCGTTGCGTCCCACGGGGCGTTTGGTTACATGCGGCAGCACGACCGGGCGTTTTGGTCAAACCGACATTTGGAGTTTATTCTTTAAGCAGATTTCCCTGCTTGGCTCGTACGGCTGGACAACCAAGGAATTCTTTGTGGTTTGGGATTTGATCGGCAAACAAATTTTCCACCCGATCATTGACCGGACATTTCCGTTGGCGGAAACCGCTGCGGCGCAACAGTACTTGACGGAACGCAAACAATTTGGCAAAGTGTTGCTAGTGGATTGAACGATCCTACAGGAGTTGCTATGGACCCTCTGTTATTCCCGGTAGACGTGATTCCCATGGTCATCGAAAACACGGGACGCGGTGAACGCGCGTACGACATCTTTTCGTTGTTGTTGCGTAACCGCATCATCTTTTTAGGCACACCGATTGACGATCAGATCGCCAACTTGGTGGTGGCGCAAATGCTTTTTCTGGATAATGAAAATCCGGATCAAGAGATTCGCTTGTACATCAACAGTCCCGGGGGCTTGATCACGGCCGGCTTGGCAATCTACGATACGATGCAACTGATCAACGCGCCGGTCTCGACGATCTGCGTGGGCTTGGCGGCAAGTATGGGCACGGTCTTGCTCGCCGCGGGTGCCAAGGGGCGCCGCTACGCGCTCCCCAACTCGACGATTCACATTCATCAACCATTAGGCGGCACGCAAGGTCAAGCGATAGACATTGCGATTGATGCCAAGCGCATTATGCACGAACGCGAACGTCTCAATGCGATTCTGGCTCGCCACACCGGGCAACCGGTGGAACGCATCGCGCGGGATACTGACCGCAACTATTATATGGATGCGGCGGAGGCGGTGGAGTACGGTTTGATTGACGAAGTATTACCCAGCACGAAAAATATGCCCACTCAATCAAAATAACAGGCGAGGCATTTGCCTCGCCGCTTTTTATTTCCGTCCAACAATCTGACTGTAAATCGCTTCCAATTCTTCTTCAGAATAAAAATGCACAACAATCTTGCCCCCTTGGCGGGAGCGAAAGACCTGCACCTTGGTTCCCAACGCGCGCCGAAAATCCTCTTCGAGTGCGCGTGTGGCGGCAGGCATTTCTGGCTCTGCCACTGACCGCCGATTACTGACCGTTGTGCGCACTTGGCGTTCCGTTGGCGCGGGTTTCTCGCCGCTGCGTCGCGCGGCTTCCTCCGTTTGCCGAACCGACCAACCTTGCTCGATCACCTGGCGGAGTAATTGCTTTTGTTGTTTCTCGTCTTCGATGGTTAAAATGGCACGCGCATGACCTTCCGTAATGGATTCATCGGCGAGCGCGGCTTGGATTTCGGGCGGAAGTTTGAGCAAACGCAAGGCATTCGCAATCGTTGTCCGATTCTTGCCCACCTTGGAAGCGACTTGCTCTTGCGTCAAACCAAAATCGGTCATCAATTGCCGGTACGCATTCGCTTCTTCGAGCACGTTCAAATCGGCGCGTTGAATATTTTCGACGAGGGCAAGTTCAAGCATTTCTTGCGGCGTTGCGCCGCGCACAATGACCGGCACGTTTGCCAGTCCCGCCAATTTTGCCGCGTTCCAGCGGCGTTCACCGGCGATGAGTTGATAACGCGGCGCAAGTTCGGTCGAATCGGGGGCGGGCGTAACGATGAGGGGTTGAATCAGACCATGTTCGCGAATCGAGTCCGCTAGTTCACGCAAAGCATCGGGATCAATTCTGTGCCGCGGTTGGCGTGGGTTGGGTGAAATGGCGGCGACCGGGACTTGTTTCACGCCGGCGGTAATCGCTGAGGGCTGGCTGGGTGGAATGAGCGCGCCGAGCCCGCGACCAAGGCCGTGTTTGGTGGGCATAGTAAAAACTCCCAGAAACAGAGGGTGGTAAGCAGGAAGCAATGGTGGATAGTTTGCCGACTGCCAACTGCCTCCTGCTTACTGTCTTGTGCTTACTACCTTCTGGCTATTTTCTCTTTCCAGCAACTCTGTCGTCAATGCTTCGTATGCCTGCGCGCCGCGCGATTTGGGATCGAACGAGATCAGCGGTTCGCCGAAACTCGGCGCTTCGGCGATGCGCACACTGCGCGGAATGATCGAACGGAAAATCAAATCCGGAAAATGCTGAGCAACTTCTTGGACCACTTGGAGCGCCAGGTGCGTGCGTGAATCGTACATCGTCATAGCCATGCCGGCAATGTGCAGACGTGGATTGAGGTTTTGTTGCACGAGTTGAATGGTGTTAAGTAATTGCGATAGACCTTCCAACGCGAGATATTCGCACTGAATTGGAATGATGACCGCATCGGCCGCGACGAGTGCGTTCACCGTGAGCAACCCTAACGAGGGCGGCGCGTCAATCAAAATATAATCGTACCGCTGAGTTACCGTGGCGAGGGCTTGGGCGAGTAATCGTTCGCGTTGTTCCACGCCAACCAATTCGACTTCGGCACCGGCGAGCGCGGCGGACGAGGGAACCAGATCAAGGTGCAATCGCTTGGTGAGCATAACGATTTGATCCAGCGGCATACTGTCCACCAAGACGTTGTAAATCGAAAAGAGTGCGCCGGAACGATCCACACCCAGCGAGGACGTGGCATTCGCTTGCGGATCAATGTCCACCAGCAAGACGCGTTTCTCGCGTGCGGCGAGATTGGCGGCGAGGTTGACCGCCGTGGTCGTTTTGCCGACGCCGCCTTTTTGGTTGGCGAAGGTGTAGATGGTGGTCATAGGATTACGGTTTACATTATGATTTCAAAATGTCAATGTCTGGCTCAGCCGTTTTTCCACTTGGGCGCGCGTGGGAATGCCGGTGATACCAGGTGCTTCGACACAGAACGATGCAGTGGCATTCGCAAAGCGCGCCGCTTCAAACGGATCGCCGGTTTCTTGCAGACGAATCAAGAACGCGCCGGCAAAAACATCGCCGGCACCGGTGGGGTCCACTTCGCGTGCGGGAAAACCGGGAATGTGCCGCGAGATGCCCTCTGTGAAAACGATGCATCCTTTGGCGCCCTGCGTCATAATGGCAATGCGGGTTATTCGCACATAGTCATCCATCAAACCGAGGTTGCCGTTCAAATCTTCTTCGCTCAGAACCAGGACATCCACGTGTGGCAAAATGTCGGATGCTTCATGCCACGGACGCATTCGGATGCGCTTGGTCTCATCCCATTGACGCAACCAGCCCTGTGGTGTTACGCCCACGAGGGCGTTGGGGAAAAGTTTAGCAAACCGCGCATCTACTTCGCGCGCGAGAGGCCCCAAATGAACGATAGGCGCGTTCATCCATTCGAGCGGAACATCTTCAGGTTGTAGGTCGTCGGCGCGGGCGAGCAAGAATTGTTGGCGATGTCCATCGTGATAAATATTGTGAAAGGTGGTGGTCTGCAACGAATCGAGACGATGCACTTGGATGCCGTGCAAAACGCTGGGGATGACAAAATCCGGGGCGAGCCGGGTTACAATGCCTGGCTGGCGCCCCAGATTGCGCGCGGTGATGCTCATATACGTTGCGGTGCCTCCCAGCGTATAGCCGTTGGGCACAACATCTTGAACGATGTGACCGACGATGAGAAAGTCAATCATTTATGCAAAATCATTACCCGGCGATGTTCGCCTTCGCCGATGCTGTTGGTGCGCACGTACGGATGATCGCGCAACGTTAGATGAATAATGCGGCGTTCGTTTGGCGGCATGGCTTCCAGCGTGATGGGTTGACGGCTGGCGGTTACGCGCTCTGCCATGCGTTTCGCCAACTCACGCAAAACCCGCTCGCGCCGCGTACGATATCCTTCGACATCCACCGAGAGTTTGGCTGGCTTGCCGGTTTTTTGCGCCACCATCAAGCGCAACACATATTCCAAATCGCGCAACGTTTCCCCGCGCCGTCCGATGAGCACCCCTAAATCGTCGCCCAGGATATTGAGAACGATCGCGTTGGGCGAATCGGAGGCAAGGTCGGGCAGGGCTTCCACGCGGGCTTGGATGCCCATATGGCGCAAAAGCGTTTCCAGCATTTCGCAAGCCATTTTGGCGTTGTCATTCACCTGGGTTTCCGGTTCCTCGGCGCCGAGGGGAGTCAGACGGACGCGTGCATCTTCGCCGCCAATGCCCAGAATGCCGCGCGATCCTTCATGCACGATTTCAATGTTCACCTGATCACGGGTCAAGCCCAACTCGGCAAGACCTTGGGCGATGGCTTGGTCAACCGTTTTGGCTGAAAATTCTCGACTGACTTGCGACATTATTTCTTTCCTTTACCGGCGGTGGCTTTGGCTGGCGCAAACGGGGTGCCATCCAACAAGGTGCCCCAGCCGCTGTTCAAGTATTGCTGAATGATTCCGATGACATTAAAGACGATCCAGTACAGCGACAAACCGATGGGGAACGAAAGGGAGATGTAACCGATGAACAAGGGCATCATCAATTGCATGGATTGATTCATCTGCGCTGCCTGTGGATCGGCTTGAGGGACGGTCATCATTTTTTGTTGAATCCAGGTCGTTGCCAGAACGAGCGCGGGGATGATATAACCCCAGCCATCCGGCGTGCCCGCCAGATTGAGTCCCAGAAAACTGCTATTCACCGGCACTGCCGCGGCAAGTTGCGGCAGAAAGGCATAGAGATGTTTGGCCAGTTCCATCAATTGTTCCGGCTGTGCGCCCATGGCTTGGGTGATGGATTGATACAAACCGATCATGATGGGCCATGGAATCAAGGCGGGCAAGCAACCGCCCAAGGGATTGACCCCGGCGGCTTGGTACATCTTCATCTGCTCTTGCGCTAACTTTTCGCGATCCTTGGCGTACTTTTTCTGAATCTCTAACCATTCTTTGCTCTTCATCAACGCTTGTTGTTTCTTCATCGCGTTTTGCGATTGAGCGTAAAAAGGCAAAGTGATGATGCGCACTAGAATGGTAAACAAGATGATGGCGATGCCAAAGGCACCGGGGATCGCAAACTGATTGAGGATGGTGTAAATCCACATCAGGACATTCACCATCGGATTGAAAATAAACGTGTTCCAGACGGGAGCAAGAAAATCAAGCATTTGAACCCACTCCTATTTCACGACGCCGGGAACCGGCGTGACCGGCTTGCCACTACTTGTATCCATTGCCCATTTGCCTTGACCATTCGAGGCATCGAGGGCATAGAGAATGTGATCGTGCGCGGGAACGTAGATAATCCCATTCGCGAGGGTTGGTGCGGCAAGAACGCGACTGCTGGTTGAACGTGCCCATTTCTTTTGCCCGGTCGCCGCATCCACCGCGTAGATGTGGGTGTCATCGGAGCCAAAGTAGAGCGTGTTGTTCTCAATGACGATGGGCGAACGCACCGCATCGCCGGCTTTGAACGGCTGGTCCCATTTCAACTTGCCGGTTTGAGTATCCACCGCATAGACCGTTCCATCGAGTGCGCCAAAGTACACCACGTTGTTGGCAACGGCCGGGCTCGACCAAATCCAGTTGCTGGCTTGAAATTCCCATTGTTTGTTGCCTTGCGTATCCAGCGCGTAGAGTTTAGCCAAGCCAGCGATATAAACACGATGATCCACCACCGCCGGTTTAGTCACAATGATCCCGCTCGCATCGAACGACCACTTTTTGGCGCCGGTGATCGCATCGAACACATATAACTTGTGATCGAGGGAAGGCGCGTAAAGCGTATCGCCAACGACGGTAGGGTCTGCCCACACTTCGGCTTGGGTTTCAAATTCCCACTTCTTGGCACCGGTGGCGGCATCGAGCGCGTAGATTTTCTTGTTGTTTGATCCAAAGTAGACCAAGCCATTGCCCACTGCCGGGCTAGAGATGATTGGTCCACCCGGCTCAAACTCCCATTTTTTCGTGCCGTTCGTCGCATCAATCGCATACAAGCGGTGCTGATGACTAATCTGATCGAACGAACCAACGTACACCACACCTTCGACGACGGCCGGGGTGCTATACAACGACCCCAATGATTTGTCGGTGGGGAATTGCCATTTGACCGATCCATCGGCAGCATTCAACGCCATCATGCGACCGGTGGGGCTGGCAACGTAAACAATTTGATCTACCACGCGCGCGCTTGCCCAGCCGGTGGCCGGTGCGGCGCCACAGCCCATCAAGAGAAACGCGGTGGCAAGCATCGCAAAGAGCGTCACCGCCGACCGCGTGATTTTCAACGCCATTAAATCATTGCCTCCCCAGTTTATCTGAACTTGATTTCAAGTGTGATCGTACGGGACGGGATCATAGCCCCCGGGGTTGAACGGCTGGCAACGCAAGATGCGGGTGAGTGCCAACCAGCCTCCCTTGACAATACCAAAATGTGCAATTGCCTCAAAACCATATTGCGAACAGGAGGGAACAAACCGACAACTGGGCGGCAAAAGGGGTGAGAGCAATTGCTGATAAAAACGGATTAAACCGAGGGCTAGAAATTTCATTGTGTCGAAACCAAATGCGCACGTTGGATTAAGGTGTCCAGCGCGGCAACCATGTCTTGAAAACTCGCTTGCGCCGAATCATGGCGCGCAATCAAAATAATATCCCATCCCGCAACAAGGTTCGGCAGGCGTTGGCGCATCGCTTCGCGCATCCAGCGTTTCACCCGATTGCGCACCACCGCCTTGCCGACTTTTTTCCCCGCGACAAAACCGAAACGACATTGGTTCATTCCGTTTGCTCTCACGCGCAAGATCAGCAAGGGATGCGGATACGAGGTTCCGTCATCCCAGACTTGTTGGAAATCATCGCGGCGCAAACTGAACGAACGATCCACATCTATTATTTCTGTTTCAAGCCGGAACGGGTGTGCGATACGCTGAGGCGCTTGCGACCGCGTTGACGGCGTGCGGCAAGCACCTTGCGTCCGCCTTTGGTTTTCATTCGTTCGCGAAAACCGTGTGTGCGTTTTCGCTTCAAGCGTTTGGGTTGATAGACTCGCTTCACAACGACTCCTTGTCTTTAAGATAGCGCGCGCTATTATAACGTGAAAGCGAGGAATTGACAAATCAGGAAGATTTGCGGTGCCGGATTCGAGATTTTTGATTTGTAGGGCGCCGCATTGACGCAAATCTGAGTTTGGGCGATAATGCAAAGCGCAAGCCCAAACTAAGCTCTCAAATCTGAAATGGAGCACCATGAATCCACTCAACCGTGACGACATCTGGCAACTCCTCTGCGAATACACGCAAAGCGATTTGCTTCGCAAGCACTGTTTGGCGGTGGAAGCCGCGATGAAATGGTATGCGCGCAAGTTCGGCGAGGACGAAAATTTGTGGGGCAATATCGGCCTCATCCACGACTTGGCGTTCGAAAAGTTTCCTGACCAGCATCCGCAAAAGGACGGCGAGATTTTGCGCGAACTCGGCTTTCCCGAAGAGTGGGTGCGCGCGGTGTGGTCGCACGGCGACGCGCTCAACATTCCGCGCGTTACACGGATGGAAAAGACTCTCTACGCGGTGGATGAACTAACCGGGCTAATCATCGCGGTTGCGCTCGTGCGCCCCTCGAAAAAACTCGCGGATGTGGATGTGGCGGCGGTGAAGAAAAAGTGGAAGGACAAGGCGTTCGCGCGCGGGGTCAATCGTGCAGACATTGAGCGCGGTGCGGCAGAGTTGGGTGTACCGCTGGACGAGCATATTGGGAATGTGATCGAGGCGTTGAAGGGGAGCGCGGAATCGCTTGGAGTGTAGACGCGCAGGGGTGCAGAGGGGCAGAAAGTGCGCGTTATTCTCCCTTGCTCCCGCGCTCCCCTGCTCCCTTGCTGTTTGAAAGGAATCCACCACCCCGCCCATACCTCACCGCCACAATCTCCGCCAGAATAGACAGGGCAACTTCTTCCGGCGTTCGCGCACCAATATCCAAGCCAATCGGTCCGTGCACGCGCGCTAAAAATTCTGCGGAAACGCCTTGCGCGCGCAGTTCGGCAAAGTGTTGGGCGCGCGTCTCGCGCGAACCCATCGAGCCGATGTAACGCGGCTTCGTTTGCGACAATGCCTTCAACGCCGGAATATCGAACTTGGGGTCGTGCGTGAGAATAGCGACATAGGTAGACGAATCAATCTTGATCTGCGCAATCGCTTCGTCGGGCCACGCGACAATGATTTCATCGGCAGTTGGGAATCGTTCGCGGGTGGCAAAGCGCGCACGTCCATCTACAATCGTTACGTGGAACCCCAATGCTTGCGCAAACTGGGTCAACGGCATCGCCGTGTGTACGCCGCCGAAAATAATCAACTTGGGTTTGGGCGCAAACACATCCACAAAGATTTCCGTCTCGCCAAAGGTGTAGTGTTGCGGCGATTCCAACGCCATCGCACGCGTGGCATCGCGTACGATGTGTGCTTGCAACGCGGCATCGTCCAGATTGCCCATCGTACGCCCATCGGGATAAATGATCATTTTCGCGCCGATGTTTGCCCCGCTCACGAGGGTGGCGATCGCGCATAACGCGTCCAATTCTATCGCGCGCTTGATCCCGTCCAGCCAATCTGGCTTGCCAACTTCTACCCAGACCTCGATCATCCCGCCGCAACTTAGCCCCACATTCCATGCTGTCTCGTCTGCAATGCCATATTTGATCAACCTGGGTGCGCCGGTTTTGATCACTTGCATCGCTTCTTCGATGACGGCACCTTCCACGCAACCGCCGCTCACCGAGCCGGCAAATTCGCCGCGCGAGTTCACGATCATTTTCGCGCCGATGGGGCGCGGCGTCGAGCCGCCGGTTTTGATCACGGTCGCCAGCGCGACGGCATCGCCACGCGCGCGCCACACCTCAATCGTCGAAAGCAAATCACGCATCTGTTTTTTGTACCTCGTTTGCTTTGCCCATCATCCCCAACGCTAGCAACAACACGATGAGCGCAATAATCTGATTCACGCGGTATCCCTCACCGATGAGTAACGCTTCGCTGCGAAACGCATCAATGAACAAACGCGCCGCGCTGTACCACGCTATTGCGACCAGCGCACGTTGCCCATCGAACCTAGGATGAAAGCGCGTAACAATCACCCAGCCGATCAGCGCGGCAAGCGCATCGTAAAGTTGAACCGGATGCAATCGTTCGCCCCAGAACGAAACCGCCCAAGGCAAATCAGTGGGCATACCGTACGCATCGCCGCTAAGAAACTGACCAAACGCGATCATTGCAATGGCGATGAGCGCGCCCGGCGCGAGCGCATCGGCAAAACGCGCAAGCGGAATCTTGCGCCAACGCACATACGCATACGCCACGATGATGCCCAGCAATGCGCCATAATCGAGCGACAAGGCGTTGGGGGTGAGCGAAACGATTGGCGCGAGATTGTTGGCGTAGACACCCCAGTTTTGCAAAACAAAAACGAGGCGCGCGGAAAGCACGGTGGCGACGACGGCAAGCGCAACAACATTCCACGCCTCGTTGCCATCCAGGTTGCGTCGTTTGCATTCACGTTCGGTGAGGTATGTACCAAGCCAGAGCGCAACGAGCAGAGCGAGAATGAACGATTGAATGACCGCCGGACCGATTTGAAGGATGGGGAACATTATTTTGTCAGCGCCGCAATCTGCGCTTCGATGTAAGCGCGACTCATTGCGCCGATATTCGCGGCGCGCACAATGCCTTCGCGATCTACAAAAAACGAGGTGGGCAGACCTAACACGGCGTACTTGTTCGCCACGCTGCCGTCCGGATCGAGCAGGATGGGAAAGGTGAGTTGAAATTCGGAGACAAATTGCCGGACGCGCGCCTCCTCTTCGGCATTATTGATGGCGAGGACGATCAATTGATCCGGATGTGCTTGCGCCACCGCGTTGATCTCTGGCATCTCGGCACGGCAGGGCGGACACCACGTTGCCCAAAAATTAATCAGCACGATTTTGCCGCGTTGCTGACTCAACGAAATGGATGCGCCATCCAACGGGGTCAACGCAAAATCGGGCGCTTGGAAATTGACACGCGCCGCCACCCGCGCCACAATTTCATCCTCGCTGGGCACACGACTCGCTTGAATCCACGCGCCGCCTATCAAGGCGACGACGAGCAGAAAAATATTCCAACGCCGCTTGCTCATAGTTGGATTATAATCCGAACGTTGGTCTTGCGCAACGCGATAGGCGCCGGTATAATGGCATCACACTACGGAGGTCAATGCGATGACAACCCCTCATTCGATCATGGAGATCAAAGAGAAATTGAATGATGAACGTGCCAAATTATTTGAAGCGTTTGCGAATTTACCCCGCGAAGTGATTTTGCGTCCGTACGGCGAAGCAGGATGGTCCATCAAAGACATTCTGGCACACGTCGCGATGGCAGAAGCCATCAATGTCAAGTTTGCCAAGATGATGGTCGCCAAGGACGAACCGCTGCAATTGCAGGAATTCGCTGCCGAGTTTCCGGATTTTCCGGGCGCGTTCGAGTTGGACAGGTTCAATGCGTGGATGACTGAACGTTGGCGCGCCAAATCGTTTGAAGATATTTTGGTTGCCCTGAAAGAAACTCGCGCGGACACGCTGGCGTGGTTGGATACGTTGACCCCGGCACAATTGGAACGCACCGGTGAACACGCCGTCTGGGGCAAGCAATCGGTGCGGGGAATGTTTAGGATTCTGGTGATTCACGACAAGTTTCATCGAAGCGATATTGAAAAACGCAAAGCGTAAAACGTGAGATGAATCTTCATACACTTGTTGCCAATCATCGAACCTTTGTTGTCTTGCTTGCCACCATTGTGTTGATGGAGTTGGCGCATGGCATCGAACTCATCGCGCTATTTCCACTTTATTTGCACGATCAAATGCACGAAGGCGCGGATGCGATTGGCGTTACGCTTTCATCGTATCTGGTTACCGATATTGTGATGCGTACGCCAGCCGGTTGGATGACAGATCGTTGGGCGCGTAAGCCGATCTTGCTCATTGGGATTACTTTATCCGCATTACCGTTGTTGCTGATGCCGCGCACCGAATCGCCGGAATTGTTTCTGATTCTGAACGCGATCAATGGTATTGGCGCGGGATGTATCTGGCCAACGATCTACGCCGCTATCGCGGATGCGTACTCTCGCGAGCGGTACGGGTTGGTGCTGGGCATTGTCAATATGGTGATGCTGGGAGGTCTCGCACTCGGCCCGATTGCGGGGGGATTCTTGCTGGGGCGCGTTGATTATGCGACCGCCTTCAGCGTTTGCTTTGCGATTGTGGGGCTAGCATTCGTCCTGGTGATTGCCTTGATGCGCGAAACGCGGCATCGTGCACGAATGGTTTCAGAAACGGTATCCTTGCGCGCGCTGAGGCATTTGATGAATCCAGCGCTGGCACGTTTGCTCGTCATCGGTTTATTGCTGACGTGCGCGCTGGGAATGTTGTTGCCTCTGATCTCGCTCTTTGGCAAAGAAGTATTGCGATTAACGCCGGAACAATTTGCATTGGTGCTGATTCCACCCGGCATCGTTACCGCATCGTTGGTCATTCCCGCCGGTCACTTGGCTGATCGCGTGGGACGGCACAAACCCTTGATGCTGGGGTTAGGTTTAGTAGCGTTGCCCTTTGTGCTTTCGCCGGTGAGTACCCAGCCAATTGTTGTATCGCTCGGCGCAACCGTGGCGGGCGTGGGCTATGCCTTACTTGCCCCGGCGTGGAATGCATTGGTGATGGAATATATACCGACACAAGCCCGCGGCTTGTTCCTGGGAGTCATTGCGACAGCGCAAGGGATTGGCTTGGCGTGCGGTCCGGCGTTGGGTGGCGTCTTGTGGGAACGGGTAGGTATCTATGCGCCGTTTGAATTCGCGGCGATGCTGTTAATCATAGCGTTAGGATTATCGTGGCTCGAAACGCAACGCACCAAATAAAAACGAGGACCCGAGTCCTCGTTTTGTTTAAATTGCCGAGAAAGCCATAATAAATCTCAGCGTTCTCTGTGCGCTCTGCGGTGAAAAGGTTTTTCCTGCGGAAGGTGAGTGAATTTAGTTACACCCGGGAATGAACAAGCGTTGTCCCGCGTAAATCCAATTGAGATTAAAGATGCCGTTCGCGCGCGCAATCGTCCACGGATCGCCGCCAAAGCGTCGCGCAATAGACAGCATCGTATCGCCATAGCGAACCCAATAGAAACATCCCAGTGTTGGGCGGGGGTGATAGGGTTGATACGGTGCGGGGCGGTACCCATAACCGCCGGTCGGAATCACCAACACTTGCCCCACATAGATATAGTTGGGATTCCACAATCCATTCGCCGAGGCAAGCGCAAAAGTACTCACGCCATAGCGCCAAGCAATCGCAGAGAGCGTTTGACCCGGCTGGACAACGTGATACATAGGACCTGCCGCTTGGGCTTGGCTAGTGCTCGCGGCAGTCAAGATCAGGACAGCAAGCAAGACAACTGCAACGACGAACCATTGGCGCATTTTTACCTCCTTGGTAATCCCGCACCCCTCCGAGCGCGGCAACTGACGTAACCGGAATCAAGACATTGACACCTTGATTATAGTATACAACCCGGTTTTTCTCAATACCCAATTTCGCCAAGGGGCTTGACGCCGAACAATTGTTCTGATATAATAGTGCCGCATCAATGAACGCATCGCAAAACCAAATTCATACCCTAATATGCCACTCTTCTGCAACAATGGTCGAGTGCGATGCGGGGCTTGCAATGCAAGTCAACTTGATGTAAACTAACTCCACCCAAGGAGGTCAGGTAGAGTGGCAGTCAAGGAGCAAAAAATGCCAAGTGAATCAGGAAAGAGCAAAGCACTCGAAACCACTCTGGCGTCCCTCAAGAAACGTTTTGGCGAAGGCGCAATTATGAAGTTGGGCGAGACGAGCAGTTTAAAGGTTGATGTGATTCCTACCGGCTCTATTTCGCTTGATCTTGCGCTCGGTGTGGGGGGAATTCCACGAGGACGTGTAACCGAAATCTATGGTCCAGAAGCATCCGGAAAAACGACCATTTGTCAGCACATCATCGCCGAAGCCCAAAAGATGGGTGGTGTTGCGGCGTTCATTGACGTGGAACACGCTCTCGATCCGGTCTATGCCGCCAAGTGCGGCGTCAAGGTGGACGAATTATTGATTTCGCAACCCGATACGGGCGAACAAGCCCTTGAAATTGCCGAAGCGCTGGTGCGTTCTGGCGCCGTAGATGTCGTCGTGATTGATTCGGTTGCCGCCCTGGTGCCGCGCGCCGAAATCGAAGGGGAGATGGGCGATTCGCATGTCGGTTTGCAAGCCCGCTTGATGAGCCAAGCTCTGCGCAAACTTTCCGGCGCAATCAAAAAATCGAATACCGCTGTGATCTTTACCAACCAACTCCGCCAAAAAATCGGCATCATGTTTGGCAATCCGGAAACCACCACTGGTGGCATGGCACTTAAATTCTATTCCTCCGTGCGTTTGGACGTCCGTCCGGTGGACGCCATCAAGAATGGCGAGGAAGTCATTGGAAATCGAACGCGCGTGCGCGTCAAGAAAAACAAAGTCGCGCCGCCGTTCCGCAAAGCCGAGTTCGACATTATGCACGGCGAGGGCATCTCCCGCGAAGGCGATGTACTTGACCTCGGCGTTGAAATGGGTATTATTGACAAGAAAGGTGCGTTCTACTCCGTCGAAGGGACGCGATTGGGGCAAGGACGCGAGAATGCCCGCGAGTTTCTGAGAAACAATCCGGAAATGATGGAGCGGCTCTATCAGATGATCCGCGAAAAATCGGGGGTGCAAGGCACCGTCCCCAAGAGTCTCGAAGATATTCGCGGCAAGGATGACGATTCCGAAGACGAGGACGACGAAGAAGAATAAATCCAAGCACGATGCGCTCGCCGATGGCGGGCGCATCGTCCTAGTTGGCAGATTCGCACAGATGTTCGGCGCGCGTCTGCCATTCCACAGCATTCGACAGACACGCCAATCAGCCGGCCGGCTGATTGGCTAACGAGACATTTTTCCGATTTTGAAAAACGCGCAAATGGCTTTGACAGCGAGTACGGTTACACATACGTGTTGTCTGGCAAACGCGAATTGCCAACCAAGAGTTCCGTTGGGGTGCGATGACATTATTGGATCGCATTCGCTCGAGTCATCTCTTTTATTTCATTTGGGGCGCGTGATGTTTTTATCGTCCTAACGCGGGACGATCTTTGTCATTGAACAATCGGGTGTCTCGTAAGCCGTCTCATCCGACGTGCGCGATGAGTGTACGTCTTGTGCGAATCGCTGTGGGTAACAACCACGGCGATTTTTGTTTATGGCAAAGATTACAGCGATTGAACCGCAAGCCCGACATCCCAATCGGTTCAATCTTTATGTGGATCATCAATTGGTGCTCGGTCTCTCCGCCATTCTTGCCGCGCGTTTGCACGTGGGACAAGAGTTATCAGACGACGATCTCAAAAAACTTGCCGACGAAGAAAACGAAGAGACCGCGCACGAAAAAGCCCTGCGCTTTTTAGAGCCGCGTCCGCGCAGTGCAATGGAAGTCAAACAACATTTGCTCAAAAAGAAAATCTCTGCCGAGGTCATCGAGCGCGTGATGGCGCGATTGACGGCAGCGGGCTTGATTGATGATGCGGCGTTTGCAAAATACTGGGTTGAAAATCGCGAGCAGTTCAAACCACGAGCGGCACGGGCGTTGCGTTTCGAATTGAAACGCAAGGGCCTCTCGAGCGCGGCAATCGCGGATGCCATTGGCCAAGTGGACGAGAGCGAAAGCGCGTACCGGGCGGGACTGGCTCGCGCGAAACGCTGGCGCGCTCTCGAGCGGCGAGCGTTTCTGGATAAACTCGGTGCGTTTCTGGTGCGGCGTGGATTTACGTACGAGGTTGCCAAAGATGCCGCGCAACGTTTGTGGAACGAGATGCGCACCGATCAAACTTGATCATATGGAGGACGGGAACCTATGGATTTGGTGATAGAATTTATTTTGATTTTTGCGGCAGCCGCGATTGGCTTTGCGGCAGGCTATTGGATTCAAAAGCGCTTTGTGAGCGCCGAGATCAAAGCCAAACAAGCCGAAGCCGAAAAACTACTCGCGGAAGCCGAAGCGCGCGCCAAGGACATTACGCTCAAAGCGAAAGACGAGGCGCTCAAATACCGCGATGAAGTTGACGCCGAGATGAAGAAAAAGCGCCAAGACTTGCAACGCGAGGATGAACGGCTACGCCATCGCCGGGAAGCGATTGATCGCCGGCACGAGATGATGGAACAACGCGAAAAGAAACTGGAAAAGAAAGAAAAAGAACTGGATCGCATTCGCGAGAATCTTTTGGCAAATGAAGCCAAGCAACTCCAAGAATTACAACGCATCTCTGGCTTGACCGTAGAAGAAGCCAAAGCGATCTTGCTGCAACAAGTCGAACGCGAAACCCGGCAAGATGCGGCGCGCTTGATCCGCGAAATTGAACAGCAGGCGCGCGAAGAAGGTGAACAGCGCGCCCGCGAAATCATTACCACCGCGATTGAGCGCGTGGCGTCCGATCAAGTCGCCGAGACGACCGTCTCACTGGTTCCGTTGCCGAACGATGAAATGAAAGGTCGTATCATTGGACGCCAAGGGCGCAACATTCGCGCGATTGAAGTAGCGACCGGCGTGGATTTGGTGGTGGACGATACGCCCGAAGCCGTGATTGTTTCCAGCCACAATCCGGTGCGCCGCGAAATTGCACGTGTGGCGTTGACCAAGTTGATCAACGATGGGCGCATTCATCCGGGGCGCATCGAAAAGATTGTGGAGAAGGCGGAAGAAGAAGTCAATGCGGCGATCTGGGAAGCCGGCGAACGCGCGGCGATTGAAGTGGGTGTGACCGGTTTGCATCCCGAAGTGATCAAACTGTTGGGACAATTAAAGTTTCGTACCTCGTACGGACAGAACGTATTGGCGCACGCCGTTGAGACCGCGCATCTGGCTGGGATGATGGCGGCAGAGTTGAAAGCCAATGTCCAAGTTGCCAAAGCCGGCGCACTGTTGCACGATCTGGGCAAAGCCCTCACCCACGAAGTGGGCGGAGCGCACGCGTTGATCGGCGCGGAATATGCGCGCAAGTATGGTGTGCCGGAACCGGTGTGTAACATCATCGCCTCACATCACGGCGAAGAAGAATCGCAATCGCTGGAATGTATTCTGGTCATCGCCGCCGATGCCATCAGCGGGGCGCGCCCCGGGGCTCGCCGCGAATCGTTGGAGCAATATCTCAAGCGCGTGGAAGCCTTGGAGCAAATCGCCAATGCGTTCCCCGGCGTGCAACAATCGTATGCGATCCAAGCCGGGCGCGAAATTCGTATCATTGTTAAACCCGAAGAGATTGATGATCTGGGTGCGATCAATTTGAGCAAGCAAATTGCGCGCAAAGTGGAAGACAATCTGGAATATCCCGGTCAAATCAAAGTAACGGTGGTGCGCGAGACCCGGTCTGTTGAATATGCCAAATAAGTGGTATAATATAGATGCTCGAATGTGCCGCGCCGCGGCGGCACAACGTCTAGTCAAAGTTGCTACACGAGAGAGAATGGGAACTCTGGCGACATCATCCGATGAATCGTAACCACAACATTGTTTGCGCGTTCGCACGCCAGTGCGGATGCGCCACGACGCATCATTCGCGCAAGAGTTTGGAATCGGAGCAATCTCTGCGTCAATGCGTCAAAGGAGGGAACCCATGGTGGACACCATCAAAGTCTCTGCAAAATCGCGGTCAACGGCCGTAGCCGGTGCCATTGCCGGCGTTATCCGCGAACACAAACACGCCGAAGTGCAAGCGATCGGCGCGGGCGCGGTGAACCAAGCCATCAAAGCCATTGCTATCGCGCGCGGCTATTTGGAACGTGACGGCTTGGATATCGCTTGCGTCCCCACCTTTGTGGAGGTGGATGTAAGCGGCGAGGAGCGCACGGCGGTCAAACTGCTCATTGATGTGAGCCGAACCTTTACGCCCAAACCGGAAACGCCCCCGCCTCCGCCAGCCGCGTAAAGCGAATAACCCCACTGTTGCCCACGCATCAGTGGGGTGTGCCTTTTTGTGAAGAGCATGCCTAATTCAAACGCTCTGCGAGTGGATTTGCATACCCACTCAACGGCTTCGGACGGCGAACTGACGCCGGCGGAACTCGTTCAATTGGCGATGGAACGCGGACTGGATGTGATCGCCCTGACCGATCACGATTCCTGCGATGGCATTGATGCAATTCTCGACGCCGCACGCGGGACATCCTTGGAAGTGATCCCGGGCGTCGAACTTTCGGCGGATGTTCCCCAGACCGAAGTGCACATCCTCGGTTACTGGATAGATTGGCACCAGCCCCACTTTCAAGCAATGCTCGCCAAGTTTCGCGATGGACGTTATGGGCGCGCCGAAAAGATGACCCGGAAACTTGCCGCGCTGGGTGTGCCAATCTCATTTGAGCGCGTCAAGGCAATCGCCGGCGATGCAGCGATTGGTCGTCCGCACATCGCGCAAGCCTTACTGGAAGCCGGGCACATCGCCACGCTGACCGAAGCGTTTGACAAATACATTGGGCGGAATGGTCCCGCTTATGTGGAACGATTTCGTTTGACGCCGGCGGATGCGGTAACCCTAATCCTGCAAGCCGGCGGTGTCCCGGTTCTGGCGCACCCCCGCGAGGTAACCCACTGGGTTGAACCGTTGGTCAAGGTAGGCTTGGTTGGCTTGGAAGTGCACTATGGAATGTACGATGAGGCAACACGTGCAGACCTGGCACGCTGGGCGCGCCAGTACGGCTTGATCGCCACGGGCGGCAGTGATTTTCATGGGCTGAACAAGATGGCGCATATGAGCGGTCTAGGCGAAGCCAATGTTCCATCGAATGTGGTTGCCCAGTTAAAAGCCAAGCACGCACGCCTTAAAGAGTAAAGGAGAAATCAATGCGTCCCGCAAAGATTCTGGTCGTAGATGATGAACCTCATCTCGTCAAGTTAGTCAAATCCAATTTAGAAGCCCAGCATTATCGAGTGATCACCGCTTTGGATGGGCCAAGCGGTTTGGCGATGGTGGAAAAAGAAGGCGTTGATCTCGTCTTGCTCGACATTATGTTGCCGGGGATGGACGGGTTCGATGTGTTGCAAAAAATTCGCGAATTTTCTTCCGTGCCGGTGATTATGCTCACCGCCAAAGATCAAGACGTGGATGTCGTCAAGGGTTTGCATTTGGGTGCAGACGATTACGTGCGCAAGCCGTTCAGCGTACACGAGCTGTTGGCGCGCGTGGAAGCCGTCTTGCGTCGTGCCGCGCCCAGCGAAGATGTGCAGGCGCGTCCCCCGTTCGTCTGTGATGATTTTGTGATGGACTTTCAACAACGCCGTGTGACGGTGCGTGGCAAAGACATCAAATTGGGTCCCACGGAATACAAACTGTTGTCGCAACTGGTGCAGAATGCGGGCCGCGTGATGCTCCACGCCGACTTGTTGCGCAAAGTGTGGGGACCCGAGTATGGCAACGAAACTGAATATCTCCGCGTGTATGTGAGTTACTTGCGCAACAAGATTGAAGAAGACCCGGCAAATCCGAAATACATTTTAACCGAACATGGCGTCGGTTATATGTTCAAGCGACCGGGGTAAAATGGGATAATCGTGTATGTGGCGCGATGGCTCAACACCATCGCGCCATTTGTTTTCAAGATACCCCGCTTGACAACAGCACAAAAAGGCATACAATCAATTTGGCGAATGATTATCCAAAGAAATCTATTCGCCACAGAGAGTTATTCAATGGATGCCCCAACCCGCTTTGAGCAACTGGTTGCCCAACTCAAGGCTCGTGGCTATCGCGCAACGCCCCAGCGCGTGGCGCTGCTCAAGATCATTGCTGCCAGCACGGGCCACCCTACCGCCACGCAAATGTACGAACAGATACGCGAGCAATTTCCCACCACCACGCTTGCCACCGTGTACAAGACCCTGGCGCTCTTGAAAGAAACGGGCCAAGTCCTAGAATTAGAATTTAGCGGCGCCGAAAATCGGTACGACGGCAACAAACCGTATCCTCACCCCCACCTCATTTGTGTGCAGTGCAAGCAGATTAGCGATCCGACTATTGATGCGCTGGATCAAGTAGCGGCGCGCCTATCGCGTTCGACGGGCTACAAGATCATCGGGCATCGTTTCGACATTTATGGCATTTGTCCGCAATGTCAGCGCAAGTCGAAAAAATAGCGCACTCGAATCGAGTTGCGCCACTTTAGAAAGGAGTAACAAATTATGAGTGAAGAATCCAAGCGCCCAGTGCATAAGCCAATTGCCGGCGGTGGCACATCGAACCAAGACTGGTGGCCCAACCGGTTGAAACTTGAAATTTTGCACCAACATTCCGAAAAGTCTAATCCAATGGGCAAAGAGTTCAACTACCGCGAGGAATTCAAGAAACTTGACCTAGCAGCCGTGAAAAAAGACCTCGCTGCGCTGATGACCAACTCGCAGGACTGGTGGCCCGCCGACTGGGGCCACTATGGCGGTCTGATGATTCGCATGGCGTGGCACAGCGCCGGCACGTACCGCGTTGGTGATGGCCGCGGTGGCGGGGGCAGAGGACAACAACGTTTCGCGCCGCTCAACAGTTGGCCCGACAATGTCAATCTGGACAAGGCGCGCCGTCTGCTCTGGCCCATCAAGCAAAAGTACGGACGGAAGATTTCCTGGGCGGACCTGATGATCCTTGCGGGCAACGTCGCGCTGGAAACGATGGGCTTCAAGACCTTTGGTTTCGGCGGCGGTCGCGAGGATGTCTGGGAGCCAGATCAGGATGTCTATTGGGGTGCCGAGACAACTTGGCTGGGTGGCGACCAGCGTTATTCCGGCGAGCGTGACCTTGAGAACCCACTTGCGGCAGTGCAGATGGGCTTGATCTACGTCAACCCGGAAGGTCCAAATGGTCAACCGATACCTGCTGAGTCTGCTCGTGACGTGCGCACGACTTTCGGGCGCATGGGAATGAATGATGAAGAAACTGTTGCCCTCATCGCTGGTGGGCATACCTTTGGTAAGGCACATGGCGCCGGAGATCCAAAGCATGTGGGACCGGAACCTGAAGCCGCGCCAATTGAAGAACAAGGTCTGGGCTGGAAAAGCAGTTATAAGAGCGGCAAGGGCGGCGATACCATTTCGAGCGGAATTGACGGCGCTTGGAAACCCAATCCAACCAAATGGGATATGGGTTATCTGAAGGTTTTATTCAAATATGAATGGGAACTAACCAAAAGTCCAGCCGGTGCCTATATCTGGCTTGCCAAAAATGTGGATGATGAGGATATGGTTGTTGACGCCCATGATCCGACCAAGAAACATCGTCCTATGATGACCACTGCCGACCTATCCCTCAAGTTTGATCCGGTTTACGAAAAAATTGCTCGACGCTATCTGGAAAATCCGGACGAATTTGCCGAAGCGTTCGCTCGGGCTTGGTTCAAGCTGACCCACCGCGATATGGGACCCAAAACTCGCTATCTGGGACCAGAAGTTCCGAAGGAAGATTTGATCTGGCAAGACCCCATCCCGGCGGTCAATCACAAACTGATTGATGCGCAGGACATTGCTTCTCTCAAAGCCAAGATTCTGGCTTCTGGTCTGTCTGTTTCAGAGTTGGTTTACACCGCTTGGTCATCGGCGTCCACCTTCCGTGGCTCCGACAAGCGTGGCGGCGCGAATGGCGCGCGAATTCGTCTGGCGCCGCAAAAGGATTGGGAGGTCAATCAGCCCGCCCAACTAGCGAAGGTACTCAAAACTTTGGAAGGTATCCAGAGTGCGTTCAACAGCACACAGTCCGATGGCAAAAAAATCTCATTGGCTGACCTGATCGTTCTGGCGGGTTGCGCGGCTATCGAACAGGCGGCAAGGAACGCCGGGTACAATGTGACCGTGCCCTTTACACCGGGACGCATGGACGCCTTGCAAGAACAAACCGATGTCAACTCCTTTGCCGTGCTTGAGCCAAAAGCAGATGGCTTTCGCAACTATCTCAAGACCAAATTCTCTGTACCGGCGGAAGAGATGCTGCTGGACAAGGCGCAACTACTGACGCTCACGGCTCCAGAGATGACCGTTCTTATTGGCGGCATGCGCGTCTTGAATGCCAACTTTGGAAAATCCCAGCACGGCGTCTTTACCAAGCGACCAGAAGCGCTAACCAACGATTTCTTCGTGAACCTGCTCGATATGAGCACCGAGTGGAAGCCGGTACCGGAAGATCAGGATGTGTTTCAAGGGCGTGATCGCAAAACAGGCGCACTCAAGTGGACGGCCACGCGGGTTGATCTCATCTTCGGTGCAAACTCCCAACTCCGGGCATTAGCCGAAGTTTACGCAAGTGCGGACGCGCAAGAAAAGTTCGTGCACGATTTTGTGGCAACGTGGAACAAAGTGATGAACCTTGACCGTTTCGACCTCGCTTAACCGCAAGGCGAGATTGCCGCGCAAGGTGCAGGATGCGGATACACTAACATCGCAGTTCGCAAAACCACCGGGCAGAAGTGCATGCTATTCTGCCCGGTTATTCATGCCGGTTGCAGATTGTCAACAAGGAACGGACAAGCCTTCTGTTGCGATTCCCCTGATTGCTGACCGGGAATTTTTTGACATTCCTTTCGCGGGCCATTATAATTGTTTTTGAGATGCCAAGTCTGCTCAGCGTAACAGTGGATCGCAGGCTAACCATCCCAAGGTTAACGCGAGTGATCACTCGCGCAAGAGGAGAAATCGAACTATGAAAGGCAACGAAAAAATTATCGAACGATTGAACGCGTTGCTGGCAGATGAACTGACGGCGATCAATCAGTACATCGTCCATTCCGAAATGTGTGCCAACTGGCAGTACCACCGGCTCCACGACGCCATCGAAAAACGCGCCATCACCGAAATGAAACACGCCGAAACACTGATCGCGCGGATTCTGTTTCTGGAAGGCAGACCCATCGTCAGTGTGTTGAACAAGATCACCATTGGCGCGGAGGTGGAGGCACAACTCAAGAGCGATCTCGCCGCCGAGCTGGGCGCCGTCCAAGCGTACAACGAAGCGATTCAACTTGCCGTCCAAGCCAGCGATAACGGCACCCGCGAAATGCTCGAAGCGATCCTCAAAGATGAAGAAGAACACGTAGATTGGTTAGAAGCCCAACTCGATCAGATTCAACAAATGGGCATTCAAAACTATTTAGCGGATCAAGTCAGTTGATTCATCAAAACGATTCGCTTCGATCCACACAGGAGGTTCTCTGATGAAAGAAATGACCAAAGCCAATCTGTCTGCCGCGTTTGCCGGCGAAAGCCAAGCGCATTTAAAGTATCTGGTCTTTGCTGACCTTGCCGAACGCGAGGGATTCCCTAACATCGCGCGGCTGTTCCGGGCGGCTGCCTTTGCGGAACAGATGCACGCCACCGCTCATCTGAAAGCGTTGGGGGGAACGGGGACGACCGTGAGCAACTTGGAGACCGCTATTGGCGGTGAAACGTTCGAAGTCAACGAAATGTATCCGGCTTATATGGCTGCCGCCAAAGAGCAAGCCGAGAAACAAGCCGAGATCAGTATGTTCCGCGCGTTCGAAGCGGAAAAAGTTCACGCCCAGTTGTACACGCGTGCCAAACAAGCCGCAGAAACCAAAAAAGATTTCGATCTCAACGCGATCTATGTGTGCGAAGTATGCGGTTGGACGGTAGAAGGCGCGGCACCCGAAAAATGTCCGATGTGCGGTGCACCCCAAGCGCGTTTCCGCAAATTCTAGACCATGTAGCAAGCGGCAGAGCAAAACTCTGTCGCTTTTTTATTTGACCATTTGCAAGCAAGATGATAAACTAGTGCAACAACATGAAATAGTTGCATACCAGACTGATGGGAAGACGTTGACAGACGTGGCTAAAAATCGAGTTTCTACCACGCACTTTCATGTTGGTGCACTACTAGCCCACGTTCAATTTCTCGTCGAGCGAGGATAGCAATGGCAGAGACACAGTTCGATCTAGTTGTCATCGGTGGCGGACCAGGCGGCTATGTGGCAGCGATTCGCGCGGCACAACTCGGTCTCCCAGTCGCCATCGTCGAAAAAGAAAATCTAGGCGGGACGTGCTTGAACTGGGGGTGCATCCCCACCAAAGCATTGCTCAAAAACGCCAACGTCGTCGAGACCATTCGTCACGCGAACGATTTCGGTATTCAAGTCGAAAAATTCTCCGCCGATTTTGGCAAGGCGATTGACCGCAGTCGCGTGGTCGCGAATCGTTTGGTCAAGGGGGTCGAGTTCTTGATGAAAAAGAACAAGATCACCGTTGTAAAGGGCGAAGCACGCTTGACCGCGCGCGACCGCGTTGAAGTGAAAACGAGTGGGCAAACCTTGACCGCAAAGAACATTATCATCGCGACTGGCGCACGTGCGATCACCATCCCCGGCTTGCCGCTCGACGGTAAAGATGTGATCACCTCGCGCGAAGCGTTGGAACTCAAAGAACTCCCTTCGCCGATTGTCATCGTTGGGGCGGGGCCGATTGGCATGGAATTCGCGTACATTTATCGCGCGTACGGCGCGGACGTCACCATCATCGAAATGTTGCCGCATCTCTTGCCGCGCGAAGACCCGGACGTGAGCGCGGTCATCGAAAAAGAGATGACCAAATTGGGCGTGAAATATCGCGTGAACACCAAGGTTGAAAGTGCCGAAAAAGTTGAAGGCAAGGTGCGGCTCAACGTATCGAGCGAAGGCAAAGTTGAAACGATCGAAGCGCTCAAAGTACTCGTTGCCATTTCGGTGCGACCGAACAGCGAGAATCTGGGCTTGGAAGCGTTAGGGGTCGAACTCAATCGGGGTGCGATTGTGGTCAACGACAAGATGCAAACGAATGTGCCGGGTATTTATGCGATTGGCGATGTAACGATGCAACTGCCACTCGCGCACGTCGCGTCGCACCAAGGCGTCATTGCGGCGGAAACGATGGCGGGCAAAGAGACGCATCCGCTCAACTTGAACAACGTACCGCGTTGCACGTACTGCACGCCCCAAGTTGCCTCGTTGGGCTTGACCGAAGCGCAAGCCAAAGAGCAAGGGTACGATGTGCGCATCGGCAAGTTCAATTTCCGCGCGAACGGCAAGGCACTCGGCATCAATGAGTATGAGGGGTTTGTCAAACTTGTGGTGGATAAAAAGTACGGTGAAATTTTGGGCGCGCAGATGGTTGGTCCAGAAGTAACCGACCTGACCGGCGAATTGTCGCTCGCGAAATCAATGGAACTGACACCAATGGAACTCGCCCGCGCGGTTCACGCCCATCCCACGCTAACCGAAGTGATTGCGGAAGCGGCGCTGGATTCACTCGGAATAGCGTTGCACCAGTAAAAAGTCAAAAGGTAAAAGTCAAAAGTGAAACGCATTGCCATCATCGGCGGTGGATTTGCCGGGCTGACTGCCGCCTACGAACTAGGGAAACTCGGCTATCAAACCTTTTTGTTCGAGCGTGCGCCGGAATTGGGTGGACTCGCGGGGACGTTTCCCATCGAAGGCACGCGACTGGAACGGGGCTATCATCATTGGTTCACGAGCGATACGCACATCGTTGATCTGATGAGCGAATTGGGCTTGGGCGACCGGGTGCAATGGATTCCATCCAAAGTTGGATTTTTACACGGCGGCAAAATCTGGAACTGGGTTACGCCGATGGATGTGCTCCGCTTTACGCCCATGTCGCTCATTGGGCGATTGCGGCTGGGCGCGTCCACGTTCTATCTTTCGTACTTACAAACGAATCGGAATCAATTCTACGATTACGAAAAAATCACCGCGGCGGCGTGGCTGAAAAAATGGGCGGGCGCGGAAGCGTGGGACAAGGCGTGGAAGCCGCTCTTCTATGGCAAGTTTGGTGCAGAAGCCGAAAATGTGCCGCTGGTGTTTTTGTGGTACAAGGCACGCCTGCGCCTGACCTCACGCAAAGGATTGAGCAAAGAAGTCCTGGGGTATCCGCGCGGTTCGTTCCAAGTCTTGATTGACGCCTTGGAAAACGCGATCAAGAAGCAGGGCGGCAAGATTTCGCTGGGAGCGCCTGTTCAGCGCATCATCGTTGAAAACGGCGCAGCGACCGGTCTGCAATTGGCCGAACCCTCGCTTGCCACGCAATCGTTTGATCGCATCATTTGCACGACTCCATCGTTCGTAGCGATGAAACTTGCCGATTTTCCGGCAGACTATCTCAAAAAGATGACGGCGGCGAAATATATGGCGGCCGTCCTCTTGATCTTGAAACTCAAACACTCGCTATCGCCTATTTACTGGCTCAACATCGCCGACCGCACGATTCCCTTTGTCGCGACCATCGAGCAAACCAATTTCATCCCGCCGGAAGCGTACAACGGCAAGCGCGTGCTGTACGTCTCCAACTATCTTGACCCGGCGAGTCCGTACTTTCAAATGTCGCGCGACGAGTTGTTTAATGCTTATTTGCCGCACCTCCAGAAAATCAACCCGCAATTTTCGCCGGATTGGGTGGAAGAGCTGTGGCATTTCCGGGAAGCGGCGGCGCAGCCGATTGTGCCGTTGAACTATTCGACGATGATGCCGGAACATCGCACGCCGATTCGCAACCTGTATCTGGCGAACACCACCCAGATCTATCCCGAAGATCGAGGAACCAACTATTCGGTGCGGTTGGGGCAGGACATTGCCAAAATGCTTGACGAGGATGTCAAGAAAGGGGATGGATGGGAGACAAAATAATCGGTTGGGCGTTGGTGGCATTCCTAATCTTGGTGATGTTACCAGCGTGCGCAACCGTGCAACCGGTTTTGCCTATCGAGTACGCGCGCGTAGGTGGCATCGCGGGTTTCAATGATCATCTGAAAATTGATGCCAACGGGCATGGTGCGCTCACGCGGCGCTCCGGCGCATTCGATTTTGAATTGACGGCAGACGAACTGGGTCGTTGGCAAGCCATCTTGCGCGACGCCGATATTGCGACGATGCCGGAAAATCCGTCCAAGCCGCCCGCGCCGGACGAATTTGGATACCTGCTCACTGATCAGGGTCGTACGATCAAGACATCGGACACGGCCATGCCGGACAAACTCCGTCCGGTCATCGCGCTCTTGAATAATCTGATTGAGGCAAAAGGCAAATGAAAAGAAAAGAGCCCCGCTCTGCCGGTGAAAATCGAATAAGAAAATTAGAATGGCTCAGCGCAATTCTCGCGTTGATTGGCTTGGGAGTATCGCTGTATCTGTGGTACTCCAAGGTGAGCAAAAGCACAATCATCTGCACGCCGGGGAGTGACTGTGATTTGGTGAATGCCAGTCCCTACTCGATGTTGTTGGGCATTCCGGTCGCGGCGATTGGGGCGGCAGGGTATGCCGCGTTGCTCGTGCTGGCATTGTGGGCATTGTTTGGACGCGATAACGCGCCGGAATGGTTGTTGAACGCGCGGCTTGCGATGGCAAGCATCGGGTTGTTCTTTGCCGCGTACTTGACCGGCATCGAAGTGTTTGTGTTGCATGCCTATTGTATTTGGTGTGTGATCCAAGCGATTGCGATGCTGGGAATTTTTATCAGCGTGGTGTGGGAGCGCCGGTTGGAAAATAAATGAGGAGGGGCGACCACATCGGGTCGCCCCCACGTTCTAATCGTTGTCTTCGCGATCTTCGCGCGCCAGCGTCTTGCGACGTTCTTGATTGCTCAAAATCTTTTTGCGGATGCGCAAATTTTTGGGCGTCACTTCGAGGAGTTCATCATCGGAAATGTACTCGATACATTCATCAAGACTCAGCACGCGCGGCGGCGTGAGTTGCACTGCAATATCCGCATTCGAACTGCGAATGTTCGTCAAATGTTTTTTCTTGGCGATATTGACCGCAATATCGCCTTCGCGTGCTTGCTCACCAATCACCATCCCCTCGTACACTTCAACACCAGGGCCGATAAACAGAGTGCCGCGCTTTTGCGCATTCTCGATAGCGTAGGCAGTACTTGTCCCACTTTCGAATGCAACGAGACTACCGTGCGTGCGCGTGGACATATCACCAGCAAACGGTTCATAACCATGAAAGAGTGTGTGCATAATGCCGGTGCCGCGCGTTGCCGTGAGAAATTTGCTGCGAAAACCCAGCATCCCGCGCGTGGGCACTAGGTAACGCAGATGTGCCGAGCCATCGTCGGCGGTGTGCATCTCTTTCAACTGTGCTTTGCGTGTGCCCAAGAGTTCCATCACCGCGCCCATAAATTCGCCCGCCACTTCGATGTAAACGTCCTCGACCGGCTCCCATTTCTTACCCTCGGCTTCTTTGAAAATGACTTCGGGTTTTGAAACTTGAAATTCGTACCCTTCGCGCCGCATCGTTTCGATGAGAATGGCTAGATGCAACTCACCGCGCCCAGAAACAATGAACGTGTCCGGTGATTCGGTTTCTTCTACGCGCAGACTGACATTCGATTCTAGCTCTTTGAACAATCGCTCGCGCAATTTGCGCGATGTACTCCACGTGCCTTCGCGCCCGGCAAACGGCGAGGTGTTTACCCCAAACGCCATCCGAACGGTGGGTGCTTCCACGCGAATGGGCGGAAGTGGTTTGGGATCGCTGGCGTCTGCAATCGTCTCGCCGATGTACACTTCTGGCAAGCCGGTAACGGCTACGATTTCACCGGCGGCGGCTGTGGGAACTTCGATGCGTTCCAGTCCTTGATGCACAAACAGTTGAGCAATTTTGCCCGGCGTCATCGTTCCATCGTGCGCTATGCGGACGACATTCTGTCCCGGCTTGAGCGTCCCGGCAAACAAGCGTCCAATCGCAATGCGGCCCTTGTAATCGTCGTATGCCAGGGTGGTGACGAGCAATTGGGCGGGTTTGGTGGGTTCGACTTGCGGCGCGGGCAAGTAATTCACGATGGTATCAAAGAGCGGTTGCAGATCAACGCCGGCTTCGCCCGGGGTGAGCGTTGCCATACCGCGAAGTGCATCGGTATAAACGATGGGAAATTCCGCTTGCTCGTCTGATGCGCCGAGATCGATGAAGAGATCGAACGTCGCGTTGGCGACATGATTCAAGCGTGCATTCGGTCGGTCGACTTTGTTGATGACGACAATCGCTTTGTGTCCCAGTTCGAGTGCTTTGCGCAACACAAAGCGCGTTTGCGGCATTGGACCGTCCACCGCGTCAACGAGTAAGAGGACGCCGTCCACCATATTCAACACGCGTTCCACTTCGCCGCCAAAATCGGCGTGGCCGGGCGTGTCCACAATGTTGATCTTGACGCCGCGATAATTAATCGCGGTGTTCTTCGCTAAAATCGTGATCCCGCGTTCGCGCTCCAAATCATTCGAATCGAGAACGCGCTCGACAATCGTCTGATGATCGCGAAAGATGTGCGATTGTTTGAGCATTGCATCCACCAGCGTGGTCTTGCCGTGATCCACATGGGCAATGATCGCGATGTTGCGGAGATCCGAACGAACTTGCATTAACCCCTCGATTGAACGCGGATGACGCAGATGAAAAAATCTTTTCTGGGTTCATCGGCGTTCGCATAAAAATGCGAATAAAAACCTCGGCTCCCTTGGAAGCCGAGGCAATGGCGTACTCGGTTACTTCGGTAGGCATTATACGCCGATTGGGGCAAATTGGCAAACGCGGCATTACAAGCGAATGCTCTTGGAATCCTGGGGGAGGGCTTCCGGATTTTCCAAATGATTTCCATTGTCCGATGGCGGCGCGAGGAGATATTGCATCGTCAGTTCGATCTGGCGTTCCATCACAGTCTTGGCACCAATGGCATCTTGGCGCGCCAGACATCGGACCAGTTGTTTGCGTCCATTTTCGAAAATGTCTGGGGCTGACCAGACATTGACATCAATCAGAACGAGTTGGACGCGGCTCCATATCGAACGGATATGCGATTCCAAGATGGCGTTATGGGATGCTTTGGAGATGAGAATGTGAAATTGATAATTTCGCCACGCGTATTCACGATAACTTCGCAGATCGTTCAGATCAATATTGGTTTCCGCCAAATGGCCCAGTTGCTCCACCTCAGCCGGGGTGGCGTTCAGGGCGGCTTGGTATGCGGCAAACCCTTGAAGCACCGCGCTGACTGCAAAGAGATCGCGCAATTCTCGGAGACTGGGCAGCAAGACATGCCAACCGCGTTTTGGATTTGCTGCAACGATTCCATCCGCCGCTAAACGTTGCAGAGCTTCGCGCACCGGCGTTTTGCTGGTGCCAAAGCGTTTGGCGAGTTTACCCTCCGAGATGGTCAACTCGGTTTGGCCCCGCATCAGTTGTTCCAAGAGATCGTTATAAATTCTTCCAACTATAGTGTGGGTGCTGTAATCTACTCGGGGCACGGTATCTCTCCTCACCATCGAGTCGGTATGATGCTAGAATGCAACTAGTATCTCAGATTCTTGCCGAACGTCAAGGAAAAATTGCGAGTCGGTATGTCAGTTGGAAAAATGGTCGTATCAGAGGAAAAAATGAAAAACGCCCGTGCTTTTCAACACGAGCGGGTTTATCTTCTCCGTTTGCCGGCGTCCTAATTTGTTTTGATCGCCCCAATTGCCGCCTTGACCCCAGTCACCATTGTTTCCACGCTCATCGAGGGAATGGGCACATCATGCGCAGCGACCTGCTCGGGCAATGCCGGCAGATGAATGAACCCGGCACGCACGTTCATTTTGTTTTGCGTCAGATAATGCAACAAGGTGTACAACACTTGGTTGCACAAGTACGCGCCCGCGCTCAACGAGAGTTCCGCCGGAATCTTGGCGGCGCGCACGGCAGCGTACATCACGCGCACCGGGAGCGTACAAAAGTACGCGGCGGGTCCATCGCGCACAATCGGTTCATCCACGATTTGTTGGCCCACATTGTCCGGCATCCGGTAATCCATCAAATTGATCGCCACGCGCTCAATCGAAAGCGCTATCCGCCGCGATGCTTCACCCAGGCACAGCACGGCATCGGGCTGAATATGTTGCACCGCCTCAAGCAAAAGCCGGGGACCGCGTACCCGCTCGACCGGCAGAATCGCGGTGTGCAGTACGATGCCGGGAATTTTTTCGCGCGCAAGGATGCGCACGACTTGTTCGGAAGGATTAATGTCGCTTTCGCCAAACGGCTCAAAGCCGGTGAGAAGTAATTTCATACCATCCGTTCATCGAGACGCAGAGAGAACATTTTTCGTAACCGTTCAGGTGTCATTGCGAGGAGGCGTTTTGTGCCGACGAAGCAATCTTTCAAAGCATCCCCTCGATCAACGTGGTTTTCAAGATGCCATTTCGCCAGTTGAGAGATTGCTTCCGCTGTGCGGCTCGCAATGACAGATCGGGCTGAACGGTTGCCATTTTTCAACGCTGGATCAATTTGCATGCGCGCTCTAAAGTTCGGTTATGACGGGGATCACCATCGGACGACGGTGCGTTTGTTGATACAAGTATTTGCTCAACACATCTTTGAGTATTGCTCCTAATGTGCCGCCCCGTCCACCTTTGCGCAATGTTTCGGCGATGGCTTGTTTTGAGCCGGCAATCAGATCTTCCGATGTTTCAGTGTACACAAATCCATGCGTGATGATTTCAGGCCCGAACACCACTTCGCCGGTGTGTGAGTCAATGGTGATCAGTGCGATAAAGAATCCATCTTCGGAAAGATGATGCCGCTCGCGCAAGACAGTGGACCCCACATCGCCAATGCCGATGCCATCCACCAATACATCGCTGGCGGGCACACTCTCGTGCAAGACGCGGGCGTTGCCTTGCTCATCGAATTCAACCACCGCGCCATTTTCGATCACGAAAATATTTTCCGCAGGAATGCCCAGCGATTGGGCGAGCCGCGCGTGCAAAACCAAGTGGCGATACTCGCCGTGCATCGGAACGAAATACTTGGGGCGCACCAGGTTCAACATTAACTTTTGTTCTTCTTGGCTGGCGTGGCCCGAGACGTGGACGTGCATCAACTCGTCATAGTAGACAAACGCACCGGCGCGGAACAAGTTGTTGAGCGTGCGATTGATCATCTCTTCGTTGCCGGGAATGGGCGTGGCAGAGAGAATCACACTGTCCCCGGTGGTCAGCGTTACTTGTTTGTGATCACGATTTGCCATGCGGACGAGCGCGCTGGTGGGTTCACCTTGACCGCCCGTGCAAACAATGACAATTTGATTTTTCTCATACTGATGCATCTGATCGGCGCGAATGAGCACGCCCTCGCGCACGCGGAGATACCCCAGTTCAATCGCCATCTTGACGTTCTCTTGCATGGATTTGCCGATGATGACCACCTTGCGATTGAACTGGGTCGCCACATCCACGATTTGTTGAATGCGTGAAATGTTGGAGGCAAACGTGGCAATGATGATGCGTCCTTCGGCAAGGGCAAACACGCGCGTGAAACTTTCATAGATGGTTGATTCGGAGGGGGTGTGTCCCGGCGAATCCGCGTTGGTGCTATCACTCAAGAGCGCCAGCACCCCGCGCCCACCCAAGTGGGCAAGCATTGCAAAATCGGTGAGTTGTCCATCCACCGGACTAGGATCGAATTTAAAGTCGCCGGAATAAACGATGATTCCCAGCGGTGTCGTAATCGCCAAGCCGATGCTATCCGGCACGCTGTGGCTCACGTGAAAGGTTTCGATGGTAAAGGGATCGAGCTGAACGGTATCGCGCATCTGAAGAGTGTGGAGCGTGGCTTGCTTGAGCAGTTTGTGCTGTTTGAGTTTTACTTCGATCAAGCCCCGCGTGAGCGTCGTCGCGTAAATCGGCACATTGAGCCGCGCCAAGACGTACGGCAACGCGCCAATGTGATCTTCGTGCCCGTGCGTGATGACGATGCCGCGCACTTGATCGCGGTGTTCGAGCAGATAGGTGATGTCGGGAATCACAATATCCACGCCGAGCATATCGCTTTCGGGAAACATCAGCCCGGCATCAATGACCAGAATCGCGCCCGCGTACTCAATCAGGGTCATATTTTTGCCAATTTCTCCTGCGCCGCCCAGAGGAATAATTTTGAGTTTAGGTTTCATCGTCGTTCGAATCCCAGAATCGGATACCTATCTCTTACCACAAATCGCGCGGATTGTCTAATATCCTTGTTTTCACTGCAGAGGCGGTTTGCGCTAGGGTGCGAACGTCGTATATAATCTAACCCTATGCAGACATCGAAACCGGCGCGCCTACTTGCCATCGGCGAAGCATTGATGGTGAACGTTATTTGGGCATCCACGTTTGTGTTGGTCAAGATTGGTTTGGAAAATGCGTTGGGTCCGCTCACGCTCGCCGGCTTGCGTTATTTTGGCGGCTTTGTCTTGCTTCTCCCATTACTTTGGCAAAGTCAGCACGCGCATCTCCCGCGCAAGGCTTCTATTTGGGTACGGTTGATCTTGATTGGCATCTCGGCATACACGGTAGCGAATGGTGCACTCTTTTGGGGCTTGCAGTATATCCCAGCGACGACCGGCTCCTTGTTGCTGAATTTCATCCCGGTCATTGTTCTTTTGATGGGCATTGTGTGGCTCAAAGAGATTCCCACGCTCATCCAAGTCAGCGGCGTCGTTGTGGCGATGCTGGGGAGCGTGCTGTTCTTTTCGCCGGGGTTGCGCGCAGGCGATCCGTTGGGCATCGCCGTTGTTAGCATCGGCTTGCTGGGGTTTGGCGTGTTTGGGATTCTGGGGCGCGAGATAGCGCGCGACCAAATGACGGACACATTGTCGCTCACAGCGATTCCGCTGGCGTTTGGCGGTGGCTTGCTACTCCTTATTGCGCTCCCCGTCGAAGGTTTGCCGCAACCCTTGCCGCTGGCGTGGCTCGTGGTGGGTTGGTTGGCGCTCGTCAACACCGCATTTGCGTATGTGGTGTACTATCATTCCTTGCAGACGTTGACTGCCTTTGAAGCGAATATGCTGACAAGTTTGGCACCGGTGATTACTGCCGCGCTGGCGTTTCTCTTCTTGGGCGAGACGTTGGAAGGTATTCAGTTCGTTGGAATGGCGATTGTCTTGATGGGCGTGTTTCTTTCACAGTGGCGAAATGGAAATGGAGGGCAATGAAACTCTCGGCGTTTGCCAAGTACGCGTGGAGTGTGCTGGCAATCAATCAAGCCGTCATCTTGTGGGGCGCGTTTGTGCGTGCAACGGGTGCGGGCGCGGGATGTGGCAGTCATTGGCCCCTCTGCAACGGTCAAGTCGTTCCGCTGGCGCCGCCAATCGAAACGCTCATTGAATTTATTCATCGCTTGAGTAGTGGCGCGGCGTTTATCCTGGTCATCGGAATGGCGCTGTGGGCGTGGCGCGCGTATCCCGCCGGGCATCGCGTTCGTGGCGGCGCGTTGGTTGCTGTGCTGGGGATGGTGGCGGAATCGCTCGCCGGCGCAAGTTTGGTCCTCTTTCGCTGGGTCGCGCTCGATATTTCGATTGGGCGCATCGTAATGATGCCGGTTCACCTCATCATCACATTTTCGTTGTTGGCGTCGTTGGCGTTGACGGCGTGGTGGGCATCCGGCGGCTTGCCCTTCGAATTGAAAACGCACGGCAAAATTTTTTGGCGACTCATCGTTGCGCTCATTGGCGTGGTCATTCTTTCGATGGCGGGTGCGCTGACCGCCTTAGGGGACACGGTCTTGCCAGTGCCAACGCTCACAGCGGAAGCGATTCAGAACTTATCGCCGTTGGGACAATTCTTGGTCAACCTGCGCGTGGCGCATCCTTTGATTGCTGTTGGCGTAGGCGCGTATGTTTTGTTGATCGTACAATATTTGCTCAACGCTTCAAACGATGCCCTGACCCGGCGTTTGGCGCAACTAGTGGGCGCACTCTTTTTGGTACAATTGGGCGCGGGTTTGCTGAACGTGTATCTTCAAGCGCCGGTGTGGATGCAAATCACGCACCTGTTGTTGGCGGATGTGGTCTGGATTGGGTTGATCTTGTTGACCGCAACCCAGTTGGCAAAGACATCAGGAGGGGCTTGACCCTCCCGATTTTTTATCGTGCGCGTTCGAGGACGTACAAATTCTTTTGTGGCGTGAGGACGTACGCTGATAGTGCGTTCATTGGTGCGGTAGCGTACACGGCGCGTTGTTGCGCAAGACTCGATACGATGATCGCATGCAGACGATCGGATGCGCGCGAGGCGGAGGGTAAGCCCGGCAGCTGTGTGCGCATCTGATCATAGTACCAATCGAATTGAAGTAGTTCGACGCTGACGATCGTAACGCGCGAATCGGAGGCGATCACGTAACGATAGTACCACAACGCAAATAAATGCTCGTCGCCATCAGCGAGGATGACGGCGTTCGTGGGTACCGCTGTCAACGCGGTGTGCGCATAATCGAACGCGGTGCGATCTTGTGAAAGGTTCATCGCTGGGAGATTGGTAATCCAATTAAATCCCGGCAACACGACCAGTGCGGCAAGAATGATGGCGCGTGCCGACCCTCGTTTCAGCAGATCGCCCAATCCGTACGCGATCCACAAAGCAAAAATGAAAAATGTGGGCAAGAGATAGATGTACGAATCGCGTGAAGCGTAGATCAAAGCGTATGCGCTCGTCAACGCCAAACCAATGATCAATGCGATGTTTCGTTGACGCGCAACTTGCTCCCCGCCCCACATCTGCATCATGCCCCACAAACCGAGCGCCACACCCCACACGTTGAACTGCTCGAACAACAATCGCACGGCAAAAGCCAACCGTTCTGCGATCATCGCCGGCGCAAGATCGAAAAGGTAAGGACGATACGCTGCTGCGCTCACCAGCCAAACAAATCCATCCCACGTCGCAGCGTTGCCCCAGTTGATTGGTGGTTGATTTGCCGCGCGCATCGGCAGAATCGCATAGAGCGATAACGGTGCGAGACTCAGGATACCGGCGCGCACAATGCGCACGCGATTCCATTCTGCCTCGCGCAACAGCCAGGCGATGGTTGGCACGAGCAAGACAATCGTCAAGTGATGCGTCAACGCCAAACCCAAGATGAATGCGGCGAGTTCGATTTTGTGGCGCGCGTTCGAGAACAAGACCGCGAATAATGCGGCAACAAAAAATGTGGTGAGCGTGTTGACTTCGGCAATCGTCGCTTGCGACCACAAGAGCGGCGAGAACGCCAAGGTCAATGCGGCAATTGACGCGCTTGCATCGGTTACGTTGAATGCGCGGGCGGCGTAGAATAAAAACATTGCGGCGAGCGCGGCGGACAAGGCGGAGAACAAGCCAACGCCAAATGCTGGCTCGCCGATGGGCAAGTGCGCCAACATCGAAGCGATGAGCAAATAGAGCGGATAACCCGGCGGATGCGGCACGCCGCCGGTGAATGCCGCCGTGACCAAATCGCCGCTGTCCGCGCCAGCATGGCGCCACGTTATAGTCGGCGCGAGTGTGCGTGCATAGACGATGAACGACACCAAAACGATTCCCGCAGCAATCGAATGTTGGCGCATCGCGTTGCTCACCCTTGTCTCCGTCCCATTTCACCGAGGATGCCCACCGCCAAGCCGAACCCTAACGCCGCAGCACGCGCCACAATCATCAGCGGCGCGATCAAAACGATGACCGGATCGCGTCGCGCGATCAAAGTGATGAGTGGCAAGGTGGTTATCAAGAACAAGCCGGCGATGATCGCGGCGGCAAGCAATGTAATCGGCAAAAATAATCCAAGGACGAGCAACGCAAGAAACGCCGCGCACAAGGCAACTTGGATTTTCAATGTCGTTGGAGTATGTGCATCGCGCCAGACTTTGCCGGGATGATGCGCGTGAACGTGCACTTTCCAATAGCCGATCCAGAATTTTCGTTTGGCGTACGCGCCGAGCGAGGTGACGTGGCGATGATAAACGATGGCTTGCGGCACAAAAACCATTTTGTACCCTTGGCGCGCCAAGCGAAACGAAAATTCTTGATCTTCCACCGATGCGCCGGGAAACGATTCATCGAAACCCTGGTGGCGCAGAAACACATCGCGCCGATACGCCGCACTGTACGTGTCAATGAAATCAATGAATCGTTCGCGCGCCATCCGCGCATACTTTTCCGCGTACTCCAGTTGCACAAAGCGCGCGATCCATTCGCGTTGCCGTGTGCGATAAATTCCTTTTGCGCCTACCACTTGATCGTCTGCAAACGGCGCCAGCATTTGCGCGAGCCAATCTGGCGTCGGTTCGCAATCGGCATCGGTGAACAACAGAATATCGCCGCGCGCGTGTTGTGCGCCCAGATTACGCGCTGCTGCCGCGCCGCGATGTTCGCCGCGAATCAACTGCACCATCGGAAAACGCGCCACGATTTCTGGTGTCGCATCCGTCGAGCCATCATCCACGACGATGATTTCGGACTCGGAAAAATTCTGCGCGCGCAAAGCCGTGAGGCAACCTTCGATGGTGTTTGCGGCGTTGTATGCCGGCACGATGATCGAGACATTCATCAACGCTATTTTACTCGATTCTGCCGAATTGTGCACGAGCGTTTGACGCCTCGGCCCAACTCCGGTATAATCGGCACAGTTTCAAAGGAACACACTGTGATTCGTCTGCGTTCATTCATCTTTAGCGTGGCTCTCCTCGCTCTGTTACTCATCCTTCCCTCAACGGTCGCGCATTCCGCGCCTACTCTCGGCGGTCGTCTACTCATCTCTGCCGAACAAAATGGGACGTGGAATATCTTTGTTGCCGATCCGAATGGTCAAGCGTGGCAGATGCTCAGCGCCAACGTCGCGCCCGCGCGCGACCCGGCGATTTCGGCGGATGGCAAGATGATTGCGTTTCGTTCCAAACGCGATGGCATCTGGGAAATTTATTCGATGCCGGCAAATGGCGGCAATGCCACGCGCCTCACGCGCGGAATGATTTATAGCGGCGCGCCGGTCTGGTCGCCCGATGGCAAAAAAATTGCGTTCGAGTCCTACGCCAGGGGCGATTTAGACATCTGGGTGATGAATGCGGACGGCACACAAATGATTAACTTGACCGACAAAGAATCCACCTATGATTACGGTCCCGCGTGGTCGCCGGATGGCAAATGGATTGCGTTCACCAGTTGGCGCACCGGCACACGCCAAATTTTTATCGTCGCCAGCGATTGCACCAAAAATTGTCCGGCGTTGAATATCAGTCAAAACAAATTCGATGATTTTGAGCCCGCCTGGTCGCCGGACGGCAAGCAACTGGCTTTTGTTTCCACACGCGATGGACAACGCGCGATCTATCTTGCCGATTTTTCCCCCGCCGGCATCCAGAATATCAGACGCCTGACTTTTTCCGGCTGGGACGATCAACCGGCGTGGTCGCCGGATGGACAATGGATCGCGTTTGTTTCGCCGCGTCCCACCCGCCAACCGATTTACATCGTGCCCGCCACCGGCGGCATTCCGCGCCTCGTCGAAAATGGTCCCAGCGTGGCATCATCAGTTACGTGGGCAATGGATTTATTGCTCAACAATGACGATGCCCCGAATCAAGCGCGGTCCCTGTTTCAAGAGCAACCGGATTTTGCATCCAGCGATAGCGGACATCCGTACGATTTTCGTCGTCCGCGCGCATCGAAATTGGAAAGCGGTTTGAGCAAACTCAACAGTCGCGTAGTAGATTCGTACACCGCGCTCCAGGAACGCGTCAAACAAGAAGTGGGCTATGATTTCCTCGCCATCGTTTCCGATATGTTCCGAGCATTGGAAGTCAAATGCGATGACACGTGCGACACGCTCTCGTGGCACAAAGCCGGGCGCGCGGTTGATACGCGTTTGGATTACAGCGACCCGCGCGGCATCGGGGGCTTGGAAATCGTTCGCGAAGATCAACAAGGCGAAACATTTTTCCGCGTCTATTTGCGCACTGCCGCGCAAAATGGCACGCAAGGCGAACCGTTGAAAGAAGCGCCGTGGGATTTATCGTACCGTGCGCGCTGGATCGTTGCCAAAGGCGAAGGCGGCATCCCCAAGCCGGTGCCGTACGGTTTCTACGTAGATTTCACCGAACTCGCGCGTCAGTACGGCTGGACGCGCATCTCGGCGCACGATGACGCCGATCTCGATTGGCGCACCAACAAAATCGGTGCCGAGTACTGGCATATTCAAAAAACTCACAGCTTGAATTGGTATCAAGCCATGCGCGAAGTATACTCCGAAGCCGATTTGAAAACGCTCGTAGATTGGGACGCGCTCATTCGCGCCGGCTACGATGCCGAAGTACTCTATCTCAAAGGCATTCCACAACCAGCGTCCGCCTGGAAGTGGGATGTGTTAGGACCTTGATATGACTCTTTCCTCGTCCCCTGTTTCGCCGAGCACCCGGCGTTTCATAATGATCGTTGACCAAGTTATCGTGTTCATCACACAACACTGGCTTGCGCTGGCGATCATTTTTCTGACGATCTTTGCCGGCTTGCCGATGCTTGCCCCGGTGTTGATGCATTTCGGTCTGACCTCCCTTGCCGATGTCATTTACAAAAGTTACGCCCTCACGTGCCATCAACTGGCGTACCGTTCCTATTTTTTCTTTGGCGCCAAGCCGGCGTACACGATTACGGAACTGCAAAATATTTTGGGCGTGAACCACCCGGCAAGCGATGCCTTCTTCTGGCGCGATTTCATCGGCAACGCAGACCTGGGCTACAAGATGGCGTGGTGCGAACGCGATGCCGCTATCTATTGGGCGATGATTGTCGCGCTGGTTCTCTTTGGATTCTTCCGCACGCGCGTCAAGCCCCTCGATTGGCGCGTCTATCTCCTCTTTGTCTTGCCGATGGCGATTGATGGCACGTGGCAATTGGTGACTAGCCCGATTCATATGTTGCCCTTTGTCCCGCTTCACGAAAGCACCGCCGAACTTCGTTTGATCACCGGCGCGCTGTTTGGTTTCGGTTCGATCTGGCTCATCTTTCCGCACGTTGAGCAAGCGATGCGTGAAGCCGCGCGCGATGCGCAACGTCAGTTTGAACGCGCCAAACTGCGCCAAGCACAGGAAATCTAAAATGCAACCCACGCAACAACGTACCGTTTGGTTAGGTCCCGCTTTTTTGTTGACGCTGGTCGTCCTCTTTTTCGCCTTGCCGTTCCCCTTGATGGATAAACTGCACGGTATTTGTTTTGGCATCTGACCGCAACGTCCCAGCCACTCGTACTTTATGGGGGGCACCACGCTTCCGGGCGAAGCGTTCCTGCGACAAAATGTGCCGGGCTTTGCGATTCTCGATCCCGAAGAACCGGTCCAACTTCCCTTAGAAGCCCGCGATATTGGAATGTACGTGGGCTTTTTGGCGGTGTGGGCGTACCTCGTTGCGATTGGGCGCGGACGTGCGCGCGGTATGCCGCCGTGGCAAATTACGCTCACGCTCATTCTCTTTATTGGCGTGATGGGATTCGATGGCATCAACGCTTTCTTGTTCGATTTGCATCGCAATGTGCCGGCGATTCCGTATCTCTACGAGCCACAACTGCAATTGCGGCTCGGCACCGGTTTGTTGACCGGCATCGCCTTTGCCGGCATTCTGACCCCGATCATCAACTATTCCTTGTGGCGGCAAGACGATCCGCGTCCCATCATCAAAAATGGAAAACAGTTTGCCGGCGCGCTCGGCGTTGCCGCCCTCGTCTTCCTGATCAACGAATCACGGTGGGGAATTTTCTTGTATCCCTTTGCCATCCTCACCAGCGCCAGCGTGCCGATCTTGGTCGGCTTGATCAATATGGTCTTTGTTCTCTCGCTCTTGCGTCGCGAAGGAATGATGGATACCTGGTTCGACGCGTTGAATCCATTTGCGGTGGGTGTGGCGTTCGCACTAGTTGAACTAGGAATTCTTTCCTTGTTGCGTTACGCGGTTTTGGGAACAGCCGTGTTGCCGTAAAGATTATGAGACAACGCGCCACGTCTATCGCCCTTGCGGTCATCGTTGTAATCTATTTTGCCATTGCCACGTTGTATGCGATCTGGACGCCGAAATGGCAAGCTCCAGACGAACCCGCTCACTTTAATTACATCCGCCACATCGCCGAAACCGGCACCTTGCCGGTGTTGCAACCCGGCGATTACGATCAAGCGTACCTCGAAAAAATCAAGGCGGCGAAATTCCCGGCAACGATGTCAATTGACGCGATTCGTTATGAATCCTATCAACCGCCGTTATACTATCTTGCCGCGACGCCGGTGTATTGGCTGGCGCGCGGTGCCGGCATTGATGCTATCGTGATCGCGCTCCGATTATTTTCCATTGTGCTTGGCGCATTGGTGTTGCTCGTTGCCTTCAACGTTATCCACACTCTCTTTCCTGACGATCACTGGCTAGCGTTGGCGACCGTTGGGTGGATGGCAACTGTGCCACAACACCTCGCCGTCAGTGCATCTATCAGCAACGATCTGGCTGCCGAACTGGTGCTCGGGTTGATCTTGTGGGTCGTGGTCAAGCGCATTCAACGCACTCTCTCCGATTCACAGTTCGTTTGGCTGGGCGGCATTCTCTTTGGCGCAGCCCTGCTGACCAAAACAACCATCTATGTGCCGGGCGCGGCGCTGCTGATCGGCGCACACATCGCGTCCGCTAAACTGGCTCCTCGTTTTGCATTGCGCAGTTTACGTTTGACGTTTTATTCTTTCGCGCTCGCCCTCTGCCTTGCCTCCCCCATGTTCATTCGTGGCGCGCTCACGTATGGTCTCACCGATCCGCTGGGTATCGCGCGGCATGATGCCGTCGTCATCGGACAGCCCACTACCGCCGAGATGGTTGCCCAATTTGGATTCCAACGCATCGCATTCGATTTCTTTGCGATCACGTTCAAATCGTTCTGGGCGCAATTTGGTTGGATGGGCGTGTTGGTCAGCGATCGTATCTATGTTGCCCTAGCGCTTTTGAGCGCGATGGCTCTACTTGGCTTGGTGTTTTACGGTTTACGGCTGGCTCGCCAACGTGATCTACTCACCGCGCTGCAATGGGCAGGGATCGCGTTGCTGGGTACGCTCTTCTTGATCGCCCTCGCCGATTATATCACGTACAATTTCAAGTTTCTGCAATTCCAAGGGCGCTACCTTTTTGTCTCGCTCATCGCCATTGCGTTTGGCTGGGTGAGCGGCTTGCGCGAACTGGTCGCACGCGAGTACGTGGGCATTGGGTTTATCGTGTTGTATCTGGCAATGCTCCTCCTCGATCTGGTGTGTCTGTTCGGGTTCATCGTGCCGCAATTGCGGATTTGAGGGCGGACGAAAAGTTTGCGCGTAACCGCTCAGGTGTCATTGCGAGGGATCAGCGACGAAATTTATGAACGGCGTGTACGCAAGACTACGCGCCGCGTCGCCCTGGACGATGCGTTGCGTTCGCACACGCGCCTGATGGTGGTGGGCGATCCCGGCGCGGGCAAATCCACGTTGTTGCGGTACCTCGCATTGACGGCGGCAAGCGCGACGAAAGACGAAAGCCGAAGGACGGAAGGCATTAATCGTTCGTCCTCCGTCCTTCGTCAAGAATTGGGTTTGCCCATCCTCATTCCCCTCCGCCGCTTTGCCGCATCGGCTCAATCACTCGTCGAATTCTTTTACACCTACGCCAAGCAAACGTCCCAACTCGATTTGCCGTGTGGATTTTTCGAGCGCGCGCTGGACGCGGGACGCGGTTTGCTGCTGCTCGATGGTCTGGATGAAGTGGTCTCGTCCGATCAACGCGTCGCGGTGCGCGATGCAGTAGGCGGTAAGCAGGAGGCGGGGAGCAGGAAGCGGGAAAAATCCCAAAATCTGCGTCGCAAAAATGAATCCGATCCGAACGCGATTTTACCACAGAGCACACGGAGAACACAGTGAACTCTGTGATCTTTGTGGTGAATAAATCGTTGACCGCGTAACATCAGTTAAAAAGAGCGACTGGGGCAACCGGCCGCTCTTTTCGCAAAAACGATCCCTAGCCGATGCGTTCCACCTGCGCGCCGTGTGGGCTGGGTGCCACAACCCGAATCGTCCCTTCGACGCCGATGCGTTTTGCCGTGCGCTCCATCTCGCGCGCGACCTTGTTCGTATTGCCTTGGGTGAATGCGATGATGCTGGGTCCCGCGCCGCTGAGTGCGACTCCTTTGGCGCCGGCATTCCGCGCCGCATCGAACAACTCATCCATCCCGCGTACCAACTTGGCGCGATACGGTTGATGCAAACGATCACGGGTGGCTTGGTTGAGCCAGTCCAATCGTTTTTCGTACAGCGCGGCGACCCAGAGCGCAGTGCGCCCGGCGTTGTAAATTGCATCGGCGCGCGGAATGCGACTGGGCAAGACCCCGCGCGAGACCTTGGTCAAGAGTGCTTGCGTGGGCACAAAGATCACGGTGCGCAAATGACGGGGCAAGGCGATCCGTGCCGCTTGGACAAACTCGCCTTCTTGCACCGCAACGACCAAGCCGCCGAGCAGGGCGGGCGCCACATTATCGGGATGTCCCTCCAACAACGTCGCAAACGTAACCAGATGATCGCGCGAAAAAGGATTGCCCATCAACGCATTGCCGGCGAGCATCCCACCCACCAACGCCGCTGAACTCGACCCCAAACCACTCGCAATCGGAATCGAGGCATCCATTTGCAGGCGCAACGGCGGCATTTTTTGTTTGGCGCGTTCATAGACCAACATTAACCCTTGAACGGCGGCATTGTCCTTGTTGCGCGGCAAACCGTGCGGACATTCGATCTCCAGTCCACGCGCAATGGTTTCAACGTGAATGGTATTCCACCAATCGAGCGCGATGCCCATACAATCGAACCCGGGACCAAGATTAGCGGAAGATGCCGGAACGCGAATTTTGAGTCTCATTTTTTCTTTTCACCGCAGAGGTCGCAGAGAACACAGAGTTTCTATTTTTCTTTGTACCTTTATGTTCTCTGTGATTAGATTCAGAGTTCTAGTGCGCGTACCAGTGCCTCCATCGTTGCTGGAATGGCTGACGGAATACTTGCTTGCGCAATTGCATTGTCCGGGTCTTTCAAGCCGCTCCCGGTCAAGATGCAAACGATCTTGGCGCCGCGCGGCAAACGATGTTCACGCGCCAATTTGAAAATCCCTGCCACGCCCGCCGCCGATGCCGGTTCGCAAAACACCCCTTCGTGCTCGGCGAGGAAACGATACGCCGCCAAAATTTCATCATCGCTCACCGCTTCGATCAAGCCGCCGGATTCATCGCGCGCGTTGACCGCGCCGCGCCACGAAGCAGGGTTGCCAATGCGAATTGCCGTGGCAATCGTCTGCGGATGTGCGACCGGCGCACCGTTGACGATGGGCGCGGCACCTGTGGCTTGAAAACCCAACATCTTGGGTCGCCGCGTCGCTTTGCCAACTCGATGATATTCAGTGAACCCGCGCCAATATGCCGTGATGTTGCCGGCATTGCCGACCGGGAGGGCCAGCACATCCGGCGCATCGCCGAACGCATCCACGATTTCAAACGCGCCGGTCTTTTGTCCTTCGAGGCGGTACGGATTGACCGAGTTGACCAGCGTGATCGAACCTTGCTCGGCAAGTTCGCGTACCAACTTGAGTGCGCTATCGAAATTTCCTTCAATCGGCAAAACGCGCGCGTGATGAATGATCGCCTGTGAAAGTTTGCCAACTGCGATTTTGCCAGACGGAATCACAACGGCGCATGTCAACCCAGCCCGCGCCGCGTACGCCGCCGCACTCGCCGCCGTGTTGCCGGTGGATGCGCAAATCACCGCGCGCGCTTTTTCTTCGACCGCTTTGGCAATTGCTACCACCATCCCGCGATCTTTGAACGAGCCGGTGGGATTGCATCCTTCCAGTTTGAGCCACACCTCCGCACCGGTCTCGCGCGCAATTGCCGGCGCGTGCACCAGTGGCGTGTCCCCTTCACCGAGCGTGAGCAACGGCGTGTTGGATGTGATCGGCAAATAATTACGGTAAGTGTTGAGCAGACCTTTTGTCATTTGTAATCACTAATAACCAAAGACGGAGGATTCACTTACGTCCTCCGTCTTTGGCTGTCCGTCGTTACTTGAGTTCAAGGGATTTGCTTTGCACAATCTGCTTTGCCATCTCGATAAATTGGGCGAGTGGCATCGCTTTGAGATCTTCGCCGGAGCGCAGCCGCACGGCAACCGCTTGGTTCTGTTCTTCTTTGTCGCCCACAACGAGCATATATGGAATCTTTTGCAATTGTGCGTCGCGGATTTTGGCGTTCATGCGTTCGTTGCGCAGATCCACTTCGACGCGAAATTTGTGTTCGCGTAATTGCGCGGCAACGGACTGCGCGTACTCGTGATGGCGATCCGTGATGGGGATAACCATCGCTTGGACTGGCGCCAGCCAAACCGGGAACGCGCCGGCAAATTGTTCGATCAGGACGCCCAAAAAGCGTTCGGTGGAGCCGGTGACCGCGCGATGAATCAGTACGGGCGTCCGTGTTGAACCATCCTCCGCGATGTATTCACAACCGAGGCGCGCCGGTTGAATAAAATCAACTTGAATGGTCGAGAGTTGCCATTCACGTCCCAGAACATCTTTGGCGATGAAATCGGCTTTGGGTCCATAGAAGGCGGCTTCCCCTTCGGCAACGAAATACTCGACGCCGTTTTTATCGAGGGCGGTGCGTAAAGCGCGCGTGGCTTTGTCCCACTTTTCCTCATCCTGCACATATTTGCCGGTCGTCCCGCGCAAAGACAAACGCACACGATAGTCTGTGAAGTGGTACGTGTCCAGCACCTCGCGAATCAATTTGAGCGCGAGGGTAAATTCACTTTCGATCTGCTCTTCCGTGCAAAAGACGTGGCAATCATCCTGAGTGAGCGCGCGCACGCGCGTTAGCCCGGACAATTCGCCGCGTTTTTCGTACCGATACAACGTTGCAAATTCGGCAAAGCGCAGGGGCAATTCGCGGTAGGAGTGGATGCCCATCTCTTTGTAGAGCGTCATATGGCTGGGACAGTTCATTGGCTTGAGGCGCAAGACCAAGTCTTCATCCACCATCGGTGGAAACATGGATTCCACATAGTTATCATAGTGCCCCGATTTGCGATACAGGTCCTCTTTGACCATATGCCCGGTCCAGACATGCTGATAACCATACGCAGTCTGTTTTTCGCGGACGTACTCTTCCATCAAGTGCCGAATGATCTCGCCTTTGGGAGTAAAGAGCGGCAAGCCGGGACCCACCTCATCGGAAAAATAAAACAAGCCGAGGTCCTTGCCTAGTTTGCGATGATCGCGCTTTTTCGCTTCTTCCAGTCGCCACAAATAAGCGTCCAACTCTTTTTTGGTGTACCAAACGGTACCATAGATACGCGTGAGTTGTGGATTTTTTTCGCTCCCGCGCCAGTACGCCCCAGCAATCGAAAGTAATTTGAGCGCGTCCGCCGGGACCTCGCCGGTGTGAGCCACATGTGGACCGCGGCACAGATCCACGAATTGATCATGCTGATAAATCGAAACCATGGATGCCGGCTTGGCATCCGCTTCGCCGTGTTCGCCCATTTCGCCGCGCGCCAAGGCTTCCACCTGATCGAGTTTGAAAGGTTGCGCAGCAAATTGTTGGCGCGCCTGCGCGATGGTCAGTTCGGTGTGATGGAACGGGTGCTTGCCGGCGATAATCTCTTTCATCCGCGCTTCGATCGCCGGCAAATCGTCGGGCGTGATGGGGCGCGGCAATTCAAAGTCGTAATAAAAGCCGTCTTCGATGGCCGGTCCAAAACCGAATTTGGTGCCGGGAAATAAATCCATCACGGCTTGCGCCATAATGTGCGCCGCCGAATGACGGATGGCATGTAATCTTTCATCCATGTCAATCCTCTTTTTCAACCGTAAAGAATTCGCCGGTTTCAACGAGCATGTACGTTTCGAGGTACGCGGTCGCATCGTCGTGCTTTGCCACGCGTACCGCCACGCCGCGATTGGTCGCCGCTTCGGTCAGTTCGCGTAATTGCATCAGCGTGCGTGGAATCGAAAGCACGCGAATGAGATGCTCGCCCCAACGCGAAGCGTAATAGCGACGATTTTCTTCGCCACGCGTCCCGGCTTCCGGCGATTTCACCACGGCGATGTCGTCCGCGTTGATCTCGCCTTCCACCAATACTTCGGGTGATCGAAACATGCCTTGAGTGTACTGATCAACGGGCACCGCCATCTTTTCGTAGGCGGCGATCAAGCGGGCAGCGATTTCCGGATTTTTGGGCTGTCCCCGTCCGATGTGATTCACGTATGCCGCCATAAAGAGTTCCATGGGGGCTACGCGGCAACGGGCTACCTCCACGCGCACACGCAAGCAAACGTACTTGGGATTCTCGCTATATCCCATCACATCGTAATCCGGCGCCAGCCATGCATACACGGAATTGGCGCGCAATGCCGAATCCACCTTCATGATACGCGCCCCCACTTTGAGACCCTCTTCGGAAATAGTGTCCAAGTCTTCCACTCGCGCGTAATGAAACAAATCAATCGTTGCCACAAAACTCCTTTCCGGATTTGTCATGGCGCAGCAATCTCCAAGCAAAATAGATGGAGCTTGCTTCGGCGCACCCTTCGACTCGACTTGCTTTGCTCGTTCCCCTCAAGGCGCACCTCGCAATGACGCAATCAAACTATCACACTAACCCCTTGGCCACGAGCAACTCGGCGTTCAACAGCGTGCCGCCTGCTGCCCCGCGAATCGTGTTGTGCCCCAGTAGCGTGAACTTGCAATCGAGCACGCTGCACGCGCGCAAGCGCCCCACCACCGATGCCATCCCGGCTTCGGCATCGCGATCCAAGCCGGGCTGCGGACGATCCGGCTCGTCGCGTACAACAATCGGATGCTGGGGCGCAGTCGGCAGGCGCAGCCTCTGCGGTTCGCCGTGAAACTCGACCAGCGCGCGGCGCACTTGTTCGAGCGTTGGCTGGGCGACGAACTCGACGGACACGCTCTCCAAATGTCCCTCGCGCGTCGCGACGCGATTGCACGACGCGCTGATCCGAATCTCTGCGTTCGCGATGCGCCCGTTTGCGAGCGCGCCGAGAATCTTGAGCGGCTCACTCTGCAACTTTTCTTCCTCGCCTTTGATAAAGGGAACAATGTTGTCGAGGATGTCGAGCGAGGCGACGCCGGGATAGCCCGCGCCGCTGAGCGCCTGCATCGTCGTCACGATGACGCGGCGCAAGCCGAATTGATCCGCCAGCGGTTTGAGCGCGAGGGTCAGATGAATCGTCGAGCAATTCGGATTCGTGACGATCGCCCCATTCGATTTTCGCCGTGCGCGCTGTGCGTGCACCAGATTGAGATGATCGGGATTCACTTCCGGAATGACGAGCGGCACGTCCGCGTCCAAACGATGATTCGACGCGTTGCTCGAAACGAGATAGCCCGCGTTCGCGAAATCCTCTTCGATTGCGCCGGCGACGTCGCTCGGCAGCGCGGAGAAGACGAGCGGCACGTCGAATCTCGGCTCGCACGGCTGCACGATCAGCGCGCGCGCGCGCGCCGGCATCTCGCCCGGCAGATGCCACGTGGCGGCGTCCGCGTAGCGTTTGCCAATGGAATGGTCACTCGCGGCGAGCGCGCGGATCTCGAACCACGGATGCTCGGCGAGCATTTGCACGAGGCGCTGACCCACCAGCCCGGTCGCGCCGAGAATGGCAACCCCCAAACGTTTCTCAGGCATGCAATTGAACCCTCTGATGAATGGCGCGCACTGCCTCGTCGGCATCACGCTCGTCCAGCACGAGCGACAGATTGTACTCCGACGAGCCCTGCGCAATCGAGATGATGTTCACATTCTTTTCACCAAGCGCGGCGAAAACGCGCGCCGCGATGCCGGGCGTCGCTTTCATTCCCGCGCCCACCACGGCGAGGATCACGACGCGCTCTTGCGCGCTGATCTGATCAATATTGTGCTGCAGTTGTTCCAGCGCGAATTCTTTTTGCAGCGCGGAGACCGCCCGCGCGGTCTCGTGCGCTTCGATGACAAAGCAGATGTTCTGCTCCGACGACGATTGCGAGATCATCAACACATTGATGCCCTCGCGTGCGACGGCGGAAAAAACGCGCGCCGCGACACCAGGCACGCCTTGCATCCCGCGCCCCTCGACGGTCACGAGCGTGAGATGGCGAATCGTTGTGATCGCTTTCGCGCCGCGACCGTCCGCGCTGGGTGTGCGGACGATGCGTGTACCGGGATGCGTTGGATTGAACGTGTTCAGGATGCGGATGGGAATGCCACGCTCGACCGCCGGCGAGATAGTTTTCGGATGGATCACCTTCGCGCCAAAGTACGATAGTTCGGCGGCTTCGGCGTACGAAATTTCGTCAATCGTTCGCGCGTCCGGAACGATGCGCGGGTCAGCCGTCATCACGCCGTTCACGTCGGTCCAAATCCACACTTCCTCCGCGTCAATTGCCGCGCCCAGGATCGTCGCCGAAAAATCACTGCCGCCGCGTCCAAGCGTTGTGACGATGCCATGGCGCGTCGCGCCGATGAAACCGGTCGTCACGGGAATGGTGTGCGCCTCGAGCAAGGACAGGAGCCGCGCGCGCGTTTTTTCGCGCGTGGCATCCATCAAGGGATCGGCTTGGGTGAAATGGTCATTGGTGACGATCAGTTCCGTCGCTTCGATGGGCTCGGCGCGCGCGCCGCGCTCGCGCAATGCCTGCGCGATCACCGGGATGATGAGCCGTTCGCCGAGCGATGCGACAGCGTCGAGCGCGCGCGGCGTGAGTTCGCCCAGGATGTGGATGCTGCGACACAGATTGCCAAAGCCGGCGAGACTGCGCGTAATGTGCTCGCGTAATTGCTCGCGCGCAACCGAATCGGCGATGGCGTGTTCGACCGCGCTGAGATGCTGATCCATCAGCGCGCGCGGCGTTTCAACCAGCGCTCGATCATCGCCTTCTGCCGCGCGGCGCGCCGCATCAATGAGCGCGTTTGTCACGCCGCTCATCGCGCTCACCACGACAACAATGGCATTGCCTTGCGCGTGATGATCGTACACGAGGCGCGCGACTTCGCGGATACGCTGTCCATCGCCGACAGAGGTGCCGCCGAATTTCATTACGAGTCGCATCGCTCCTCACCTATCAAAAATAAAAAACCCCCACGTCCTCCTTGGGACGAGAGAGTTCTCCCGCGGTTCCACCCAGATTTACACACGCGCATCATTGAGCGCATGCACACTCGATTGCCGGATAACGGTGGCGCCGACTGGCTCGCAAGTGGTTTTCATCGAATGTTTGCGGACCCCGCTTGCAGTCATAGCCAGGTCTCCCTGTCGCAACCTTTTCGATTACTCGTCTTGGTCATCGCCGTAGCGTATGTTGTTGGCATGGGCGGTATAGGAGTCGAACCTATGGCCTCAGCGATGTCAACGCTGCGCTCTAACCAACTGAGCTAACCGCCCGCGTGCGTTCGCATTATACCACAAAACATTTTGCGCGCAAATGTGCAAATAATGTTCTAAAGTTGATTCAGCAATTTCTCTAAATCTTCTAACGTGCCGCGCCAATCCGCCGGCGTATCCGTGTCTGCATCACGGGTCACCCAAAATGTTTTCATGCCGATTTTCTTTGCCGGCGCAATATCGTTTTGAATTTCGTTGCCCACCATCAAGCACTCGGTTGGGGCAAGGTTCAACCGCGCCGCGATTTCACGATAGTACGCCGAGTGCGGTTTGCTGGCGTGCATCGTTTCGTAATCGGTGACGAGGGTGTACGGCAAATCGGCGATGCCACCCCATTCCATCCGTTGCCAGATGGCGGTGCGCGGAAAAACCGGCATCGTCGCAATCACCACCTGTTTGCCACGCTCAAGCGCTCGCTCGATAACGCAACGCGCAACGGGAATTGGCTTGACGAGTGCGCGCAATTGCGGATATTCGGTCGCGTAAAAGTCATCGAACAGCGGCATCAGCGTTTCTGCCGGGATGCCGATCTTGGGAAAGAAATCGGCGGCGAAGGCGTCGGCAATGGTGCGCGCGTGATCGTTGTTGAGCACTGCGGCGCGGGTGGAGGCTTGCAATTGCGCGATCAATTTTTCCGGCGGCACCAGGTGAGATAGTTTTTTGCACAGCGCGGTAAAGTACGGCGGCAAAAAAGTATCCATCGAGTCGTCAATCAATGTGCCGTCCAAATCGAAGAGAAGTGCTTTGATCATCGAGTCCTCTGAAATTTCACCAGAGCACACAGAGGTCACAGAAAAAACTCTGTGTGCTCTGTGGTGGACTTAGTCAAACACAATCACGCCACGCGCGATGGTGCCGGCTTGCATATCGGCGAACGCCTGCGCGGCTTGAGCGAGCGTGTAACGTTGCGTAATGAGCCGGTTCACCGGCAAGCGTCCCGCGCGGTACAGTTCGATGAGTTTCGGAATATCGCTGAGCGGGCGCGTGGAGCCAAAGAACGATCCCAGCAATTGTTTGTTTTGGAAAATCAAATTGCCGGCCGGAATCGAAACTTGCTCTTTGGCGGAATGCATCCCGGCGATCACGGCGGTGCCGGCCGGGCGCACGGCTTGCAAGGCTTGCGTGATCGTTACGCTCGATCCCACCGAATCGAACACGTAATCGGGACCAATCCGCGTGAGCGAACGCAGCGTGGCGACGACATCGCATTGGAGCGCGTTGAGTGTTTCCGTCGCGCCGAACTGACGCGCGAATTCGAGTTTGCGATCCATCACATCTACCGCAATAATTGGATAACCGCCGGCAAGTTGGCAGCCCATAATCATGGACAAGCCCACGCCGCCGCAACCGATCACCGCCGCTGAACTTCCCGGGATGACACGCGCGGTGTTCAGTACTGCACCTACACCGGTCGCAACCGCACAACCGGTAATCGCGGCAACATCGAACGGCACATCGTCGGGAAAGGGAATCGCGCCGCGCTCATCAATGACGATGTATTCGGACATGGTGGACGAGCCAAGATAATGTTTGAGTTTCAAACCATCGAGCGTTTGCAAACGCGAGGTGCCCTCGGGCAAGGTGCCAACCAAGGTCGTTTTGGGCAAACGCTCGCACAGATTGGGATAACCGCTCAAGCAAGTGGGGCACGTGCCATCAGCGGGAACCCAGTTGACGAGAATGCGGTCGCCCGGTTTTACGCGCGTTACCCGCTCGCCCACTTGCTCCACAATGCCAGCACCTTCATGACCTAGGACGATGGGTGGCGTCGCGCGCAGTTCGCCGCGCATCGTGTGCAAATCGGAATGGCAAACGCCGGCAGCATAGACACGCACCAACACTTCGGTCGCGCGCGGTGGATCGAGTTCGATGGTTTCGATGGTGAGTTGGTTATAATCGCGGACAACGGCGGCACGAGTTTTCATCGAGTTCTCCGGTAAAAGTATTTTCTAGCGCATTGCCTCGGCGAAGAGTTGAATGGTTTCACGATTGTTGAGATAATCGTGCGACGCATCCGGCAGTACGCCCACGTCCACAAACACATCGAACACGCGATAGCCCGGCTTGGGGAAGGCGGGTCCCAACGGATCCGCTACCCAATCGGTTGTATCGTACACGTTATACCAACGGCGGACGTGTTGGTAATCAATCGCGCCCAAGCGTTCATCGTATTTGCCGAGGCGGCGCAACTTGGCGATGGGTGAGCCGGCGGTGAAAAAGGCGACGAGGTTGTAACGTCCCGCGTATTGTTTGAGCACATCGAAACTGACAACCGTGCCCAGACTGTGCGCGACGAGAACGATTTCATCAAATTTTTTGCGTGCCTCATCTAGTTTCTCGATGAGCCGTGCTTGGATGGCGGCGCGGAGGGCAGGTGAGAAAAAATAATCGGCAACGTGTTGCGTGGTCATGGCGTACGTTTGCAAGGGCGAACGTACGGCAACCGCGCGTCCTCGGCGATGTGCTGGCAGTGTTGACGTGGTCGCTTGAAACGATTTTTGTAATTCTTTTTGAAACGCGGCTTTGAACTTGGCTTTGCTCGGTGAGTCGGCTAGCGCCGCGCGCCGCGTACCCACGTCCGCAAAGTACACCGGCAAGTAATCAAAGGGGTGCCCCAATTCCTGTTCGATGGCGGCGACGAGGGGTTTGTACCAATCGGGCGGAAAAGGTCCCGCGCCGTGAATCATCACCATCACCCGGCGTCGCCGGGCGGTCTCGTCTAGTTGGCGCGGGGAGCGTTTGGGGGGAAGTTTCTTCTGTGCCATGCCGCCTCCTTGGAGGAAGATTAAAATAGAAAAACCTGCTGACACCACAAGGTTTGGAATGATGGCCAGCAGGTAGATGCGAATATTAAATCGAAACCGTGTGGCTCAGAAAAGGTGCGCGTGATTCCAATAAACGCAATTGAGATTTCATCTCTAGCGGATAGTTGGTGACGATCAACTCGGTCAATTTATCAGTGGCCATCTAATTTTCGCAAATGCAGACTTTTCAGTGTTCATGGTAGTCTATAATGATGAAAGTGTCGCTGTCAAATTGGCGTACACCGAATCTTTGCATTGGAAAACTCTTTCAGGCAACAAAAGGCTCACTGGCTTTCAACGATTCGTATTCGTACTGTCTGACAAGGGTACTATATCCTAAAAATTTTACCCTCTGACTAATTTCGCTAAACGCGGCGTGACGTAATTTGTACTCAAATTCGCGCTGCCGACTCTCGTGTGCAACGATGACCATCCGCGTGTAGAAATCCTGTAATTCATAGAATTTTAAGAGTGCAGTTTGAATATTGGTCGAGTATTCAACCTCGAATAAACTGTTTGGCATTTGACGACTGTTAAACCAAACCACATCTACAGTGCTGGTTCTTCTTACCAGAAAATCGTGGCTGAATCGTGGGATCTTCCGCAATGTACATAACTCGCCAAGAGGTTTGTACACAAACAACCTGTTTTTGTCTTGATTTGGCACTAGGGTCGAAAAGCCACGGAGGTTTCCTATCACAACCAGCAAGCCTTGATAGTAAGAATGGGTTTCTTCAACCATTCTGTCAGATTCGTTCCTAGATCCGGTCAATCCAAGTTTCTCTTTGTATGAACAAAGTGCCCATAACCCTGGTCTTACTTTGAATATTTCTGGTCGCGTCTGAACGATCCTTCGGATCGAAGCAAATGGCGTTTTGGTCCCCCACTGACATTCCTTGATTTTCATTACTTCAGTATAAAGCATAGCAAGCGTTGCTTGTCCCCCTAGTTTTTCAAGCGTTTGAATCACTGCCTCATATTGTTTCATAATTCCGGTTCCCTCAATACTTATCCGCCGCTAGGAATCTTTCCCTCTCCAAATTAAAAGAACAGCCGTAACCAGTCTTCCAAATCATCAAACAGAACAACTTTGCCGGTGGAGATCAGACATCCTTTTACGCTATCGGAATAACTCTCCTCTTCGATCACCACAATGCCCGGGATGGGCCAGGATTCAATGTCCTGAATCGTGGCGAATACCTTTTCTTCGGCAGTGCCACCTTCTGCTTGCGCCTTGCATTCGATTCCAAGTTTTTTGCGCGTCTGAGCTTGCGTCAGGACAACGTCAATGTGCCGTTTTGATCCCCAGATACGCCGCGCGGCGGTTACCTCAGTTTCAGCTTTCAATCCCAGGCTCTTGGCTAACTCAACAACCTTTTGTTGTAGGGCTTTACCAGCCCGTGGCGCAGAACCTCTGCCAGGCATAGTATCCTCGCGTAAATAGATTGGTATCCAAATTATATCACGAATCCAAGAGTGTGCCTAGCGTCGCTAAACAATATGATCTGTAAATCACCGCAGACAAGTTGTGCCTTATTCGTACCGCAACACCTCGGTTACGCGCATCCGCGCCGCGCCCAACGCCGGTGCAAGACTAGCTAACGCTGCCAACCCCAGCGCAAAGAACAAACTTGTGAGAATCATCGCTGGACTGAAAATGTAATCAATTTGAAACAGCACCGACTTCATCAACCCAAGCAACAACTGTCCCAAAGGATAACCGATGATGATCCCAAGCATCCATCCCCCCAAGCCCAATGCCAAACCTTCGGTCAGGAACACTTGAATCAGATTGGTGTCCGCTGCGCCAATCGCACGCAACACGCCAATCTCGCGGCGGCGCTCCAGCACGTTGAGCGTCAAGGTATTCAGCACGCCGAGTGCACCAATTATGCCAATAATCAAACTCATCACATACAGCGTCAAGGACAAGATGCGCGATTGTTCTTTGGCGCCGCGCACTTCGCGATAGGCGGAATCGGCGCCCATTTGAAATTGCCGAAACTTGGTCTGCACTTGCCCCAAACGTTTTTCCACCGTGGCTGGGTCGTGCGCATCAAACGAGAGTGCAAAGAAGAGCGTCCATCCCAAACGATTTTGCATGCGTTCGACGATCACTTCGGGCAAGAAAACCTTGCCGGCTACCGTACTCCCCAAAAAGATGCTGTTGTCAATCGTAATGCCCACGATGCGAAAGTTGCGCCGCGTTTCGTTCACTTCGATTTCAATCCGATCATTCAGGCGCAGTCCACGTTCTTGCGCCAAATCGGTAGACACAACCACGGCGTCGTTTTCGTCGTCGCGGTACCAGCGCCCTTCAACGAGACGCGGCACATACATCGTTGTGTTGGCTGGCAAGCCCCACAAACGCGCGCGCGCCGTGCCAACCCAGGCATCGCCCAGTGACCACACTTCAACCGCGCGCACACCTTCGACCGTGAAAAAGTTGGACGCAAAATTGGTGCCCACCCATTGATCGAACCAGACCCACGCATCGCCGCGATACGTTTGGAACAAACCATCAATCGCCGCGTCCACCGATGTACTCGTACTTTGCGCGGCGAGCGATGCGCCGACCGCCACCGCAATGACGAGCGTGGTGATGAGTGAGCGCGCTTTGCGACGCGCCAGATTCCGCAACGACATCGCGGCGAGCGGCGGCAACGCCACGATTCGTTGCACCAAACGATCCACGCGACCTTGGCCGTACGTGGAGGTGATGCCGTACGCTTCCAGCGCATCTTTAACTCGAATCGCCGTACCTGCCCAGGAGGGCAGTAATCCGCCGATGAAGGTTACCACGATCCCAACGATGATTCCCAGCCCGATGCCTTCCGGCGAAATCGCAAAAGAAATATCCAGGTTGAGCAACGTTCCGAGGTGATCGAGCAATCGCCAACTGCCCAGCGCACCGAGAACGATGCCAATGAGTGTGCCCAGAATACCGTACAGCATTGCGGCGATGAGATAGATTGTCAACACTTGCCAACGGGTTCCGCCAATCGCTTTGACCACGCCGATCTCACCAACTTGTTCTGCCGTCATCGCGGCAAGGGTGTTTGCCACGAGAAAACCGCTGGTCACCAAGCCGACGCCGGAAAAGACGGTGAGCAAGACAAAGAGCGCGTCCAGTTCACGTTTGCCCAAAAAGTTTTCCGGGTCGCGGAGGGTGGGTGCACTATGCTCAACGCCGCGCCGGTTCAACAATCGCTCTGCTTCACGCGCCGTCTCGCGCACCGTGCTCATATCGTTGACTTTGAGCAAGGCTTGATTCGCGCCGCCAATCCCCAACATTTTCCGCACATCGCTCGCGTTGGCGTACACATTTGCCCAATCCAAAATCGTCGCGCTGGGATAATTGGGGCTGGCGGCAAAGCCGGCAAGCGTGAGCGTCGTCATTGAACCATCGAGCGCGCGGCACGTAATCGCATCGCCCATGTGCGCGCCGAGCCAATCGCGCACGCTGACCTCAGCCAGAAATTCGCCGGGCTTGGGCGCCGGATCGAGCAAACGAATTTGATTGATGCGTTGATCGGCAAAGTTTTCAATCCCCCAAAAGTTCACATCACGATATTCGTTGTTCCATTTGCATTTAGTAAAGTACGTGTTGCGGAGTTCGGTCGCGGTTACGTTGGGGACTTCCTCGAGCGCGCGCGCGGTTTTGGGCGGGGCATCCCAAACCCAAAACGTAATATCCGCTTGCGAGGTGTTGGCGTACGCTTGGGCTTGCGCGCGCGCGAGGTTTTGCGTGGTGGAGACAATCGCCACGATGCCCGCCACACCGATCGCAATCGCACCAATGGTCAAGAGGGAGCGTACGCGCCGCTGGGTGAGATCACGGTACGCCTTACGCAAGAGTGCCAACATCGCACGTATTCTAACATTGAGGCCGCCCCGGTGCAAGTAGGTCAGGGCAAATCTTGGCGCGCCTCCCTTGCCGCGTTATCGCCGAAGTGTCAACTCGGCTTCCAAAGGTTTCCAAAATTCAGCGTAATCGAGGGTGGGGGTATCTATTTTGCGCCCGTTGATCAAAAACGTTGGTGTGCCCGGCAATTTGATTTGCAACGCTTCGATGAGTTGGTCTAACACGAGTTGGGCATACCGATCGGAATCGAGACAGGCATTGAACTGGGTGGTATCCAGATTGAGTTCGGCGGCGTATTTTTTCAAATTGTTGCGCGTGTAGGCACCCGAGTTTTCTCCGAACCATTCCGAATACAGTTTATCGTGATATTCCCAAAACTTGCCTTGCTCGTTGGCGCATTCGGCGGCGTAGGCCGCCCAATGTGATTCACCGATGCGGTCGCCGTCAATGACCGGAAAATATTTGTACGTGTAACTGATCTTGCCGGTCTGCACGTACGCCTCTTCGATCTGCGGTTCAAGGTCGCGCCAGTAACGCCGACTGTAGGGGCATTGAAAATCGGCGTACACAACGAGCGTCACTTTGGCATCCGGATTCCCTTTGGTGCGCCCGATGGTTTTGATCGCAGTGGGTGGTACGGGTGTGGCGGTGGGTGCGGGGGTCTGGGTGGGGGTGCTGCACGCCACGCCCCAGCCAATCCACAAGGCGAATAAAAGGGCGCGGATTTGTTTTGTGTACGACACTGTACCTCCCAAACAAAAACCTTGCGAGGACCTGCCATCCGCGCAAGGTTTAAAAATTCATTTCAGCAATGCATCGAACGTGCGTGCAAATTCCGAATAATCGAGTGTGCGCACTTGCAACACTCTACCGCCAATCATAAACGTGGGGGTGCCTTGAATTCCTAACCGTCGGGCTTCGGCAATCTCGGCTTGGATGACCGACGCGGTTTCTTCATTGTCCACACATTTATTGAAAGCGACTGTCTCCAAGCCGATGTCAGCGGCATACTTTTTCAAATTGGCTTTGGTGTACGTGCCAACAAATTCCCCGCGCCATTCGCCGAACAGTTTATCATAGTACTGCCAAAACTTGCCTTGCCGATTGGCGCACTCGGCCGCGTACGCCGCCCAATGGGATTCGTTGATGCCGCGCTGTGCGCTCATATCTACGACGGGATAGTACTTGTACGTGTACTTGACCTTGCCCGTTTGGAAATAATTTTGATCGAGTTGACGCTCCGCGCCAACAGCAAAATCTCTGCAGAAGGGTCACTGAAAATCTGACCACTCGACCAATTCGATTTTGGCATTCGGGTCGCCTTTGGTGCGCCCAGACGCTATCGTGTTGCTGGGGGTGCCCGGCGCGGCTTGGGGAGTCTGTAAATTGAACAACACGAGCACGCCGACGATGACCAGCGCGCCAATGCCAACCGCCATCGCCCAAGTGGGCAAGCCACGACTGGCAGGCGCTTTGTTTTTGGGATCTCCTCTCCGAGGTGACATCGGTTTCCTTTCTAAAAGATTTGGTTTCATTATCCAAAAAAAGAGTCCCGTTGTCAAACAACTCAAGAATTTAACGCGGTCTAGGTTGTGTGGTATAATGGATGCGCGGGTCAGAAAATTAGATTCGAGCCGGCAGGATCGGCTAGAAGGTGGGTCAATGATGAACCAACCCCTCACGTTTCTCTACGATCACAAAGCGGATGTCTTGTATGTCTCCTGCGGCCACCCGGTCTATACCGATTCCGTCGCGCTCAATGAAAACGTCATTCTCCATCTCGAACCAGCCAGCGACACGATCGTTGGCTTTTCCATCATTGATTTCATCCAGCGATTTACCAACACCGAAACGCCGGCGTGCCTTCCCTTGAGCGCAACCTTCCAGCTCTTGCATAAAACTAAGAAGAGAACCAGCCAGTCACGCCGCGCCACTCACCGAGGTTAATCATGCAACTTGTTCTTAGCGTGAATGGTGAAGAAAAAATTTTCAACGTTGCCCCTAACGAAACGCTCTTGCATGCCTTGCGCGCCAACGGATATTTTGGGGTCAAGCATGGCTGTGACAATGGCGAATGCGGCGCCTGCGCCGTCCTTGTGGATGACGTGCCGATGAATTCGTGCATGCTGCTTGCCATCCAAGCCCAAGGCAAGCACATCACCACGATTGAAGCGCTGGGCCAGGTCGCCGAGCAAGGTTGGAAACACACGGCGGGATTGCATCCGATTCAACAAGCGTTCATTGAAACCGGCGCATTGCAATGTGGCTATTGCACGCCGGCAATGATTCTGGCGGCTCAATCGTTGCTGGATCAAACGCTCACGCCCACCGAAGACCAAGTGCGCAATGCGCTCAGCGGTGTCTTGTGCCGATGCACCGGCTATGTCAAACCGGTGCAGGCGGTATTGCGCGCGGCAGAAATGATGCGGGGCGATAGAAAATCGAGTGAGTGGGCGGTTGAGCAACCCGCCATCCCGGTGAGGCTCCCAACCACCGAACCCCCCAATTACCCAATCGCCGAATCACCCAATCTCCTCACCACTCAATCGCCCACGCTGATCGTCGCACCTTCGATTCCCGAGACCAACGTGGTCGGCAAACCCGAGAAAAAAGTGGACGCGGCGAAACTCGTGCAAGGTAAACCGGCCTTCACCGATGACATTGAATTGCGTGGAATGTTGTACGCCAAAGTGCTGCACTCCCCCGTCGCGCATGCCCGCATCAAGCACATTGACGCGTCAAAAGCACGCGCACTCCCCGGCGTCCATGCGGTACTAACTTACCACGATATTCCGCGCGTCGTCTATTCCACCGCCGGGCAGTCCGATCCCATCCCCGGTCCCCTCGATACTTTTTCGCTCGACCGCAAAGTGCGTTTCGTTGGCGATCGCGTGGCATTCGTGGCGGCGGAATCGGAAGAGGTGGCGGAACGCGCGCTGGCATTGATCGAGGTCGAGTACGAAGAACTCCCGGCGATTCTCGATTCGCGCGAGGCGATGAAACCGGGTGCGCCGCGCATCCACGACGAACTCGAGTACGTGAATTTTGCCGAATCCGATCCTTCCAAAAATCTCGCCGCAAAAATCGAAATTGAAATTGGCAACGTGGAGGAAGGATTCAAACAAGCCGATTATGTGTTCGAAGACGAATACCTTGTCCCCAAGGTTCAACAAGCGCACATCGAGCCGCACGTTGTGGTAACGTACTGGGACGAAGATGATCGGCTGGTGATTCGCACTTCGACCCAAGTGCCCTTTCACGCGCGGCGCATCCTCGCGCCGGTGCTAGGTCTGCCACCCAAACGCATTCGCGTCATCAAGCCGCGTATCGGCGGCGGTTTTGGCGGCAAGCAAGAAGTATTGATCGAAGACATCGCTGCACACTTGACCATTGCAACCGGGCGGCCGGTGCGCTTGGAGTACACCCGCGAAGAAGAATTTATCGCCGCGCGCTCGCGTCATCCAATGCGCATCAAAATGAAAACCGGCGTTAAACGCGATGGCACGATGGTCGCGAATGAAATGTATGCATTGAGCGATACGGGAGCGTACGGATGCCACGCGCTCACCGTGACCGGCAACACCGGGCAAAAGTGTATGGGTTTGTACAACGCGCCAAACATCAAATTTCACGCGCACGTCGTGTATACCAACACGCCTCCTGCCGGCGCGTATCGCGGGTACGGTGTGCCGCAAGGTTTCTTTCCGCTCGAAGTGCATATGGAAAAGATTGCGCGTGCCCTTGGTCTCGATCCCATCGAATTTCGGTTAAAGAACGCGGTCAAAGCCGGCGATGAACTGCCTACCTCGAAAGCGTGGAGTGAAGGACGCGAGCCGCATCCGGAAATCATCGAAACATGCGGGTTGCCGGAATGTGTGGCGCAAGGAACAAGCGCCATGGGCTGGCGCGAGAAATTTGGTAACGCCCAATGGCATCTTGTACCCGGCAAGCCGCATTTGCGGCGTGGCATCGGTGTGGCGTGTGTGATGCAAGGCACGGCGATTCCGTACCTCGATATGGGTGGCGCGTCCATCAAGATCAACGACGATGGTTCGTTCAATTTGCTCGTCGGCGCAACCGATTTGGGAACGGGGTCGGATACGGTGTTGGCACAACTGGCCGCCGAAATTCTGGGGTGCCCGGTGGATGACATCATCGTCTATTCGAGCGATACCGATTTCACCCCGTTCGATAAAGGGGCGTACGCATCGAGCACAACATACATTTCTGGCGGCGCGGTGGTCAAAGCGGCAGAGCAAGTTGCCGAACAGATCAAGAAGGTGGCAGCACGGATGCTGGAGATGAGAGATGTTCCGGCGGAACGTCTGCACCTGCACGATAAAAAAGTCATTGCCCCAGATGGCCGATTCGTAACGCTTGCCGATGTCGCGCTCGAATCGTTGCACCACCAAGATCAGCATCAAATTATGGCTGTCGCGTCGTACGTCTCACCCAAATCGCCGCCGCCGTTCGCCGCGCAATTTGCCCAAGTGCTGGTGGACACCGAGACCGGGCAAATCACCGTGGAGAAATTGGTGATGGCGGTGGATAGCGGAGTCATTGTCAACCCGGTTACGGCGTCGGGCCAAATCGAAGGAGGCATGACGCAGGCGTTGGGGTACGCCGTGTGCGAAGAGATGTTGTACGATGCACGTGGTGATTCGGTGATTCGGCAATTGGGTGATTACAAGATTTTTGCGGCGGATGAGATGCCGGAACTGCAAACGATTTTCGTGCAAACGTACGAACCGTCGCATCCCTTTGGCTTGAAAGCCGTCGCGGAGATTCCGATGGATGGCGTTGCCCCCGCGGTGGCAAACGCGGTGTACGATGCGGTGGGTGTGTGGATGAACCAGATTCCGATGACGCCGGAGCGGGTGTGGAGACAGATGAGACGATGAAAGCTAAAATGGTCCATCGTAGAAAAGTTACCCGCATCCCGCGGCGTGAGATTACTACAATGGCCAAGCGCATCGCCGAGAAATTTGATCCGGAACGCATCATCCTCTTTGGCTCGTACGCCTACGGCAAGCCGCATCCGTATAGTGATGTGGATTTATTGGTGGTGATGAAGACCAGCGAGCGTCCACTCGCCAAGCAGATTGAGATTGCACGCGCGCTGTCGCCTCATCCGTTTAGCATAGATATTCTTGTGTATGCGCCGCGCGAAATCAAATCACGGATTGCTAGGGGCGATTATTTCTTGCGCGAAATTGTTACCAAGGGCAAGGTGATGTATGAACGTCGTTCTTGAGGAATGGATCGCCAAAGCCGAAGGTGATTTTAATACAGCGCAACGTGAATTACGTGCACGGGACGTCCCCCAATTATGATTCCGCGTGTTATCTTTCTCAACAGTGTGCCGAAAAATATCTTAAAGCGTTTCTGATGTTACAAAAGATGGAACCGGCGCGAACGCATAACTTGATTGAATTGTTGAAACTGTGTGCCCAACGCGAGGGCTCTTTTGAAATCCTGCGGCCTACCTTGGATTGGGAAAATCTCTGCGATAGATTTGTAACGAATGTGTGGTGGGATGGCGTTGCGCCTAGATGCCGTGTTCGATACGATGAGCGTTTGGAGGCATGAAATCCCCAGAACGGGTGTGGAGAAAAATATGTCAGCCCTGATCCATCAGCGCCGGCTTTGATACATTGCCAACACCATAAACGCCAGCCCAGCCATCAATACAACCACGAACCAGTTGATTTGATTCGAGAGGGCTTGACTGATGAGGGCGGTGATGAACGCGGTGAAAATCCCCACCAGAAAATTTCCAACGAAATCTTCGGGGGCAGAGGTGCGTTGAGGTTTATCCGATTCATACAACACCTCGAGATGTTTCGTTTTCTTGCGCCACTTGGGCATCGTGCCCTCCTATCGAATTAGAACTATTGTTCTAATTATAACCGAATTCTTGATTGGAGTCAATCCGCGATTTTGAATACGTTGCTCATTATCGGTGGCGCATCGGTGGATGTACTTCATTTTGCCGGGCGCACCGAACATTCGATTGGCGGCGCGGGATTGTACACCGCCCTCGCCGCTCATCGCGCTGGCGCAAACGTAACCATGTTTGCGCCGCGCCCGGATCCAATGCCGCGGGAATTTGCGCCGGTCGCCGAACGAATCCATTGGATCGGTCCGCTCGTTTCGCCGGATCAGTTGCCGCGCTTTGAAATTGCGCATTATGGGCACGGCAAAGCGGAACTGGTTAGCGCGCGCTGGGGTGCGGAATCCCAACTGACGCCGGCAAACTTGCCCACTGAAAATTTTTCTGCCGACTTGGTTTACTGTGGTCCCCTTGCCGATCCAGCACGCCCACTGGCTTATGTGCGTCATTTCAAAGCGAGGGGGCAGCGAGTTGCTGTCGGCACGTATGGTCACGCTGTCAAAAATTTTCCGGAAACCATTCGGCAGATTTTTGGCGAGGCAGACATTTTCTTTTGCAACACCAACGAAGCAACCCTGCTTTTTGGAAGCATCGAGAATGCCACAACGCTGCCGGGAAAATTTTTATTCATTACGCGCAGCGCGGAAGGGGCGACCATCGTCCAAGGGAATCATCACACGAACGTTCCCAGCGTCGCGATTCAAGAACTCGATCCGACCGGCGCGGGCGATACGTTTGCCGGCACAACGATGGCATTGCTCCTCCAAGGGGTGCATCCCATTTGTGCGGCACAACAAGCCGCTGTGTGCGCCGCCGAGATGGTAACCGCCGTCGGTCCCACGATGCTTTTGCAACCGCCACCTTTGCCAGCGATTCCTAGCGATCCGCGCGTTCAAGTGAACGATGCCCAAGTCGAACGGGTGGCTAGTTTGATTGCACGACTGGATGCGGTAACGCCTTTCGATTTTTGCGGCGATCATTTTCCGCGTGTCAACGATCCGCGCGCGCTCGATTTCTTTTTTGCGAGCACCTTGCAACAATTTGGTTTCTGGCATGATGATGGCATGCGTTACACTCAGCCCTTCCTTGCCGCGTTGAACGGGCGCACCCTCAAGGGGAGCGATTATCTGTGGGCAGTGTATCATCGGTGGCTGGTCACCGATGTCGAGGGACTCACACCGGCTGCCCAAGCACAGGTTACCCAAGACGAATTTTTGCAGCGTCTTGCTTCAGACGATAGCGCGCGCTTGCCGATCTGGGAAGAACACTGGCGCTGTGCCCAACAGTACGGCCGCGATATGCTGGCGTTGGGGTGGACGCCAGCGCAGATCGTTGCGCGTGCGAATGCTTCCAACCAACCGCTCCAAACTTTTTTGATGCAGTTGGATCACATTGGTGGCTACAAAGAAGATCCGTTGCGCAAAAAATCCGCGCTGCTCGCCATCATCCTGCAACAACGCCCGGAAAAATTTTTGCGCACCGATGTCGGCGAAAGCGTTCCGCCCATCATTGATTATCATTTGCAACGTTCGTGTTTGCGAATGGGATTGATTGAGGTCAACGATCCACGTTTGTACCAAGCGTTGGTGAATCGCGCGTTATTGTCAGCCGAGGACGAGTGGGCGATTCGGCGAGTGGCGTACACCGCGATAGAACGTGTGCAACGTTTGAGCGGCAAGCCGATGGGCGCGGTGGATTGGTTCTTTTTCAACGCACGGCGGCGTTGTCCGGAAATGATCGCGCCGGATTGCGCCCATTGCGCTGCTGACCCAGTGTGCGTGCATCGCAAAGAATTGTTTCAGCCCGTTCGGCGCACCACATTTTATTAGGCATAACCAATGTCCTTCACCACTCTCCGGATCAACGCGGATCGGATGCGCGCCGATTTTGACGCGTTCGCTCAAATTGGCGCAACCGGCGATGGCGGCGTGCATCGTCCAACCTTCAGCGAAGCGCACCTTGCTGCACGTGCATGGTTTCGCGCCCAAATTGAGCAATCTGGGTTGGCGTTTCGTACCGATCGCGCGGGCAATCATTCCGCGTTCTTGCAATGTGCCGGCGAGAATGCAAAAACTCTTTTGCTCGGCTCGCATCTTGATTCGGTACCAAACGGCGGACGCTTTGATGGCGCGTTAGGAGTTTGCGCCGCGCTCGAAGTGTTGCGCGTGGTGAAGGAAAATAACATCGCCCTCACGACCAATCTTGAGGCGATTGATTTCACCGACGAAGAAGGTACGCTCGTGGGTTTTCTGGGCAGCGCAGCAATTGCCGGTAAATTAAAGCCAGACGATTTAAAGAACCCGCGCGGCGGACGCGCAAACTTGGAAGCCGGGCTAGCGCGCGCCGGCTTGACCGAACAAGGTTTGTTTGATGCGGCGCGTCCGCGTGATTCGGTGGCTGGTTATTTGGAATTGCATATCGAGCAAGGGCGGCGGCTGGAGCGCGCGCAAAAGAAGATCGGTGTGGTGACCGAGATTGTGGGCATTGGTTCGTATCGTTTGAAATTTATCGGACGGGCGGATCATGCCGGCACCACGCCGGTGCAAGAACGGCGCGATGCCGGGCAAGGGGCCAGCGCATTTGCGCGCGCGTTGCGCGAAATCATTATTCTCAACTTTCCGGACTGTGTCGCCAACATCGGCAAGATGGAGTTTGCGCCGGGCGCGTTCAACATTGTGCCAGCCAGCGTTGTCGTCGCGCTTGAATTTCGCGCGCCGGCTCAAGACCGTTTTGCGTGCCTTGAAGCCGAACTGCTCAAACGCGCTCACGTCGAGGCGCGCCGATTTGGATTGGAAATCGAAACTGAATTTCTGGGCAAACATCCGCCCACGCCGATGAGTGAAGAAATCCAACACGCCTTGGCGGAATCGTGCGAAACATTAGGCTTGTCGTGGATGCCAATTGTTTCTGGCGCGGGGCATGATGCCCAATCATTGGCGCCGCACTGGCGAGTGGGAATGATTTTTGTGCCATCGGTGGAGGGCGCCAGCCATTCCGCGCGCGAGTTGACCGCATGGCAAGATTGCGTGAATGGCGCAAATGTGTTATTACAAACAGCGTTGCGCTTGACCATTCCATCAACGTAGGAGGAGGACGATGAGAGACACCTCACAAAAACTGGGAATGTTGGCGTTATGCGCTTGGCTGATTCTCACCGGGTTGACTCACTTTGGATTGAGTTTTCCCAACCTTGCCAGTGTTTTGGCGATCTTGGCAATCGTGGCAGGGGTGTTGATTTTCTTGGGGCGCTAGTGCAACAACATGACATAGCGGCAGACCAGACCAATGGGAAGACGGCGACAAACGTGGCTAAAAAATCGAGTTTCCACCCTGCACTTTCATGTTGGTGCACTACTAGACCCCGCACAAAGGGAGTATTCCAATGAACGATGAAAAAAACGACACGGTGCCGGTTTCACCGGACGAGCCCGCTGCCAATCAAGCCCAGCCACCCGCGCCGCCCAAACTAGAGCGCCTGCAGTTACCGCTCGGCGCGTTTATGGCATTTCGCAAAAGTGGCGGCGCCCCATTTTCTTCGCGCGAGATTGTGATCTATCCGGATGGGCGCGTGAGTTACGGTGGACCGGATTTATCGAAAGAAGTTTATGCACGGGTGGGACGCAAGTTGAACGATGCGCAGATCGCGCGCTTGCGCAAGATGCTCAATCAAGCCGGTTTCTTTCGCTTGGCTTCGGTGCAAGGCAAACCACCCGCTGACGCGTACGCGTACGAAATCGTCGCGCGGTTGAGCAATCGTTCCAACTTGATTCAAGTGTTTGATGGAAATATTCCAACTGCGCTTGAACCGCTTGTACAACAATTGAACGCGTTGATGCCCAAGGAATAATCGCAATGCCGATCACTCACATCAACTTGGATACTGGCGCAACCATCACGCTACCGCCTGATGCACCACACCCATTGCCCAACGACACAATCGTCTGGCTTGATGTGGCGGCGCCCACTGACGATGATTTGAACTGGCTCGCACGCGAATACAATTTTCATCCCCTTGCTATCGAAGATTGTCGGCATTTTGATCAACGCGCCAAGGTGGAACCGTACGATGGCTATCTATTCATTTCGGTGGATGCGGTAACGCGCCAGAACGGTGAGCTCGTTGCGCAAGAGATGGAAGTCTTTTTGGGCGCGGATTATCTCATCACCGTTCATCGTGAGCCGCTCGCCGTGATCGAAGCGATGCGCGCGCGTTGCCTCGCCGATTCGCGCACCAGTGCCTATCGCGCCGATATGTTGTTGTACCAAATCGTGGACCAGATGGTAGATGCGTTCTTTCCCTTGCTCGACGAAATCGAAGACGAGATTGACGAACTGGAAGATGTGATTCTGGAGCATGCGACGCAAGCAACAATGCAACGCATCTTTGCGTTGAAACAACAACTAGTCTATTTGCGCAAGATGGTCGCGCCGATGCGCGAGGCAATGAACGCGCTCGCCGGCACACGCTACGAATTGATCAATCTGCGCACGGCGGTGTACTATCGCGATGTCTATGATCATCTGGTGCGCATCTATGACCTCATCGAAACTTCGCGCGATTTATTGGGCAATGCGCTCGATGCGTACCTTTCGACCGTCTCGAACCGTTTGAACGAAGTGATGAAGCGGCTCACGCTCTTGACCACGATCTTTATGCCGATTTCATTTCTGGTTGGCTTTGGCGGAATGAATTTTACCCAATTGCCTTTTGATAACCCCATTGCGTTTGGGGTGATGATAGGTTTGCTGATCATCGTCCCCATCGGAATGATGATTTGGTTTTGGCGAAGCAAGTGGGTGTAGCAAGCAAGCCGCCGTAGGCAGGTTGATATGGATGCAATTTCGCAAGCAATCGTTGAGGTATTGCAAAATAACAAGCCAGCCGCGCTTGCCACCGTGGTGAAGACGCGCGGTGCCAGCCCACGCAACGTGGGTGCAAAAATGCTCGTCTATCCGGATGGTTCGATTGTCGGTTCGATTGGCGGCGGCGAGATGGAATTGCGCGTGATTGCCGCCGCGAAGGACGCGCTGGCAGACGGACAACCTCGCTATCTCGATATGACGTTATCGAATGAAGAGCGCGGCGACCCGATGATCTGCGGCGGCGAGATGGAAATTTTCGTTGAACCGTTGCTCACCACGCCGACACTGGTGATTGTGGGGGCAGGGCATATTGGCGCGGCGGTCGCGCAGTTGGGAAAATTTCTGGGCTTTCACATCATCGTGTTGGATGATCGCCCGGCGTTTGTGACGCCGGAGAATTTTCCTCACGCCGATGAGCGCATCGCGGGCGATCTCATCGAAAAAATCAAACACATCGAAATCACGCCGCAAACGTTCGTAGTGTTGGTGACACGTGCGCACACCCTAGATGCGCAACTCCTCAGTGCCGTGGTGAGCAAGCCCGCGGCGTACATTGGTATGCTGGGGAGCCGGCGACGTGTGCTCACCGTGATGGACACATTAAAAAAGCAAGGTGTAAGTGAAACTATGCTCGCCCGCGTGCACGCGCCGATTGGCTTGGAGATTCACGCTGAGACGCCGCAAGAGATTGCGGTGAGCATTATGGCCCAAGTCATTCAAGTAAGAAGGGAAAAGTAAAAAGTACGATTTTTGAGAGGTTCTATGTGGGAACAATTCATCACGGCAACGTCCGTTGATCAAGTGATCGAGTTGCTAGCTCAACACAAACGCGAGGCACGCCTCATCAATGGCGGCACTGATTTGATGCTCGAAATCGAACGGAAGGTGCGCACGCCTAAAATCGTGATTGATGTGAGCCGCGTTCCCGGCTTGGACGAGATTCGTTTTGAAGACGGCGTGTTTCATCTGGGTGCAAGTGTAACACACAATCAAGTGGTGGGCGATGAACGCTTGCGTGTGTATGCCTATCCGCTCGTGCGTGCGTGCTGGGAGATCGGTGCGCCGCAGATTCGCAATCGCGGGACGATTGCCGGCAATCTCATCACCGCCTCGCCGGCCAATGATACGATCACGCCGCTCTGGGCGATGGGCGCGTGGGTTACGCTCAAAAGCGTGCGCGGTGAACGCGAGGTTGCGCTGGATGAGTTTATGCGCGGCGTGCGCCACACCGATCTAGCGCCGGATGAGATGCTCATCAAGATTTCGTTCCCGGCGTTGAAAGAGAACGAAGCCGGAACTTTTATCAAACTGGGTCTGCGGCGCGCCCAAGCTATCTCGGTGGTCAACGTGGCGGTTGTGCTTGGGTTTGCGTCGCCCGCCACACGCCAATCGTCCATCGAATCGGCGTGGATCACGCTGGGTTCCGTTGCGCCCACCATTGTGGCGGCTGATGAAGCGCAACGCTTTTTGGTCGGCGAAACGTTGGACGATCATATCATTGATCAAGCCGCTCTGCTCGCGATGCAAGCCGCGCGCCCCATTGATGATATTCGCGGCACCGCCGATTATCGCCGCGAGATGGTGCGCGTGTTGGTGGCGCGCGCGTTGCGTCAATTGCGCGATGGGACGGAACGCGCCGATTTCCCAGCCACGCCGGTGATGTTGTGGGGCAAAACCGATGGCAGGTTCCAAGTTCAAGGTTCCAAGTTAAGGGTTGCAAGCCCGGACGTGATTGAGACGATTGTGAATGGCAAGCGATATGAGATTCGCGGTGCACACGATAAATCTTTGTTGCGTTTGTTGCGCGAAGACATCGGTTTGCAAGGAACCAAGGAAGGTTGCGCAGAAGGGGAATGCGGCGCGTGCACCGTGTTACTCGATGGCATCGCGGTGATGAGTTGCCTTGTCCCGGCGCCACGCGCGCACGGTGCCGAAATCGTAACGGTTGAAGGATTGCAGCACGACGATCGTTTGCATCCCTTGCAACAAGCGTTCATCGAAACGGGTGCGGTGCAATGCGGTTATTGCACGCCGGGTTTCATTATGAGTGGCGCCGCTCTGTTGGATGAACAGCCGCACCCCACGCGCGACGATATTCGACACGCGCTTACCGGAAACTTGTGTCGCTGCACCGGCTATTATAAAATCATCGAGGCGGTGGAGCGCGCGCTTTTGACGCAATGATCGAGTGGATGTGGCGTGCGCTGTTGCATCCATCGTTGAGTGTGTTTCAAGACGCGCGTGCCCATGCGAACCTTGGACACGTGATCACTACGACACTCGCACTGGGCATCGTTACCGGTTTCATCGGTGGCATCCTCAATTTCATTTCTGTTGGCGATTCACTTGTCGAGGTGATTACGCTAACGCTCATCACGCCTTTTCGCTTGATGTTCGCACTCGTCGTGATGAACGCGTTGTGGCTGATGGTGTTACGCCCAATGGGTGCGCATGGCGATTTTGCAACGCAAACTTGGTTGAGCGCGTTAACAATGATGCCGATGATCGCATTGGCAAGTTTGCTCGCCGCGATTCCAACGATCGGTGCGGTGCTGGCAATCGGTGCGCTGGGGTACGGGAGTGTGGTGAACGCGTTTGCCTTGCGCGTAGCGCACGCCGAGTCATTATCGCGTGCATCGAACTTGGTTTTGGCGGCAGTGTCGTTGAGCGGCGGCATTTTGGGCTGGCTCGCAATGTCGAGTATTCCGCAATAGGAGGTGAGCAATGCGCGTGGTGCAAACAACCTTTGGACTAGCCCTGGTCCTGTTTGGCGGCGTGCTGGTCTTGCTCACGAGTGGAATGATTACGTTGACGCTGCTGGGATTTGTAGGCATCTCACTGGTCTTGAGCGGATTGGTGTTTAGCGTGGCGGGGATCGCATCGCGTAAACAAATGGTGTGGTTGACCGTGCTTTTTGTGCCGGGCGCGCTCGCATTTGCGATGGGTGGAGTCTTGATGTACACTGAGAGTGCCGGTGTCCAAGCATGGGCGTACTTGTGGACCGTGCCGGTCATTGCGTTGGGCTTGGCTTTCCTGGGAATGTATTGGCTTGGTCCGCGCGTGGGGTGGTTGCGTTGGATCGGTACGCTCATCGGCGGCGTGGGCGTTTTGTTGTTTGCCTTGTTTTTCACCGCACTCTCGCCAGAGCCATTCGCGCGCATCATTGGGCCCGCGGTGTTGATTGGACTAGGTTTAGTGTTTGCGGTCGGTGCGCTGGTACCGCAACGCTGATTCACGGAGGAATCGAAATGGACGAGTTACAACGCACGACAAACAAAAAGTTGGAAACGGTTGCGTGGGGCGCGTTCTTTATTTGGTGGGGTGTCACTGCGTTGCTGACCTTCTTGCCAGCGGGCATCAACACCATCGGTATCGGGTTGATCTTGGTGGGCTTGAACGTGGCGCGCTATTATCTCCAAATCCCCACCAGCGGTTTTACCATGGTGCTGGGTGTCATCGCGTTGGTGCTGGGTGGCTTTGAGTTCATCAAAACCGTGTTTGCTTTGCCCTTCCAGGTGGATGTATTGCCGATTTTGCTGATCGTGTTGGGGGTTGTCCTGCTCGGACGTGAATTGATGCGCGGGAGAGACTAGGGATGCCAAAAGCCAAACCAGAATCGTTTGAAAAACTGTTTGCCGAACTAGAAGAAACGATTGCCAAACTGGAAGCCGGCGATCTCTCGCTCGATGAATCGCTGGCACTGTATCAACGCGGAATGGAACTCGCCAAGCAATGTGGTGATTTACTCGATCAAGCGGAATTGCGCATCAAGGTTCTAGCGCCGCAAGGGAACGAATTGATCGAAGCCGATTTAGACGAAGCAGAAGAGGACTAGTACGCGAGATTATGGACGAGTTTTTTTCGAATCGTGTATTGCAAGCCATTTTTATCCCATGGGCAATCGCACAAATTTCTAAACCGATTATCGAGTACATTCGCAAGCGTAAACTGAATTTGCGTTTGCTGACGACCGCCGGCGGAATGCCCTCGTCGCATTCAGCGTTGGTGTGCGCGTTGGCGGCGGCCGTGGGTATCCGCGAGGGTTTGTCTTCCACCTTGTTTGCGGTCGCCTTTGCGCTTGCTGTCATTGTAATGTACGACGCCGCCGGCGTGCGCCGCGCCGCGAGTATGCAGGCGCGGATTCTCAATCAAATCATTGATGAACTTTTTCAAGGACATCCGATCAGCGAAACCCGTTTGCGCGAACTCTTGGGTCATACCCCCATCGAAGTGGTGGTGGGTGCGTTATTAGGCATCTTGGGTGCGTGGTGGTGGATGACGCGCTAACTTGCTTTGTAACCCGATTCTGACTTGGTTTGGACTGTCCCCGGTACACCCGCCGATTAAGATAACGAGGAACTGACAACTAGTCACTAGTGACTAGCGCCTAGTCTGGAGGTGAGAGTATGCTTTCTCGCCGCGAGTTTCTACGATTATCTGTCCTCTATACCATCGGCGCGCTGACTGGCTGTACTTCACCGGCACTGTCGCCCACGTCAACAACACAACCGACCTCTGCGTCCACCGTTGTGCCAACGGCTACGTTGATTCCGCCAACCGCAACCCCCGTAGCGCGCGCCACCCCAGTGCTGACCTCGACGGCTGTCCCCGTTGTTGTTCCCACGATGACGGCGACGCCGATTCCGCCCTCCGCTGGGCAACCCTATCTTGTGGTTGCACGCGGAGCAAGCCCTGCCGCCATCACCCGTGCCGCCATCGAGGCATTGGGGGGAATGCGCAAGTTTGTCAAGCCGGGCAATGATGTGATTCTCAAACCCAACATCTGCAACGCGCAAAATACCTTCGAGTACGCCTCCACGACCAATCCCGAAGTGCTGGCCGAACTGGTACGCTTGTGTCTGGACGCCGGCGCCAAGCGTGTACGCGTGATGGATCAGCCCTTTAGCGGAACTGCCGATGCGGCTTATAAACGAAGCGGAATCAAAGAGGCGGTGGAAAAAGCCGGCGGTCAAATGGAAATTATGATGAACGCCAAATATGTCGAGACGCCACTGCCGAACGGACGCAGTCTTAAATCGAGCCGCATCTATCAGGACATTCTCAACGCCGATGTGGTGATCAACGTGCCGATTGCCAAACATCACGGCTCAGCCCAAGTGACGCTGGCGATGAAGGGCTTGATGGGGGTGATCTTGAATCGCAACGAGATTCATACCGCGCTCGATCAACGTATCGCCGATTTGAGTACTGTCATCAAACCGACCCTTCATCTTATTGATGCCGTGCGCGTCCTGATGTCGCATGGACCGACCGGCGGTTCGCTCGATTATGTGAGGATGGGCAACACGGTGATTGCCAGCCACGACCCGGTTGCCGCCGACGGTTATGCCGCGCAACTCTTGTTCAACAAAAGACCACCAGAGATTGGGTACATCAAGTTTGGTGCAGAGATGGGGCTAGGGCGGTACGACTTTGATCGGCTCGTCGTGAAAGAGGTAACCGTCTAAGATGCCGGCAACTCGTTGGCGACGTGCTCGCCAAATCACCCAACTCATCAGCGTCATCTTGTTTTTCTGGCTCGCCTTGCTCACCTTTCGCGACGCCGCATCACTCATCCCCCTCGATCTATATTTCCGCCTTGATCCTCTGGTTGCATTCGCTGCGATGATGGCTTCACGCGCGATTATCCCGGCAATGTTGCTTGCACTGGCGATGATTGTCTTGGGCTTGGTATTGGGGCGCGCGTGGTGTGGTTGGCTTTGTCCACTCGGTGCCCTCCTGGATTGGTTTTCGCCGCGGCAGTGGCGTGTGCCGGAAACGTGGCGGACTTGGAAAGGGATCAAGTACGTTCTTCTCATCATCATTGCTTGCGCCGCGTTGTTGGGCAACCTCTCCCTCATCATTTTCGATCCGATCACGATTCTCAATCGCACGTTCGGTAGCGTGGTGATGCCGGCGTTCAACGTCATTCTTGTTTCCATCGAGACGGCGTTGTATTCGATTGTGCCACCCTTGCAACCGGTATTCGATCTCATCGAACAAAATTTCCGCGGCACGATCTTGCCGGCGCAACAAACACACTATCAACTGGGATTGCTCTTGGCGATTGTTTTTGTCGCGCTGGTTGGCTTGAACTGGGTCGTGCCGCGATTCTGGTGTCGTTATCTGTGTCCGCTGGGTGCGGTGTATGCATTACAAGCCAAAATTTCGTGGCTGCGCCCACGCGCCGTAAAAGCTTGCAGTCATTGCGCCGCGTGTATGCGGGCGTGCCCGATGGGCGCCATCGCTGTTACCAAACAAGGATTCAACGTTGACCCGGCGGAATGCGTGGTGTGTATGGATTGCGTGGTCGAATGTCCGGAATCGGTGATTGCGCTCACCTTTGGCGGCCGTCGCGAACGGGATAGCGCGTCGTTCGATCTTTCGCGCCGGCATTTGATTGGGGGTGCGCTTGCCGGCGTGAGCGCGATTGCTTTGTTCAAATCGGCGCCCGCCGCGCGTCGCGACGATGCATGGTTGGTGCGTCCGCCTGGCGCGCGCGAAAATAATTTTCTGGCCAAGTGTATCCGTTGCGCCGAATGCACCAAAGTGTGTCCCACCGGCGGTTTGCAACCGAGTTTGTTTGAAGCCGGCTTGGAAGGATTCTGGTCACCGGTGTTGATCGCGCGGCTGGGGTATTGCGATTACTCGTGCAATGCGTGCGGACAGATTTGTCCTACGGGTGCCATTCCGCCATTGACGCTTGAGCAAAAACGTCAACAGGTCATCGGCATTGCGTACATTGATCAGCATCGGTGCATTCCTTGGACTAGTTATCGTCCGTGCGTGGTGTGCGAAGAAATGTGTCCGGTGCCGGAAAAAGCCATTCGGATGGATGTGGTGGATGTGATAACACCGGAGGGCAAGCCCGTGCGCTTGCAACGTCCGCGTGTGGTGTACGATCTGTGCATCGGTTGCGGGATTTGCGAGTATCAGTGTCCGCTGGTTGGTCCCGCCGCGATTCGGGTGTACGCGCCCACTCACTTGCCACCCATCACGCCTGTCTCATCATAGATGAGTTTTTGCATCGAGGTCGCTTTGACGAAGGTGAGCGTATGAGTTTGCAGACAAAATTTGGTCTAGCCATCCTTGCCGTGTTTACGATCTTGGCGGTGAGTATCGCCATCGTCAGTTTTGTGTGGGTAGATCAAAATACCATTCGCGATGCGCAACAACGCGTTCAACTCTACATTCAAGGTAGTTGGGAAATCTACAACGCCAAACTAGAGCGAATGGAATCGGCTTTGGATATTCTGGCGCGGAACGATCAAATTCACGCGTTGCTCAAGAATCCCAGCGATACGGCGCTTGCCTTGAATGTTCGCGCGTCCTTAGAGTCCATTCGCCAATCGCAAAATATGGATGTGTTGAATCTGATGGACGCGCAGGGCAAGGTGGTTTTGCGCACGCGTCCGCCTTACAACAAGGGTGATTCGGTTACTGATGATCCGGTTGTCCAGCGCGCGATGACATCCCGCAAGAATAGCAGTGGCACGGTGATCTTGTTGCAAGATCGTCTAGTGCGCGGCGGCGATGGCTTGCTGGAACGTTGTTTGGAATTTGGCGGCGAACCGCGTGGAATGATGCTCACGGTTGCCGTGCCGATTATGGTGGACAATCAATTGATGGGCATCTTGCAGATTGGCAATTTGCTCAACGGTTCAGTGGATAAGGTGGATCGCATTCGCGACACGGTCTTTAAGAATGAAACGTACGCTGGCAAGCCGTTGGGCACGGCAACGATTTTTATGGGTGATCTACGCATCTCGACGAATGTGCTCGATAGTCGCGGCAATCGTGCCATCGGTACGCGCGCCTCCTCCGAAGTTACCCAGCAAGTTTTGGTCAAGGGGCAACCGTGGACCGGGCGCGCCTGGGTGGTGGATCGGTGGTATCTGGCGCAGTATGATCCCATCCGCGATCCGAATGGTAATGTGATTGGCATGCTCTACGTAGGCGAGTTGGAACAAAAATATCTCGACCTGCGTACGCAAGCGTTGATCTTGTTCTTGTTAGTGATTCTTGCTGGGATGGTGGTGGCGTTGGCAATCTTTTTCGTGTTGGCACGCAACATTGTGACGCCGATTCATCAACTCTCGTACGCCACCAAGCGGATCGCCGAGGGGGATTTTGCGTACCGCGTGAATGGAGCGGTGAGTACGACAACCCAAGACGAAGTCAAGAAACTAGCCATTGCGTTCGATGAAATGGCGGAACAGTTGCAACAACAACGCGAGCAAATCCAACATGATCATCAAGCGTTAGAGAAACTCAATCAAGAGTTGCAAACGACCAATCGCAATTATATGGAGATGCTGGGATTTGTCGCGCACGAACTCAAAAACCCGCTCTCGTCGGCGATTCTGAATGTGGGGACGGTCAAAGATGGCTATGTGGGACCCGTAAATGAAAAACAAAAAGAAGCGTTGGAATCGGCGGCGCGCAGTCTGCACTATTTCAAGGAAATGATTGCCAACTATCTCGATCTCTCGCGTTTGGAAAAAGGCGAATTGGTGGTCGTGGCAACACCGACGAATCTGCACGCCGAGGTGATTCAGCCAGCGTTGGACAGTTTTGCGCGTGCCATCGCCGAAAAGAAGATGACGCTAGAGAATCACACCGCGAGCACCATCACCGTGAACGCCGATCGCAATCTGCTCCGCATCGTGTACGATAATCTCTTATCGAATGCCATCAAGTATGGTCGTGCCGGTGGGCGCATTGTGTTGGATGCTCAAGCACGCGATGGACAAATCGTTTTGAGCGTGTGCAACGAAGGCGAGGGAATTCCGCCGAACAAGGTGCCTTTGCTGTTCAAGAAATTTAGCCGCCTGACCGGTCCCGAGACTGCACGCAAAAAAGGAACGGGCTTGGGTTTATACATTTGCAAAGAGATTGTGGAAAAACATGGCGGCACAATTTGGGTGGAATCCCCGCCGGGCAAATGGACAAGTTTTCTGTTCACCCTGCCCGGCGGCAACGGAGCCTAGATTTCGCATCTGTGCCGTCAAATAGACCATGTGGCTAGTCCAATCGGTCAGGCTAGCGTGCGAAAGCGAGTCTGAGTGAATGCATCATCGGCGACCGATTCATCTCGGTCGCCGATGGTTTTAAAATAAATGCTCGTCGCTCAAGCGTGCGGCGCCGCCTGGCGCATTCACCAACACCTGTTGCACATCCTCGATGCTTTGCGCAAGTTCGGCGACTTGGGGAGCATCTCTGGCTTCGCAAATCAAATGCACATTCGGTCCCGCATCCAACGTGAAATAGACGGCGATGCCTTCCGCGCGCCAATGTTGCACGGCTTGAATGACCCGGACCATTCCCGGCGTCCAATAAAAAATGGGCGGCACCGAAGTCATAGCAATCAAATGCAATTCGATTGCGTCTTCTTCGATGGCGGGTCCCAGCATCGCCAAATCTTTGCTGAGAATCGCACGCCGAACGCGATGAAAGCGTGCGGGCAAGGTACGGATGCGTTCCGTGAGAAAGTGACTGGTGTGTGCGGCGAGGTGCCCATCACTAGAGCCGATTTTCTTTTCCGTTGTGCTGACAATCGCGATTACATCGCGCAAATCCCAGTGTTCCGGCGGAGCGATGCTCATCGCGTACGATTCCGCGCTAGACCCGCCGGCAATCCATTCGACAAAGCCGGCCGGAATAGAACGGCACGCCGAACCGGAACCTTGACGTGCCAGGATAGATAATTCGCGTTCGGTCAGCGTTAACCCCGCGGCGTGTGTAGCGGCGAGCGAGAGTGCGGCAAACGCGCTTGCACTCGAAGCCATCCCCACGCCGGTGGGAAAACTATTTTGCGAATGCACTCGCGCTTTGATTTCGATTTTTGCCAGCGCGCGTACGCGATCGAGATGAGCGATCACACGCTTGGCGGTAACCTCGTTGGCTGGCACGCCGCCAACGATAACGTGATCTTCGTTGAGATTCGCATCAAACTCGACGGTGGTCGTTGTGGTCGCGTTACTCAAATTCATCGAAACGGAATCGTTGAGCGGGATGCGTAACGCCGCATCGCGATTGCCCCAGTATTTGATGAACGCAATATTCGAACAACTCAGCGCAGTCGCTTTAAGCATAGGTTTTCTGTCGCCTTGAGATTCTTGCAACAGTATACCATGCCCATCGTACAAGACAAAATGCGGATGTTTTTACGCTAGATCGTGCAGCGCAAGACGCGCGGCGTGATAGCCGCACATGCCATGCACGCCGCCGCCCGGCGGCGTTGACGACGAGCAAAGATAAATGCCTTTTGCCGGCGTACGATAGGGGTGCAAACTCCATGTGGGCCGTGTGTAGAGTTGCCGCAAGTCTGCCGCGCCGCCATTAATGTCGCCGCCGATGTAGTTGTTGTTGTGTGTTTCGAGCCACGCCGGCGTCATCGTATGTTGCGCCATAATGCGATCACGAAACCCCGGCGCAAATCGTTCGATTTGTGCGATCATTCGCTCGGTCATATCGAAGGTCGAACCGTTGGGCACGTGGCAGTATGCCCAAACGGTGTGCTTGCCAGCCGGCGCGCGCGTTTGATCGAACAGTGTTTGTTGCACGACGAGGATGTACGGTTTTTCCGGCGGCTTGCCCTCCGCCGTCTCGCGTTCTGATTGCGCAATCTCGGCGAGGGTGCCGCCCACATGCACAGTCCCCGCGCGTTTGCATGTCTCCGCTTTCCACGGGATCGGACCGTCCAACGCAAAATCGAGTTTGAACACCCCCGCGCCGTACCGGAATTTTTCAAGCGTGCGACGATAACCATCGGGCAAGCGCTTGCCCGCAATCTTGAGCAACTGCTTGGGCGTTACGTCGAACAAGTATGCGCGCGCGTTGGGTAATTCATCAATGGATTCAACGCGATGATTCACCACGATTTCGCCGCCGAGCGATTGAAAATATTTGCCCAGCGCGTTCGCCAGATTTTGCGAACCGCCTTTGATGAGGGGCCAGCCGGAAACGTGGGCGGCAACGCCTAACGCCAAGCCATATGCGGCGGTCGTCAAATTTTCCAACGGCAACATGGTATGCGCGGCGATGCCGGCAAACAAACCGCGCGCGTGTTCATCGCTGAAAAGAAATTCCGCAAGCAGGCGCGCCGGCACGATAGCAGGGAGTGCAAAACGCGCAAATGTGAACGGATGACGCGGCGGAAGCGGCAAGGGTCCTAGCAAATCTTGATTCAACTTGTCGGACTCGCGGACGAGCGGCTCGATCAAGCGACGATAATTCGCTCCATCCTTACCGAGCGTGGCGCATGTTGCCTCAATCGAACGATAAAGTACCGCCGCCGTACCATCGTCGAGCGGGTGGGCGAGTGCGGCATCGGGATAGATCAACTCGACGCCCTGGTCGGCGAGCGGAATCGTTTTGAAAAATGGCGAGACAACGGTGAGCGCCTGCACGGTCGAACACATATCGTGAACGAAACCTGGGAGCGTCAACTCAGCGGAGCGAATGCCACCGCCAATTGTTTCGTTCGCTTCGTATACCACGACCGAATGTCCCGCGCGCGCGAGGGTAATCGCGGCGGCAAGCCCATTCGGTCCCGCGCCGATGATGATAGCGTCATATTTTTCGCGTGACATTTTCAGATTGGATTTTATGCTGATTCTTTCTAACCGCAAATAAAGAGCAAATTATTTTTTCTTCAACCACAAACTCACACTTGCTGGTTGCATCGTTTCGTTCACCACGTTCAATAATTCCCCAGTCAACTTTTCCAACTCGACTTCATCGCGCACGGTCACCGCAAAACTTTCCAAGACTTTTTGTGCGTCGTACTTGCGGCGATAAAAGCGATGGTCAATGGTGTCTTGCACGCGGTTACGCAACGGGTTGAACAAGGCGGCAATCACGAGTGTCGAGATGATAATCGCCAAATCGTCGCCAGCGCCCGTTATTGTGCGGAAAATTTGTTGCAGAACGACGACTGCGCCGAAATAAAATAACGCCAGTGTCGCGGTAATGATGGAGTAAATCAGGGTGCGGCGAATGAGGATGTCGATGTCAAAGAGTTGGTGGCGCACAATAGCGATGCCGATCGAGACCGGGAGAATGGAAAACGCAAGCGCCTCTTTGACACTCTCCCAGACACCGGGCAATTCATAGATGATGTCGCTAACTAGATACACGCCGAACAAGAGCGTTCCAAAGAAAAACCACTTGAGCTGTTTTCGTTCGACGCGGGTCGATTTGCGATAACGCACGATGATGGACAAAACTCCCACAAAGAGACTTGCAAAGAGCGTATACACGGCAACATTCGTCAACAGGGTGACAATCTCGCCGACCCACCCCTCAATGCCAAAGGGGTTTTCGATTGGAACCATCCCCGAAATCCCCGGCATCGCCCAACCGAGTCCAAGCGCGATGGCTAATGCCGCTAATGCAATCCAAGCGACCGGACGCCAGCGCCGCGAAGGAAGTTCTCCCGTCGGGAAAAGGTATAGCACGAAAGAAAACATGGCAATCCCTAGAACCCATCCGATTCCCGCGAATGCCAATGCTTCTGCCGCCATCGGCAACGAACCCGGCTCAATCAGCATGCCATGCGTCACATAGGCAATCCCAAAGTTTTCCAAACAAAAACCTAATCCCAATGTGAGCCAAATCCAGCCATAAAGGTTGCGCGGCATCTTGAACGCAATCACCATTCCAACGAGAACAGCTGGTAGTGCCGACAGTGCATAAACCAGGCGCGAATCGGTTTGATTGAATGCCTCAACCGTCAAAGTGGCTTCGCGCCCCATCCAGATCAAAACAATCGTTGCGCCGACCAGCAGAAAAGATACCGCTGTCAGCCCAACTACAAACGTGCGACGGTTTCGTTCCATCATTGTTTCTCTCCTGTCTTCTTGAGCCACAAACTCACACTTGCTGGTTGGGTGGTTTTGCACCAGTCAACGGACAAGCGCGGCGAGGATGAGTGAAATCATCATCACCGCGCTGAATTGCAAACCCACTCAGTATCACACTTATTACTTCTGCATCCCACGCTTGAACACATTGGCGAGCCACCGAAACGGCGTGAGCAACAAATAGACGACGGTCCAAAACGCGGCGTTCTTGAAAATGTTGGTCCACTTGCCCCACTGAACTTTGGGGTCGATGACATCTTTCTTCGCTTCGACGCGTGCTTCAACGCCAAGATGTTTCGCCAGCGCGGTCAACACGTGTGTCCACGTTTTGTCCTGCTGCTGCGATGAGCCAAAGAATCGATAAAAGAGTTCGTACAGCGGGTCGCTGGCGCGCACCATTGGTTGGACTTGCGCGAACGCGACGCCGTCTTCCTCAAACGCGCTGAACGTGTTCCACCCGGCTTCGGGAAATCCTTCCGGCGTCATCACCGTGAATGAGGTGTCGTCCGCGTAGAGAATCATCACGCCCGCGGCGACCGGCATTATCGCGGGCATTCCCGGAAACGGCGGAACCTTGCCGTCGATAAGAATGATGCTTCCCGGCTTGATGCCTTGCATCGATGGATAGAAATGATTTTCCGGCGGCTGGAACTTGGGAAAGTTTTCCTTCCACACTTGCATCACTTGCGCCGCCGACATCTTGACACCATCGAGTCGGACGCGGTACGTTTTTTGCACGAGTTGTCCAAAGCCCTGAAGCGGACTCTGAACTTGGTGCCCATCGACGTTTATATTTGTCGCGCCCGCCGGCACGTCGGTCACTTTTAACTTATCGACCGGTTGCGCCCAGTTGCCGGCATCGCGCGGTTGATTTTGAGTCATTAGTTTTTCCTGTTTCTGCCACAGGCAGAGAGCGCAAAGTTTTTTCTTTGTGATCCCTGTGGCTAATCTGCTTTGAGCCGTATCAACCCGCCGATGTAATGCGGATCGACCTTGAACGTAATTCCCGATCCCGCGATCTTGCTCATCTTTTCTAGCGTCGCGGGATTCGGCGTTCCAAAAATCTCGATACTGATTGGCTCGATAAACTCGTACGTTTTCTTCGAACGTTTGTCCGCGCCTTGCAACTGCTGATCGAGCGCATCCGCGTTTGGAAAAACACGTACGATGGTTACTTCGGTCGCATCGGCGTTTTCGTAGGCGAGTTGCGCGAGCGTGTTGGATTTGTTCGCTTCGATAGTCGGCACGCTGTTGTGATAGTGCGTCCGAAACTCATCGGCCTTGTCTGGCTTGATACGATTGCGGCTGATGAACACGATTGGGGCAGTCATCTGTGCCTACATTTCGGATTCGATCAACTGCTTGATGTTACGCGCGCTCCGCTCCACCATACCTGTAATCCAACTCTTCATCGATTCATCCATATCGGGAAACTCTGCGTGGATCGTGAGCGTTGTTTGCTTTTCGTTTTCAACCTTAAAGGTCACCCACCCGCGCGTCACGCTCGGACCGTCGTGAATTTTCACTCCGATAATTTTGTTGCGTTCAAATTCCACGACCTCCATCGTGCCATCAACGGGCGTCCCGCTGTGAGTGTTGCGTCTACGAATGACCGTCCCGACGCCGATTGGTCCCTCAGATATTTGTTCGAGTTGCATGTCGGGATCCCAGCGCGGATGATTGCGGACATGCTCATCGGCGTAGAAATGAAACACCTTGTCGATGGGGCGGTCGATCACTTGCGAAACTTGAAGTTGGACTGGCATATATTTCTCCATTACACATTTGCAACGGCTTGCGCTTCGGAATCGAAAATCTTGATCGCTTCGTTGAGCCGCGTCAGCGCAAAGATTTGCTTGTAATGATCGTTCAAGCCGTACGCCAGCAATTTTTGCTTCAGACGATTGGCGCGGATTAACATCGTTACCAGCAAGCCGATGCCGGAACTGTTCATATATTCCAGTCCACTAAAGTTCAAGACGACGCCGCGTGTGCCGTTACTCGCTTGAGTGTACGCATCGGTCAAGATGTTTTCGGCGGCGGCGGTTACCTCGCCTTGGATGTCAATGATGCCCACTGCGCCCACTTGCCGTACGTTCATCAATACTTTGGCATTTGCCATTTTGCTCCTCTCCCGGAATTGGAATTTGTTGTGCTCGAATTTTTTCTTGATCCATCAGAACGCAAGTCAAAGTAGGAAGGCGGAAGTATGAAAGATTTTTTCATACGTCATCCTTCTGAATTCATTCTTTATTTCCCAGCGCCGACGCTTCATCGGGAAAGACGGTCATAAAATCCGAAAGGCGCGTGATTCTGAAAATCTCTTGGTAATGCTCACTCAAGCCGTAAACTAACAAACGAATGCCAGCGCGCCGCGCATTCGCCAGGATGCCGACGATGAGCGCGATCCCTTTACTGTTGATGTAATCCACGTCGGTAAAATTCAAGATGATGGTTTGGGGGTTTTCGCGGGTGGCTTGGGTGTACGCTTGATTCAGCAAGGGTTCTTCGGCAAAGGCATCAATTTCACCGTGCAAATCAATGATGGCGGTGTGATTGACATACCGCACCTGGGCGCGAAATTCTCTAGTTTGCATATTTACCTTCTTTCAAATTTAGCACGAGTTCAAAGGTGTTGCTATCGTCGCTAGGAATGATATTCATTTCGTCTACCAGATTCTTGATGAGGAACAAACCCCAGCCACGCGGCGATTGCAAGCCGGCAAGTTTCGCTTCCAAATCTGGGGTGGGGGTGTTGGGGATTTCTTGCCGCCCGCCTTGATCGGTGATGCGAACTGCCAATTGCCCGGCTGATTTCATCACGCGAATCGTCACCACCAAGTCGCCCCGATTTTGGTTGCCATATTCGATGGCGTTCATGGTAGCTTCGGCGACGGCCGTCTTGAGTCGTTCGAGGCGCTCGGTGGATAGACCCAGGGGGCTCACCGCTTCTTCGACGCCCCGCATCGCGATGCGTTCATTGCCCGGCTCGCTGGGAATTGTAAAATCGGCGATGGTGATCCAATCGCGCGCCGCTTGCGCGCGCTGGCTTGGCGCACGATGATCGTGTCGCACGGCGACGAGTGTCACATCGTCTTCCTGTTCCCAGCCGGGTTCGGTGAAACTTGCCAGATCGTCCAACAACGAACGAATCAACGCCGTGCCCTCGTGATCGCGAATCGTGACCAATAATTTTTGCAATCGCGGAAAACCGTACATTTCGCGTTGGGGGTTGTGCGCTTCAACCAAGCCGTCGGTGTACATCAACAAACTATCGCCCGGTTCTAGCACCGTTTCTTTTTCTTCGTACTTCATTCCCGGCATCAAACCGAGCGGCATGCCGGTCGCGCGCAACTCTTCGACCTGCTCACGGCAGCGACGGTACGGCAGATCGTGTCCCGCGTTGGCGTATTGCAATTTGCCGGTGGACGGATCGAGAATGGCGTAGAGGCAAGTGATGAACATCGACGGCGGAATTTCCGGGCAAATCAAATCGTTTGAGCGTTCGAGCGCCGCACCGGGCGATAACATCCGGCGCGATGCGCCGCGCAAAATTGCGCGCGTCGTCGCCATCACGAGCGCGGCGGGCACGCCTTTGTCCGTCACATCGCCGATGACGATGACGAGCCGTCCGTCCGGGCGTTCGTAGCAATCGTAGAAATCGCCGCCGACCGCGCGCGCGGGTTGATAATGCGTGGCGATTTGCCAGCCGTCGATCTTCGGCAATTCTTTCGGCAAAAGTGTTTGCTGAATCAAACGCGCGACTTGAAGTTCTTGCGCCAAGCGCTCCATCTCGCGTGCTTCGATTTGTTGTTGCCGCACGAGTTGCGCCACGCGCACGGCGGGCCCGGCTTGACTGGCGAGGTTGTTGAGCAACCCGCGATCATCGCTGGAGTAATCTTGCTCGCTGAGACGCGGACCCAGATTCAACAACCCGACGAGTTCGCCTTGACTGACAAGTGGCACTGCCAAACGAACGCCGGCAGTCTTGAGCGCACGCAACATCGGCGAATCAAAGTTGAGACCCGCCGCATCGAACACGCCGGGATGACCTTGTAAAAAAATCGTGAGCGGATCGTTCGGCGTAATGTCGAACGCGCGGATAGCGTCCGGTGGTAATGGACGCGGCGGCGGCGTGGGTGACGATACCATTTCTTGGGAATTGGTTTTGGAAAATCGAGTAATGTTTTTTATCATCTTGCCTCTCTTGTACCAAACTATCGTTCAGAAAACGTTACGGAAAGCGTTACGGGAATTTAGTTCAATAGTTGAAAAGTTCGATAGTGCGATAGTTGCTTGGTCGTATCCTTAACCATCAAACGATTGCACTAACGCACTATTGCACTATTTTTTAAGCCACAAACTGACATGCGTCGGTTGCATCGTTTCATCAACGACGCGCAGTAACTCGCCCGCCAATTTTTCCAATTCGACTTCGTCGCGTACCGTCGCCGCAAATTGGGCGAGGATTTTCTGTGCATCGTACTTGTGGCGATAGAATCGCTGGTCAATCCAATTTTGCACCCGCTCACGGAGTGGGTTGAACAACGCGGCGATAACGAGCGTTGAAATGATGATTGCCAAATCGGATGATTGTCCAGTGAGGATACGGAACACTTGCTGTAGCAAAATGATGATTGCCATGTAGACAATGACCAAGTTCGCGGTCAGCACACCATAGATCAAGGTGCGGCGGATAATAATGTCAATGTCCCACAGCCGATAGCGCAGAATGGAAAATCCAAGCGCGATAGGAATTAGCAGAATAGACCAAGCAAATAACGGTACGCCGATGAGGTGGTACAAAATATGCGCGCTGCCCGGCGTTTGTAAAGCCGGGATGACCAACGCGGAACCGATGTACATTGAAATACCGGTGGCAGATCCGGCAAACGCAAACACTACCCACTTGGTCTGCTGGCGTTCGGTGGGGGTTGCCATATACCGATAACGATACAATTGCACGATCACGCCACTGATAAACATGAGGGCAAAAGCCGAAACGGAAAAACGGACATCCAGATCGAACAAGTTGATGCGGCGGTCGAACAGCGAGAGAAACGAATAGGTGAGGAGGATTGGCGCGGCAAAGCGGGTAATGCGCGGGACAAACTGACCATCGGGAAAAAGATAGAAACAGATAAAGAACGCACTCCATCCGAACGCTTGGAGCGCGTGCACCGGTGTCTCCAAAATCGAACCGGGGACATCGAGGGCGCGGATCGTGCTGGGAATGATTGCGCCAAAGACGATGAGTGTCAGCGAGGCAAAGAGTGCAAGGGGTTCATCGGTCTTGCGCCAAAAGATCATCAAGCCGATGCTGCTAAAGGCAAGCAGAAACAGACATTCCAGCACTATAAAGTACCACGCGTACGCTTCGAGGGGGATGCTCAAGCGGGCTAACAATACCGCTTCGTACGCCGCGAGTTGGGCATTCCAATCATTGCCCACGGGCGTTGTCGTCAAGAGTTGTTTCCAACGGGCGGGAAGCGCGAGGATGAACAAACTATACGTCGTGACGACAAGGGTGGCCCAAACGCCGCGGGCTAGGATGAGACGCCAACCACGCAAATGAATTGTTACCCCATCACGAAAAAACATTGCTCCCCCTCGCTTATTCGGTGCGCGCTTCCCATTCAGCGCGAGGTATCTCTCCCAGCATACGCCATGGCGGAGCGAGCGGCAGCACGCCTAATTCTTTGACGATGCGCCGTGCGGCAATCCCGACGATTGCCGCGTACGTGGGATACGCGATTTCCAATTCGGCCAATTGCTCCACCCAAATATCCGCCGCCATTCCCGCCGCAATCAATTGCACAATTTCAACGGCTTGTTCACCGACGACGTGAGCACCTAGAATGCGATGCGTTTCGGTTGAGACGATGAGTTTGCAAAACCCTTCGATGTGATCGTCAATCACCGCCCGATCCACATCGGCATAGGGCACCTCCGTGATGATACAGTCCGTTTGCGCACGGGCGCGTGCTTCAGTCAAGCCAACGCCGGCATATTCCGGATCCGTGAATCCGCCGTGGGGTACGAGCAAATGTTGGTACGGCAAACCCAGACCCAGCACCGCGTTCTCCGCCGCGATGCGTCCTTCGTAACTTGCGCTTTGGACTAGCATCATTCGTCCGGTGATGTCGCCCGCCGCAAAAATATTTTCCGCCGATGTTTGTTGATAATCGTTCACGGCGATGTAGCCGCGTTCGGTGGTTTGCACGTTCGCCGCGGCGAGATTCAAGTTTTCGATATTCCCCACCCAGCCGATGGCTTGGAGGACGCCTTCTGTTTTGAGCGTCGTGGTTTCGCCGTTATGTGCATACTCGACGTGAAATTCATTCCCGATTTTGTTGATGCGTTGCACGGTGACATTGGTCGTGATGGCGATTCCCCGCCGGTGAAACGCTTGCGTGATCGAGCGCGGAATCATTTCATCTTCTGTCCCAAGAATTTGCGGGTGTGCTTCGAGAATATGCACGGGCGCGCCGAATGCGGCGACGATAGAGGCAAGTTGACACCCCGTGGCTGCCCCACCAATGACGACAACCGAGCGCGGCAAATTTTTCATCGCCCAGACCTGGCTGTGGGTGAGCGCGTGTTCGCCGCCGGAAATTTTTAACTGGCGGGCATGCCCACCCGCGCAGATGATAAAGCGGTCCGCGTGGAAACGCGCGCCATCATCCAATTGAATCGTTTGCGTGTTGATGAATTGAACATTGCCGACACTTTCCAAGACACGAATCCCGGTGCGTTGAAAATGGCTGAGCAATTGTTTCTTTTCGTGTAAACGATACACCTTTTGTTGCGCGTTCGATAACGCGCGTGCGAAATCAATGGTCGGCGCGTCGGCATACAGACCATATTCGGCAAAATGATTCGCTTCGCGCGCTAGCCGTGCGGCTTTTGCCAGCACGCGCGTTGGCGCACAACCATCGTTCGTACAAGTCCCGCCCAACCGGCCGCGTTCGATGAGTGTGACATTCGCGCCGAGTTCACGCGCGCGCAATGCGGCAGTTACACCACCGGGTCCACCACCGATAACGATAACATCCATACTCTTATCCTCGAATAAACCGGGAATCAAGGGAAATGAAGGAAGCGGCGGGTTCCCCTAGTTCCCTTGTTTCTTCAACCACAAACTCACCGTGGTCGGTTGCATCGTCTCGGTCACGACGCGCAACAATTCGCCCACCAACTTTTCCAGTTCGACTTCATCGCGCGCGGTTGCCGCAAATCGTTCGAGGACTTGTTGCGCATCGTACTTGCGGCGATAGAAACGGTGGTCAATCGTATCTTGCACGCGATGGCGCAGCGGATTGAACAATGCAGCAATCGCCCAAGTCGAAACGATGATTGCTAGATCATCGCCGGCGCCGGTGAGCGAACGGAAAAGTTGTTGCAGGACAATAACACTGCCGAAATAAAACAGCGCGAGCAAGGCGGTAATGATCGAATAGATCAGCGTGCGACGAATGAGAATATCAATCTCGAACAGACGATAGCGTAGGATCGCGAGCGTGAACGCGAGTGGCTGGATGCTCAACGCAACCCACCAACCCACGCCGTTCAACACCGCCCACCACGGGATTTCACTTGGCGGCAAGTTTTGCACGTAATAGTACGGGATGCTTACGAGCGTCAGCAAACCATATGATAGCGCAAAACCGTACACGACCCATTTGGTCTGTTGACGTTCGAGCAAATCGTACACCCGGCGATAGCGGTAGAATTGAATGCCGAGCGCAAGGATCAACATGGCGGCGATAATGGCATACATGATTTGTGCCGCAAGCGAATTCACGCGAATGATTTCATCGGCATCGGGAATGACGACGAACGCCGACAACGCGACTAGTACGGTGAGCGGAACGAGCCAGCGGGTCCAACGCGGCGCAAATCGTCCGTTGGGAAAAACGAGAATCAGAATTAACGTGGGCAGTGGGAAGCTTGCCGCTTGGATGACCAGCGCGAGATTTTCTGCGGAAGCAAACCAGAACGGCAGGAACATTTCAAGGGGACCCGCCAGAAATACCCCATACATCAATAAATACCAGGCGAGGAACAATGCCATCGCATCATTCGGTTTTCTGACAAACAACAGCCCTGCCAGCGCAAGGCACAGCACCGCGCAACCAACCGACACGGACACACCCAGCCACGTCGCAAATAGTTGAATGGCAGAGAATTCAGCGGTCAAGTTAATCTCATTCACATGCTTCCAATACCCAGGAAGCGAACCGAACAAGATCGCCAACGATGCGATGAAGGTCGTACGCCACAACCAACGCGCAATCTTCACTTATCCACCTTCGGCATTCGTCTCGCCTTTTTCCGTCAAGTGATCTAATTCTTGTTTGAGTAATGTCATCTCCTGACTCAGCTCGCGGATGCGGCGCGACATCAATTGAAACAAGCGATACGCGAGCGACGGGTCTTCGTGGATGCGGCGCATGAAATTTTTCTTGTCGATGGTTAAGGCGCGCACTTGGCTCAACGCGCGCGCCGTCGCGTGTTGCACTTCTTTCTCAAAGATCGCCATTTCGCCCAGAAACTCGCCCGCGCTCCGCACGCCGAGAAACGTCTCTTGTCCATTTTGCTCGCGCACGAGCGCAATCTGTCCTTCTTGAATGACGAACATACACTCGCCCACCTCGCCTTGACGAATCAAGATGTCACCCGGCTGGTACAATTTGCCCAACGTGTTTTGTTCCATCGACTCCTCCACTGCGTAACGGTAGCCTGCGATGGGCAATCACACTGGATTGCCCTACACGTTCTCATGCTTGCTGGTCCACGTGCCGACCTGTTCGCGCGGATGGATGAGCGCGACAAATAAATCCCAGATCAGACGCACGATGAACAAGGGATGCAACATCCGCACAAAAATTTCCTTGTACGGTGCGCTCCCTGTGAACATATCCCACATCACCATACTCATTCGCTTGGGGCGCTCGGTTTTCTTTTGCTCGTACGCGGTCATTCGCACCAGCGCGCGGCGCGCAAATGCCCATTGCTGAAGAATGCTCGTCACGAAGAAAATAAATTTGCCGATCAAGTTATCGTTTTCGATCCGCCGACACGCGGGCGCATAGTAACGCTGAAAATCTTCTTTGGCAATGCCCTCGAAAATTGCGGTGGTCGCGGCGGCTTTGGCGGCGCGATACGCCGCGCCGATGCCGTCTTTGTACAAGCGGGTCACGCCGCAATCGCCGATGAACACGATGCGGTCGCCGAACGGTTGCGTCGCGCCATCGACGGTCATCCGCGGCTGGCACTGGCACGGCGGTGAATCGAGTGCGACGCCCGGCGGCATCAAGTTGGCGAACGTTGGGCTGTGCACAAATGCTTTGACGAGATCGTTATCAATTTCGTGACCCAGCATCGCGAGCGTCACATAATCGCCTTTCGGGACAAGCATCGCAAATTCCAGACGCGGCAAGTTGAGTAGAAAGACGTGCATCGAACTGCCGAGATATTTCGCGATCGTTTCCTCGCCGAGTTTATATTCGCGGATGAACGTTTTAGTCGTGCGCGGCGGTTTGTATTCGATGCCTAGTTTCTCGATCAATTTGAGTGCGGCGGTGTTCACGCCGGTCGTCACCGCAATCAAATCGTACATTTGCGTGTTGCCTTTTGCTGTGACAGCGAGCCGGTCTTCTTGCCGTTCGATGTTTTCGACGCGCGCGCGAATCATCTGCGCGCCTTTGTCCATCGCCAGTTTCTGCAAATGCCCGTCGAAACTTTCCCAGCGAAATTCTTTGAGATCGCGCGGACCCGGACCGCGAAAGACCGACGCGATTCTTTTTTCGCGCAACGGCGTGTCAATGCGAACCGAGCCGGTGTCGGTGTGAAGCACGTACGAATCAACGCCGCGCTGAACGACGTTCGTCGGCAGGATGATGCCCTCGGTCGAAAGATTTTGCACGAGCGATTCGGAAATCACGCCGCCGCACATATTGCAACCGGGCGGACCGGGAATTGTGAAATCGCGCGGCTCGTAAACATTGACGTGAAGGTCCAAGCCAACGCGCTCCGCCATATCGAGCAAAAAGTAGGTGAAGAAGGAACCGGCAGGACCGCACCCCATCACCGCCACGTGCGAGCCGTCGGTTAGTTTGAAATTTTCGTTGGTCATTGTTCCTCCGAGTGCAATAGTTCGATAGTGTGTTAGTGCGATAATTGAAAACTCGCACGTCTAACTATCGAACTATTGCACTATTTAACTTTCTTGAGCCACAAATTCACGCTCGTCGGTTGCATCGTCTCGCTCACCACGTTCAGTAACTCGCCGGTCAACTTTTCCAACTCGACTTCATCGCGCGCAGTGATCGCAAATCGTTCCAACACTTTTTGCGCGTCGTACTTGCGGCGATAAAAGCGATGGTCAATGGCATCTTGCACGCGATGGCGCAGCGGATTGAACAACGCGGCAATCGCCAAAGTCGAAACAATGATTGCTAGATCATCGCCTGCCCCCGTAAGCGCGCGCAAGAATTGTTGCAAGATGACGACTGCGCCAATGTAAAACAGCGCAAGCAACGCCGTCAGAATCGAATAGATCAACGTGCGGCGAATGAGGATGTCGATATCCCAGAGGCGATAGCGCAAAATCGCTATAGCGATTCCGAGCGCAAGCGCGAGATAACTTGCCAAGCCAGTCGGAAAAACCACTAGAAGCATGAACGCGAGTCGCTCGGGGGACGGTTGTGACGGAGCGTAGATCGTAGAGGTGAAGGTGAACGGTACGAGTCCAAGAATTGGCGCCAAGAGACTTCCCATCAGCCATTTGGTTTGCTGTCGCTCGATCGCATTCGAAATCCGCGCATACCGATAGATGATGGAGTAAATCGCCGCGCAAAACCAAACCGCGCCCCCCACCAAAATTCCGAACGAAGCCATCGGATTCTCTTTCTCACCCAAAGTGGTGATAATCATTTGCGGGACAAGCGAAATGACAAGGATCGGAACAAATATCCACCGCGTCCAGCGCGGCTCAAAGCGGCCGGTCGGAAAAACAAACGGCAAAAGATAGTAACCGATTGCGGCAATGGGATACAGTGCATACACAATAATTTGAAATACGCCGAGATTTTGCACCCCTTCTACCGCAAACGAAACCAGTGTCAGGGACAAGAGCCACGCGAGCCAATCATCGGAACGGCGCCAGAAAATAATCAAACCGATAACGATAAACGCTCCATACGTTAGGATACTTCTCCCAAAGTACATCATCCGAATCAGCGCTTCTGACATCCCCATTTTTTGCGCGATCCCCACGTCTTCTTGACTGAGACTCCAGGGTCCGCAAGCGGCTTCAAGAGTCGTACAGTGTGGCAAGGGCTCGCCCAACGCGATGCCCATACTCGCGATGAACGCCGTGATCGCCACGCCGGCGCACACAAACCACGCCGCGCGTGCGATACTAAGCCAGGGCTGATGCAAAGTTGTGTTGGATTGACTCACCTTACATCGCTCCATTTTCGCGCGTCATCAAATACGCCGCTTCGCCGCGGAGCCAGCCACTCGCGTTCTGCCGCGCCATCACTTGCTCAATCGAAAAGAAATCGCCGAACCGGCGTTGCGCTTCACCCGGCTCTAGTGCCATTCGTTCGTGAATGCCGAACGCGCGCTCCCACCAACGCGGCGTCCACTCGAAACAATAGAGTAAGAACTGACTGCCCGGGTGCGTCAGTGGCAAAATATTTTTCACGTACAGATCGCGGTCTCGGTTCGGCAAATCGTCCAGCACGCCGTAATCAATGAGCAGATCGAACGTGCCGCTAACGTAGCGCAAATTCGTGAGATCGTCTACAACAAAAGTCGCGTTGACACCGGCGTCGTGCGCGCGTTTACGTCCCAAGGCGATTGCCGCTTGCGCGAAATCAACGCCGGTCACATCGAACCCACGTTGCGCGAGAAAGAGGGCGTTGCTTGCCGTGCCGCTTCCCAAGTCAATCGCGCGGCACGGTTTCAGGCGTCCGCTTTCGACGAGTTGCACAAGTTCCGCGCGCGGTCCAATATCCCACGGCGCGCGGAATCGGCTGTACAAAATTTCGTAGAACCATTTCATCACGCACCTCCCAGAGACCAGGTTTCTTGAGGACACCCCGTCTTGAGACTTACTGGTCGGCTTCCAATAACTCTTTGAGTTTCTGGTAATCAGACTCGAATTGTTTCTTGGATTGGCTGACCACCATTCCTTCTGCCAATTTGAAAAACCCGCCCAATTCGGCGATCGTGGTTACTTTGACGGTCGTCGAACCACCGATGGATTCAAGTGTGGTGGTTTCTTCCATTGGGAAGGGACCCTTGAGCGACTTCCAGGCGTACCGCTTGGGTGGATCGTACTCGGTCACCTCGCCTTCGCTTTCGATCTTTTGTCCCAGAAACGTCGAAACAAACCGGTACTGACTGCCGACGCCCATCGGCGCGGGGGTGAGGATTTTGGATTCGATGACGCCGGTCATCCAACTCTTGTACGAATCGAAATTCGTCAGCGCCTTGAAGACATCGGCAGCAGGACGATGGATGGTAATACTAAATTCGAACGTTGCCATTTGAAATCTCCTTGTGGTTCAGACCTAAAGGTTTTCAGAAACCTTTAGGGTCTTGGTATTCTTAGAACGGTTTGAACATCATCAGCCACGCGACGATGGCAATGCCGCCCAAGCCGATGGTCGTAAGCAAATGCGGATTGCTTTGCCCTAGCAACGCATCAATTTCTTGGGGGCTTGCCGGCGCAACTGCCGGTTGCTGTTTGCCGCGTTCAAAGTACGGCAACCCCAATGCTTTGCGCAACCTCCCCAGTTTGTTCGAGCCAAGCAGTGTCATTGCCACGATGATCGCGATCAGCAAGAGAAGCGATCCCCAAATCCACCCGCGTCCCCACCAATCGCCCAGAATACCGGTGACGATGCCGGTCACAAGCAGCACGAGCAACGACAAGTACATTACGGGGTAAGAACCGGCAGACAAGGTCAAGAGCGTACGTACGCGTTCGTGATCGCGTTCCTGCCGCAACGCGAAGGCCACGCTTGCCGATGCCCCGTGCGCAAGCAAGAAACCAAACACGCCGAGAATGTGTAGTAGCGCGAGCCATTGATACATCAGTTCAATCTCCATTCAGACCCCGAAGGTCTGGGTAACTCGTGTCACGCGGTCAACATTTTGTTTACCACAGAGATCACAGAATTCACCGAGAGTTCTATGTTCTCCGTGGGCTCTGTGGTAAATTTTGTTACGGATTTGCCTTGAGATATTCGTACAACGCACTCAGGTCCGTGTCGTCCATCCGCGATGCGTTCACCCACGGCATTCGCGCCGGAAATGCTTGCCCCGTCGGTTTGACGCCGGTGCGCATCGTTTGAATGAATTGCTCGCGGGTCCACGTGCCCACGAGTGGGCGCGGATTGGGCACGCCGGCTGGATCAACGTTGCTGGGGGGCGTGCCGGTCATATTGGGACCGTGACAGCCGCGGCATTCGCCAAACGTGGCGACGTACTTGCCGTACCCGGCGTTCACACCTTTTGCCGGCGCGACAACCGGAATTGGGTTGATTGGATCGGGTGTGGGTAACAGCCCGGCGCCAAAGAGAATGGCTGCCACCAGATTCAGATCATCACCCCCGTTGGTTTTCGTTTCGACAGCGGGTTGCGAACGCAAGAACGCGATGAGCGCTTTGATGTCGTCATCGCTTAATTGGCGGTACGGCATAAATGACATCATCACCGATAGGGTACCATCTTTGGCAATGCCGTGCCGAAGCACGCGGAACAACTCACCATCGGTACGATCCTTCAACGCGCCGCCCGGCGTAAGATTGGCAGACACCATTGCGCCAATCGGCAAAGGAATATCGTTGGCGAGATCAAAACCGCCACTCAGTGGAAATTCACCTTTATTGCCGTGACAACCGGTGCAACCGATATATGCAATATACTTGCCGCGCGCGATTTGCTCCGGCGTTCCTTCGACTTTGAGATGGGGTGCCGGTTCTGATGCCGGGAAATATGCCATGGCGATACCTTTCCCAGCCAGAAATGCCACCAGTAGAAATACCAGGGCGAGCAAGCCCGCCAAAATCACACCGGGCCATTTGACGAACCACCGTTTCGCGCCCCACGCGCGTTTGGCAAGCCAGCCAAACAACACGACGAGCGCGACGAGCACAAGCAAGCCAACCATGTTACCGAACATTGTTCTCCCTCCCCAGAGAATTTTTTCTTACGCTACCCACAACGATTAGAGATAGCGTGCCAGCGACATGCCTAACAATGCCGCAATCATCAACACAGCCACAATGCGTCCACCTTGACGGAGTTTCTCTTGCAACGCTTGCAGGTGCGCCAATTTCTCCGGCGCCGGGGGTCCCCCGGCCGCCGCGATTTCCTTGCCCAGCGCTGACATCTGCGCCACCGCACGCGCGTTCACTCCAAACCCAACGATGGCGGCAAGTAAACCGCACAGTCCGCCCAACGTGAAAGTGATTCCTGTGCCGGTGGTGATCCATACCCACTGCAGCCCGCCGGAATCGCGCCAATACAACAAGCCCCCCGCGAGCACATTCGCAATTGCTGCGATACTCATGGTATGCGCAAAACCACTTTGCCCGGCAAAGCGTTGCATAAATTTGCCGCCGTCCGGTCCTAACGCGCGAACGGTGGGTTCGATATATCCGGCGAGCATCAATACACCTCCCGCCCAAACCACGCCTCCCAAGATGTGCAAAAGGCGCAGCCCAAGCACAACGATATCCATTGTTTACCTCCTAAGGTTTTGAATTTTGGCGGACGCGCCATCCCAACACTAGCCCATAGATGACGTGCGCCAATCCAAAATGGATCAAGGAAATTTCAGCCAGCGGCGAACGACGGCTGGGTAACAACACACCTTCCGCCAGGATGGAAAGCGCAATGCCGTATCCCAGTCCAACGAAGACTGCCGGCACGTTCAAACGTCGCACATACTTCCAAGCGATACCGAACATTGCGCCATACACTCCCGAAACGGCAAGGTGCAACAGTGTGCCGAGGAACGGCGACGCACCGTCCGGATCAAATCGTGCTAGGACGGCAATTCCTTCGCCAGCGATGAGGTTCACAACGACCAAATATGCCGCCATCGCTCCGCCTGCCACGACTCCGCCCAGCAAACCATCCACTGCCGCATCGCCTATCGGGCTGTGACTTGCTGTCATCTGTTTCATCATCGCTCCTCGCTATCCCGATCTTCAATGCCAATTTACCTCACGATCGTTCCGGTATCGTTACGAAAAGCGTTACGAAAGAATGGGTTTGCTCGTTGGTTAGGGCGCATGCCGCAACGGCGAACCCCATTAACAAATTATCAACCATCGAACAGACCCACCCTAGACAATGTTTGTCTACTTGCGTTATAATTCCGGCAATGTTCAGTTTGGTCTTGTTTGGCACCCCGCACCTTGAGCGCAAAGGCAAGGCGATTGACTTTGACACCCGCAAAGCCATCGCACTTTTGGCGTACCTCGCCGTGACCCGGCAAAGCCACAGCCGCGACACGCTTGCCGCGCTCTTTTACCCCGATGCCGATCAGACTCGCGCACGCGCCTCGTTACGTCGCACCCTCTCAACCCTCAACGCCGAACTGGATGCCGGTATGCTTGAAATTGATCGCGAGACGATTGGGTTGAACCGGCGCGCCGCGCTCACCGTTGACGTGGTCGAGTTTGAGCGCATTAACAATGAATGTGGCAAGCACAATCATTCCGACGCTCATCTGTGCGACCAATGCGTCCAACTCTTGCAGCACGCCGCCGAGTTGTATCGCGGCGATTTTATGGCGGGCTTTAATCTACGCGCCAGTCCCAACTTTGACGATTGGCAATTTTTCACCGCCGAAAATTTGCGTCGCCAGATCGCCGGCATCTTGGAAAAATTGGTGAGTTATTACAGCGATCAACAGATGTACGCCCCCGCCATCGAATATGCGCGACGCTGGCTCGCGCTGGATCCCTTGCACGAACCGGCGCATCGTCAACTGATCCAGTTGTACGCCTTGCATCATCAACGCGCGGCGGCGCTCCGCCAATATCACGAATGCGTTCGCATCCTCAAGCAAGAATTGGGCGTCGCCCCCTTGGAAGAAACAACCCGCTTGTTTGATCAAGTGCGGGATAATCGCTTGGTGCCGACCAAAAGCCGGTGGAACGAGATTCCCGTCAGAGGAACCGCAACGGCTGATCGTCAATGGCCGGCTGAAAAATATCCGTTCGTGGGGCGCGCCCACGAACTAGGCGCTCTGCAACACGTTTACACCAGCCTTCGCGCGGATGGCTATTTGATCGCCATCGAAGGCGAAGCCGGCATTGGCAAAACCCGGCTCGCCGAAGAATTTTTGAATGCGCTCCCAGCCGATACCGTTGTTTTACGCGGCCGCGCCTACGAAGGTGAAACCAATCTGGCGTACGGTATCTTTATCGAAGCGTTGCGAGTGTTGATTGATCAGCAACCTTTGCGCAGAAAAATCCCCCCGGCGTGGCTGGGTCAAGTGGCGCGGCTGGTGCCGGAAATCGGCGATGCGCCGGCATTGACGCCGCTCAACACTCCCACCGCGCGAGGTCAATTTTTTGAAGGAATCAGCCAAACGATCTTGGCGCTCACACGCAACCATCATCCCGGCATTCTCTTTCTCGATGATCTGCAATGGGCAGACAGTGCCTCGCTCGAACTGTTGGCGTATCTGGTTCAACGGTTGCGTGGACGATCCTTGTGCTTCCTCGCCACGTGGCGCACCGAACACGGCGCCGCAATCGAACCATTACGCCGCATGGTTGCGCAAGCGCAACGTGCCCAGCACGCTTTGTTGATGACCTTGACCCGTTTGACGCCAACCGCGATTACTCAACTGGTCGCTTCGATTGTGGGCGAGGCGGCAACGATTACCCAACACATCAGCACCCGCCTGCATACCGAAACAGAAGGTCTGCCATTTTTTGTCATCGAATATCTGAACGCTCTAGATCGAGGCAACGCCGAGGTCATGGATTGGTCGCTGCCCAACGGTGTGCGCGATTTGTTGCACGCACGTCTCGCCATCGCGAGTGAAACCGGTAAGCAAGTGTTGAACGCGGCGGCGGTGATTGGCCGTTCATTCGATTTTGAAATTTTGCGCGAGGTGAGCGGGCGCACTGAGGATGAGACGATCCGCGCCATCGAAGAGTTGATGGCGCAAGGTTTGATCAAAGAAATCGCCGCCGAAAATCTGCGGTACGATTTTGCGCACGAGAAATTGCGCGAGTTGGCATACGCGGAAACGAGCGCGGCGCGACGGCGCTTGTTGCATCGTCGTGTTGCTGAGGTATTGGTGAATCGGGGGCGTGCGCGGCGTGAGATAGGCGTGTGGGCCAATCAGATCGCGCGGCATTATCAACTTGCGGGGGAGGAGGCTCACGCCGCCGAATATTTCAAACTCGCTGGCGATCACGCACGAATGTTGTATGCTAACGCCGAAGCACTGGTGCATTATCGCGCTGCGCTGTCGCTGGGTCATCCCAATGAGGCGGTCTTGCACGAATCAATCGGCGATGTGCAAACCTTGTTGGGCGATTATGCTGGCGCGCTTGCCAGTTACGCCACGGCGGCGACGCTCTGTCTGCCGGATGCACTCGCGCGCATCGAACACAAACGTGGCAATGTGCAACATCGGCGCGGCGAGTACGCGCTGGCAATGAGTCATTTTCAAATCACCCTCCATACCTTCGTCGAACAGACTGCCCCGGCGGAACGCGCCCGCTTGTTTGCGGATTGGAGTCTGGCGATGCACGCGTTGGGACAAGAGGATCGCGCGCAGGCCATGGCTTCCCGCGCACTGACGTTGGCGGAAACCGCACACGATATTTTTGCGTTGGCACAGGCGCACAATATTCTGGGAATTCTCGCGCGCCATCGGGACGATCCGCATCAGGCGCGTTATCATCTGGAGCAAAGTTGTGCCATCGCCGAAACATTGTCCGATCCAAGTGTCCGTATTGCCGCGCTGAATAATCTGGCACTCGTCTGCCGCGATACGAACGAAATCGAACGGGCGATCAAACTGACTGAAACGTCGCTAGCGTTGTGTGTCACGCAAGGGGATCGGCATCACCAAGCGGCGTTGCACAACAACCTCGCCGATTTGTTGCACGGGATCGGCAGAGATTCAGAAGCGATGAGGCACCTGGAGCAAAGTGTTGCCATCTTGGCAGATATTGGCGCCGATGCGACCACGCTGCAACCGGAGATTTGGAAACTGGTCGAGTGGTAGAGGGGCGATGGAAATGCCGGGAGATTGCTCCCGGCATTTTTATTTTTGAATCAACGGCAGGAAACTGAATCGGTTCAGCGGGGTGGAGAAAATGGCGGTAATCGTCTTGTTGGAGTTCATCGTTACGTTAGCGGGGTTTGTGGTGCCAGATAGATCACCACTCCAAAGGAAGAAGAAATAACCGCTGTTCGCCGTTGCGGTCAAGGTTACCGTGGTCCCGGCATTATACTGGGTACCATTGCAATTGGGCGCCGGGTTGGCGCTGACACTCCCGCCACCATTTGGGCTGGCGGTCTTGGTCAACGTATAGCATTGCACGACAAAGTTGGCAGTGACACTCTGGTTGGCGTTCATCGTTATCGTTGTGGGATTGGCACTGCCGCTCGCATCGCCGCTCCAACTGCTAAACGCGTAACCCAGGTTGGGATTTGCCGTCAGCGTAACGACCGTGCCAGCGGAATATTGTGTGCCGTTGCAGTTGGGGGATGGATTGGCGTTCACGCTCCCCGTGCCGCCGGGATTGACGCCAGTCGTCAAGGTGTAACACGAAGCGGGCTGCCAGCCAATATCTTTCATGATTCCATTTGTGACCGGACCGGGATCGTGAATGGACGAGCCCGAAGAAATCGCGTACACCATCAAACGATTGATGGTGTAACGATAGGTATTGTAATCGAGGTGTGAATAACTAGAGCCAGATGACCATGATGATGGGGCATAGAGCGGCACACGCGAACCACCATTCGCGGCGTTGGCATTCGTGCCGCTAAAATACACGGCGTTGCTTTTGAGTGCGTTGCCCAGCGCTAGCGAGGGATTGGGATAAAGGCCGGTGTTCAGCAAACTGTTTCCCGCTGAATCTTGCGCAAAGCGGTCGTAACTCGTCGGATAGCCCGTAGCCCATCCCCAACAACCGTATCCACTGATGCCGTTGCATTCGCTATAACCGGTCTCGACCTCCATTGAACCCAAGAATCCCAAACCGTGCCCAATTTCGTGCAAGGCGACAGTGACCAAATCATACTGTCCGGCGGGGGTGGCGCCATCCGTCCCATAGTACCAACTAAACGTACTACTCAAAGCAAGATAGATTTCTGCGGTTGAGCCATTAAGGTCGGAACCACTCCGTGAGTTTGCCAACGCCACGGCATACCATGTATTAGCAACCGGGGCTCCTGTAAAGTTGCGATAAAAACCTAATGCGCCGCCATGCCCCAGCACCCCGCCGGGCAAGTTCGTCGCCCAGCACGCATCAATCGTTACCGGCACCGGCGAATACAGCAAGGCCGCCCAAATGCTGGCGGCGTACGCAAAGGCGGATTGCGCTTGAGGCGACCACGACGTGCATACATCACCCCAGCGGGGTGTCGGAGAAAAATTGACGTTGACCGCCATCATCGGGGCGCGTGTTGTAGAGGAGAACGCGGGTGCGGGAATGCGTACCGTATCCACGTTGGAATCGGCAAGGACTTGAACAGGGCGACGGGGGAGGGCAGCTTGGGTCGCCGGCGCAGCAACCGATGTGGGCGGACTTGGATTCAACCCCCAACCCATGCCGAGGACAACCAATGCGACCAATACTTTGGAAAACCAGCGCATGCCCAACTCCAATTTTTCAGTGAATCCAATCATCGCCAGTAGTGCACCAACATGAAAGTGCGTAGTGGAAACTTGATACTTGGCCGTCTCGGTAACCATTTTTCCATCGGTCTGGTACGCAACTATTTCATGTTGTTGCACTAGTATAGCACAAGGCAAGCAAACGCAGAATAGTACTTTGCGCCGATGGCTAGATGTTTGGTATAATCCAAGTACGGAGGCAACCCATGAATTCAATCCAAGACTATGTGGAAACCGAAATGCGCTTGCTCAACCAGATCGCGTTCGATCGGGTGGATCAAGTGATCGCCAAACTCGAAGCCGCGCGCGTACAGGGCCAGCGCATCTTTTTGTTTGGCAATGGCGGCAGTGCGTCCACCGCCTCACACTTTGCGTGTGATCTTGGTAAAGGCACCATCAAACCGAATCGTCCGCGCTTCAAAGTGATTGCGCTCAACGATGCGATGCCGGTGCTGACGGCGTATGCCAACGATGTGGGCTACGACGCCGTCTTTGCCGAGCCGCTGATCACTCACGCCGAGCGCGGCGATATTGCGATTGCCTTCAGCGGGAGCGGCAACTCGCCGAATGTTGTGCGCGCCATGGAAACGGCGGGGAAACTAGGGCTGGTAACGATTGGGTTCACCGGTTTTGAAGGGGGCAAACTCAAAGATTACGTGGAGCTGCACATCAACGTCCCATCGCCGTTGATGCCACAAATCGAAGACGTGCACTTGATGCTCACGCACGCAATTTGCGAGATGTTGAAGTTGGAGCATCCGCCGCATTAAGCCACGCTCCAAGTTCGCCGATGTTTTCAAAGACGTAATCCGGCGTGATGGGCGCGTGCGCCAACTGTTCGCGCCGCGTAACGCCGGTCAAAACAAGTGCGGTGCGCGCGCCAGCGGCGTGCCCCATCACAATGTCGGTTTCTAAGCGATCCCCCACCACCAGACATTCGTCGGCGCGTACCTTGATCTGTGCCAAGCCGGTTTGAATCATCAACGGCGAGGGTTTGCCGGCAACAAACTCGACCTTTTTCCCGGTTGTGGCTTCCAGCGCGGCGATGATGCCAGCACAATCCGGAATTTCGCCGCCAGCCACCGGGCACGACTTGTCCGCGTTTGTCGCAACAAAATGCGCGTGGTGGAACTTGATCGCCTGAAACGCAACCTTCAATTTGCGATAATCGAACGTGCGGTCAAACGCGGCGATGACGTACTCGATCTGGCTGGGTTCATCGGTCAAGCCCAAACCAGCGCGCTGCAACTCGTCAAGCAAGGGCGGCTCGCCGATGACAAACACCCGCGCGCGCGGGGCGTGCTGTTGAAAGTAATGGATCAGTACGGTGACAGAGGTCATCACCTCAGCGGGCAAGGTGGGGATGCCAAGCCGGGTAAGTTTCTGCGCATATGCACTTGCCGGTTCAAGCGGCTTGTTGGAAATGAACAACGTTTTCGCCCCGCGCGCGCGAATCGCCGCCATGGTTTCCACCGCACCGGGCAACGCGTGATCGCCGAGGTAAACCGTACCGTCCAGATCGAAGATGAAACCGTGAAATGAGTTGTTCATTTAGCCGGTAATGCAAAATATTTTTCCACAATCTCGCGCACAATCGGCGCGGCGGTGGTTGAACCTTCGCTGCCATGTTCCGCAAATACCACCACCGCGATCTTGGGCTGATCGGCAGGCGCATACGCGGCAAACCACGAATGCGGCTCGCCAGTTTTGAGAACTTCGGCTGTCCCGGTTTTACCCGCGACTGTAATCTTGGATCCCTTGAACGCGTTGTATGCCGTACCATCTTTATCGGTCGTTACTCGCAACAGGGCTTGACGCAACGATGCCAACGTTCCCGCCGAAATCGGCAACTTGCCGCGCACTTCGGTGGGGAAAATTTTTTCGGTTCCGTCGGCAAGACTGCTGATCTTGGACACCAACTTGGGACGGTAGAGGGTTCCCCCATTCGCAATCGCCGCCATCATATCGGCGATTTGCAAAGGCGAGGCGAGTAAGGTGCCTTGACCGATGACAAGGTTGATTGGATCGCCGGGACGCCACACTCCTTGATTGGGATCGGGCACGATGCCGGGCGATTCGGCGATTTCGATGCCCGTTTCCGTGCCCAATCCAAAGGCGCGGGCAAAATTCGGTAACAAGTTGCGATCAATCTGATCGAGTTTTTGTCCCACCTGATAAAAGGTTACGTTGCACGAAACCGTCAGCGCCATTGATAGCGAAAGAGTGCCGTGTCCTTTTTGGGTGAGGGGCCATGTCCAACAATATTTGCGAAAGTTGGGACCCAAGCCATCCCAATAGCCGGGGTCGTTAAACAACGTATTTGCCGACAGGCCGCCTTTTTCCAGAGCCGCCGCGTATGCAACGATCTTGAACACCGAGCCGGGGGGAAATGCGCTTTGCGCCGCGCGATTCACCAACGGATCACGTGGATCGTTGATGAGCGCACGAAAATCGGCGGCAGTCATTCGTTGCGATAACTTGTTGGGGTCCCAGGTTGGATGACTTGCCATCGCCAACACGTTGCCGTTCGAAACATCCATCACCACCGCCGCGCCGGTACGGTCGCCCAAGGCTTTTTCCACGATGGCTTGGACGTCCACATCGAGCGTGGTGTAAATGTTCTGGCTTTGTTTTGCCGGAATATCGGCGAGCGTTGCGGTAATGACGCCGTTGGGTGAGAGGATGGTGAGTTTGCCGCCGCGCGTGCCGGCAAGGTATTGTTCGCCCCAGTACTCCAAGCCGGCTTTGCCGATGCGATCGCCTTCGCGGTATCCTTTGACTTGGAGGCGTTCCAGTTCTTCGGCATTCACTTGACCCACATAACCGATGACGTGAGCCGCCAGGGTGCCTTGCGGATATGTTCGAATCTCTTGCGTTTTGTCAATGCGAATCCCGGGCTGGCTCAACGCATCGAAATTCGCTTTGACTTGCTCCGGCGTCAGCGTGCCGATGGGGGTGCGCCAATCGCCGGGATATTTGCTGTACATCGCCTTGATCGCACTGATGGATTGGTTGAAGAGTTTGGAAAGCGTGAGCAGGACCGCATTCTCGTTCTTGAATTCTACGGGCACCACTTCGACAACGATGAGCGTTTGCGGTTGCGTAAACGGTTTGCTCTTGCGATCAAAAATATCCGCACGTGCCGAGACCAGGGGGAAAAATTTGACTGTCCCGCCGGCGGCAAGCGGCGGGAAAATCAAGCCGGGATTCCACAGCACACCCCAACGATTATTTTCCCGGCGCAAGAGCATCTTGTTATCGTGTTGCAAGTTGCCGACCGCGTACGTTTCCATCGTAACAGTGTAGGTTACTTCGGCTTCGTTGCCTTCTTCGTGGACGGTGTTGACAACCGGTTTGACGGAGCGGATGGTGGCTTCTAACGTAATGTTCTGGTAGCGTGTAACGAATTGTTCGGCGGTGATCGTTTCCTGCCGGCTTGGCGCCAGCATTGTGTACATCGCGCTGTAATCGCCTTCGCTCCACGCTTTGAGAAACGCGCGCGCGGTATCTTCGGCAAAGACGACTGGCGTGGGCGTGGCAACGGGAGTCGGGGTGGAGTTACCGGGCAAGATACTACAGCCAACGATCAAGAGGAGGAGGGTGACGACGACCAGCGGGAGATATTTTAAAGTGTGCTTCATCTTTCACCTGCGCTGATTATAACCGAGTTGATGATAGCGTCAAACCGCATGCCTACCGATTGACACGACGGGCAATCGGGTTAGAATGCGCGCGGAGGTCAATGATGAGTCAATTGGCAAAATACTTGCACGAGGTTGGCATGCTTAATGAAACGCCGCGCAGTGGTTTTGCCTTCTTGGGGACGGGGCAACAATCGGTCGCGGAGCATACGTATCGGATGATGCACGTGGCGTTTCTGCTGGCGCGGACCAGTGAGACGCCGGTGGATGAATTACGCTTGATGCGGCTGGTGATGTTTCATGATTTACCGGAAGCACGCACAGGCGATCACAACTATGTGAATCGAAAATATGTGATGGAAGATTTGGAAAAGGTTTTGGACGATGGCGCACGCGAATGGCCCTTTGGGGCCGAGATCGCTGCCTATGTCCGGGAGTTTGAAGCCGGCGTCACCCTCGAAGCGCAACTTGCCAAAGATGCCGATCAATTGGAATTGTTGTTGATGTTGAAGAAACTAGGCGACTTGGGCAATCCGCATGTGAGCGATTGGATCACGCCACTTTTGGCGCGGCTCAAGACCGATGCCGGCAAACGCTTGGCGGAGGAGATTCTTGCCACGCGTTGGGACGAGTGGTGGTTCAATAACAAACATGACCCGCACTGGATCGAGGGGAAGAAGCGGTAAAACTGATGCGACCACCTTGGTGTGTGTCGCATCAGTTTTGTTCAGGCATCCTCAGGGTTCGGTTCTTCGATGGGGCGCGTGGTGGAATTGAGCATCTTGACTGCCTCTACGGGCAGGGTCGCGTTGGTCCCATCCTCAAACTGCACCGTAACGTTTTCCTTCAGCACGTTCCGTGCAACCACACGCCCTATTCCACGCTCGGTCAACACACTCTCACCAATTCGCGGAATCCGTCCCTTGGCTGCTTGGTACGTTGGTTGTTCGTAGGCGAGACAGCACAACGGTCGCCCGCACAAACCGGTGGCGGCATTGGGACCCAGCGGCATATCCTGATCCTTTGCCATCTTGATCGTTGACTTGGGAAACTCGCTCAAGAATTTTTCACAACAAATTTCTTGGCCACAGGGGGCTAGTCCCCCCACCAATTTCGCGCGGTCGCGGGGTCCAATTTGCCACAGTTCCACCCGCGCCGGAAAAATGACTGCTAGGTCTTTGACCAGCGCGCGGAAATCTACGCGCCCCTCTGCCGTGAAATAGAAGGTGAGGTGACTGCCATCAAAGTTATATTCCGCTTCCAACAAGCGCATTGGCAAATTGTGTTTTGCCACTTGCTCTTTGCATTGCGCCAAAGCCAGTGGTTCTTGCAAGCGCAATTCTTGCCATTGCGCTAGATCGAGCGCCGTCGCACGGCGCAGAATGGGACGCAGGGGGGTCTCGGAGGGGAATGATGCGCGGGGCGTGGGCGCAATGACCACCCGCGCGGCTTGACGACATTTATCGGTATCTACAATGACGTACTCGTTGATGACGAGATCGGAAAAATCAGTAGCATCGTAATAAACGATTTGAGGCACGCGCTTGATGCGTACGCCAGCAACTAGGACGGCCATGGGGCAAACTCCTATATCAACGGATTTTGTAGAGAGGGAGCATAATGCCCTCTTTACACTACCGGTAGATTTAACAACAACACTTCGAGGGCAAGCCGCGCGTTGACGTTTTGAGTCAGATAACGCGCGGTCACCCGAATTGCCTGCAAGGTGTTTTTGATCTGGGCAAGGGAATAGCGAGTGGCTTGCTCGTCCAACTGTGATTGGCGATCAACGTTGGTGATCCGAGCACTCTCGCCATGATGCACGAGCAGGACATCGCGCCACCAACCCAGCCACACGTCTAACAATTCCGGCAACTCGTCCGATTTTTTGGCGAGCGCTTCGGCGCGCAGCAATCGTTCGGCACGCCCTTCGGTCAAGGCGGTGTTCAACGTATCGAGGTACTCACGGCGCGCGTTGAGCATGGTTGGGTTGGCGGCGGCACGCACCGCCCAACCCAAGCGACCGCCGGACAAGTGTGCCAACAAGCGCGCCGTCTCGTGATCTACTTGGCGTTCGACGAGCGCGGTTTCGATTTGCGCCGGGGTCAGCGGACGCAGCGCAAAAACTTGGCAACGCGAAGCAATCGTAGGCAAAAGCAAACTCGCATCGCGTGCCGTAAGAATGAGACGGGTGTGCGAGGGCGGTTCTTCGAGGGTCTTGAGAAAAGCGTTCGCCGCTTCTTCATTCGCTTCTTCAAAGCGACGCAAGATGACCACGCGCCAGCGTCCTTCAAACGGCGCGCGTGAGATATCGTGTTGCACGGCGCGAATCTGATCAATCTTGAGCATGCGGCGTTCCCAATCGTTTGCCCGGGGAGGTGGCGGTGGCGATTTCTCATCGAACTTGTAACCCACCGGCACCCCTTCGATGATTTGCACATCCGGATGCCGGTCGCGCGCGATTTTCTGACACGCTACACATTCGCCGCACGGATAAGTCGCACTGGGACAATTCCACGCTTGTGCCAAAGCACGCGCCAAGGTCGTCTTGCCGATGGCGTGCGGGCCCGTGAACAAGTACGCGTGCGTTGTGCGCTCGTTCACCAGACTGCTCGCCAAAGCGCGCACTGCCCACTCGTGCCCAACTAATCTCCAATCGGTTTTTACTTGACGCGTTGCCATCACCTTTATATTCTATCACGATTGCACGCCGCACACAAAATTTGAAATCTGCCAGAAATCAGGATATAGTGGAAAGTGGAGAGGTAGGGTATAGAGGGAAGACTTGAGGCGCAATATGGTTGAGCCGGCTTATCTCAAATTGCTCCAGACCGGCGAACTTGGCGAGCGGGTGCGTCAAGCGTACGAACATCTCACGCATTGCGATTTATGCGGGCATCATTGCGGCGTCAATCGGCGGGAGACGATCAAAGGGACCGTGTGCCGCACTGGCGAACGCGCGGTGGTCTCAAGTTTCCATCCGCACTTTGGCGAAGAAGCGCCGTTGGTTGGACGCGGTGGTTCTGGGACGATTTTCTTTGCATGGTGCAACCTGCGTTGCGTGTTTTGCCAAAATTATGAAATTAGCCAACTCGGCGAAGGGAGCCAAGTTGAGCCAGAACACATCGCCGAAATGATGTTGCGCTTGCAAGCGATGGGGTGTCACAATATCAACTTGGTTAGCCCCAGCCACGTCGTCGCACCGATTCTGGCGGCAACACTCATCGCCGCGCAAGCCGGGTTGCGTCTCCCGCTCGTGTACAACACCGGCGGGTACGATTCGCTGGAAGCGTTGGCATTGCTCGATGGCATCATTGACATCTATATGCCCGATGTGAAATATGCCGAGGTAACCTTGGCGCGCCAGTATTCCAAGATTCGCGATTATCCGGCGATCAATCGCGCGGCGGTCAAAGAGATGCATCGTCAAGTGGGTGATTTGCAGATAGACGAACAGGGGATTGCCACGCGTGGCTTGCTGGTGCGGCATCTGGTTTTGCCAAACGATCTTGCCGGTACACGTGAAACGCTCGCGTGGTTGGCAAAAGAAATCTCACCGAACACGTATCTGAACTTGATGGATCAATATCGGCCCTGCTACAAAGCCAAAGAATATCCAGAACTCAATCGGCGGATCACGCGCGCGGAATTTGAACACGCGGTGCGCCTTGCGGATCAAGTTGGACTCACAAGATTAGATGAGCGTGTACCATTTCGGATGCTGTGGTGAACGGGGCGCGTCGCTCGGCGTGCTCATGACGACTTGCGATTTCTCCATTTTGCCAATGCTGCGCGATGCGTTTCAAACGCCAACATCTCGTCCGTGATTTCCGCCGGCGCAAAAAATTGCACTTGGACGGAGTCACTCCCCGCGCGCATCGTCCCCCCGCTCACGCGCGCGGTGTACAACACGAGAACGCCCGATGTATCTTTGGGTTGATGATGAAACGACCACACGCCCCACAAATCACCCAAGACTATTTCCAGACCGGTTTCCTCCCGGCATTCGCGGCGCGCCGCTTCTTCCACCGTTTCGTCAATCTCCATAAAACCGGCGGGCAAACTCCACAACCCCTTGCCCGGATTTTCGCCACGCAAGACTAACGCAATCTTGCCATCGGCACGTTCCGCAATGACGCCCGCCGCAATGGGCGGATTGAGATAGACGATGAATCCGCACGCCGGGCAAACCGGGCGCCGGCGCTGATCTTCGACCGGGCGCATTTCTAACGTGTGCCCACATTGCGAACAGAATTTAGGTTGCATACGCTCCTTCAAAAAGGTGGGACAAATTTCAAATTTGTCCTACACGCGGTCCATTTTCATTCGACCGTTGATACGCTCTCGGCGATTGAACGACGCCTTCGAAAAATAGAATACGACCAATGCCAATCACCAAATAGCCGCGCTTGCGCGTTGAGTCAATTCCTCTCCTTGGCTCTTGCATTCTATTCTAGCCCGATCATTTGGCAAACAGAAACACCTTGCACAATCATTTTGCGCATCATCCCAATTTAAGGTATAATGCGCCCGACCTTTGACGAGGAGTTCATCGTTGCGCGTCCTGATCACTGGAATGAACGGCTTTGCCGGCAGCCATCTTGCCGATTTCTTGTTGACCTTGCCCGAAACAGAAATCTACGGTGTGGGGGTGGGCAGTCAAGAGAATATCGCGCACCTTGCCGGGCGCGCAACGTTTTATCAAGCCGATCTCACCCAGCCCGATCTTGCCGAAGCGATCTTCACGCAAACGCAACCCGATCGTGTGTATCACTTGGCGGGTCAGGCATTCGCACCGATTTCGTGGCAAGACCCCTGGGGCACCATCGAAATCAATTTGCGTGCCCAAGTCAATGTGCTGAACGCGATGGCGCGTCTTCATTCCTCGGCGCGCATCCTCGTGATCGGTTCGATTGACGAGTACGGTCGGGCGGAACCCAATGCGGTGCCCGTAACCGAAAACACGCCGTTTTGCCCGGATAGCCCGTACGGCGTGAGCAAAATCGCCCAAGATTTTTTGGGACTGCAATATTTTCTCAGCCATCATTTGCACGTCATTCGAGTGCGTCCGTCCAATCACATTGGGCCGCGGCAGAACGAACAATTTGTAACATCGAACTTTGCCAAACAAATTGCAGAAATCGAAGCGGGCAAGCGGGAGCCCGTTTTGTATGTTGGCAACTTGACGGCCCAACGCGATTTCACCGACGTGCGCGATATGGTGCGTGCGTATCATCTCGCGTTGGAACGTGGCATCGCCGGCGAAGTGTACAACATCGGTAGTGAACGGGCGGTTGCCATTCACGCCGTCCTCCATCTCATGTTGCAATTCAGTCGAATGCCGATTCAGGTGCAACGCGACCCCGCGCGCTTTCGTCCTTCCGATACGCCGGTGATGTACTGCGATGCTTCAAAATTCCGCCGCCAAACTGGCTGGCACACGCTCATTCCTTTGGAACAAAGTTTGCACGATATTCTTGATTACTGGAGAGCCAAAGTAGGAACCGCATGAAAAGAAAAGCATTGATCACAGGAGTTACCGGTCAGGACGGCAGTTATCTCGCCGAATATTTGCTTGAGCAGGGCTATCAAGTGATCGGCATGGTGCGCCGCACTTCCACCATCAATTTTGAACGCATCGCGAACATTCAAGACAAGATTACCATTGTGCAAGGCGATCTGCTGGATCAAGTATCGCTCATTGACATTATTCGTGAACATCGCCCCACCGAAGTGTACAATCTGGCTGCCCAATCGTTCATCCCCACCTCGTTCAAGCAACCGGTCCTCACCGGGGAGTTTACTGCGCTCGGGGTCACTCGGATGCTGGAAGCCATTCGCCTGGTTGATCCGGAAATTCGTTTCTATCAAGCCTCCTCCTCCGAAATGTTCGGCAAAGTGGTGGAGATTCCCCAACGCGAGACGACGCCGTTTCATCCGCGCAGCCCGTACGGCGTCGCCAAAGTGTACGGGCATTGGATCACGGTCAACTATCGTGAATCGTACGATTTGTTTGCCGTCTCGGGCATTTTGTTCAATCACGAATCGCCACGGCGCGGATTGGAATTTGTAACACACAAGGTGACGTACAATGCCGCCAAAATCGCGCTGGGTCTCGCCGATAAACTGCCAATGGGCAATCTGGATTCGCAACGCGATTGGGGCTGGGCTCCCGATTATGTGCGAATGATGCACCTGATGCTTCAACAAAACCAGCCGGAAGATTACGTCGTTGCCACGGGGCGCACCCATTCGATCAGGCGCTTGTGTGAAGTGGCGTTCGCGTGCGTGGACTTGGATTGGCAACGCTACGTGTACGTGGATGAAGCGTTCTTGCGTCCCGCCGATGTGGATTTGTTGATTGGCGATGCCAGCAAAGCAAAACAAAAGTTGGGCTGGCAACCCTCCATCACCTTTGAAGAGATGATTCAAAAGATGGTGGAAGCCGACCTTGCGGCACTCAAGAAACAGTATCATTTGTAGATGAAGCCCCGTATTCGCTCGCGCATCAATCAAATTGTTCGTGCGCTCAAACCGTACAACCCCGAGCGCGTGATCCTGTTTGGTTCAGCCGCGCGCGGTGAGGCGGATCCGTATAGCGATATTGATCTTGTGGTCATCAAGAATACCCACGCCCGTTTTCTGGATCGGTTAGGGCAGGTGTACGATTTAATTCACGGGGATTTCGCGCTGGATGCACTCGTTTACACCCCTAAAGAATTTGCCGAGATGCAGGCGCGCGAAAATCCATTGATCGAGCGCGTGTTAGCGGAAGGGATCATCATTTATGAAAGACCCAAAAGGCGAAGCCGCCAAGTGGTTCGCCCAAGCCGAGTACGATCTACGCGCCGCACAGACAAACGCGGATAACGCGTTGTACGCGTATGCCTGCTTTATTGCACAGCAAGCGGCCGAAAAAGCACTCAAGGCATTTTTGTATGGGCAGGGTGAACGCCTTGTCCTAGGACATTCGGTCGCAACCCTGTGTGGACGGGCGGCAAAATCAAGAAAGGAATTTGCTGCGCTCGTCCAGCAAGCCCGGCGTTTGGATCGTTTTTACATCCCAACGCGTTATCCCAATGGCTTGCCCGATGGGATTCCGGCAGAAGCGTATGATGCGAGTGACGCCCAAGACGCGATTACGTTGGCACAAGAATTCTGTAACACGGTTAAGAAATATTTGAATGTCTGATTCGATAAGACTCTTTGGCACGGATGGCATTCGCGGCATCGCGAATCAATTTCCTTTAACGCCCGAGTTTGTCACGCACATCGGTTGTGCGATTGGCGCGGTGCTGGGGCACGATAGCAAACATCCGCTCGCTTTGATCGGACGCGACACGCGGCGGAGTGGCACAATGATCGAAAACGCGCTTGCCGCTGGTTTGATGGCGCAAGGATTCGATACGTTGCATCTGGGAGTCATCACTACGCCCGGCATCGCGTATCTCACGCGCACGCTGGGTGCCCGGTGCGGGATTTCGATTTCGGCGTCGCATAATCCCTTCGATTACAATGGCATCAAAGTGTTTGGCAGCGATGGATTCAAAATTCCGGACGAGGCGGAAATCGAAATTGAACGCTTGGCGTGCGCGCGACGTGACGACCAAGCGCATCACGCCATCGGTTCGATTGGGCAACGCCGCGATAACGTCGCCCAAGTCAATGCTTATCTCGATTTTCTGCTGAACACGGTTGGGCATCAACCGATTCTACGCGGCAAGCGCGTGGTCTTGGATTGCAATCACGGCGCAACTTTCGATCTTGCGCCGCGTGTCCTGCGCGAACTGGGCGCAGAGATTATCGCTTTGAATGTTCAACCCGATGGCATCAACATCAATCATGGTTACGACGCCCTCGAACCCAAGTTATTGCGCGACGTTGTTTTGCGTGAACACGCCGATTGGGGCGTCCAATTTGATGGAGATGGCGACCGGGCGGTGTTTGTGGATGCGCGGGGCAACTACGTGGACGGCGATTTTGTGCTGGCGATTCTCGCGCGGGATTTGCAAGCGCGCGGCAAACTCAACGGCAGTGTCGTTGTGTCCACCGTGATGGCGAACATCGGGTTGGAAAAATCGCTTAACGCCATTGGTGTAACGCTGGAACGTACGGCGGTCGGAGATCGTTGGGTAACCGAGCGAATGCGTGCACTCGACGCTGTGATCGGCGGCGAACAATCGGGCCATATCGTCTTGTTTGATGGCGGACACACGACCGGCGATGGCATTTACACGGCGGTGCGTTTAGCAGAGGTGATCGCACGTTCCCCACAATCGTTGGCAGAATTGGCGACGTGTATGACGCGCTATCCGCAAGTGTTGATTAATGTGCGCGTGCCACGCAAACCGCCCTTTGAACAATTTCCAACGATTCAGGCGCAGATCGAAAAATCGCGTGCGGTGCTGGGTGAGCGTGCCCGCATTTTGCTTCGCTATTCTGGCACAGAAAATCTCGCCCGTGTGATGATCGAAGGCACGGATGCAGCGAGCATCGAGCGCGAAGCGAACGCCATTGCGGCGGTGATCCAAGCAACGATTACGTGAGCAATGAACCAAATGAACAAATGACAAATGGTTTGGCTCATTGGCACATTGGGCAATTGGCTCATTCATTCGAGGGGAAAATGCTGACAAAGATTGTCTTTGGTACCGATGGTTGGCGCGGAATTATCGCCGAAGATTACACATTTGAAAATGTCCGGCGTTGTGCGCAAGGGATGGCACACTATCTCATCGCAACGAATCAAACGGCGCGCGGCTTGGTCGTTGGCTATGACACACGTTTTGAAGCCGAACTTTTTGCCCAAGCGGTCGCCGAAGTGATCGCCGCGCATAACATCAAAGTGTACTTGGTGGATCGCCCCACGCCCACGCCGGTGATTTCATTTGCGATTCTCGATAAAAAAGCGCACGGGGCGGTCAATCTCACTTCATCGCACAACCCGCCAATTTGGGGCGGCTTTAAGGTGCGCGCCGATTACGCCGGCGCGATTGCCCCCGAAGGATTGAAACAGATCGAAGCGTTGATTCCTCCGCCGGATCAAATCAAACGAATACCGTTTGCCGAGGCGCAAGCCAGGGGTCTCGTCGAAATCTTTGATCCCAAGCCCGCCTTTTTGAAACAACTCGATAAACTCGTAGATCTGAAACCATTGCGCCAAGCCGGCTTGACCGTCGCCGTAGATTCAATGTGGGGCGCCGGCATGGGCTGGTTCAAAAGTTTACTTGCCGGCGGGACCACGCGCGTCGTCGAAATTCACGATCATCGCAATCCGGCATTTCCGGAGATGAACAACCCGGAACCGATCCCACCGAACGTGAATGGCTTGATGGAACTGGTCAAGCGCGAGCAGGCGCACATCGGCATTGCAACCGATGGCGATGCCGATCGCATTGGCGGTTCGACCGAACAAGGCGTGTTCATCAACCAATTACAAATGTATGCGCTGCTGGCTCTCTATTTGCTCGAGGTGCGCGGACTGCGGGGCGGCATTGTCAAAACCTTGAACACCACTTCGATGCTAGACAAGTTGGGCAAGTTGTTCAACGTGCCGGTGTACGAAACGGGCGTGGGATTCAAATACGTGGCGCCCAAGATTTTGGAAACCAACGCGCTCATCGGCGGCGAAGAATCCGGCGGCTATGCCTTTCGCGGGCACATTCCAGAACGCGATGGGATTGTGGCGGGCTTGTACTTGCTCGATTTTGTGGTGCAGACTGGCAAGACCCCTTCCCAACTCCTTGATCATCTTTTTGAATTGGTGGGTCCGCATTACTATGAACGGATTGACACCGATTTTCCGGAAGAACAGCGTGGCGCAATTCTGGCGCGTCTGCAATCCGCCACCCCCAGTACGATTGCCGGGTTCAAAGTGACCGGCATCAACACCATGGACGGGTTCAAATATTTGCTGGAGGATAGGGGTTGGTTGTGCATTCGTTTCTCGGGCACGGAACCCATTATGCGCTTTTACGTCGAAACCACTCAAGAAAGCAAACGGCGCGATATTCTCGACGCGGGTTTGAAACTTGCCGGATTAAAGTAAAATGGCTTTGGTCAGAATTGTTACCGATAGTTTAGCGGATATTCCTCTATCGCTCATGAAGGGTTTGGATATTAGTATCGTCCCGTGCGTGCTTCACTTTGGCGACAAGAGTTATCGCGACAAGATGGATTTGACGATGGCGGAGTTTTATCGGTTGTTGTACGCGAGCCCCAAGCCACCGACAACTTCAACGCCTTCGATGGGTACGTTTGAGGAGGTGTTTCGCAAACTCGCGCAGACCACGAATCAAATTGTATCCATTCATGTCTCGAGCAAGTTGAGCGGCACGTGGAACACGGCGCGGCTGGCGGCGCAAAACGTGATGAACGAATTGCCGGTCGAGATTGCCGTGCTGGATTCTCAGCAACTCTCAATGGCACAAGGATGGCAGGTGATTCTCGCCGCGCGAATGGCGGCACAGGGACATACGCTCGCCGAAATCACCCCAGCTGTTGAAGCCGCACGCGAACGCGCTCAGATTGTTGCAATGCTCGATACCTTGGAATATGCGCAACGCAGCGGCCGCTTGGGCAAGTCCGCCAGCAAAATCGGTTCCATGCTCAACGTCAAGCCACTCCTTTCACTCACGCGCGGCGAGGTAGTGCCGATTGGTGCGGCGCGCACGCAACACAGTGCGTTGGAACGCCTGACCGAGATAGCGGTCGAAAAAGGATTGAGCCGCGAAGTGGCAATTGTTCATTGCTACGCCGATGTCTTGGCGCGTCGGTTGAAACTCTTGTTGATGGAGCATATCCCCGAAGAGCATATCACGGTTACCGAAACGGGGGTGGTCTCTGGCGCGCATGTGGGACCCGGGACCATTTGTATCGCCTGGCTCACGGAAAACTGATGTGGATTGATGTACACTGTCATCTCGACGATGAACAATTTGCCGGCGATCTCGATGACGTGATGGCGCGCGCAGAGGCGGCGCGTGTTCAAGCCATCATCACCGCAGGCACGAATGTGATGTCCAGCCGGGTCAGCATCGCGTTGGCGGAACGATACCCGATGGTTTATGCGGTAGTGGGAATTCATCCGCAACATGCAGACACGTGGAACGCCGAAACACATGCGGCAATCCGCGACCTTGCTGTGCATCGTAAAGTAGTGGGGATTGGTGAAATCGGTTTAGATTTCTATTGGTCGAACAATCCACCGCGCGCGGTGCAAGAAAAAGTGTTGATCGCCCAACTTGATTTGGCAGCCGAACTGGGCAAACCGGTCGTCATTCACAATCGTAATGCCGATGCTGCATTGATGGAAATCCTGCGGCGTTGCAAAGGCAAGCCACGTGGCATTCTGCATTGTTTTGCTGGCAATCTGGCGATGGCGCGCCAAGCCATCGAACTGGGGTTTTATATTTCGCTGGCGGGCAATGTAACCTTCAAAAACGCTGCTGCGTTGCAAACCATCGCTGCGGCACTGCCCTTGGATCGAATGACCTTGGAAACCGATGCACCGTACTTGTCGCCGGCGCGCGGTCAACGCAACGAGCCGGCGAATGTTGCCCGCATCGGTGAAAAATTAGCCAACTTGAAATCGAGCGATCAATCAAGCATCGCTAACGCTACGACCCGGAACAGTCTTGCCCTGTTCGGTCTGGATAAGTGAGGACTTTTGAGTACGAATTCTATTTTCGCGCCCATTCAAACCGAATTGCAGTTGGTGGAGGCGCGCCTGCGCGAATCGGTACGCATTGAATTTGCACCGTTGATGGATGTCTTTGAAATATTGATTGGCAGTGGCGGCAAACGCTTTCGCCCGGCACTAGCGATTCTTGCCAGCAAATTTCATCCCGCCGATCCCGATAAAGTGATCACGCTGGCTGTCGCGACCGAATTGACGCACGCAGCCACCTTGATTCACGACGATTTGATCGATAAATCGCCGGTGCGGCGTGGAAGTCCCACCATCAATTCACGTTGGAGTGGTACTGCGACTGTCCTGGCAGGCGATTTTTTGCTGGCCCGCGCGGCGGATATTGCGGCGAGTATTGACGATTTGCGCGTGATGAAAATCTTTGCGCGCACACTGATGGTCATTTGCGAAGGTGAGATTCGCCAGGATTTTGCCGGCTCCCATTGGCCCCCCAATCGCATCGAGTACTATCGCCACATTGAAAGCAAGACCGCCTCGCTCTTTGCCGCCGCCACGGAAGGCGGTGCCATCTTGAGCCGCGCCACCGAAGAGGAAATTGCGGCGATGCGTGCCTACGGACTCAATCTGGGAATGGCATTCCAAATTGTGGATGATATCCTTGATTTCACCGCCGATCAATCCAATCTGGGTAAGCCAGTGGGGAGTGATTTGCGCCAAGGAACGTACACCCTGCCGGTGTTTTATTACCTGGAGCGCAATGGACAAATGGCACCCACCGCCGAATTGCTCAAGTCAAACATTGACGAATTGATTCAAGCCATTCGCACCTCCCCGGCGATTGCGGATGCCAAAGCCGAAGCACGCCAGTTCGCGCAAAAAGCCCAAGACGCGCTCGCGATCTTTCCGGATAATGTTTATCGTCGCACAATGATCAACCTCGCCGACTATGTCATTGAACGTTCGCTATAACCCGATGGACATTTCGATTATCATCATCAGTTGGAATGTGCGCGATCTGCTTCGCAAGTGCCTCACGTCGGTTTCCAGGTCCAAGTTTCAGGTTACAGGTTCGGATAACGTGAAACCGGAAACCATCCAACTTGAAACTATCGTCGTGGACAATGCCTCGTCGGATGGGACAGTCGAAATGCTCCGCGCGGAATTGCCAGACGTGCGCGTGATTGCCAACCCAGAAAACGTTGGCTTTACGCGTGCGAACAATCAAGCCCTCGCCGTTGCGCAAGGGCGTTATTTTTTTCTACTCAATCCCGATACGGAACTGCATCCCGGCGCGCTGCAAACGCTGTACGATTACGCGGAAGCGCATCCACACGTCGGCATCCTTGGGCCCCAACTGTTCTATGGCAATGGTACGCCTCAATCTTCGCGCCGTCGTTTTCCCACGCTGGCAACCGCCTTCCTCGAATCCACCAAACTCCAGCAATGGTTTCCACGCAATCGGGCACTCGTGCGCTACTATATGCTTGATACGCCCGACGACGCGACGCAAGAGGTGGACTGGATTACCGGCGCGGCAATGTTCGTTCGGCGCGCGGTGTACGAACAGATCGGCGGACTCGACGAAGGATTCTTTATGTACTCGGAAGAACTCGATTGGTGCTATCGCGCCAAGCACGCCGGCTGGCGCATCGTTTATTTGCCGACCGCGCGCGTGATTCACTATGAAGGTAAATCGTCGGAGCAAGTCGTTGCCCAGCGCGACATTTATTTTCATTCGAGCAAGGTGCGCTTTTTCCGCAAGACGCGCGGTGCGTTCATCGCAGAAATGTTGCGTACGTTCTTGCTCGCAATGTTTGCGTACCAAATCATCGAGGAATCGGCAAAATGGTTGGTGGGGCACAAGCGCGCATTGCGGGTACAGCGGGTGAAGGCGTATTGGCAAGTTTTGCAATCTCGATTAGAAGGTTGACCAATAATCATGCGCATCCTCTTTATCACCGGCGAATTTCCGCCAATGCAAGGCGGCGTGGGCGATTGCACGAATGAGATCGCCAAAGGACTCGCCGCGCGTGGCGCCGACGTGGGCGTCCTGACGAGTGCCAAAGCCGCCACGCCTCACACCTCACGCCTCACGGTTCTTCCTCTCATCGAACGCTGGGACTGGTCGAGCCATCGCGTCCTCGCGCGGGTCCTGCACGAGTTTGCGCCGCACATCGCGCACATTCAATATCAAACCGGCGCGTTCGCGATGCACCCCGCCATCAATTTTGCGCCGCGTCGGCTCAAATCACACACAACAAAATTTGTGACGACGTTTCACGATTTGCGCGTGCCGTACCTCTTTCCCAAAGCCGGGCGCATCCGCAATTGGGTCACGCACGAACTCGCGCGCTCTAGCGATGCCGTCATCGCCACCAACGACGAAGACTATCTAAAACTTGAAAACGGTAACCTGAAACTTTTAACTTTAATCCCCATCGGCTCGAATATCCCAATCACCCAGCCCCCGAATTACCAAAGAGACACGTGGCGCGCGCAACTGGGTGTACGCGACAATGAAACGTTGTTGTGCTATTTTGGCTTTCTCAACGAAAGCAAAGGTGGCGAGACACTCATCCGCGCGCTCGCACTCATTCCCAACGCCAAACTCGTGATGATCGGCGGCAAGGTCGGGGCGAGCGATCCCACCAATGCCATCTACCTTTCCAAAATCGAATCGCTAATCTCCAATCTCCATCTGACCGACCGCGTGCTGTGGACCGATTACACCCCACCGGAGATCGTCACTGCGAATTTTTATGCGTCCGATGTGTGCGTGTTGCCGTACCGCGACGGCGCATCGTATCGGCGGGGGACGTTGATGGCGGCGCTGGCGCACGGGTGCGCGATTGTAACGACAGTGGGCAGTCGGCAGTTGGCGGTTCGCCGTTGGCAATTGCCGCTGTTACGCGATGGGGAAAACTGTCTACTCGTGCCGCCGGATGATCCGCGCGCGCTCGCGGACGCGATTCAACGCGCCATCGCATCGCCGGAACTGCGCGCGAAAATCGGTGCGGGCGCGCGCGCATTGGCACAACATTTCACGTGGGACCAGATTGCGCAACGACATTTGGAACTGTATCGGCGAATAGCGCGTAGCGAATTATAAAGTGCGCTTTCCGTTTTACTTTTTCCGCTTTACGATTTATAATACAAATGTTCCAATCCTATGGCTACTCGTAAACCGCGCGCGACCACCAAATCGAAAGAAAAAGAACCGCCCAAGCCCGCCAAGCCGGCATTCCGCCTCGATCCGGATCGCATCGAAGAAATTATTGCGATTCTGGTCATCATTCTCGCGGTGCTGACTGCTTTGGGCGCGCTCAATCTTAGCGGAGGGTTTCTGCTGAGTGCGTGGACGCAACTGCTTCAAGCCCTCCTCGGTTGGGGGGTGTACTTTGCGCCGCTCTTGTTGCTGGGCTTGGGCATCTGGCTCATCCTCGACGCCCTCGACCAAACCTGGACGATTGGCTGGGAACGTCCGATGGCGATTGGGTTGCTGTACGTGATTCTGCTGGGTGTGTTGCACACCATCGCCCGGTTCGACGATTTGTTGCGTCCCCCGGATGCGTTTCAAGGCGGCGGCTATCTGGGTTTTATGATCGCCGCGCTGGTCATCAACGCGTTCGGCGAAATTGGGGCATTCCTCGCGCTCATTGCCTTGACCGGCATCGCCTTGATTTTGCTCTTTAATATCTCCTTGCCCGAACTCGGCCGCCGCCTCGTTTATCTCGCACGCATCATTCGCCACTTGCCTCAAGAACTCGAACAATTCCGTCATCCCGCGCGCGCCCCCATCGAACCGCCGCCAATGCCGCTGATCAATGTGCCACGGACTAGTGCACCCAAGGCATCGCCTAAACCGAGCGTTGAAAAACCGGCGCGCCCAGAACCGCCGCCCGTGCCGCGCCTCATCGAAGAAGAGGAGGAGCCGGAGTTTCCACCCTTGCCGCAGGGTCCGGTTTCCGCGCGCATCATTGGCGGCGCCAGTCGTCCTGTGGCGACGCCGGTGATTCAGCGAGAATGGCGATTGCCGGATTGGCAAACGATGTTGGAAGAAAGCGCGGAATCGGAGATCAATCAAAAAGAAATCCGCGAGCGGGTCCACAAGATCGAAGAGACGTTGGCGCATTTCGGCGTGCCCGCCAAAGTGTTGGAGGTCAACCAAGGTCCTACGATCACCCAGTTTGGGGTGGAGCCGGGCTTTGTGGAACAAAAGGGTCCCGATGGGCGCGTGCATCGCGTCAAAGTCAAGGTGAGCCGCATCAGTGCGTTGCAACACGATTTGGAACTTGCGCTTGCCGCCGCGCCCATTCGCATCGAAGCCCCCATTCCCGGCAAGAGTATGGTGGGCATCGAAGTCCCCAACTCGCAGATTGCCGTGGTGAGTCTGCGCGGCGTGATGGAATCGGACGAGTTTCATAAAATCAAGGCGAAATCCAAACTGGCGATTGCGTTGGGGCAAGACGTGGCGGGGCAACCGATGGTGGATGATCTTGCCAAAATGCCGCACTTGCTCATCGCGGGTGCGACCGGTTCCGGGAAATCGGTTTCGGTCAATGCGATTATTGCGTGTTTGCTCTGTACCACCACACCCAGCGAAGTGCAGTTTGTGATGATTGATCCCAAGCGGGTCGAGTTGGTCAACTTTAATGGCATTCCGCATCTGCGCGAGCCGGTCGTGGTCGAAATGGATCAAGCGGTTGCTGTGTTGCAACAAGTGGTGAGCGAAATGGATCGCCGCTTTAAGGTGTTTGCCCAACAGGGGGCGCGCAATATTGACATTTACAATCATATGATTGAAGGCAAAGCGGATGCAGAACGCTTGCCCTTTCTCATCGTCATTGTGGACGAGTTGGCAGACTTGATGATGATCTCGCCGGACGAAGTGGAAAAGGCGATCACGCGTTTGGCGCAGATGGCACGCGCGACCGGGATTCATCTGATTCTCGCCACGCAACGCCCCTCGGTGGATGTGGTCACGGGCCTCATCAAAGCCAACTTTCCGTCGCGGATTTCGTTTGCGGTAACCAGCCAAGTAGATTCGCGTGTGGTGTTGGATACGCCTGGCGCGGAGAAATTGCTCGGGCGCGGCGATATGTTGTATATGGCGAGTGATTCATCCAAGTTGGTACGCTTGCAAGGATGTTTTGTCTCCGATCGGGAATTGGAAAGATTGGTGGCGTACTGGAAAGAAGCCGCCCCGCCGCCAGTGTCCGACACGACCGGCAAAGAACCTCTATCCGAAAGCGATTACATCCAAGCGACATTTCTCGAGAATGGCGTATCCCAAAAAGACGCGTTGGAAGATGACTTGTTGCCCGAAGCGATTGAGGTGGTGCAACAAAGTAAACGTGCTTCGGTATCCTTGTTGCAACGCAAATTAAAAGTGGGCTATTCGCGCGCGGCGCGTTTGATCGAGTTGTTGGAAGAAAAGGGTTACGTGGGACCCGATGAAGGACCGACCAAAGGGCGCGCGGTGTTGATCAAACCCGATGCACCCAAGTTACCGGGCACCAAGACTAGTCCCGCACCCGCGCATCGTGAATTTGCCGAAGACGATTTTGCGGATTGGACGGAAGAAGATTGGGAGGATTTAGATAAAGAGTAATTTTGTTCAATTTGATTTTTGTGCTATAGTTATTACCAGTGATTCAAATGACCGCAGAGGCGCGGACCATCGTGCACAGGGTTGTGCATGATCCAGACGATACTCTGCGGTTTGCTTTTGCAAAGAAAGGAGAATGTACGTGAGACAAGTTCTGGTTCTGCTCGCCGTGATGGCGCTGGTATTGGTCGTTGTAGCATGTGCCGCACCTCCCACACCCACGCCGGTGCCATCACCCACACCTCAACCATCGCCCACAGCGGTGCCCACCAAGGTCCCGCCCACCCCCACCGCAACTCCTGTGCCTCCACTTTCGATGGAAGCACTCAAGAATGCCGAGTACGTCATCGAAGGGCCGGCGGCAGGGAAAGCGAAATTGACTAACGGAACATTCAAAGAACCCATTCCCAAATCATCCGCATCAGTCACCGTGCAAATGAGCGATGTAAGCGCGGTGGGCGATTTGAATGGCGATGGTGCGCAAGATGCTGCCGTAATTCTCACCGCCAATACCGGCGGATCGGGCGTGTTCTACTATCTCTACGGCGTCCTCAACAACCAGGGAACCCCCAACCCTCTGGCGCCAGAATTTTTGGGCGATCGTATCAAGTTGAAAGCGCTTGCCATTCAAGGCAACGAAATCGTCATTGATTTCTTGACGCAAGGTCCCAGAGATTCAATGACGAATCCAACACTTGCGGTTACTCGCAAGTATCAAGCGCGAGACAATAAACTCGTTTCAACCACACCGCCCACCCCCACCGCCGCCGCGCCGACCAAAGCCGCTGTCGTTGCCACACCTCGCCCAGCCGTCACGGCAACGCCTACCAAACCGCCTCTGCCCAAGGGAAGCATCGCGTTTCACTGGAACGATCAAGGCATTGATCGCTTGTCCGTGTTGAATGTCGAGAGCAAACAGATTACGCCGTTTGTCGTGACGGGTCCGGTGATGGACATTCAGGTCAACACGAACGCCCACATTGGCGAATGGTCGCCCGATGGCTCCAAGTTTGCGTACATTTTTGCCGGCACGCTCGGCGCATCGAATATTCTCAGAGTGATGTCGGGGAATAGCACGGCGGACTTGTACTCGTCCGATGCGAGCGGTGGCTTGTCTAGCCCCACGTGGTCACCGGATGGCAAGCGTATCGCGTTTGTGCGCTTGGGCGGAGATCGTCAAGCCTGGTCTGTCATCATCATCAATGCGGATGGCACCAAATGCACGGCAGACAAGTTCGAATGTATGATCAAGCAAGTTGCCGGGGAACAGTATCGCGGCGGGCTCGCGTGGTCCAAGCAAGGTATCTTTGCCATCGGATTCAACACCACCGGCAAGAATAACGTGTACACAATGTACTCGGATGGAACGCTGGCGAAGAATGTATCAAACCACGAGGCGGATGATGGTTCGCCAGCGTGGAGTCCGGACGGCAAGCAAATCGCGTTCACTTCAACGCGCGATGGCAAATCGCAGATTTACATCGTCAATGCGGATGGCTCCGGCTTGCGTCGTCTGAGCGATAACCAATTCTCTGATTTCTCGCCGACATGGTCGCCCGATGGTCGCTGGATTGCGTTTGCGTCCACGCGCGGCGGCGCGACGAATGTTTATATGATGGATGTCAGCGGCGGGAATATAACGCAACTGACCCAGACCGGCGGCGATCATCCAATCTGGTCGCGATAAATGAGGTAGGGGCGAGTCTCAGACTCGCCCCTACAAACTCTCGCTCCTACAAAATAAACCAAATCCCCACAACCGATAACAACGTCCCCACCACAATCTTGGGCGTTACATTCTCTTTGAGAAAAATTGCCGCCAGCGGTACACCAATGATCGGCGCGGCCGTGTTGATGAGCGATGCGCGTGCGGCACCGGCAAAATCCACCGTCAATGTCCACACAATCATTCCGATGCCGGTGCTATAGATCGCCAAGCCGACGAGCGCGGGCAAATTCTTGCGATTGTATCCGCGCCACGCCCCCCATCCTTTTTGACGATATGCGATGAGGGCAGATGCCGCCGCCGCGACCGGCAGACGAATCGCATTGACCACGATCACGTGGGGCGACTCGTTCAAACCGATTTTCAACATCGTTATGGCAATCGCCCACGAGAGCGCGGCGGCAACGACGGCGAACATCCCCCAACGTTCAGTGCGCGCATCCGTCCGAATCGTTTTCTCGGTTTGCGGCGCAAGCAGGTACACCTCACCGATCACCAAAAACGTACCTAGGATGGCTTCGAGCGTGATCGGTTCATTGAGAAGGGGCACTGCGAGCGCCCACGTGAACAGCGGATACGTCCCAGAAATCGGCAGGGCGCGCGCCGTGCCAATCTGGGTCATACTCCAAAAGTATAACGTGTCGCCTATGGCAATGCCAATGACCGATGAGATTGCCAGCATCAACGTCGCGTTCAATGGCATTTGGACGATGGCTTGGACGCCACCAAAGAAGGGCAGGAGGGCAAGCACAAACAACATTGCCACGAACATTCGGAATGCGTTGAACGCTGACGTGTCAATGCGATCCGATTGTGCTTGGATGGCGAGACTGGTGGTTGCCCAGATGAACGCGCTGGCAAAGCCCAGGATAATTCCGATGATCACTTGACTTCCGTTCGCCATTCAGGATAGCGTGTGTCAATGCCGCGCACAAGGTCGTGATACAAGGTTTCGATGTGTTGGGTGATCGGTCCGATGTTCCCATCGCCCAACGTAAACCGGTCAATCGAAGCGAGCGGAGTGATTTCTGCGCCGGTGCCACACAAGAACGCTTCGCGGGCAACGTACAATTCGGTGCGATCAATCTCGCGTTCGATCACGGGAATCTTGAGCACCTCACGGCAAAGTTGGATCAGCGTTTCACGGGTGATGCTTTCCAAGATACCACTGGTGACCGGCGGCGTAATGATTTTGCCATCGCGCACGATCATCAAGCATGCGCCCGGCGCTTCGGCGACCTTGCCGTTCGGTTGCAGAATAATTGCCGCGTCGTAGCCATTCCGTTTGGCTTCTTCCGACGCGAACCGCGAGTTCAAATAATTTGACGAGGCTTTGATGCGCGGCGGCATCACATTATCGGTGATGCGCGCCCAAGATGAAACGCACGCATGCGCCACCTTGCCACTCTTGAGCCGCGATTCCCACGCTTGCGAACTTTGCACAATGCGTGCCACATTTTCGCCACTCCCGCTGAACGTGGGCGAATCTACAAAAGCCAGCGGACGGATGTACGCGTCACTCTCGTGTTTGTTCGCGCGCAAGAGATCCAAGAGACCTTGCTTGATGACTTGGTTCGGAATGGTTTGCGTCATCCGCATCAAGCGCATGGATTGTGCCAAACGTTCAAGGTGGGTGTCCAAGCGAAAGACAAACAGTTTGTGCGCGGTAGCGTTCCAATACGCACGAATCCCTTCAAACACCGATGAGACGCTGGCAGTACCGAGTTGAGTGATGTGAACGGTGGCTTGATCCCAGGGTGCAAGTTTTCCATCTACCCAAACGAATGGTGGATTCTCCGGCATGTAATTCTCCTTGAAAAAGACGAAGGACGTAGCACAGATTCAACTTTGTGCTACGGCGCTCCGTCTTTTGGCTGTGGTCTATGATTTCAATATGGCGCGGCGCACCAGATCGAGGGCGCGGATCATGATCCAGATTTGCGCTTGCTCGCTGATGCCGCCGATCGTATAGGGATGTGTGATGGTGTGTGAGGCGGTTGCCACGGCAATCGCGCTTTTGCCGGTATCTTCGCCGTACAAATCTTGGCCTGAATTCGTCGTGCCTAAAACAACCAATGCTATATCCGCATTGGTTACGTTGCGGAATTGTTCCGCCATCGTCGCCGCGTTCTGGTCCGAAATTTCAGTTACGTTATCAAGCAACATGGCGGACTTGAGAATGCGCGTACCTTCGGGGCGTGCGCGCAAACGCTCGGCGATTTTGCCGGCGGTGTTTGTCTCAGCAATCGCAATACGCCAATTGCGCGCCGCCAGCAAGCGTGCCACCACTTCTTCCACCGTTTCCGATCCTTCGCCGTAAATCGCAGCGCCCAAGCGTTCGCGCACCTTGGCTTCCATCTCTTTGATCAACACTTCGGCTTCGGTGCGCGTATGGGCTTTGGCGGTGATGCGTACATCGGTTTGACCGGGATGCGCCAGCAAGCCCACCGTTGGATTGCTCGATTCTTCGAGATCGGCAATGAGCGCGTCCACCTGACTTTCGCCGATGGCGCAGGTGCGCAGGGTTTTGCTAAGGATGATCCACTCGCCGCCGGTTTTCTCGCGCAACCAAGGCAGGATGCGCGTCTCCATCAAGTACTTCATCTCGCGGGGAACGCCCGGCAACGAGACGATGTACTTGCCTGCGTGTTCGACGATAAAGACCGGCGCGGTGCCGACCGGATTCTCGATAGGGGTTGCGCCGCGCGGAATGTACGCTTGCCGCACGTTATTCTCGCTCATGGGGCGGCCCCATTTTTCAAAGAGACGCCGAATCTGCGCGAGCAAGTTTTCATCCAACACCAGATCGCGATTCGTCGCTTTGGCGACCGCTTCGCGCGTCATATCATCTACGGTTGGACCCAAGCCGCCGGTCGTGATGATGACATCGGCGCGCGTGAGCGCGTGCTGAATCGCATCCACAATGCGTCCCACGTTATCGCCCACCGTCGTGCGAAAATACAAGTCCACGCCGACCTCGGAAAGTTTTTCGGCGATCCAGACGGCGTTCGTGTCTATGATTTGTCCCAGCAACAATTCCGTGCCGATGGAGATGGTTTCTGCTTTCATAAGATTATCTAAAGAGATTGCTGACTAAGAAAATCACATTTGCCGGGCGTTCTGCCAAGCGGCGCATAAAGTACGGATACCAATGGGTTCCAAAAGGCACGTAAACACGCATCGTGTATCCTTCCGCAACGAGTTGGCGTTGCAGATCGGAACGGATGCCGTAAAGCATTTGAAATTCAAAACGATTGCGATCCACCTTGTGTGCTGTCGTGTACTCTTTTGCCCAACGAATGATTTTTTCATCGTGGGTGGCAAGATCGAGATAGGCACCCGTGGGGCTACCGTTGGCATCGAAAAAGATTTGCGCGAGTTTGATATAGTTGGCGTCCACCTCGGCTTTGCGCGGAAAGGCGACCGTGGGCGGTTCTTTGTACGCGCCTTTGCACAGACGCACGTTCGCGCCCATCGCATACAACGCTCGCATATCTTGCTCACTGCGATAGAGATAACTCTGAATCACGATGCCCACGTTGTCAAACTCTTCGCGCAACGTCTTAAAGACATTCAACGTGATTTGCGTATGTTTGGAATCTTCCATATCAATCGTAACCAGTGTGCCGATTTCTTTGGCTTGGCGCAAAATCTGACGCATATTATCCAAACACAAATCTACGCTAATATCCAAACCCATCTGGGTGAGTTTGACCGAGACCTGGGATTGCACGCGATTCGCGGCAATCGCCTCGAGCGCGCGCAAGTAGCCATCTTTGGCAGCACGGGCTTCGGATTCCAACGTTACACTTTCGCCCAACTGATCGAAGGTAACTCCCAGACCTTGGGCGTTGAGTTTCTTGACCACGGCAATCGCTTCATCCAGCGTTTCGCCCGCGACAAAGCGGCGCGCCACGCGACGCGAGAGCGGAAAGTTCACCACAAAATTCCGCATCATGGCGTTGGTGGATAAAGCGAGAAAAAGGTCGCGTAGGATTGGCATGGATCCTCCTTGATCAATAAACCTCCTCCGCGTAATCGCGAGGGTGTTGCAAGCCGGCGTGGACGTCCTTGTCCACGCGCACGAGCGGCAATGAGGTCTCTTGACCGCTCGCCCCAAATATACTCTCAATCAAATAAAAGTCAACCAAAACGTGCAAGCGGTTGGACGCGTTGCCCATTCGGCGTTATAATAACGAACGATGGGCACGCTCTATCTTGTCGCCACGCCAATCGGAAATTTGCAAGACATTACGGCACGCGCTCTGCGCATCTTGCGTGAGGTGTCGCTGATTGCCGCCGAAGATACTCGCACTGCCCGTCATCTCCTCACTCACTTTGAAATCTCCAAGCCGATCACCTCGTACTTTGAGCATAACAAACTCACCAAACTCACTCACATTCTTGAAGCCTTGGAGCATGGTGATGTCGCCGTGATCTCCGAAGCCGGGATGCCCGGCTTGTCGGATCCTGGCTACGAACTTGTGCGCGCGGCGCTGGCTCACGGTATTCGCGTGGTGCCCATCCCCGGCGTTAGCGCGCTGACCACTGCGCTCGTCGCGTCCGGCTTGCCCACCGATCAATTTGTGTACGTTGGTTTCTTGCCACGCCAGAAAAGTGCGCGTCGAAAACTTTTACAATCGCTTGCCAATGAACCCCGCACCATCGTCGCCTACGAAGCCCCGCATCGGGTCTGCGCAAGTTTGGATGACATTGCCGCCGTTTTGGGCAACCGTCTGATGTGTGTGGCGCGCGAGTTGACCAAACTGCACGAAGAATTTTTTCGGGGTGATGTGAATGCGGCGCGCGAGCATTTTGCGCATCATCCACCACGCGGCGAGTTTACGTTGGTCATTGCGGGAAAGACGGAGGACGAAAGACGGACGACGGACGATGAAAAACAAAATTGGAATGATGCGCGCGTGATTAAAGCCGTGCGTGCGTTGATGGCGCAAGGGGTAACACGAACGGAAGCGGTGAAACGAATTGCACGCGAATCGGGCCGCGACCGGCGCGAGGTATATCAATTGGCGATATCCAAATGACTCAAGATGGTTTGCCCAATGTTCCCGCATCGTCCCCAGCCACTGCGTTGACGTGGCGCGGTGTAGTGTTGATGATGATCGCCGTATTGTTCTTGGCGTGTGGAGTGTGTGCCGGCTTGTTCTACCTTGTTACGCCAATCGTTTCGCGGCGCGCTGAAAATATTGCTGACAATGTTCTCCTTGGTTCGGTAGCGTTACTAGGTAGCGTGTTTGGTGTTATAATCTTGTGGCAAGGTATCAACTGGATGCGCGGCAGAGCATCGGGTTCTGCCGCCAGCGCGTTTCCGCCCGTGTTCGTCTTGGCAATGCTCTTTGTAATCGCGCTGATGCTGGGGACGATAACCTTTGCACTCAAAACGTTGGCGGCGTGGCTCTTTCCAGTGTGGCATTTTATCGCCGCGAGTTGTATTCCGCTAATTTTTCTTGCTTACGCGGCGCGACGTTTGGGCAAAACGTCTGACTTTCGCGCGCTGTTTGCATCGCTGAGCTGGGGTGCGCTAGGTGTCACACCAATTGTTTTGGTGAGCGAACTTGTCGTTGGCACCGTGTGCATCTTGCTCATCGCTATCGTTCTGATGCTTGATCCGGAAACGCGCACCATTCTCGATCAATTGGATACGCGCACGTTGTTGGAACGCGATCCAGCCAATCTGGCAAGCGCGATCCAAATCCTGATTCATCCTTGGGTCATTGTCGTCGTCTTGGTGTACTTTGCATTGATCGTCCCAGCCATCGAAGAAACGTTCAAAACATTAATTATCGCGTTCGGTGATCCAACCCGGCTCACACTTGCCCGCGCGATGTTGTGGGGCGTTGGGGCGGGCGCGGGTTTCGCCCTCATCGAAAATATCTTTAACACCAGTGCGCTCCAAATCGTTTGGGCGTTGGCAATGTTGATGCGTGTTGGCGCAACCACGATGCATGTGGTGAATGGAGTCATCATGGGACGCGGTTGGTACGCCGCGCGTGTGGAAAGGAGGTGGGGTCAACTCGGAATGGCGTTTGTGATCAGTGTTCTCGTGCACGGATTATGGAATGCCATCACCATCGCGCTGGGCATCAGTGTGGCTTTTGCAACCCGGACACACTCGCTTGACGTATCCGACTTGATGCAACCGGTTGGATGGTTCATCGGTGCATTGAGTCTTGGGTTGATGGTTTTGGCATTTGGTGGAATGACATGGTTCGTGTCCGCCGTTCGAGCGGTGCGCGAACCAGCGCTCTAAAATTCTAGGAAGGAGCCAGTGTGGACAAGAGCGTCCAAATCGTAACCGATTCGTCAATCAATATGCCACAAGCGCTACGGCAAGAACTGGGGCTTGTGGTTGTGCCGCTCAAAGCGATCTTTGGCACCACCGAATATCGCGACGAGATTGATCTGACGAACGAACAGTTTTACCAGATGCTCCCGAACGCGAAAGAGCATCCCACAACATCCCAGCCCTCTGCCGGCGATTTCATTCAGGTGTACAAACCGATTATCGAATCGGGCAAGGAGATTGTCTCGCTTCACTTGTCGAGCAAGTTGAGTGGAACCTACGCTTCGGCGTGTGCTGCCAAAACCGAGTTGGAGAATCAGTTCAAAAAGGCACTGCCCATCACGATTGTGGACACGCCGTGGATTTCGATGGCGTTGGGATTGTTGTGTATCGCTGCGGCGCAAGCGGCTGCCGCCGGCAAATCCAGAGATCAGATCGTAGAGACCGTCAATGCGCTCATTCCCAAACTCAACGTTATCTTTGTCTTGGATACGCTTGAATACCTCAAGCGCGGGGGACGGATCGGCGGGGCAAGCGCGATGCTGGGCACCCTGCTGAATTTCAAGCCGATGCTTGAAATCAAGAACGGCGTAGTCGAGCCGTTGGAAAAACCGCGCTCGCGCGCCAAAGCCATCCAACGGTTGCTAGAAATTATGCAAGCCCGGACCGGCGGCAAGCCGGTGCATGTCTCTGTCTTGCATGCGCAGGCACCTGGCGATGCGGCGGCACTCGAAGCAGAGATTCGTCGCCGATTCGAATGCAAAGAGTTTTATCGGGCAGAGTTGGGACCGGTGCTGGGTGTGCATACGGGCCCGAACGCCTTGGGGTTGGTTTTTTACGCGGATTGAGCAGACGCAAGTCATCGCCGCAAAGGAGTGCCTGGCGTTTGCTCAAGGCAAATGAGGCGATGACTTGCGCGCATGACGCTAGATCTGTGGGGAGCAGAGCGCGCGGATGGATGGCGATCTGCTCCCGCTTTTATCGTAACTTATCACGCGTCTGTGGGTTTGAATGATCGGACGCGTACGGAGAGTCTTGGTTGTCCGAAAGTGAAGCAGCCCTGATTGAACGTGCCAAACGCGATCCGGCAGCGTTTGGCGAGTTGTACGAGCGATACGTGGATCGTATCTATAATTACATTTACTATCGCACCAGCGATGTCCACGAAGCCGAAGATTTGACCGCGCGGGTTTTTTATCGCGCCTTGAATCATATCGAAGAATACAATCAACGGGGTGCCCCATTTGCCGCGTGGTTGTACCGCATCGCCCATAACTTGGTGGCAAATTGGCATCGCGACCGGAGCCGGCGCAAGTATGTGCGTTTGGATGATTTGGCAACAGTGCCGGCAAAAGGGAGTGGACCCCATCATCACGCCGAACAAAACGAACAAGCCCAAACCTTGCTCGAGGCGATTCGCCGCTTGCCGGCCGAACGGCAGGAATTATTGATTCTGAAATTTGTGGACGAATTATCCAACGCCGATATTGCCAAGATTATGGGCCGCAGTGAAGGCGCGATCAAATCGTTGTACCATCGCACCCTCATCGCTTTGCGCGATGATTTATCCCGGCGCGATGTCTAACATCGGAGAAGACAGAATGCCCAACATCAAAATTGTTACCGATTCCTCGTGTGATTTGCCACACGATTACTTTGCGACGTACGACATTGGGGTGGTGCCCATCAACATTCGTTTTGGCGACCGCGATTATTTGGAGGGCGAAACGATCCACGCCGCCGAGTTTTATCGGCTGATTGAAGCGAACGGCGTGTTGCCCAAAACCTCGCAACCTTCGGTCGGTCAATTTGTGGAGCGCTATTTGGAATGGGCGCGTCAAGGATTTGATACGATTCTTTCGATTCACGTTGCCAGTACGCTCAGCGGCACACTCAATTCCGCGCGCCTCGCCGCGCTGCAGGTTGCCGACAAGATCAAAGTGATCCCGTTCGATACTCTGTCCGGTTCGGCGGCGATGGGCTTTATGTGCGTGGAAGCAGCCCAATTGGCGCGGTTGGGCAAAAGTGTGGAAGAGATTGTGGCGCGATTGGATGAGGCACGTCGTGGGGTGCGCATCGTGCTAACCTTATCCACGCTCAAGTATGCGGCGATGAGCGGACGTATCAGTAATATTCAAGCGTTGTTGGCTTCGCTCTTGAATATCAAGCCGATTGTGTTGTTGCACGAAGGGAAACTTTCGGCGGATGAACGCGTGCGTTCGCGTGCCGCCGCGTTGGATCGTTTGATGGAGTTGACGCGCGAGGCGGCGGGACACGCTGCCGTGAATCTTGCGGTGATTCATAGTCAAGTTCAGAACGAAGCGGAAGAATTGTTGACCCGCGCTAAATCATCGCTCAATGTCGTGGATGCGTTTGTGGGGGATATGACCATGTCGCTCGCGGTTCATTTTGGACCCGGCGTGATCGGGACGGTGGTGTATCGGCGCGCACAGCCGCGCGAATAAGATGGTTGGCCGAGCCATCCGATTTCTTGGAGGAGGGGGCGATGCACAGGATCAAAGTTCTAACCGATTCAACTTGCGATTTGCCGGCAGATTATTTCACCAAGTACGATATTGGTGTGGTGCCCATCAACATCCAATTTGGCAACGAAAGTTTTCAAGAAGGGGTCACGATTGATCAGACCACGTTTTACAAAAAAGTGGATGCCTTGGGCATTGTTCCGCAAACCTCGCAGCCTTCGGTAGGACAGTTTGCTCAAGTGTATCGGCGTTATGCCCAGCAGGGGTATGACACCATCATCTCGCTACACGTCACCGGCAAACTGAGCGGCACCATGAACTCGGCGATGCTGGCGGCGCAAGAAGTGGAAAAAGAAATCCGCGTGGTGCCGTACGATAGTCTGGCTGGCTCAGCGGCGCTTGGGTATATGTGCGTGGATGCTTCGCAAATGGCGCGCGCCGGCAAAACCGTGGAAGAGATCGTTGCAACCTTGGATCGCAAACGTCCGCACGTTCGAATTTTCTTGACGCTGGCGACCACCAAATATGCGCAGATGAGCGGGCGGATCAGTCATTTGCAAGGGTTTATCGCCACGTTGTTGAATGTCAAGCCATTGATTTCACTACAGGACGGAATGTTGTTGCCTAGCGGGCGCGTGCGTTCGCGTCAATCGGCGTTGGCACAATTGCTCGAGTTGACGAAAGAAGCGGCGGGTGATCAACTCGTTCGCTTGGCGGTCATTCATGGGGAAGCCCGTGCCGAAGCGGAAGCGTTGCTGGAACAAGGCAAACGCGTTTTGCATTGCACCGATGCGTTCATTGACGATATAGCCATTTCGCTGGCGGTGCATTTTGGACCTGGGGTGATTGGAACGGTGATCTATCCCGATTGATAAGACACAAGGATGGCAATGAACGAATTCAAACCACCGGACATTCCACTCGATGCTGTCGAAGGCAATGTGCAACGCACGCTGAAACAGATTGATGCACCCCCAGCATTTCGTTCGCATTTGCGTCAAGGATTGATGCTGGCGGCACAACATCGTCAAGCCCAGCGTGTGCCAATAAATCATCCCGCGTCCCGCAATGCTTCATCGTGGCGATGGGTGTGGGGGGCGATTGTGTTGGGCGCGCTGATCGGGTTTGTGGTCATTCAATTGTATCAACGTCAATCACAAGGGCAGCGTTTTTCAGAATAGGCCTCGAGTCTGTTTGATACATTTCCATCCCAGTACGATTGTCCTATTGTCGTTGCTTTTAGAATCGTGTATATACAAATCAAGGAGGCGAACTATGTATCTACCGCGTGAAGAAGGCCAAGGTCTGGTTGAGTATGCATTGATTCTCGTTCTGGTGGCGATTGTAGTGATCGCGATTCTCACTTTGTTGGGACCGCAGATCGCTAACGTCTTTAGCCAGATTACGAACGGCTTGGCTGGAACTTAGACCTTCATCTTCTCTGGGAAGAAACACACACCCGACCATTTGGGGTCGGGTGTGTGTTTTCATTCTCATCGGTGCAAACACTATGCCTCGGCTTTTTCGATCTTGGCCCACGTGTCGCGTAACGATACAGTGCGATTGAAAACCAAGCGCCCCGGCCGAGTGTCTGGATCAACACAGAAATAGCCGATGCGTTCAAACTGATAACGACTACCCACCTCGGCATTGGCCAACGATGGTTCAACGTAACATTCCTTGAGAACTTGGAGCGAGTTAGGATTGATGCTGGCTTTCCAATTTTCGTCTTCATCCGGCTTGGGCGAGAGGAACAGCGTTTCATACAGACGCACCTCAGCGGGGACAGCGTATTGCGCCGAAACCCAATGAATTGTTCCTTTCACCTTGCGGTCGGTGGGGTTGGTGCCAAGCGTAGCGGGATCGTACGTGCAATGCACCTCAACGATTTCGCCGCGTTCGTTTTTGACGACGTGGGTGCATTTGATCAGGTACGCCCAACGCAAACGCACTTCTACCCCCGGCGCCAGGCGGAAATACTTTTTGGGTGGATCTTCCCGGAAATCGTCTTGCTCGATCCAAAGTTCGCGGGTGAAAGGTACCGTGCGCGTCCCCGCCGAGGCATCTTCCGGGTTATTGATCGCTTCCAATTCTTCGACGCGATCGGCTGGGAAATTATCAATCACCACTTTGAGGGGATGCAAGACTGCCATCACGCGTGGCGCGCGTTTGTTCAAATCCTCGCGGAGGCAGTGTTCCAGGAGCGAGAGTTCGATCACGTTTTGAGTTTTGCCCACCCCCACGCGATCACAGAAATCCCGAATGGCTTCGGGCGTATAACCGCGCCGCCGTAAACCGCGCAGGGTTGGCATGCGGGGATCGTCCCAGCCGCGCACGATGCCTTCATTCACCAGTTGGAGCAGTTTGCGTTTGCTCACAACGGTATGGCTCAGGTTAAGCCGCGCAAATTCGATTTGTTGTGGATGATGAATCCCCAATTGTTCGATGAACCAATCGTACAGCGGGCGATGGTCTTCGTACTCCATCGTGCAGAGCGAATGCGTAATGCCTTCGAGGGAATCGGATTGACCGTGTGCCCAATCATACATTGGATAGATGCACCACTTGTCGCCGGTGCGATGATGGGGCGTGTGCCGAATGCGATACATCACCGGATCGCGCAGGTTGAGGTTGGGGGATGCCATATCAATTTTGGCGCGCAAGGTTTTGGCGCCATCCGGAAATTCGCCGGCGCGCATTCGTGCGAACAAATCGAGATTCTCTTCGATGGAACGATTGCGGTAGGGACTCTCCTTACCCGGTTCCATGAGCGTTCCCCGATATTCGCGAATCTCATCGGGGCTGAGATCGTCCACATACGCTTTGCCCTTTTTAATGAGTTCAACCGCCCATTGGTACAGTTGCTCAAAATAATCGGAGGCAAAGTACAGATGCTCGCCCCAATCAAACCCCAGCCAACGCACATCTTCGATGATCATATCCACGTATTCTTGCTCTTCTTTGGTGGGGTTGGTATCGTCAAAGCGCAAGTGACAGCGTCCGCCAAATTCAGCGGCAAGACCAAAGTCCAAACAGATGGCTTTGGCATGCCCAATGTGTAAATAGCCGTTGGGTTCCGGCGGAAAGCGTGTCACGACCTTGCCGCCCCACATGCCAGCCGCTAATTGTTCTTTGACGAGTGTGCGGATGAAATCGGGGGCGCGGGATTCATTGGGACTCATAAGCATTTATTCCTGTCGAGTTTGAGGCAATAGTATATCAAAGAAATGACGGGCGTCAATTATAGGGCGAAGGCTTGCTCGGCTTGCTCGACCGTTTCGAAGATTTCAAACACGCGATCAAAGCCCGCCATTTCAAAGATTTCGAACAAGCGTGGATTGAGACCGCAGAGTTTCAACCCCCCGCCGATTTCGCGGGCATGCTTTTGTGTTTCAAGGAGAACGCGCAAACCGTGTGAACTAATGTAACGAGTGTTTCTCAAATCAATGATCAGGCGTGTTTGTCCATGACTCAAATGCTTTTCAAGATCGGTTCCCAGTTGGCGCGCCGTCCATGCATCCAAACGTCCTTGCGGGCAAAGCAAAACAATTTGTGGATTCATTTGGGTCCTCGTACTCAACGCGGAGGGATTCGTTTGACCATCGTCAAGCGATTCCCATTTTTAGAGAAATCAAAATTTACGCGATCCATCAATTGATGAATAAAAAATAATCCTAGCCCGCCAATGTCGCGTTCGGAAATGGGCGCCTTGGTTTTGGGGGGAGCGATGCGCGTGGGATCAAAGGGTTTACCGGTGTCGCGAATGGTAACAGTAAACTCGTCATTCTGTTTCTCGCAAACGATTTCGATCTTGCCATTGGGCTTGCCTTCGTAGGCGTGTTCGATCACATTGCTACACGCTTCATCCACTGCCATTTGGACGTCATAGACTTGATGATCGTCCAGCCCACATTGACGCGCCGCTTGTTCGACGAATTCGGAAATTTTGCTCAAGCGCTCCAATCGGCTATCGGTCGAAAAAGAAAATCGTTGTCCCATCAATCATCCTATGGAGTGGCTTCGCGGCGGAAGAATGCCGCGCCGGTCCGCCCGCGCGAATCGCGGTAGGTGCAACTGAGTGTCCCCGCATTCAAGTCGGCGACGCAATCGAAATCCATCGTCAAGGTGTTCGGCGTGGGCGGGGTGCCTTCCGGTGAAAAATCTACGGTGAAGGTCAGCCGATCCGCGCGAATCGTCCCGCTGGTGATCCGCCCGGTCGCATCGGTCATTTTGAATTCGCCGCGCACGGTGTTGCCGGTTTGGCGCAGGGTGGCGGTCATGGGTCCCGAGGCGGTGGCAGCGTTCCAACGTGCGGTTGCGATGAGCGGCGTAGGTGTTGCTGTGGGTAGCATCGGTGCGCCGATGAAACCGGTGATCGGCGTGGAACGCCCGGCTTGGCGGTAGAGATCAATCGCTTGGGCGTACAGCGTTACGATACCCAACATCGGCGGAGTCCAATCGCATTGTCCGGTTTTTTGCGTACTGGCGCGGGCGTCCACGGTGCAAATGATTTGCGGGTTCGCTTGCCCCGGGTATGCCGCCCACAATTCAATGCGATCCAGTTCAGAACTGGCTTGACCGTTGAAGGTAACGCGGAGCGGCGCGGCGAGGGTAAAACGATCGGTCGGTGAAATGATTTCGGCTTTGGGGGCAGGCGGTGGTTGCACGCGTGGTGTCGTCGTCGCGCGTGGCGTTCGCGTGCGCGTAGGCGTTTGCGTTGACGCCGGGGTTGGCGCGGATTGGCCCGGGCGCAGAATCGTTACGATTTGCGGTGTGGATTCTCTGACCGTGCCGTTTGAGTTATACACCCGAACGAGAATCGAGTAATCGCCCGGGTTGGGATTTTGCAAAACCACTTGTGTTGTAACAAACGTCTGGCGTGCGGCATTCAAGGTGCTGAAAATTTCCTTGCCACTCAAAAATTCGATTTTTTGAATGCCGGTCATATCAATTGCGCTCACCGTGATCATGATCGGTTCGTTGATCGGTGCGCTGGTGCGATCGAAGGTTACGGCGAGCGAAGGAATCTGATTGTCCACGACGAGAATCTTGAGTTGCGCCGAATCGGTGGTCTGCGCTTGATTATCGTACGCGCGCACAAAGAAGGTGTGGTTGCCGGGCGTCATGGCTTGCCAATTGAACGCAAAGGGAAAAGTGGGCTGACCATTTATATTCGTCGAGGTGAACGCGGTGTAGAGTTGACTGTCTGCCCAAAGTTCAACTTGGGTTACGCCCACTTCGTCAGTCGCCACGCCGTAAATCGTCAAGACCCCGCCTAAATCAATTTGTGGAATGCCAATCGGATAGACGATGATGGCGGTGGGCTTGCGTGCATCTTGGAGGACGGTTACGCTGACTTCGTCCGGCGGGCTGGGACGATTCTGGGTATCGTACGCGATCGCGCGAATGACGTGCGTACCAATCTGGGTAGGTGTCCACGTTACGATGGCTGAATACACCGGCACCGGCGATGCCGGGTTTTCGACGGGCAACGGAATGCCATCATCGGTTACTTGGAGGCGCGCGATGTGATTTTCCGCCGCCGCCAAGACCACGATGTTGACCGGTTGATGAATGCTGATTTGCGCGTTTTGCGATGGCGCAACCAGTTGCACCACCGGCGCAATCGGTATGGCGCGTTGGATGGTGGTGGCGATGCTGGGCGTGGGTGTGGCGGAAGGGCTAGCCATCGCCGTGGGAAAGGCAACCGGTAACGGCGTGCTAGTCGGCGTGTCGGTAGCGATCACAACGGTGGGGGTGATGGGGGTGTGGGTGGGTGGAGGTAACGTAGGTGTGATAGGTTCGCACGCGACAACGCCAAACAAGAAAATGAATGTGATTGTGGGTATGAGAATCGAACGCATAGACGATTAAAATAAAATGCGTGCCTCGCATACCGGCACGTCATCTGTACCTAGGTAGATTATAGCGCAAATTGCCAAAGCGTCAAAGTGCGTTATCCTCCGCTTCCCATCCCTAAAATTCCCCCTTCGGTCATGGCGCGTACGTCGAGAATCTGATCGAGTTGTTCCGCGGTGAGATACCCTTTTTCCAAAACTACTTGACGAATCGGCACATTGCGTGCCATCGCTTCTTTGGTAACCTCCGCCGCTTTGAGATAACCAATGACTGGATTCAGTGCGGTTACGAGCACGGTGGATTTCGCCAGCCAACCCTCCGCTTTTTCACGATTGGCAATGATTCCGATCACACATTTTTCCGTAAACGCCTTGATCGCATTGATGAGAATGTCCATTGTTTGAAACAGATTGTACGCGATAATCGGCATCATCACATTGAGTTCGAGCTGTCCCGCTGCCGCAGCGAGCATCACGGTTTGATGATTCCCCATTACTTGATAGCACGCCATATTCAGCATCTCGGCGAGCACCGGGTTTACCTTGCCCGGCATAATGGACGACCCGGGTTGCACGGCGGGCAAACGAATCTCGTCTAGCCCGGTGGTGGGCCCCGAAGCCAACAAGCGGAAATCATTGGCGATGCGTGTCAGGGTGATTGCCAACGTATTCAGCGCCGCTGAAAAATCGGCTGGGTCTGCCAACGATTGCATTGACTCGAACAAATTTCCCGAACTGCGCACATTCAAGCCGGTCAACGCGTTAATCCGTTCGATCATTCGCGCGTGATATGCCGGGTGGGCGTTCAGCCCGGTGCCGGTGGCGGTGCCGCCAATGCCCAGCCGGCGCAAACGATCCCCGGCGGTAGCGATGCGCTCGCGATCATGGCGCACGGCTTGCGCGTACGCGCCAAACTCTTGTCCCAAGCGCACCGGCACGGCATCCTGCAAATGCGTGCGCCCGGATTTTACAATGTCGTCGAATTCGCGCGCTTTGTGATCCAACGCATCGGCAAGCGCGTCAATTGTGTGTAACAGTTCGTCCAAACGCCAGAGGCAACCCAAGCGAATCGCGGTGGGGATGGTATCGTTCGTGGACTGTGCCATATTCACGTGATCGTTGGGATGCACCGGTTTCTTGGGATCATCCAGCGCGAACCCGAGCAATTGATTGGCGCGGTTGGCAATCACTTCGTTGACGTTCATATTGTGCGAGGTGCCCGCGCCGGCTTGAATGGGATCCACAACGAATTGCGATGCCCATTTGTCTTCAATGATTTCTTGCGCCGCGGCGATGATGGCGTCTGCAAGTTTCGGATCGCGTAATCCTAAATCGCGATTGACCTCTGCGGCGGCGCGTTTGATGATTGCCATTGACCATACAAACGCGCGATATTGTTTCAACCCGCTGATTGGAAAATTTTCGATGGCGCGTTGGGTTTGCGCACCCCACAGTGCCTCGGTAGGTACGTTGACCGTGCCAAGCGAATCTTTTTCGGTACGATACTTCATTGCCACCTCCCTTTTCCCGGCGAAAAAAATCAGGCGGGATGTTCATCCCGCCCAAGCGCGTTAGCGTCGCAGAATAGGAATGTTCGCGCCAGCAATCAAATCCCCTTGCGCGGCGTTGGCATTCAGCACGCTCACCCGCGCCGCAATCTGTTGCGCGATCTGGTGGAACGCTTGCGCGTACGGCGAATCGGGTTGAACGGCGGTTACCGGCTTGCCGTTGTCGCCGCCCACGCGAATCGCCACATCGAGCGGAATCTCACCGAGGAACGGCACGCCAAATTGCTCTGCCATTTTCTTGGCGCCGCCGTGCGCAAAAATATCGGTGCGTTCGCCGCAATGCGGGCAGAGAAAGTATGACATATTTTCAACAATGCCCAGCACCGGCACCTCTAACTTTTGAAACATCGTTACGCCCTTGACCACATCGGCGAGCGCGACGTCTTGGGGGGTAGCAACCACCACGCCGCCGGTCAATGGCACCGATTGGCTGAGCGAAATCTGCACATCGCCGGTGCCGGGCGGCAAATCAATCACGAGATAATCGAGAGTGCCCCATTCGACATCGGTGAGGAACTGGCGAATCGCGCTATGCAACATCGGTCCGCGCCAAATCACGGCTTGCTCTGGCGGAACGAGAAAACCCATAGACATTAGTTTGACGCCGTACGCCTCGAGCGGGAGGATGCGTTGATCTGGGGTGACGCGGGGCTGTTCATTGATGCCCATCATAATCGGAATGTTGGGTCCATAAATATCGGCATCCATCAAGCCGACCTGTGCGCCCATCCGTGCGAGCACGACCGCGAGGTTGACCGAGACGGTGGTCTTGCCCACGCCGCCTTTACCAGAAGCGACTGCTATCGTTGATTTGACAGGAATGTTCAAACGCCCGGTGATGCGCGCATCACTCGGCACGCTGGCATCCCACTTGATCGAAACGTGTTTGGCGCCCGCTTTGAGCACGGCCGCTTTGGCTTCACTTTCGATTTGGTTGCGCAAGGGACACGCCGGAGTCGTCAAGACAATCGTAAAATTCACCGCATCGTTTTCGATCTGGATGTCACGCACCATCTTGAGCGATACGAGATCGCGATGCAGTTCGGGTTCTTGCACGTGGCTCAGCGCGTTGAGTACTTGTTGTTCGGTAATCATGGATTGCTCCGTGTTACGTGTTTCGTGATGCGTATTGTATGCGAGTTCACCGAATACGCAACCCGGGCTTACATAAACGCCGCACGAAATTCATCCCACGTTGCCTTGGGGTAACTCATGGGTTGTTTGACCAAGGGTATTTCGGCAATTGCTTTGACTTGGTCTTCATACGTTGGACGTTCGTCTACGTACAACACACCGATCGGAATGCGGTCGCCCCATTCGTGGGCTTTTTGCATCGCCGCGTTGTAATCGCGCGGATTGTAGGTGGGATCGTCATCGAGTTTGTACACGCGCGGGCGATACCATTCGGTGGTGTTGACATTGTTGTAGATCACGCACACTTGCAACACATCCACCAACGCGAATCCCTTGTGTTCAATCGCCTTGGCAAAGATTTGCGCCATATGTTTGGGATCGCCAGAAAACGTGCGTGCCACAAACGTTGCGCCGCCGGCAATCGCCATCACGACCGGGTTGAATTCGATTTCGACCGCGCCATCCGGCGTGGTGGAAGAAATCCAACCCTTGGTGCTGGTGGGCGAGTACTGCCCCTTGGTCAGTGCATACACCTTGTTATCTTCGACGATCATGGTGATGTCGGAATTGCGGCGCATCGCGTGGACAAAATGTCCCGCGCCGATGCCGTACCCATCGCCATCGCCAATCGTCGCGATTACTTTGAGGTTATGATTTGCCAGTTTGACGCCTTGCGCAATTGGCAACGAGCGCCCGTGCAAACCGAGATAGCCATTTGCCTTGAGATAATCTGGCAATTTGGAACCGCAACCGATGCCGCTGACCAAGAAGGCTTGATGCGGCGGAATTTTAAGTTGCGCTAACGCGACCTTGACCGCATTGATGATGCCAAAATCGCCGCAACCGGGACACCACGTAATCTCGCGTTCGCCTTCATAGGTTTTGGGCGTGAGTACAAATTCGGGCATGGTTTTGACAGTCGTATCAATCATCTTGAAATTCTCCTATGGATAGACCGACGACGGAAGACGGCGGACAGAAACTTCGCTGTCATCGGTCATTCGTCTTTCGTCGTCCGTCGCGCTTATGCTTTCACCTGGCGTCGCGCCATCTTCTTTGCGACCTTTCGCGCACTGTGACCATTACGTCCGCTTATTTTTGCTTTGACGAGCGGCTTGGCGAGATGCGCTGTGACACGCTTGAGTTGGTTTTTCACCGCGTCTGCAATTTCCGCGCCGGTGAACGGGCGACCGTCGTACTTTAGAATCTTGTTGTCCACCGCGCGCCCAGTGTACGTTCGCACGACTTGGGCGAGTTGCGCGGTATAGTTGCCTTCCACATCAATCAAGTACTGCGCCTTGGCGAGTTCTTTTTCCAAACGTTTTTCGTCGAGTGGATAAATGTCAATGAAATGGAGTGCGTTCGCTTTGACGCCGGCGGCGTTCAACAAATCCACCGCTTCGCGAATCGCGTAGCGCGTGGCGCCCCAGCCCATCAATGTAATCGCCGCATTCTTAGGTCCGTACCATTCCGGCATCCGCATCTCTTTTTTCATCATTTCGATTTTGCGCATCCGCTTTTCGTGTTGTGCGATGCGATTGGCGGGGTCTTCATCTTCGATGCGGCCGTACTCGGTGTGCTCATCGCTGGTCGAAGTGTACACAGCGTTGGGATGCCCCGGGATCGCGCGCGGCGAAATGCCATCTTCGGTGAGCGCGTAACGTTTGTATTCACCCGGTTGCAGTTGATCGAGTTCGGCATCGGTTAATGTTTTACCACGATCAATCACAAATTCTTCGAACGGCATCTCTTCGATGCCGACGGAGCGCGAGGCAAAGGCTTGATAACCTTCGGTGAGGATCAACACCGGGCATTGATATTTTTCCGCGAGGTTGAAGGCGCGCGCGGTATCGGCGTAACACGATTCGACGCCGCCGGGCGCGATGACGATGCGCGGGAATTCATCTTGCGATGCATGCATCACAAAAAGCAAATCGCCTTGGCCGGTACGCGTGGGCATCCCGGTCGAAGGACCCGGTCGTTGCGAGTCTACCACCACCAGCGGCGTCTCGGTCATGCCCGCCATCCCTAGCGCTTCCACCATCAACGAAAATCCGCCACCCGACGTGGCGGTCATTGCGCGGACGCCGGCTTGCGCCGCACCAATCGCATACAAAATCGCGGCGAGTTCGTCTTCGGTTTGTTTCGTGACCAAGTTAAAGCGTTTCGATTGCGCAGTCATAAATTCGATGATCGTTGTGGCTGGGGTCATGGGGTACGCGCTGATGAACTTGCACCCGGCGGCAATCGCGCCCAAGCCAATCGCTTGATTGCCGTTGAGGATCATTCGGTTGACCGGGTTTTCTGCCGGTACCAATTTCCATTCGTACCGTGCGGCGTACTGGATCGCTTCATCGTACGCCCAGCGTGCAATTGCCAGGTTGGCGTCTGCAATTGCCGAACCCTTCTTTTTGCCAAAGTTTTGCAGAATAATTTCGGCGATGCGTTCGAATGGAAACTCGGTGATGGCGGCCGTCACGCCGAGGGCGGCGGTGTTGAGCATCAATTTGGCTTTCTTGGGATCCATGCCTGCCGGCCGCCCGATCTCCAACGCTTTTGCCTCGAAGGGAAACGCAAACGATTGAATATGTTTTTCGGCGAGGCGCGCCGTATCGAGGTTGATCCCGACATCGTGGATGATCGCGCCGCCCGGCGCAATTTCGTCCAGATGTTGCTCGGCGGCTTGTTGATTGAACGCCAATACGAGCGCGACCGAATTCTCCGGCGCGTACACCGGTTTATCGCTGATGCGGAGTTGCGAAAAGTTGTACCCGCCGCGAATGCGGCTCATAAAGTCTTGGTTGACAAAGACATGCAAGCCCGCGCGGACCAGCGCGCGGGCAAATCCAACGCCGCTAGTGTCCATCCCCTGCCCGGCTTCGCCACCGATCTTGATCGTCATGTTGTTTTTGATCATGTGATTGCTCCTGATGAATAACCACAGAGCACGCAGAGAATAAAAAAATGGTTTCTCCGCTCCCGCGATCTCCGTGGTGAAATTTTGCGTAACCGTGCGAACTGATGATCAAAACCCAGAGGTGGGTCAAGTGTTACGCTAATTTAGTTTTTCAAATGAAAACTCTAACATATTTTGAATTAACGAGGCATAAGGATTCAATGCCAGGCGTTAGAATGGCGTAAAAAAGACGCCGCCCCCATCATTCGGGTCGGCGTTGACGAAAGGGATTATAGCACAAATGCCTCCCCTCTGAAAATAGGTTGTACTGGTGATTTAGGGCTTTGACAAACGGTTGAAACCACTGGTGGAGAGACGAGTCGCCGACTCGTCTGTACGCGCGCAAGTCGCCTGCTCCGACTTTGCAACGGCCCTAGCGATGGACGGGGCGCATTTGCTCTCACCAGATGTTCCGTGTAAAATCTACTTGATGAAACTCATCCACGGATTTCACCACACTCCTGGCAATCACTGCGGCTCTACAGCAATGCGTGATCTGCTCAACTATGCCGGCTTGGATTTCAGCGAAGCCATGTGTTTTGGTCTGGGCAGTGGTTTGGGATTTTATTATTTTCAGGGAATCCCCGAACTGTCGCCATCGCATCTCTTCTTTGGACGCACCGCCACGCTAGAACACGACCTTGGCATGCACCTCGCGCTCGATTTCGAAGAAGGAACTGATACGGATGCGGAGCGAGCATGGCGTATGGCAAAAGCGTGGCTTGACCACGATGTGCCCCTGCTCTTACACGTTGAACTCAGCCAGTTGCCATACTATCACACGCGCACGCCGTTCCCGGGCCATCGCGTTGTGCTTGCTGGCTACGACGATGCGCGCGGCATCGCGTTTCTCGCTGATACGCAATTCCCCGGCTTGCAAGAGGTAACGTACGCCACTTTGCGTGCAGCACGTACAGCGCAAATTCCGCCTATCCCATTGCGCAACGAATGGCTTGCCGTGATCTCGGCGCGCGCAAGCCGGCCCCTCCCCGCTGCACTGGTCATCGCGTTGCGCGAGAACGCACTGGCGATGATGAGGTCGCCTACGCCACAACAAGGGATCAGAGGCATGAAAACACTGGCAGAGGATTTCAAGAACTGGGGCGATACGCCGGACTGGGGGCGGTGTGCTCAAGTCGGCTATCAGAATATCCAAGTGCGAGGAACGGGCGGTGGATTTTTCCGCCAAATGTACGCGCAATTCTTGCGCGAGGCAGAGACGATAGATGAGCGATGGCGCGCCGCGCAACTCGCGGAGAAGATGGAAGAGATGGCGGGTGAATGGAAGGGGTTGGGGCAATTGTTGCAACGCATCGCTACGGAACAAGAGCGCACCGCGTTTGCCGATGCCAGTCAGGCGATGTGGCACCTTGCACAACGCGAAGAAGATTTCTGGGAAAAAGTGTTGGACGTGGTGGAACATCAATAGGGGCGATTCGCGGATCGCCCCTTTTTCTCATTATCCTACCTTCACCACACACGCCATTGCCGTATCGCCGGCGGCACACCCGGTAAATAATCCGTACCCGCCACCCACCATGGCTAACTCTTCGATCAATTCGATGATGAGCCGCATACCGGTGGGACCTTGCGGGTGCCCAAAGACCAGCGACGAGCCATAGTGGTTCATGGCTTCCGGCGGAACACCCATCTGCTTGCAAAAATAAATATCATTGACGGCAAAGGGATTATGTGTCTTGATCGCGCGAACGTCGCCGATGGAAATGCCCGCGCTGGCGAGGGCGCGTTGCGCGGCGGGTACAACGGCTTGCGCCATAAACCCCTTTTTTGCACGCGCGCTTCCCACCGCGAGTAACTGCACCTCAATGGTTGCGTCACGACTTAACGCCTTGGCTTGTTCGCGCGTTGTGACGATCATCGCCGCGTTGCCATCTGCCGGGTACGTCTGCCCGCCGTACGTCACGGTGCCATCCGCGAGCACGGGTTTCAGTTTTGCCAAGCCCTCTTTGGTCGTGGGGAACACTCCTTCATCGCCTTGAACCGTGGCGATCACGTGGCGTCCTGTCGCCTCCTTCACTTCGATGGGCACGACCATGTAGCGACGGTGAAACGCGGCGGCATTTTTGAGCGCATCTTGATACTGGGCATAGCGGAGGAGCGTCATTTCGTCTTGTTGCTCTCGCGTAATATTCGCCTCGCGTGCCACATTCTCGGCCGTTTGAATCATCGCGTTCTTGGCGTACGGATCATAGTTGAAATTATCCCACACCCAATCCTCGGTATCCCCTTTACCTCCCGGTCCCAACGGATTGGGATAGTAGATGTGTGGCCCATTACTGCACCGATCCAGAGTTACTCCCAGAATCGTCTGGCTGGCGCCGGTTTCGATTTCGAATGCCGACGAAGCGAGCACGCGCGCACTTGTTGCACATGCCTGTGATAGGAGGGGACCGGTAATGCCGGGTGCGCCGATCAGCGCGGCAAGCCACGGTGCACCATAGAACGATGATTTCTGCGGTACGGTCATTCCCAGGAATAGCGCATTGAACACGTCGGGGGCGATATGACGTTCCTTCAGCGCACGCGTTGTCGTCTCTGCCGCGAGGAGAATGGGATGCGTGTTGGAAAAACTCCCTTGCCAACGAACAAAGGGGGTTGACCAATAGCCGCCGTACGGAATGAATACCTTTTCCAATCTCATCCTCGCTCCTTTACGCGCCAACGGTTACGCCGCCATCTACCCAGATCACTTGACCCGTGATGTAACTGGCTTCATCGCTGGCGAGAAAAAGATGCACGGCGGCAATCTCAGCCGGGTCAGCCATCCGCTTGAGCGGAATGCGCTCGATCAATTGTGCGGCAATGTTTGCCGGAATCGCTGCGGTCATGGGCGTCTTGACGCCGCCCGGCGCAATCGCGTTCACGGTGATCCCATAGCGTGCCCATTCGAGCGCGAGCGTCTTGGTCAAGCCGATCACGCCCGCTTTGGATGCGGAATAATTTGCTTGCCCAATGTTCCCGAGGGCAGCCACCGAGGCGGTGTTCACAATCCGGCCGTAATTTTGTTTCATCATCGGTAGCGCGGCGACCTGTGACATGATCCACGTCCCTTTGAGATTGATGTTCAGCACCGTATCCCACTGGTCGTCGCTCATCATCTTGACTTCACCGTCTTTGACGCGCACCGTTAGCGCGTCGCGCGTGATGCCGGCGTTGTTAATCAAAATGTCCAGCCGGCTCCATTGGCTCACCGTTACGTCCACGACCTTTTGCGCGTCCGCGCGATTTGCCACGTTGCCGATCGCGGCGAGCGCCGTGCCGCCTGCCTCCGTAATCATTCTCACCGTTGCGTTCACGCTGGCTTCCACGACATCCGAAACAACGACGCGCGCGCCTTCCTGGGCAAAGCGGAGCGCAGTGGCACGCCCAATGCCGCTCCCTCCGCCAGTGATGATTGCTACCTTGTCTTTCAGTCTCATCCTTGCCCCCTTTTCATCAGCAAAGTCCATTGCCCCTCCATCACCGACTTGCCGTGCTGATTCAATACGATCGCGTCGAACGTAACCACACCGCGATCCGGCTTGGACGTTTCTTTTTTCTCGGCGACTCTGAGTTCCAGGTGAATCGTATCGCCGAATTTCACCGCCCCGGTGTACTTGATCACTTGTTGCATCAGCGCGATGGTGGTTCCTTCGAACACGCCCAGTTGATTCGCCTGGCCCGTTGCAATCGCCAGACCCAGGACCCCGTGCGCGATGCGGGTTCCAAACGGCGTCGTCTTGCCGAATTCTTCGTTGGTGTGCAGGGGGTTGTAATCGCCGGAGATGCCAGCAAAATTCACCGTGTCGGCTTCTGTCACCGTACGCCCTTGACAGACAAACACATCGCCCACATTGAACTGATCAAACACGAGTCCACGCGGTTGAAAAGCCATCCATCCTTCTCCTTATCCAGATTTTGGCGGACGCAGCACGAGGGTGCCTCCCATGCCAAGCCCCAACGCGATAATACCTGCGCTCACGAACGCGAGCGCGAACGATTGGGTAGCATCGGCGATGGCGCCAGCCAGGTAAGGACCCATCGCTTGTCCGATTCCAAACACAATGGTAAGCCAACCCAGTGCGGCAGGGGCGAGTCGCGCACCAAACCAATCGCCGGCAAGTGCTGCCATCAGCGCGGGGATGCTCCACGCCGTTACCGCAAACAACGCAGACGAAAGATAAACCGCCGGCAAAGCCCGGCTGAGTCCAAACACTAGGAACGCTAAACCTTGCAAGGCAAACACACCCAAGAGCGCGGCGCGGCGGCCCCAGCGATCCGAGACGCTACCCCAGATAAATCCGCTGATCGTCGTCACGATCCCCACTTGGAACCAAAGTGTGCCTGCCTCGCTGGCGTTGAAACCGCCCTCTTTCACGAGATAGCGGACGAAAAATGTTGAATAGATGATGTACGAAAAGCCAAACGCAAAATAGATCATCGCAAGATGCCACAGCGTACGCGATCGGTAAACGCTCCCCCAATTCAAGGATGCGGTGGTTTGGGCGATGCGACGTTGATCACTTTCGGCGGCGCTGTCGCCCACCGGCGTCAATCCCATTTCGTCCGGGCGATTGCGCAAGAACAGAACGCACAGGACGAAGACGACCAGCGCCAGCGCGCCGAGCACGTACCAACTGACGCGCCAGCCCTCCGCGCCAAACTGATTCAGGAGTGCTGGGACGAGGGGACCAGTCACGATCAAGCCGATGCTTGAGCCAGAGACCGCGATCCCAGCCGCAATCCCACGTCGCTGGGTGCCGAACCACGCCGAGACGAGCGCCATCGCCGGGACGTTCGCGCCCGCGCCGCCCACGCCAGCCAAAAAGCGACCCAGGCGCGCCGCCTCGAACACGGGAAAGAGACCGGTTGCGATCATCGCAAGCGCGACCAGGAGGAGCGAAATCGAAATGATGAGGCGTGGGCCATAACGCGTGGCGAGGAGCCCAGCCAAGACGACGGTGAGCAAATAGCCAACGAGATTCCACGATTGCAGTTCGCCAGTCTGGGTGTTCGTGAGTTTCAAACCGTCCTGCATCGCGGGGAGAATGCTCGTGTAGCCAAAGCGTGCCAGTCCCAACCCGCCGAATACGGCGAGCACGATCATCGCAAGGACAACCAGACCATAGTGGATGCGCGGCGCCGCTTTCTCGACCGTCGTCTTGGCTATCTGTCCCATTGCCCCCTCCAACGTATGTGACTAACTCACGCGATTTTACCAGAGCACACGGGGAACACAGAGAAAACTATAGAAACCTCAGTGAACTCTAGTGAACCAAGCGTTGACTACGTAACGACAGTGACTAACCGACTTGTTGGGCAACCAGATCGCCGATCTCGCTCGTGCTCAACCCGCTGCGCGCTTCGACGGACGGGATGCGCTTGGAAACGAGCAGCGCGCGCACCGCTTGGTCAATCCGTGCGGCGGCGTTCTTCTCGCCGAGATAGTCGAGCATCATCGCGACGGCGTTGATCGTCGCGAGTGGATTGGCAACATTCTGACCGGCGTACTTGGGCGCGCTGCCGTGAATCGGCTCGAACATCGAGACCTGACCCGGATGAATGTTCCCACTGGCGGCGATGCCCATGCCGCCCTGAATCATCGCGCCGAGATCGGTGATGATGTCGCCGAACAAGTTGGTTGTCACGATCACGTCGAACCATTCTGGGTTCTTCACAAACCACATGCACGTCGCATCGACGTAGGCGTGGTCCTTTTCGATGTCAGGGTACTCGCGCCCGACTTCCTCGAACGTGCGCGTCCAGAGATCGTGCGCGCGCACCGCGTTCGCCTTGTCCACCATCGTCACTTTTTTGCGCTTGTTGCGCGCGCGGCACGCCTCGAACGCGTAACGGATAATGCGCTCGGTGCCTTTGCGCGTGTAGAGCATCAGCGATGTTGCGATTTCGTCGGGCGTTCCTTTCTTCGACAAGCCCCAAGGACCGGTGTACGCGTCTTCCGTGTTCTCGCGGCAGACGAGCATATCGACATCTTCCGGTTTTTTGTTTTTCAGCGGGCAGAGATGTTCCGCGTACAGCGTGATCGGGCGCAGGTTCACATAGAGGTCGAGTCCGACGCGCATCGTCATGATGACCGCGTGCTCGACCACGCCGGTGGGGCAGCGCGGATCGCCAATCGCGCCGA
>JBBITT010000001.1:214393-259985 GCA_037440625.1 Chloroflexota bacterium
ATGACCGCGTGCTCGACCACGCCGGTGGGGCAGCGCGGATCGCCAATCGCGCCGAGCAAAATCGCGTCCAATTTCCGGTACTCGTCGAGTACATTCGGCGGGCATGCTTCGCCGGTTTTGAGGTAACGTTCGCTCCCCCAAGGATACTCCACCAACTCGTACTTGAATTTCTCCAACGCGGCAACAGCGTTCAGAACTTTTAGTCCCTCGCGCACCACTTCGGGTCCGATCCCGTCGCCGGCGACAACACCGATCTTGTACGATTTCATTCTAATCTCCAGAGATCAAATATTGGACGGATGACCGAAGACGGACGACGGAGGTTTGTCTTCCGTCTTTCGTCCTCCGTCATCCGTCTCGTACCGTGCCACTGCCTCGCGAAACACGTCCGGCACACGCGTCGGTTGCTTCGTCTGAGGATCAATCACCACGGCAACGATCTTGCCGGTGGCGACCAGTTCATCATTGTGCGCTTTGAACGCCGCGAATTCGAACGTGATGCTGGAATGGCCAATCGTGCCGACGCGCGCGTGGACGTTAAGGACCTCTTCGAAAAACGCGCGTGCTTGGTAGTCACATTCCGCGTGAATGTAGAAAATGTCAACGCCCGCGTCGAGCAAATCCTGATACGTGCAGCCGATAGCGTGCTGATACTGCGTCAGTGCTTCGTCGAAGTAGGTCAGGTAGTGACCGAAGAAGACGTGCCCTTGCTGATCGGTCTCGGCAAAGCGAACGCGGAGCGGCTCGTAGAATCGAAATTTAAGCATACGAGAATGCTAATGGCTCGATTCGGGCGAGGCATGGCCGGCATAACGTTGTGCTAATTTTTCTTCCACATAAGGCAACAAGCCCCCCAGCTCAATGATGCGTTGCGCAAACTCCGGGAACGGCGCCGATCGAAAGGTCTGCGCGGTGTCCAAATCGGTAATCGTTCCTTGGGCGGGGTCAATGGCAACGCGATGGCCGGCGGCAATGGCTTCCGCCGCCTCCGGCGATTCAAAGATGGGCAAGCCGATGTTGATCGCGTTGCGGTAAAAGATGCGCGCAAAGTTGGCGGCGATCACCGCCCCGACCCCAGCCCCTTTGAGGGCGAGCGGCGCGACTTCGCGTGAGGAGCCGCAGCCAAAATTCGACCCGGCGACGATAATGTCACCTTTCTGTACCTTCTTGGCAAACTCCGCATCGAGGTCTTCGAGCGCGTGCTTGCCAAGTTCTTCGGCGTCAATCAAGTTGCAGTAACGTCCCGCGATAATCAAATCGGTGTCAATGTTTGCGCCGTACTTCCAAGCGCGACCCGCGATGGGCATACAACCTCCCTACTTGAATGAACCAATCTAACTCACCCGCTATTTGATCTCCTCCGGCGACGCCAGTCGTCCCAGCACCGCCGTCGCGGCAGCGACCGCCGGACTTGCCAGGTACACTTCGCTCTCCACCGCGCCCATCCGCCCGCGAAAGTTGCGGTTCGACGTGGAGACACAGCGTTCACCTTCCGCGAGCACTCCCAACTGCCCGCCGATGCAGGGACCACACGTGGGCGGATTCACCGCACACCCGGCTTCGACAAAGATTTGGATCAGCCCTTCCTTGAGCGCTTGCAATTCCACCTTGTTCGAGCCGGGGAAGATCAGCGTGCGCGTTTTCGGGTGCACCTTGTGTCCCTTGAGAATCTGCGCGGCGACGCGCAAATCCTCGATGCGCCCATTCGTGCAAAAACCAATCGCCACTTGATCAATGGGCACATGCGTCAGTTGCGAAACCGGTACCGTATTCGACGGCAGGTACGGGGCGGCGACTTGGGGCTCAATTTCGCTCACGTCGAACTCGTACGTCGCGGCGTACTGGGCGCTAGGATCAGGGTGATAGATTTCGCGCACCTTGCCCCCGGCATCGTGAACGTACGCCAAGGTCCGCTGATCAACCGCAAACAGTCCGGCTTTGGCGCCCGCTTCGATCGCCATGTTCGCCATGGTCAAGCGATCCGCCATAGACAGGTACTTGAACGCATCGCCGGTGAATTCGAGCGCGGCATAGCGTGCCCCATCCACACCGATCTTGCCAATGGTCGCCAGAATCAAATCCTTGCCGCTCACCCATTTCTTGGGCTGACCGTGATACACGAGCCGAATCGTCGGCGGAACTTTGAGCCACACCTCGCCGAGCGCCCACGCGGCTGCGATGTCCGTTGAGCCGACGCCGGTGGCAAACGCGCCCAAGGCACCATAGGTGCACGTGTGCGAATCGCCGCCGATGACTAGATCACCCGGTCCCACCAAGCCGACTTCGGGCAGCAACACATGCTCAATACCGCCTTGCCCAACTTCATAGTAGCGCACGCCTTGTTGCTCCGCCCATTTGCGGACGCTACTGCCAAGCCGCGCCGATTGAATGTCCTTGGCGGGCACAAAGTGATCTTGGACGATCACGACTTTGGTGGGATCAAAGACCCGCGCCGCACCTTTGATTTTGCGAAATTCTTGGATGGCGGTAATGGCGGAGAGTTCGTTCGCCATTACTAAATCCACATGGGCATTGATGATTTGCCCAACCTCCACGCGGTCCAAGCCGGCGTGTGCCGCCAACAATTTTTGGGTCATGGTCATCCCGGTGTCTTGCCCCGGGGGCGTGAGGATCGCCGGGGCGCTAGTGAGCGTAATGATTTCTTTGACTTCGGGTTCGCTTAACACGCGCCGCGATTCTTTGGCGGCATTCATAATGGCTTGGATGGTATCGGGGGTCGGTTTCAGCCGGCGTGTTTCGAGCCAGTAGCGGACGTTATGTTCGCCGCTCATCGGTCCAATTTCGATCCCTTGTTTGAGTCCAAAGAGGTCTGCCGGGACGCCAGAGTAGACGCGATTTGCGAGCCAATCTTCGCCGCGCTTGAACGCCTTGATGACGGCGGCGGCGTGAACGCCGGCTTGCGTGCGAAAGGCATCGGCACCAAAAACGGGGTAATTGACTGGGATGCGAGTATCGGTAATGCTCGCGGCGAGGGCGACATAGGTACGCAATTTGCTCAAGTCATTGTCTATCCACCCCAGCAATTTCAGATTGACGAGCAGTTGATCGAGCGAGCAATTGCCGCAACGTTCACCAATGCCGAGCGCTGTTCCGTGAATCCGGGTGGCGCCCGCACTGATCGCCGCCAGGGCGTTCATCACCCCCAGTCCGCGATCGTTGTGACCGTGATAATCAATGCCGACCGATACCTGGAGCGATTCCACGAGTCGCTTTGCCCAGGTTACCAGATTGCGTACCCCTGCTGGTGTGGCGTGTCCCACCGTATCCGAGAGGCAAATGCGTTGGGCTCCCCATTCAATCGCTACCGTGTAAAGCCGGCGCAACGTTTCTGGATCAGCCCGAGTGGTGTCTTCGGTAACCATCATCACCGGTAAGCCATGCTTGACGGCAAACGACACGGAGGTCTCGATATTTTTGAGCATGGTGTCCAGCGACCACTCTTCCACGTAGCGGCGAATGGGGCTAGAGCCAATAAACGTACACGCTTCGATAGGCATCCCCAACGTATCGCAGATTTTGACGAGCGGCTCGACATCGGCGAGGAGGGTGCGGCAGGCGGCGTTCGCCTTGATGTTCAGGCGACGATTACGAATCTCGCGCGCGAGGGCGAGCATGTGCTCGACGTGCCCCGGACCTGCGCCCGGCAAGCCGATGTTGGCAGTATGAATGCCCAATTCGTCCATCAAGTACAGCAAACGCAATTTTTCTTCGATGGTTGGCGTCCGCACCGAAGGAGATTGCAAACCATCGCGTAAGGTTTCATCATCGAACATCACCGGCGTTTGCGGTGGCGGCAGCGTCTCGCCCATAATGTTCCAATCGTAGATCAATTCGTGGGGCAACAGTTCGCGCTCTAACGAAGTCAGATGAGATTCCAAATCCATAGCGTCCTCCCTCTACTAGCGAGTGGGAGATTAGGTGATTGGGAAGAAGCACTCACCCCATCACTGCCTCGCCAATTCACCGAACGACTTACGTCGTCAAATCGCGCCGATCAATAATACGTTTGGCTTTTCCTTCGCTGCGTTGAATACTGTGCGGGGCGGTCACTTTGACCTTGGAGGTAATGCCCAGCGTCTCGGTCAAATCGTTGTAAATGTGCTGTTCCGTCTGCTTGACCCAATATTCGCCGCGCTGCCACAAATCTTGGGAGGCTTCGACCCAGACTTCCAGTTCGTCTAGCCGATCCTTGGGGCGGTCAATGATGATGAGATAATGGGGTTCAACCCCCTCCACCGTCAGCAAGACACTTTCGATACTCGAAGGAAAAACATTGACACCGCGAATGATGAGCATATCGTCGGTGCGTCCTTTCACCTTGCTCATCCGCGCCATTGTTCGGCCGCAGGCGCATTTCTCACGGTTGAGCGTCACGCGGTCGCGCGTGCGATAGCGCAGGAGCGGCATGCCTTCTTTGGTGATTGAGGTTAAGATCAGCTCGCCCACCTTGCCTTCCGCGACCGGCTCGCCGGTGTCCGGATCAACAATCTCTGGCAAAAAGTGGTCTTCGGCGATGTGCAAACCATCGTGGTAGGGGCACTCGACCGCGACGCCAGGTCCTACCATCTCGGTCAAGCCGTAGATGTCGAATGCTTCGAGATTCATTTTCGCTTCGATTTCTTGGCGCATCTCTTCCGTCCACGGTTCCGCCCCAAAGATGCCCACGCGCACCCGCATCCGTTGGTGAATATCCACGCCCATCTCTGCCGCCGTCTCCGCGAGCACGAGTGCGTACGAGGGGGTGCAAGTCAGCACCGTCGCGCCGAAATCTTCCATCAGCATAATCTGCCGCTTGGACAAGCCGCCCGACACTGGCACTACAGTCGCACCAATACACTCTGCGCCAAGATGAAAGCCCAAGCCACCCGTGAACAAGCCGTAGCCGTACCCATTGTGCACAATGTCTTTGGAGGTTACGCCCGCGGCGGTGTAAACGCGCGCCATCGTCTCAGCCCAGATGTCAAGGTCATGCCTGGTGTAGGGTCCCACCGTGGGCTTGCCGGTGGTGCCACTGGAAGCATGGAGCCGGACGATCTTTTCCAAGGGCACGGTGAGTAAGCCAAAGGGGTAATTGTCGCGCAAGTCTTGTTTGGTTGTAAAGGGGAGTTTCCGAATGTCCTCCAGCGACTTGATGTCGGCTGGTTTGACCCCTTTAGCATCCATCTCTTTTTTGTAGAACGGGACTTGGTAGCATAATTCGACGGTTTGTTGCAAACGCTGGAGTTGTAACTTTTCCAAGTCTGGGCGCGGCATGGTCTCCGCTTCCTTGTTCCAGATCAATGGGGTCTGTTTCACCTTTGCCATGGTCTCCTCCCTCTTGTGGATTTCAAATTTTTTGTTTATGAGACATTATGGTTAGTGCCAAGTCTAGGACGGGCGGTTAAAACCGCTGCCATCGCAAGTGCTCACGCGCTGGGCGGTTTCGATGATAGAGACGAGTCGCCGACTCGTCTGTACTCGCTTTGCACAGCCTTGCCGGTTAACGCCTCACACCTTGACCAATTCTCCCAGTCTGCCTGTCCAGAAGGCTTGTTTGTTTTCCTCGATATATTTTTGCGGCACACGCTTGACGATCACGTTGAGCCACACTTCTGGGTCCACATCCAACTCACGTGCCAGCGCGCCGAGTAAGACGGTGTTCGCAAGGTTCTTGTTGCCCAATGCTTTGGCGATCTCTAAACCCTCCACATAGACAATGTGGTCGGTTACCGCGCGTAGCGCCCGATCAATTTCTGCATCACTCGGATACACGGCATTGCCGACGGTTACAGACATCGGCAAAATACGCTGGCGATTGACAAGGATCACACCGCCCGGTTTCACATAGTCCACCCAGCGGATACTCTCCAGCAACTCGAACGCGAGCAAGTAATCAATCCGTCCTTTCTCACCCAGGGGGGCATCTACGTGTGTATCCCAGCGCACGTGGGATTCCACAACGCCACCGCGTTGCGAAAAACCATGCACCTCGCTCTTTTTTACATCGAGTCCTAACGCCATACCCACTTCCGCCACAATATCGCTGGCGGTCAACACGCCTTGTCCGCCAACGCCAGCCAGAAGAAAGTCGGTTTTGTTCATGGGGTTCTCTCCTTAATTCGCGACGCGCTCAATTGCCGTGTGGGGACACACCTGCGCACAAATATCGCAACCCACGCACAACAAGGGATCAATCAATGCCTTGGGTTGCTTGGTCGTCGTGTCAATCTCGCCTTTGAAGATGGCTGGACAACCCACGCGAAAACACATGCTACAGCCATTACATTTCTCGTTCACGGCGTAAGTAAATTTAGGTGGATAAGTCGGCAGAAAGACGCATGGTCCTTTGGAAATGACAACCGAGGGCCGATCTTTAATCGCCAAGGCACGCTTGAGCGTTTTTTCGACTGCCCGCTCGTCGAATGCCTCGACGACGAACACATCTTGCACGCCCATCCCCCGCACGACCGATTCGATGTCAATTTTGTGCGTCGGTTGTCCTTGCAAGGTGATGCCGCTACCGGGGTTTTGTTGCTGTCCCGTCATGGCGGTAATATCGTTATCCAAAATCAAGATCGTCGCTGCGCCCTGGTTGTAAATAATGTTCGTCAATGCCGGCATCCCCGCATGGAAAAAGGTGGAATCGCCAATCACGGCGACCCAGGGCGTTTTCTCGTTGTTGGCACCTACGGCATCAATCCCTTGGGCGACGCCCAAGGAGGCGCCCATACAACCGATGGTGTCCATGGCGTTGAAGGGTGGCAATACGCCAATGGAATAACAGCCAATATCGCCAGCCACGCGCAAGCGCAATTTACGCAAAGCAAAAAAGGTCGAACGATGAGGACAACCCGGACACAGGGCGGGGGGGCGCGGCGGGGGTGTCAGCGTTGGCGCAGGAGCGGCGACAGCAGGGGGTTGCGGTACACCGAGTTGGCGCGCCCCTGCGCGCACAACGGCTAACGAAAATTCGTTGACCATTGGAAAATATTCTTTGCCCACGCACGGAATCCCTAACGCCTTGATTTCCATTTCGAAAAAGGGATCGAGTTCCTCGACCACCACGAGCGTCTCGACTTGGGACGCAAAGTCGCGAATGAGTTGGGCCGGGAGGGGCCAACTGAGCCCCAATTTGAGAAACGAATAGCCGGCAAAAACCTCGTGCGCATACTGATACGCCACACTGGACGCCACAATGCCGAATTTTTTATCGCCCCACTCGATGCGATTGACCGGCGCCGTATTGCCCCACGCGGCGATCTTTTTCGTGCGCTCTTCCACCACGGGATGCCGGCGGCGAGAATGGGCGGGAATCATCGCATATTTGGTGGGATCGGGCGTAAAGCCCTTGAGCGGATGTTCCACGCGACCATTCTCGTCCTCTACGTTGACGACGGATTTCGAATGGGAGATGCGTGTGGTGGTGCGCACGATGACCGGCGTATCAAACTGTTCACTGAGATCAAAAGCCATTGCCATATAGTCCATACACTCTTGGGAATCGGCGGGTTCAAGACAAGGGACTTTGGCAAAGCGAGCGTAATGCCGGTTGTCTTGCTCGTTCTGCGAACTCCAGGCGCCGGGATCGTCGGCGCTCACAAGCACCAACCCGCCATTCACGCCGGTGTACGCGAGATAGAACAGCGATTCGCTCGCCACATTCAGCCCGACATGTTTCATCGCCGCGAGGGCGCGCGCCCCGGCATAGCACGCGCCGGCTGCTGAATCGAGTGCAACTTTTTCATTGGGCGCCCACTCGGCGCGCACCGTGGGATATTTTGCCAGGTTCTCCAGAATCTCCGTCGAGGGTGTGCCGGGATAGGCGCTGGCATATTTCACGCCGGCAAGATACGCTCCTAGCGCAATTGCCTCATTGCCAGAAAGTAGTTTTTTCATCGCACTCCTTTATCCTTGTTGAGTCTCCAAAGCCCGTTCTGGGCACAGCAAGCAAGAATGAAAGTCTTGCTCCAAACAAGGAAAGTTTGAGGTGATCCGACACCGTGCCAGCTGCAAACGATTGCCTTTCCCAAGGTACGCCTTTTGGACCCCTTCGTCTGCCATCAATGCTTGGACCGTGCCTTCAAGCACGAGGTGCCCGGTTTCCAGCACATAACCTCGGTCCGCAATGCTGAGAGCGGCGTTAGCATTTTGTTCGACGAGCAGAATGGTCGTGCCGCGGGCGCGCAGATTGGCAATGATCTGCATAATCTCGCGCACGATGAGGGGGGCTAAGCCAACTGAGGGTTCATCCAGCATCAACAGCCGTGGCCGACTCATCAACCCGCGTGCAATCGCGAGCATTTGTTGTTCGCCGCCGGACATGGTGCCTGCCAGTTGGCGTTGGCGCGCTTTGAGGATGGGGAACAAATCAAAACACATTTCGATATCTTGCGCAATCGCCTTATCGGTACGTTGATAAGCGCCCAAGCGCAAGTTATCGAGCACGCTCATGGTACCAAAGACCTGCCGGCGTTCCGGCACTAGACTGATGCCCTTGTGGACGATGGTTTCCGGGCTCAGCTGCGAAATGGGGTTACCCTCCCAGAGAATCTCGCCATGCTTGGGCTTGAGCAAGCCCCCGATTGTCTTGAGCAGGGTGGTTTTCCCCGCGCCGTTCCCCCCAATCAGACTTACAATTTCGCCCGGGTTGACAGTAAGCGAGACGGATTCCAGTGCTCGAATCGGTCCATAATAGGTGCTGACATCGTTGAGTTGTAACATAGCGGTAGCTCTCTTCTCACATGGCCGTGAATTTTTCCTCACCCAAATAAGCGGCTATGACTTGTTCATTGTGTTGAACTTGTAACGGCGTGCCTTCGGCGATTTTTCGGCCATAGTCCAACACAATCACCCGGTCGGCAATCCCCATCACCAATTCCATATTGTGTTCAACGAGTAAAATGGTAATCCCGCGCTCGCGCAATCGCTGGATCAAGCGGTCCAACTCTGCCACTTCATTCTGGGTCAAGCCGGCGCCGGGTTCATCCAGCAGGATCAATTCCGGCTCCAGAGCAAGCGCACGGGCAACTTCCAAGATTCGTTGTTGACCAAAGGAGAGCGCTGCCGCCGCCTCGTCTGCGCGTTCGCTCAAACCAACCATCTCGAGATAGGCAAGCGCATCTGCCCGTACACGTTGCTCCTCGGCGCGGGCGCGGGGCAGGCGGAGCGCGGCGTGCCAGAGACTATAACTCAGTTTAAGATGACGTCCCACCATCACGTTTTCCAAGACGGTGAGTTGGCTAAAGGTCTGCACGGTTTGAAAGGTTCGCGCGATCCCTTGCGCGGCAATCTGATGGGGCGAGAGAAGGTTGAGCCGCCGGCCCTTGAAATACACATCGCCGGCTGTGGCGGGCAACGCGCCCGAAATCAGATTAAAGAGCGTGGTCTTGCCGGCGCCATTGGGTCCAATAATGGCAAACACCTCGCCGCGCATGACCTCGAACGAGACATTGTGCAAAGCCACCACGCCACCAAATTCTTTGCGCAGTTTGGACACTTGGAGGAGATTGGAGGGTTGCGCCATACGCTATTTCACACCGAGTGGTTCGAGTAACTCGCTCAGTTCTTTTTTCAATTGACGGTGCGCGCGCCACTGACGATACCGTTTAAGCGTCCCCGTGGTGAGGCCCTCCGGCATAAAAATCATAATGACGATGAGCAGCAACCCAAAGGCAACGGCTTCCACTTCGCCCTTGGCGGACGGCAGGATCACACGCAATTGTGTGCGCAAGATTTCGCGCAAGAGCAAGATTGCCAACGTTCCCAATGGCGCGCCCCAGATACTTGCCAACCCACCCACCGACGACATCACGACGAGTTCAAGCGATTCACCAAAACCAAATGTCGCAGGAATGACCGCCGATTGAAAGTGAGCATAGAGACTACCCGCCAACGAAGCCAAAGCGGCACTCAGAGCAAAAATTTGCGCTTTGGCTCGGTGCACGGCGACCCCCACACTCTCCGCTGCACTCTGGTTGGAATGTAACGCACGCAACGAACGGCCATAGCGCGAGTTGACAATATTTAATCCCACCCAGATCACGCCCATTGCCACGATCCACACCAGTACAAAGTAACGTTCCACCGGCCAGATCGTCCACTCGCCGAGGCGTAACCGGGGAATCGCCGCTACGCCGTCAAAGCCGCCGGTCAGATTGAGATGCGCCAACCCCAGATTCTCTTTCAAAAGCACATAGACCACCACGCCAATGCCCAAGGTCGCCATTGCCAAATAGTGCCCGCGCAGTCGCAAGACCGGTAACCCCACCAGATACGCGATGCCACCGACAAAGCACATCCCTGCCAGCATTACCACCCAAGCCCACCACCATGCTTGCGCCAGCGCCGGCGGAATCCCCAACACCGATGCGCGTGCTGTGAGAATCGCTGAAAAGAACGCCCCCATTCCATAAAACGCGGCTTGCCCCAGCGAGACCTGCCCGGCATAGCCCATCACTAAATTCAAACCTACCAAGACGATGGTGAATAAACCAACCCGGATCAACATATCCAGAGTGAGCAAGCCGCCAGTTAGACTTGCCAACGAGTATCCGCTCGGCTTGACAAATTCAAGCCAAGCGATGGCGCCAAATAACAGAATTCCCACTCCAAATGCTTGGGTATCTATGCTAATTTTGTGTTTCATGTTGGCTCGACCTCCGTTGGACTGTCCATCATGAACCGATAGGGTTGGAGGACCAGAATCACAATCAGGACAACAAAAGCAAAGAGGTCTTTAAAGCCGGCTTGAGTAACCCCCGCCCAAAAGTTTTCCAGAACACCTAATAACACTCCACCCACCACAGCGACGGGAAAATTCACCAAGCCTCCCATAATCGCCGCAACGAACCCTTTGAGCGCCAAGTCTAACCCCATATCGTACGTCGGACGGGTGACCGGTCCCAACACGATCCCACCGAGCGAACCCAGAATGGCTGCCATCGCAAAGGAAAGGGTGGCCATCATATCCACGCGAATCCCCATTAACTGCGCCGCCATCCGATTGACGGCGCACGCGCGCATTGCCTTGCCGAGAATCGTTCGTTCGAAAAAGAGCGCGAGGAGTGCTAGCGCGAGAGCGGTAGTGCCCCAGATCCAGAGACTCTGGGCTTTGACCAGCAAGCCAGCAAAGCGAAAGGATTGATCGGCGGGCGTGAGGGTCGTAAACGCTGGCAAGACGTGTCCTTGGGGTCCCCAGATCAAGAGCGCGGCACCCTGCAACGCCAAATAGGCACCGATGGTAATGATGACCTTGGTCAGGGGTAACGTCCGGCGCGCCGGATAGAGGGCAAGCCGTTCAACGAGCACCCCGATCAAAGTTGTGATCCCGATCGCTAGCAACGCGCCTGTGAACAAATCCAACGCCGGGGTCCCAAACCATCCCTGTTCGTAGAACGAGATGGTCATCATGGGTCCCAGCATGATAAAGGCTCCCTGCGCAAAGTTGATCACGCCGGTCACGCGATACACCGTTACAAATCCCAGCGCAACCAACGCATAGATTGCTCCCGCGCGCAAACCATCCAAAACAAACTGCGCGTATTCCACCACGCCAAAATTGTAACGACTGCCGAGGGCAATCAGACCAAGCAACATCAAGAAGGCTACTATGCCTAGCCAATAGGTCGCCACTCGTTTACCAAGTTTATCCAGCCATTCGATTTTCATGACGCCCATGTTCTTTCCGGAAGACTTGGTTGCCGTGGACGCGCAAGCGCATCCACGGCACCTCTTATTTCCACTGCTCCTTGGGTAACACGACGAACTTGCCATCCTTGACGACGACAAAAGCAAATTCACTGGCATTGAATCCCAGATGATCGGTGGGACTCGTGTTGTACAGACCATGCGTGGTTGGGAAATCCTTGAGATTCTCCAACGCGGTGCGAATCTTAGCCCGTTGCTCCGCCAGCGCACCCCCATTGGGCAAGGTCTTGAGGGCGGCAATGGCCCATTGCAAGGCATCATAGCCGTGCCCAGCAAAAGTGCTGATTGGCTCTTTGCTGACCGTAGCATAATCCTTGATCAGTTTCAGATTGAGCGCTTTGGCGGGATCAGAATCCGGCAACGAATCAGCCACCAGAATCTTGCCGCATGGCATCACGGTGCCCTCTGCCGCTTTCCCTGCCGCCTTGATCAGGTCCGGACTGCACGAGCCATGCCCATGAACGATGCGGACATCTGGCAAGGCATCGCGCACCGCCACATTCATCACGGGCGAAGCCGGGGGAATGGCACCAATGACCACCGCTTGACAGCCACTGGCTTTGACTTTGGCGAGTTGGGGGAACTCGGTGGCTTTGGGATCAAACGCATCGCTGTACACGATGGTGATGCCTGCCGTCGGGAAAACGGCATTGGCGGACGCCAGGGTATCTTGCCCGTACGATGAGTTTTCGTACAGATGACAAACCTTGGTCACGCCAACGGCTTTGAGGTACTCGGCTTGCTTGCCTGCCGAATGTGAATTTTCCGGCACCGGTTTAAAAATCCATTCCCGCATCTTTTTGGTTTGCGGGTCTTCGATGAGTGAGCGCGCCGACGCCATTGAAATGTTGGGGACCTTGGCTTCGGTAGCAATGGGCACGATCGCGGTACTTGTACCGGTCTGCGTGCTGGCAACCAAGACGTGCACTTGTTCCTGTTCGATCAACCGACGGGCGAGGGTCGCCGCTGTGTCCGCACTACTTTGATCATCAAAGATCAAAATCTGCACTTCGTGCTTAACGCCGTCGGGTCCAACGATACCACCAGCGGCTTTGAGTTGATCAGCCACAAGTTTTGCCACATCCCGTTCCGGCACGCCCAGACTCGCGGCGGCACCCGTCGCTGCGGAGATAAAGCCAATCTTGTAAACCACGCCCACTTTGGGTGCGGCGGTAGGTGCTGTGGTTGGCGACGCTGTGGTCGCAGGGGGTTTTGTGGGCGCGGCGGTGGGCGGGACCACGGTCGGTGCGGCCGTCGGCGGTACAGGGGTTGGGGTTGGAGCAGGAGCACAGGCAACAAACAGTGCTACCATCGCAATGCTCACTACCACCAGCAGTAGTTCATGTCGAACCTTCACCTTGCTCCTCCTTTTTTAGTCTTACTCTTGGATGATCACCGTTCGAGTCAGATCATGGCTTATGTTGCAGAGGATCACCTCCTTCCCGTCTCGTGCGGCTAGGAGTGCACCAACATGAAAGTGTGTGATGGCAACCGGATGTTTAGCCGCCTCGGTCGGCGTTTCCCCATCGGTCTGGTCTGCCACGATTTCATGTTGTTGCACTAACTTCTACAGCAGACCGTCCTGCCGCAAACGCCCGTTGATTCAGTTCCAAGAATGTGGCAGGGATGCGTTTGCGCAAGACCTTGTCCCACGTCTCACTTTTGAGTGGAACAAACTTGGACAGTGCCCCGAGCAAGAGCAAGCTGGTCACGCGTTCGTTGCCCCAGTAACGTGCTTGCTCGGTAGCCTTGAGCACGATTACCCGATAAGATTTGGTTTGGAGAAAACCAATCGGGTCGTCCGGGTATTTCACGCTCGGATTGAGCATTGTGGGTTCGACACGATGATCGTTGACAATCAAGAGGCCCTGTGGCTTGAGGTAATGGGCATGCCGCACCGCTTCAAGTTTTTCAAAGGCGACCAAGATATCGGCTTGCCCCCGCAGATTCAGCGGCGAGTAAACTCGCTCGCCAAAGCGAATGTGGCTGATGACGGCACCCCCGCGCTGAGCCGCCCCGTGCACTTCGCCTTGCTTGACATCGTAGCCTTCCGCCGCCGCTACGAGTGCCAGCACTTCGCTTGCCAACACAACCCCCTGTCCGCCTACCCCAGCAAAGACTAAATTGTGTGTCATTGCGATCTCCCTAACTCGCTACAACACGTGCCGCGTCCTACGTGTTTCATGTGGCGTAATCCGTTATTGCTGCTTCGCAAACCACTCTGGCTTTCGATACGCGGTCGCTTGGGCTACCGCCACTAACTGACCTTGCCGATCCTTGACCCGCAAGTGATATAGTCCAATGCGATTGCTCAACGCTTCTTCTTGCGCTTCAGCAATCAAAGGCGTTCCCTGTTTCACCGCTTGAAGAAAATTGATCTTGACCTCGAGCGCAAGCGCCGTCTGACCATGCGAGTTGCATGCCGCCGCAAACGCGTAATCCGCAAGGGTGAAGATCGCCGCTCCGTGCGCAATCTGGTGGGCATTCAACATATCTTCCCGTACCACCATCGCGCACTTGGCATACCCCGCGCGTAGATCCAGCAACTCGATTCCCAGCGCTTGCGCAAATTTATCTTGCGCGAGAAACTCCCAAATTTCTTTGGCAATCTGCCGCTTGCCGCCGGTTCTCACGCGCCCCACGGCTGACCATCCACGCGCACGATGCATTCCGGGGGACAGACCGCCGCACACAAGGTGCAACCGACGCAGATGTTCGGATCAATCCATGCTTTCGGTCTGGCTTTCTGGCTCGCGCTCGCCTGGTAGGTTTCAGGGCTTTCCAAAATCGCCGGACAGCCGGTGTGGAAACACAAACCGCAGGCGATACAATCTTCCGCTATCACGGTGAAGGCAACTTTGGGGCGGGCTTTTTCTTCTGGAATCAGGACGCACGAGCCTTCGGAAATCACGACGGCTGGGCCCTCGAACTTGAGTGCCTCCCGCAAGGCGGCTTCTACCTCTTTGGGGCGAAAGGCGTTGACCCGCTTGACCCATTCTACGCCGATCGCACGACAGAGTTGTTCATAATCTACCCGCTTGGCGGGCTGACCATGCAGATCCTTCCCGGTGCCCGGATGGTTTTCTTGCCCGGTCATCCCCGTCGTCCGATTATCCATAATCACCACTTTGGTTTTGGTGCCATGGTACACCGCATCCATTAACGGCTGGATGCCCCCATGCAAAAAAGTCGAATCGCCAATTACCGCAAAGGTGCGTTTTTCCCCGGCGAATTCAAATCCCACCGCATTGCCGATTGAGGCGCCCATCGCAAAAGAGGTATTCATCGTGTTATAGGGGGGCAAGCCACCAAGCGTGTAGCATCCAATATCGCCGGTCACCGTGATACCGGTCAAGCGATTAAGAGAGGTGAAGGTACCCCGATGCGGACAGCCAATACACAGCATCGGTGGGCGCGGTGGTATAGGAATCTCCGGCGAGTAATCGCTGGGAATCGGCGTGCTGTGCATTTGGTGCGCAATGATTTCGGGCAGTAACTCGCCTTGATTGGTAAACATTTCTTTGCCGATGATATTGGGCACACCCCAATAGCGTAGTTGTTCTTCAAGAAACGATTCGCTCTCTTCGATCACATAGACGCGACGGTATTGAGCGCAAAAGTCAAGCAAGCGTTGCTTGGGGAGAGGATAAGTCAGTCCTAGTTTGAAGACCGTTGGCTCAGGCAACACTTCGCGCACGTACTGATAAATGATCCCGCTCGTAATCACCCCATAATCTACCGTGCCCGTCCCCGGCTCGATGACATTGAGCGGACACGTCTCGGCGTACTGTGCCAGAGCATGCATCTTGTTTTCGAGGGGCCCGCGATGCGCTTTGGCAAAAGGTGGCACCACCCATTTGAGATTATTCTTGACAAAGGGACGGCGTGGGTGAACTTGGCGTTCCCCACTGGTATCTACCAAGCCCTTCGTATGCGCCAGGCGCATCGTAATACGCATCATCACCGGTGTTTCAAACTGCTCACTCAAGTCAAAAGCAAACTTGACAAAATCCTTCGCTTCTTGATTGTCCGCTGGTTCCAAGAGAGGCACTTTGGCAAATTTGGCAAAATAGCGATTGTCTTGTTCATTCTGCGACGAGTGGGTGCCGGGATCATCGGCACTGAGAATGACAAAGCCGGCGTTGGTCCCCGCATACGGAAAGACCATAAACGAGTCGGCGGCGACATTCAGCCCCACATGTTTCATTGAGACGAAGGCGCGGACGCCGGCGATTGCCGCTCCCATCGCCTCGTCGAAGGCGACTTTTTCGTTGACTGCCCATTGTGCGTTGATTTCAGGATAGTGAGCAAGACTTTCCAAGATTTCGGTTGCCGGCGTGCCGGGATAACTCGTTGCGAACACGACGCCGGCTTCCCACACGCCACGTGCGATTGCTTGATCCCCGGACATGAGTTGTTTCGTCATCGTATTACTCCTACCTGATCGCTTGGGTGATGCCGAGCGTTAGAAGGCATTTGAAAATTCAAAAAGGTCCGGATTGTTCGTCGGGCCAATTTCCAAATTCGCTTTTCGATCTCTGATGATTCAAAGACGCTCTTGGGTAATGCCAAGCAGGCGTGCCGCGTTCTCGCCCAGAATTTTTTCTTTTGTCCGCGCTTGGAGTGGCAGCGCGCGAATCATCTCGATATTGCGCTTGATGTACGGCATCCCGGGCCAATCCGAGCCAAAGAGGATTTTGTCGGCATTCCGCTCGAACTCGGGAAAATATTCCAAGAGCCGCGTCGGCGGCAACCCGGCAATTTCCATATACACCTTCTCGTGCAAGCGTGCCAGGAAGAAGGCACGCTCGTACCAAAAGCCGCGCCCGCTGTGTGCCATCACGATCGTCAGGGCTGGAAAATCCACCGCGACCTCGTCTAAGGCGAGGGGATCACCGTATCGGAGTTTTGCGCCGCGAAAAACCGATGAGCCGGTATGGAACATAACCGGAATCTGCAATGCTTGGGCGACGGCATAGAGCGGATACAGCATCGCCTCGTTTGGATAAAAGTGTTGATAAGTTGGATAGAGTTTCAGCCCGCGAAAGCCCTCTTGGGTCACAAGCCGCTCGAGTTCGCGCGCCGGTTGGTTCGTGAGATAGGGATTGATGTTGCAGAACGGAATCAACCGTTGACTCCCACGGCAAAACCCTGCCACGTATTCGTTGGACGTGATGCCGGTCGTGATCGGACTTTGCTCTGCCAGCACGACCGCATAATCCACGCCGCACTCATCTAGATGTTTTTCCAAAGTCTCGTGTGAGGCGGCGATTGTGTCGAGCATTTTTTGCGGACCCCAAGCCCGATCGGCGTCGTTCAAGTTATTGACCGCCCATTCAAAAACCCAGGGCTGCCACATTTCTGAACGCCCAATGTGGATGTGAAAGTCAATGATCATTACCCAACCGTCGTATACCCGCCGCTCGCACTAAAGATTTGCCCGGTCATATACGCCGACAGGTCCGATGCCAGAAAAAGAATCACGTTGGCAATGTCAATTGGTTCGGCGAGCCGGCGCAGTGGATACGCCTTGGCGATTTTTTCTGCGCCCCCCGCGCCTTCGATGAATCCCTGTGCGCCGGGTGTTGGCGTGATCCCCGGCGCCACGCCGTTCACGGTGATGTTATAACGTCCCACTTCTTTGGCGAGTGCTTTGGTGAACGCGGCGACGCCGCCTTTGGCAGCGGAATAAACGGTGAGATACGGTTCGCCGATGCGGCCGGCGTCCGAAATCAAATTGATGATCCGCCCGTACTTTTGCGCACTCATCGTATCCAGGACAGCGCGCGAGCAATGGAGCGTCCCATACAACGTTACGCGAATATCTCGCTCGTAATCTTGCGGCGTCAGATCTTTGAACAACTTGGTGGTCCACACTGCCGCGTTATTCACGAGAATATCAATGCGACCGTAAGTGGCGAGCGTGGCAGCCGCCATCGCTTGGACATCGGCGGGGTTTGTCACGTCGGTCTTGACCGCCAAGGCGATGCCGCCCCGGCTACCAATTTCTGCAGCAACCGCTTGGGCACTGGCTTCATCAAGGTCCGCAATCGTAACGCACGCCCCGGCTTGCGCGAGCAAGGTCGCGGTTTCGCGGCCAATGCCACGGCCGGCGCCGGTCACAATGGCGCTTTTGCCGCTTAGGTCAATGGTGATTGCCATCGGCTACCTCCTCCGAGAAAGTCGGCGGTGCAATTCGCCGTGTATAGATGGTGCGCATCAAGCCCATCAGCGCACATTGTTCGCAGGAGGCATCTTCCTGTGCGGGGATTACCCAGGATTCGACCCGGACTTGATAGCCGGCGGCTTGATACAATTCAACAAACTCGCGCACGCGATCGGGCAAGACCGTAAATTGGCGTGTCCATCCTTGCGCGATCAATGCCTCGTCTTGAGCCAGGATTTCTTGAGCGGTTTGTGCGGATGACATGCTTATCCCACCAGAGCAAACCGTCGTCCCGTCTCCGGCGGGGCTGGTTCTTGGATTTTGCGGTATCGCCGCAGAGCTAGGATCGCGGCACCCACCGCTGCGGTATATTGGGGCCAATCGCCGGGCGGCACATTCACTTCCGCCTTGAGTTTTTCCCGGACTAGCTGCACCATCGTTTCAAAACGCAAGATGCCGCCGACCAGGGTATACTCTGGTTCGGCGCCCACGCGTTTCATCAATTGCACCGAGCGATCTACCAACGATGCCATGGCGCCGTGCATAATATCGGCGGGGGAGGCGCCGACGGACACGTGATTGATCACTTCGGATTCCGCAAAGACGGCGCACACACTGGAAATGGTTACCGGTTCCTTCGAGGTTGCCATCAGCGGCCCGATCTCTTCAATGCGATACCCCATATAGCGGGCTGTCTTTTCGAGAAAGGCGCCGGTGCCGGCAGCGCACTTGTCGTTGAGGCGAAATGCTTTGACTTTGCGAGCGTCGTCAAGCCGGCTGGCTTTCATCGTTTGCCCGCCCACATCGAGGATCGTCTTGGTGCGGGGGAAAAAGTAGCACGCACCCCGCGCTTGAGCGGTCAAATCGGTTACATTAACATCGCGGAAGGGAATGAGATAGCGTCCATAGCCGGTCGTGGCGATGTACACGATGTCTTTTTCGGTCAAGTGGGCTTGAGCAAGGGCGGCGTGGTACGCCGTGGTGGCCGCATGGACCAACTTGAAACCGGTCGTCACCATGCCTTTGCCCACAATCCGTTGATCGCCGCTGAGAATCACGGCTTTGGTATAGGTGGAGCCGATATCAATGCCTACGGTATACGTCATCGGACCCTCTCTCGGGCGATGGGTTCGCGGCTGCCCTTGATCCGATCCAGAGCAAATAATGCCGCGCCCAATGCCCCCATCAAATGGGATGCTTCACTTACGTTGACAGGAAACCCGAGGGCTTGATTGATCACTTCGACCATCCCTTGGTTTTTCGTGACGCCGCCGGTAAAGGTTACTTGCTCTTCAATGCCCACCCGGCGCAGGAGCGCCAAGGAGCGCACCCCAATGGATTTATGGACACCCCACAAAATATCTTCAATTTTCTTGCCCTTGCCCAGCCACGACAAAACCTCAGACTCGGCAAAGACCGTGCAGGTGGTACTGATGGGGACGGCTTTTTCGGCGCGTAATGCCGTGGGACCTAATTCGGGCAAGGGAATTTCAAGCGCAGCGGCGGCGGCTTGCAAAAAGCGGCCCGTCCCTGCCGCGCATTTATCGTTCATACAAAAGTCAATGACTTCGCCGTTGGCGTTGACACGGATGGCTTTGGTATCCTGTCCGCCCATATCGAGGACGGTGCGCGTGCCAGGAAACATATGCACAGCGCCACGGGCGTGGCAACTGATTTCGGTGATCTGCGTATCGCCAAATGTCACCTTGTAACGTCCGTATCCTGTGCCGACGATGAATCCGACTTCGGATTCAGCGATACCGCCTGCTTCAAGCGCGGCAAGGAAAGCTTTTTCAGCGGCAATGACGACATTTGACCCGGTATCAATGATTGCCTGCCCCACGATTTTTCCTTGTTCGTCAATAATGACGGCTTTGGTTTGGGTTGAGCCGACGTCAACCCCGGCAGCAACAGTCATACGTCATCTCCCCTCTTATTGTATGCGCCAGGCGTGCGTGGTCTGGCTCAGCCGTGCCAAGCGGCGCGTGGCTAGGCCTTCAAAAAAAGCATCAATCCGATTTTTCATTTGGGCTTCAGAGACGACGCGTTTGTCCATCATATCGGATTCGATAAAGAGGGTTGCCACATCGCGGATCGCCATGACCGCCCGACGATTGTCGGCTAGGCCGGTGGAGACGGTGCGACACGATTTGATCGGATGATAGACAATCCCATCAATATGATAGGCCTCGATGGAATCCACCAGCCATTGATGTTGAAAGAACATCGCGTCCATCGCGCGCCGCAAACCGAGGAGAATACCCTCGGCTAAACTTTCCAGCGGACGACTCAAATCGTATTGGAAACCCAGGTCTATGCCACCCGTCGCAAAACTCATATAGGTGGAGTTGACAAACGTGCCGCCCCATTCGGAAAAGAGTTCATAAAAGCGGCGGAAGATGGGATAACACGGTACGCCCACAAACGTTAGGCGATATTTTTCTTGTGGCAAGGTGCCAATGTGGTGTGCCGCCTTGTACTCCATCTCCTCCACCAAGTCTTGGAAATATTTGGCGCCTTCGGCGGTGCCACGGAGGGCATTAGCCACGCCGAGATAGATGGTGCCTTCGTTCAGCGCGTTGAAGGGCGCTGGCTGAGATTGGTTCACCCGGAGTAAGCGTTCGTAGGCGGCACTCATTGCATTGGTGTAACGCATCGTTTCGCGCAAGCGATCAATGTCGAACGGTTTCCCGGTGATCTCCTCACACAGCGTGATGAGTTCACGAAGTTGAAATTCGACGTAGCGCCGGTCTCGCTCGAAATCGGGATGATGGACGCTCCAGTGTTGGCTGGCTAAACTACGTGAGCCGGGTGCATCGAGCGTAAAGAGGCGGGTTTGGTACATCCGCTCCCAGATTTCGCCCCATTTCAAGTAGGTGTTGCAGGCGTTCGTGAGGATGGCGAGCGTGGGCTTGGGAATCTTGCCCATGGGATGGGTGCCTTGGCGTAATTGCACGCCAATATCGGCTTTGACATACCCGCAAATGTCCGGTGAGTAACCATAGTCTTCGGCAAGATTCAAGTACTCGTGAGCCACGCGGCGCACCGCCGTCTGGAGGGAATTGATTTCTGGAAAAACCAAAGGCATATCAAAGGCGCGCAGGATTTCGGCGATACTGCCCATCACAAAGACGTATGCGGTTGGCTCGTTGCGTTCCGCAGCGAGACTAAGCGTGGCAAACCATTCGCGGAACAAGCGACCTCCTTCGGCATTGCCGCGCCCGATGATATTGGGTCCATCTGCTTGGTCGGTCATTTTGTTTCTCTCCCCAAATGAGCGACGGTGGATAAACGAAAACGTCTGTCTATCGTCGTTCGTAGTGTGTCATTCGAACAAGATATTTTCGACAAATGTCTCTAATTGAGTTTGCAATGTATCGAATGCCGTCATCTTTTCTTCAAATTCGCTAATAAAGTACGGCAGATTGAGATGGTCGAGATGTTTGCTGTACGCCACTTGCTCTTCCAAACCGGGTTCACACATTTTGGCGGCGGTGAGAATGACGGCTTGTGCGTGAGCGGTGCGGACGCGCGTCTCCAGCATTTTTTCTTTGGGCTTGCGCAGATCGTGTTGGACCGGGCTGTACGAGGAATGATTCACGTAGGCGTCCGCCAGGTTCCACAGGGGATCGCCGGTGGTCTCGACCTCATCCAGCAACCAACGCAAGCCGATCAACAAATCATCGTCCACCACATAGCAGGATTGTCCGATCATGCGGAGGAGATCGAGGGGTGGGGTTTCGCAAAAGCCGCCTTCGTACACGACGCGAATCTTGTCTTGCTTTTTGATCGGTCGCGCTTGGAGTTGGGGAATCACCGTGGCCAGTAAAGCGTTGTGTTCTTCACGTGGAATCCGCCCCCCAAGCGCGACGAGCACAAAGGCTTCATCCACGGACAACAGCCAAGGTGTTTCGCGTTTGATGGCATAGAGTTCACGCAACAGTCGCCGATTTTCGTTAAAAATAGCGATGGAGCGTTGAAGGTCTTGGGTGCGGATCGGCTTGCCGGCAACCTGTTCGATGTCGTGCATCAAGCGGACGTATTCATCGCGGAGATATTGCACGGTGTACGCCGAATTGGCGTTTTGGGGGAGGTAGAGAATTTGAGCGGGGTAGGTAAAGTTTCTGCCCCAGATGCCGGCAAGATTGCGTGCCACATCGCAGATCGGATGCGTCACGAACATATCGAGCTCGACGGTGCCGGTCAAACACAATTCGAGCGAACTGCGAACGATGGAGCAGAGGTACGAGCCGAAATGGGCATCCGCCCGTTTGCGATCAATTTGCGAACCATGCAGTTTGACGGGCAACATGCCAGCGGCATGCGCAATCTCTTCCGGAAAGTAAACCTGAAAGTGGCCCACCACTTTGCCGCCGGCTTCCCGCCAGCGTCGCACGGTCGGGAACTGGGTATCTTCGACCCAGTCGCGGCACAGTGCCAGAACCTCGTCTATGGGTTTCCCTTGCCAGCCATCCAAGACTTGCATCAGCAACCTCCTTCGGTTGCGAATATTTGGAATCAGGAAGAGCTATGCCGTTTTGCTTACATGCGTGATTGTACCGGTGGGCGCTATTGGTTCTTCCAGACCGGTGTTCTCTTTTCGATAAACGCCGTCAACCCCTCTATCGCATCCGCTGTGCGCATTAAATCATTCAAATAGTATTCTTCGATTTCAGCAAGTCCGCCGGTCAGCCCCAGTTGTACGGCACGTTTCGTCATTCGCAACACCATGCCGCTCAAGGAGGTCAGCCGTGCGATGAACGCATTGACCTGTGCCGTGAACTCGGCTTCGGGAGCAACCATGTTTACCAAGCCCAGGCGTTCGGCTTCGTGCGCTTCCAACGCCTCGCCGGTCAGGAGCATTTCCATCGCCTTGTTGCGTGCGATGAGACGCGGCAACAGCCAGGCGGCGACCGGCGGGAACACCCCCACTTTGATTTCGGGCTGGGCAAACTTGGCACGTTCACTCGCAACGATCAAATCGCACGCGAGCGCGATTTCGCATCCGCCGCCCAAGGCACTCCCTTGCACGGCTGCTACAATGGGAGGTTCCAGTGACCACAAGGTATGAAAGATGCTATGAAAGATGGCAAGCATCTTTTCGGCTTGAGCGGGCGTATGGTCAGCAATATCCACGCCGGCACTAAACGCTTTGCCTTCTGCACCAAGGACAATGACCTTCGTCGCGGTATCTTGTTTCAACGATTGAAGGGTCGCATTCAACTCTGTCATCATTGCAATGTCCATCACGTTGAGCGGAGGTTTGTTCAGTGTTACGCGCGCAATGCCATTCGATTTTTCGAGCAAGATCGTGGACATTGGAATCACACCCTCTCGACGATCATAGCCATGCCCATGCCTACCCCAATGCACATGGTTACCAGACCATAGTGCGCGCCGCGCCGCTTCATCTCGTGCACCAAGGTCGTTAATAACCGCGCCCCGGTCGCGCCCAGGGGATGACCAATAGCAATCGCGCCGCCGTTCACATTGACCTTCGCCGGGTCCATCGCCAATTCGCGGAGGCAGGGAATCGCTTGCGCCGCAAAGGCTTCGTTCAACTCGATCAGATCAATGTCGTTGATATTCAATCCGGCTCGTTGCAATACCTTGTGGGTAGCAGGGATGGGTCCCAAGCCCATATAGGATGGGTCCACCCCGGCGACGGCGCTCGCTACCACACGCGCGAGCGGTTGATAACCCAGGCGTTGCGCGGTCTGGGCTTCCATCAGGAGGAGTGCGGCGGCTCCATCGTTGATGCCACTCGAATTGCCGGCCGTCACAGTCCCCGCCGGCTTGAACGCGGGCGGCAGTTTGGCAAGTTGCTCTAAGGTGGTGTCCGGGCGGGGTTGCTCATCTCGATCGACCACGGTGGGTTCGCCCTTCTTTTGCGGTACCACGATCGGCACGAGTTCGTCCTTGAATTTACCAGCGGTATGTGCCGCGCTCCATTTTTTCTGCGTTGCCAAAGCGAATTGATCCTGCTCCTCGCGGGTGATGCTATACTTTTCAGCAACCTTCTCCGCGGTCTCGCCCATACTCAGCGGAGGATACATCGCCGCCAGTTTGGGATTGGTCAACCGCCAACCAATCGTGGTATCGTACAACTTGACCTCACGCGAAAAGGCGTCTTCGGCTTTGGGTAACACAAACGGGGCGCGGGTCATTGACTCGGTCCCGCCGGCGATGAACACGTCTCCTTCACCCGTTCGAATGGCGTGCGCCGCGCTCACTACCGCGCTCAAACCTGACCCACACAAACGATTAATCGTCTGTCCGCTCACCGAGACCGGGAGATGTGCTAGCAAGAGTGCCATGCGTGCCACGTTGCGATTTTCTTCGCCAGCGCCATTGGCATTGCCTAGAATGACATCTTCGATGAGATCCGGGGCGAGCTGATTACGCTTGACGATTTCGGCAAGGCACAAGGCGGCGAGGTCGTCCGGTCGCACATTTTTGAGGGCTCCCCCATACTTGCCCACCGGTGTTCTTACAGCATCAATGATCACGGCTTCGCGCGCTTGACTCATAGCGACCTGTTCCAGGAAATCTCGGTGTTTTTACGGAGGCTTGGGGAGCACGGCTTCGAATAATTGATCACCCATCTCAGCCCCTTGAGCGATCATTTGGCGGTACGTGATGAAATCGGCTGTATCTTGCCCGGTTAACTTGCGCGTGTTGAACGCCTGAAAGCCAATGAATGCCTCGGTGTTCATATTGGCACTGAGCCAATGGCGATACGCCGCTTTGCTCTGGTCCCAAAAGAACTTTTTCTTTTGGCGTACACTATCAATGGTCATTTGCAGACAATGGGGGAAAAGATTCGCTAGTGTCCACAGCAGATCGTTGACCGCTTGATCGAGACGTTCGAAATTTGGTCGCAGCGTTTTCAAAACGGCGCGGGCAGTACTGGCGGCGGGACCGGTTTTGAATTCGCCATAAACAATCTCGCCCTCGTCAAGGTACGTTTCGGTGATCACGAGCGGATTGCGAAGCCAGTGGTCATTTTGTTTGAGCACCGGGACGACTTGACTAATCAACCCCTTCATTTTCATCTTGTACGCGCTCCACAACTCGCATGTGATACAACTCCACATGGCATCCTCGATGCCCAGCAGCCAAGGAAGAAAATCTGTGGCGCCGCCCACCGGCGCGCTGCCGTGCCGTGGTCCCGCTTGTCCAAACACCGCGAGATCAGAAGCCACGCTCAAATCACACGCGGCTCCAATCTCTTGCCCGCCTGCCACGCGTATTCCATTCACCCGGCAAATCACTGGTTTCCGGCAATCCAGAATGCTATCAATCATTCGAATGAACAAATCCATATACAGCCCATATTCGTGCGGGCGTTGAGCATAGTACTCGGCGTACTCCTTCGTATTACCGCCGGTGCAAAATGCGCGCTCGCCAGCCCCCGTGATGACAACGGCTACCACGCTTCGATCCATACTGGCTTTCGATAAACCGGCGATGACCCCCTTGACCATCTTGGTGGTGTACGAATTGTACTGCGCCGGGTTGTTGAGGGTGAGCCAGACGGAAAACAATCCCTCGACCGGTTCGCCGGTAGGACGCCGCAACGGGCGTTTTTCGTAAATCACCGATGGCGCGGTGGTGCCAAAAAATTCATCACCCCACAAATCGTGATCTTTAAGTTCGTGTTCTCTCGGTAGCCAAGCCAGTGACATTTGTCCCTCCGCGCTCCGCCGAGCTGGCGGACGATCGCGCTGTTCTCTTAACGATGTTGTTGATAAATTTGAAGGAAAAAGGCGTTGGCTTTTTCCGCCAACAAGTCGTGGTATTGATGAAACAACTGGGCTGCCTCCGAGCCATGCCAATTGGGAGGCAACAGTTCCACCGGCAACTCCGGATCAATAAAGGGGAACCGCCGAAATTCGTGGATGAGTTTAAAGCGATGGACAAAATAACGGCTGAGGTCAATGTCTTTGCCTTGCGCCAAGAGGCGCAAATGTTCTTCGTACAGCGGTTTGTATTTTTGGATAAACGCCGCATAGCGCGCATTGATCGCCGGCAAATCCCAACAGCGCGCGACAATCGCCTGCGGATCGGAAAAGCCATTGTGTTCCGCGGTAAACAGTTCGATGCGCGAACAGAGATGTAAGGTGTCGGCGAGCGCTTCGATCTCTTGCCGATGATCATGGGGCGAAATCCACAACGCGTTCGTCAACATCCCAAAACCCATCCATCCCAACTCACGCCGTAACCGATCCCGCGCCTCGCGTTCTTGTTCGGGTACCGAATAGGTGATGAGCCGCCAACGCCGATCCCAGCCGTTGCGATGGGAAGGAAACTGAAAGATTCGTATGGCGCCCACCTCGATGATTTTTTTGCTGCGTGCCGTGAGCGAGTACCAACTTTTGGCTCCTTTGCGCTCTACCTGTAACAATCCTTTGCGCTTCATCCGTGAGACGGTGGAGCGAACCGCTTGCGCGGACACGTTGAAATAACTCATCAAACGAACCAGGGCACTGATCGGTATCGTACCTCCCACATGGCGAATGTAATCGCCATAGAGGGTAAAAATCATTGCTTGAGGACGTAATTTTTTCACCTCGATCACCCAATGGCTGGACGCGTTGGCACGAAAAATGATATGTTATTTATTTTACGCCTAACAAAATAATGACATATGTTCAGGTGAGGGTCAAGACCCAAAAGATGTAAATTTAGGAGAAAACGTATCATTCCTTTCCAGAGGTGCCAAAACACTTGAAATCTCTTTCCAAATCCTGTACAATAATCTCGTGCATTGCCAAGGTGCACGGTCGGCAAGCGATTACTCAGGCAGCCACTGGCATGTCGCCTTGGCAGCAACTCGATTGGTTGACAGTGTCTTGGCGCGCACATATAATCGAACTAGTAGTGCACCAACATGAAAGTGCGTAGTGGAAACTTGATACTTTGCCGTCTCGGTAACCATTTTTCCATCGGTCTGGCATGCAACTATTTCATGTTGTTGCACTAGTTCAGGATTGAATGCGACCCCATTCCCAAGGAGGAAGCCGCGATGGATTTTCGTCTGACCCCGCAACAAGAACTGTTCAAACGCACGGTTCGTGAATTTGCTGAAAAGTATGTTGCCCCCCGTTCCCGCGAAATTGATCAAAAAGCCCAAGGGATTCCCGAAGAAATTATTCAAGGTATGGTCGAACTCGGTCTATTTGGGGTAACCATCCCAGAAGCGTACGGAGGCACAGCCAGCCCCGGCGAAGAACTGGTGTACGCGATGATTGCAGTCCACGAGATCGCCCGCGCCGAACTTTCCATGTCGCTACCGGTTTACTATCTGCTCAACCTGGGGTGGGGGTATCTCCTCGCCAAGCATGGCACCGAACAGGTCAAGCAAGAGGTGCTGCTCCATGTCGCGCGGGGTGAATGGTTTTTGGGCATTTGCACCACCGAGCCCAGTGGCGGTTCTGATCTGGCAAATATTAAAACTTCCGCCACGCGGCGCGGTGACAAGTATGTCATCAATGGTGAAAAGGTGTACATTAGCGGCGTTGCCGAAGCCAAGAAACGCGGCGGTGGTCATCTCGTTTTGTTCAAAACCCAGCCGGAATTGAAAACCCACGGCATGACCTTTGCCTACGTTCCAACCCATTCCCCCGGCATCTCCACAACCTTGTTTGACGATATGGGGCGGATGGGCTTGTCCACCGGCGGCATTACGTTCAAAGATGTGGAGATTCCGATAACGAATGTGGTGGGCGAAGAGAACAAGGGTTTTTATATGGCGATGGAAGGATTCAATGCTGCGCGTGTTTTGGTGTGCGCTGCTTGCCAAGGCGGGGCAGAACGCGCGCTGGAAATCACGGCGGAGTATACCAAACAGCGCCAGTTGTTCGGACAACCTCTTGCTAAATTTGAAGGCATCTCGTTTGAAATCGCAGACGACTGGGCAAAACTCGAAATGCTCAAGAATCAATTGCTCAAGACCGCCTGGATGATTGATACGTGGTATCAAGACCCCTCCACCTTCACGCGCAAAGAAATCAACGCGAACGTCGCCGCGTGCAAATTAACCGCACCCTTGCTCACCCTCGATATTGCCAAGCATGCCATGATGCATCACGGCGCGCTAGGGTACAGCAAAGAGACGCCACTCGAAATGCTAATGCGTGGCGTGATGAGTTATGTCGTCGGCGCTGAAGGAGGGGCGAATATTATGCGCATTATCATCGCCCGTGAGTTCATTGGCGACGTAGCCATCCCATACAAATAGTGTTGCCATTCGCTATGGCTGACCAAGTTGATGTTGTCGTCATCGGCGCGGGGCTGGCGGGACTCGCTGCCGCCTATCACCTCGCCGAGGCCGGGATCGAAACGATCGTGGTCGAGCGAGGCGATTTTCCGGGGAGCAAGAATGTTTCCGGCGGTCGTCTCTATCTCAACCCGGTGCGGCCGTACTTTCCGCCCGATTTCTGGAAGACGGCCCCCTTCGAGCGCTCGGTCGTCAAAGAAAAATTGAGTATCTTGGCTCAGCACGCTTCCACAACGATCGAATTCTGCGACGACAAATTTCGTGATCCACCGCACAGCGTTACGATTCTGCGGGCACCGTTTGATCAATGGCTCGCCGAAAAGGCAAGCGAGAAAGGCGCCTTGATCATTCCGCGAAACAAAGTCGAGGATGTGATCTCTGACAACACGGGCATCGTCGGTGTCCGTACCAACGATGCCGAGTTGAGGTGTCAGTGTGTCATCGTGGCGGATGGCGTGCTCTCCTTCATCGCCGAGAAAGCCAAACTGCGGACGGCACGCCAGCCGCACCACTATGCCCTAGGCGTCAAAGAGATCATCGAACTGCCGGCAAAGACGATTGAGGACCGTTTTGGCGTGAGCGCCGGCGAAGGGGCGGCGCAATTGTTCTTTGGATCAATCACCGATGGAATGGTGGGAGGGGGCTTTCTGTACACCAACCGTGAGAGTCTCTCACTCGGTATGGTCGTGGGTATTCAAGCGTTGATGCACCACGAGCCCCGTCTGCCAGCACCTGACTTGATCGAGAGATTCAAAGCGCGTCCCGAGATCGCGCCGCTCCTGGAGGGCGGCAACCCGATCGAATATTCGGCGCACGTGATTCCAGAAGGGGGCATCCACGCGTTGCCCAAACTTTTTGACAACGGCATTATGCTGGTTGGCGATGCAGCGGGGCTGGGGCTGAATCTGGGCATCACGGTGCGGGGAATGGATTTTGCCCTCGTCTCGGGTGCGCTCGCTGCGCGCACGATCATTGAGGCGCGCCGTGCCGTCTCGCATCGCTCGCCCTTGCCCGCCACCGCGCTAGCCGCGTACGAGCAAGCCCTGCGTCGTTGTTTTGTGCTCCAAGATTTGCAGACCTTTGCCGCGATGCCGGCGCTGCTTGAGAATGCGCGAATGTACAATCGCTATCCGGCAGCAATTGCCAACCTCTGTGAGCAAGTGTTCTGGGTGGGTGACCAACCAAAAGACAAATTATCGTCCACGATGTTCCGAGAAGCGTGGAAGGCATTTGGAAATCTCGACGCGCTGAAGGATGCCTTAGGGATACTGAGGGTGTAGCCAAACCATCGAGGGGGGAATGTCTATCAACATCAAAACTAAACTGGGCGTCAACGCCTACAAGGTTGACCCCACCAGTCACATCAACATCAATCACGACGTCTGCCAGACCCAATGTCAAATAAAATTCTGTACGTTCGTTTGTCCTGCACGCGTGTACACCCTTGGCGCGGATAACCTGATTCACATCGAGCATGACGGATGCCTAGAGTGTGGCACGTGTGTGATCGCGTGTCGCAGTGACGCGCTGACATGGCACTATCCCAAAGCGGGGCAAGGTGTGCAGTATCGGTTTGGATAAACTGATTGCCGGTTTTTGATTTTCGATTGAAAAACTCCCAATCGAGAATCGGCAATCGAACATGGAAGATTTATGCAAATTATCGTTTGCCTCAAACAAGTTCCCGACCTACAACAGATTCGTATCAAACACGAGACACGTGAACCGGTGTTAGAAGGGGTGCCTTTTGTTTTTGGGCAGTTTGAGAAGAACGCGCTCGAAGAAGCGGTGCGGCTCAAAGAGAAACACGGTGGCACAGTAATCGCGCTCGCCCTCGGCACACCCAAACTCAAAGAGAACATTCTCGAAGCATTGGCGATGGGCGCGGACCAAGCCATCTTGCTCACCGACCCGGCATTCGCCGGCGGCGGCTCCGCCGGGACCGCGCTGGTGCTTGCCGCCGCGATTCGCAAAATTGGCACCTTTGATCTCATCCTGATGGGCGAGGGCTCGGCGGATAATTATTCGGGCCAAGTGGTGGGGCGTGTGGCAGAATTACTCGATCTACCACAAATTACCTTTGTCCGCGAGTTAACCATTGCCGATCACCGCATCCGCGCCACCCGCGATCTCGAAGACGCTCTTCAAGTGGTCGAAGCCGAGTTGCCGGTGGTGGTCTCCGCGACGAGCGAACTCAACACGCCGCGCCTGCCACCGCTCACGGCGATTCTCAAAGCGGCTAAGAAACCACTCACGACATGGACCCCGGCCGACCTTGGATTGATCCCGGCGCAAATCGGCGTCCACGCGGCAACGACCAAAACCCTGAGTAATCGCGCGCCAGCGCAAACGCGCAAACAAATTTTGTTGGAGGGGGAACCCAACAAGATGGTAGACGAGTTAATCCAAGTGTTGCACAAAGAAGCGGTGCTGTGAGCGGGACACGGTAGGCGCAATCGTCAATGTCGGACGCGGGCGGTTGAAACCGCTGCAAGCGCAAGCGTTCACGCCGAACACTTGATATGCCTCGAAATCGAAAAGGCGTGAACGCTTGCGCCAATCACCCGAAGCCGCCCTGCGGCGGCAGGCTTGGGATGTTAGTTGCTGCGACTTGAGCCGCCCGACGATTTGTCAAGCAACTTGGCACCTTCTGGAAGGAACAACTCAATGGCAAACATTCTGGTCTTTTCAGAGCAAGACGCGGTGGCGTTTGAACTCCTCAGCAAAGCGCGTGAACTAGGGACGCCGACGGTTGCTGTGCTGGGCAAGCGCGCGGTGGAAAAATTCTTTGAGTATGGCGCGCAACAAGTTTTCCTTGACGAAGGGGAACCCCCAGAAAATTGTTGTGTAGACCTTTTTGCCGATGCGTTGGCTCAGATCGCGGAGGGAGGGAACGCGAGCGTCGTGCTGATGGGTTCCACCAAGTTCGGCAAAGAGTTGGCAAGCCGGCTGGCACAAAAATGGCACAGCGGTGCCATTACCGATGCGCTCGGACTGGTATGGCAAGAGGGACAGCTCGCGGTACAACGTTACGCGCTGGGCGGCAACACGATTGCGACGGAGGTGATTACGACCGAACGCCAAGTGATCGCCGTGATGCCGCGAACCTTTGAAGCGATCCCGCAACCCGCGACGGGCGAAATTGTGCGCGTCCATTTGAAATGGCGCGCGCCCCGTGTCCACGTCGTCGAGCGTAAAGCGAAACCCGCCGCCACCGCCCAAATTGAAACCGCCGAAACGCTCATCGTCGTAGGGAAGGGGTTTGCCAAGCAAGACGATCTAGCATTGGCGAACCAGTTAGCCCAGACCCTCAAGGGCGAAGTGGGGTGCACGCGTGCGCTTGCCGCCGATTATCACTGGCTGGGCGAGGAACGAATGATCGGCATCAGCGGCAAGCGCTGCAAACCTCGTTTGATGATCTCCATCGGCGTTTCGGGGCAAATTCAACACACGGTTGGCATTCTGGGATCAAAAATCATCGTGGCGATCAATCAAGACAAGAGTGCGCCCATTTTCAAAATCGCGGATTACGGTATTGTGGGAGATTTGTACCACATTGTCCCCAAACTCACGGAGCGTTTACAACGATGAAACAGGTTCTCCATTTGCGCATCAATGGTCAGCCGTATGAAGTCTATGTGCCGGTGCACAAGACCTTGCTCGAAGTCTTGCGCGAAGATTTGAATCTGACCGGCACCAAGCATGGATGCGAATTGGGCGAGTGTGGTGCTTGCACCGTCCTCGTGGATGGCACACCTCGGTTGGCGTGCTTGGCTTTGCCGATTGAATTGCAAGGTCACGAAATTACCACCATCGAGGGGCTGGCGGCGGGGAACACGTTGCACACTCTCCAAACCACCTTTGCCGAACTTGGCGCGGCACAGTGTGGCTATTGCACGCCGGGAATGCTCTTGTCCGCCAAAGCGCTCCTCGATCACCATCCTCACCCCACCCGGGATGAGATCAAGCACGCGCTTGTCGGCAATCTGTGCCGCTGCACGGGGTATGCGAAGATTTATGAAGCGGTTGAGAGGGCGGCGCTGCGTCAAGCGGACAAGGAAACATGGTTCCAAGTAGACGAGTAAAGGATAAGCATGCCTCATAACGATACCTTTTCCATCATCGGTCACGCGCTTCCCACTATCGAAGCCCATGCCAAGGTGACCGGCGAGGTTCGCTACGCAGACGATTTAACCTTGCCGCGTATGTTGTACGGCAAGCTCCTCCGTAGCGTTTATCCGCATGCACGGATCCTGCATCTAGATACCTCGCGTGCGGAGAAATTGCCCGGCGTGTTCGCTGTCATCACCGGCAAAGATTTGCCGATCAAGTACGGCATCATGCCCAGTTCGCAAGACGAAGAGGCACTGTGCATCGAGCGGGTCCGCTTTGTGGGCGATCCGGTGGCGGCTGTGGCAGCGATTGACGAAGAGACCGCTAACCGCGCGCTCGCCCTGATCGAGGTCGAGTACGCACCGCTCGCGCCGGTCATGTCCATCCGCGACGCGCTCGATGAGCGGTTGCCCCAGCTTCACGATTATGCCGACCATCACAACATTCACAAGTTCGTCTCACTCGAATTTGGCGATATCGAAGCCGGCTTCCAAGCTGCCGAGTATATCCGCGAAGATACCTTCTTTTACGAAGGTAACACGCACCTCCCCCTTGAACAACACGCGGCGCTCGCGCAGTTTTCGTCCGATGGCAAGTTGACCTTGTGGTCTTCGACGCAGGCGCCGCACTATGTGCATCGCGCGCTCGAAAAGACGTTGCAAATTCCGCGGGCGCGGATTCGCGTGATTGCGGCGCCGGTCGGTGGTGGGTTCGGCGGCAAAGCCGATCCCTTGGCCCACGAAATCGCCGCGTGCAAACTCGCGATGCTCACCGGGCGCCCGGTGAAAATCACCCTCACGCGCGAAGAAGTATTTTACACGCATCGCGGCCGACACCCGGTTTTGATGTGGATTAAGAGCGGCGTCAAACGCGATGGACAGATCACCGCTTTGCATTTCAAGACCATTCTGGATGGCGGAGCGTATGGTTCGTACGGCATTGCGACGACCTATTATAGCGGTGCCCTCCAAACCGTGACGTACAAAATCCCGGCGTATAAATTCGAAGGCATGCGCGTCTTTACCAACAAGCCGCCGTGCGGACCCAAACGCGGACACGGTACGCCGCAACCGCGCTTTGGTTTCGAAGTCCACCTCGACAAAATCGCCCACGACCTGGGACTGGACCCCGCTGAGATGCGCCGACGATACGTTGTGGAGGACGGCACGCAAACTGTAAATCATCTGACGATCACCAGTTGCGGCTTGCGCGAATGCATTGATCGCGTGGTGGAAGCGAGTGGCTGGAAGAACTGGCAGGCAGTTGGCAAGAGGCAGGAGGTAGAAAACCTGTCACGCGGCACGCAACACGCGGCACGCCGAAGAGGGTTAGGCCTCGCTTGCTCTTCCTATCTCTCCGGCGCGGGCTTGCCGATTTATTGGAATGATTTGCCACATTCGGGGGTTATTGTCAAAGTGGATCGCGGTGGTGGGGTGGCTGTCTTTTGTGGTTCCACCGATATCGGGCAAGGCTCGAATTCCCTCCTTGCCTACCTTGTCGCCGAAGAGTTGGGGCTGCGACCGGCAGACATCCAAGTTTTCACCGCCGACACCGACCTAACGCCGGTGGACCTTGGCAGTTATTCATCGCGGGTAACAGTGATGACCGGCAATGCGTGTCTTCAGGCAACGCGTCAGATCAAGCAAAAGATTTTGCAAGCCGCCGCAGAAAAATTGCTGGTCCCGGCAGAGAGTCTGTCCATGCGGAAGGGCATCGTTATCTGCGAAGATGATGAGCAACGCCAACTGAGTTTCGTGCAAGCGGTCAATCTGGCGGAAGCCAAGTTCGGTACGCTGAGCAGCACAGGCAGTTACACGCCGCCCAAACGCGCGGGACCGTTCAAAGGTTCCGGCGTCGGTCCGTCGCCGTCGTACAGTTATACGGCGTGTGTTGCCGCTGTGGTCGTGGATACCGAGACCGGCGAGGTCAAGGTCGAGAAGCTCTGGCTCGCACACGATGGCGGGCGCGCGCTCAATCCGCAACTCGTGATTGGGCAAGCCGAAGGCGGCGCGTATATGGGCGTGGGCGAAGCCCTGATGGAAGAATCGGCGTTCCGCCGAGGGATGCTCAAGATTCCCTCGCTCCTCGATTACAAATCACCGACAACGCTCGACACGCCAGCCATTCAAACGATCTTGGTCGAAACCCTTGATCCCGAAGGACCGTACGGCGCGAAAGAAGCCGGGCAAGGTCCCCTCTTGCCGGTGCCGCCAGCGATTGCGAATGCGGTCTTTGACGCGATCGGTGTGCGCATTGACCAAGTACCGATCACGCCGGAGCTCGTTTTAAGGGCGCTGGAGGAAAAAGCCAAGGGCAATGCGCCGCGCGTTGGTCCAAAAGATTTTCCAAACGTCAAATATCCCAACCCAATCAAGGTCGAACCGCCAACTAATGCGCCAAGGTTAGGTGTCTAATGCTACGCTTACCTGCGTTTGAGTTTCTTGCTCCCACCGCGCTGGACGTTGCGGTCAAAACGCTTGCCACCTATGGTGACGAAGCTGTTCTCGTTGCCGGGGGTACGGATTTATTTCCCAATATGAAACGCCGGCAACTCACCCCCCAGTTCGTCATCGGCTTGAACGCCTTACGCGAACTTGACGGCATCCGGCAAGACCAGGGTAATCTGGTCATTGGGGCTGCCACCACGCTGACCGAATTGTCCAATCACCCCCTCACCCAAGCACGCTTTCCCGCCCTCGCCACCGCCGCCGGGCTCGTCGCGTCGCCGCCACTGCGGAACGTTGGCACCCTTGGCGGCAATCTCTGCCTCGATACGCGGTGCAACTATTACAACCAAACGCACTTTTGGCGGCAAGCCCTTGGCTTTTGTCTCAAGAAGGATGGCGATACCTGCCGCGTCGCGCCGGGTGGTAAACGGTGCTGGGCGATTTCGTCCACCGATTGCGCGCCGGTGGTCATCGCTCTAGATGCGCGGGTGCAATTGGTGGGCCCCAACGGCACGCGCGAAATACCCGCGCGTGCACTCTATCGGGATGATGGAATCCACTATCTCACCAAGGCGCACGATGAAATTCTGACTGCCATCGTTTTGCCGCCTGCGGCGGGTTTGCGTTCGACGTACCTCAAACTGCGCCGGCGCGGCTCGATTGATTTTCCAATTCTGGGGGTGGCTGCGGCGTTACGCTTTGCCCCGAACGGCCTCGTCGAACACGCGCGGCTTGTGCTCGGCGCGATCGCCTCCCAGCCCATCACCGTGACGGCGGCTGAAAAAATTTTGATTGGGCAAAAACTGACGCCGGACGTGATCGAGGCAGTGGCGGAAGCCGCCTATACGCTTGCCAAGCCGATGGATAATGCCGATGCATCGTACGCGTGGCGCAAAAAGATGGTACGGGTGTACGTGGCGCGCGCGCTCGCCCAACTTGGCGAGCCAATGCCAGCGACGAATCACCTGCCCGCATAACAGAAGACAGCCGATCCGGTAAACACCAGGGGACGAGTGGCTGACTCGTCCCCTCCGTTTTCGGCACGGCAGGCAGGTGCGGTGCGGCGTAGCGCAGCGCGAATAATCGCCCCGAGGCAACTCTCGATGTTTTACCGGGTCCAAAAGCCAGCGGGATCGTACCGCCGAATGATTTCCAATTCACGGGCGGTCGGCGGAGGAGTTTCGCACACGTCGGGGGCGATGCGCAAATCCCAGCCGGTCGCCGCGCGCACCGAATCCACCGTCTGCCCCGGGTGGTACGACCGTAGCACCGCTTCGCCAGTCGTCGCATCGAAACCGAGGATGCCTAACGTGGTAATCACTGCGCTGGGTCCGCCACGCGGCAAGCCGACCCGCGCCCGCCAGCCTTCCCCTTCCCCAAAACCGGGTGACGTGATGTAGCTCACGCGCTCGACCAAGCGGCGCTTTTCGTGTGCCATGATGACGACCAGACGTTTCGATAAACTTGCAATGTCCGCCGCACCGCCGGAGCCGGGTAATTTCGTCGTCGGCATTTTCGGATCGCCAAGGTACGAGGTATTCAAGTTCCCAAAACGATCCACCTCAGCCCCGCCGATAAAACCCAGATCCACTCGCCCTTGTTGTAACAAACCCATCAAGTTAATCATCCGTGTTGCCCAGAGCGCGTTCGTGATGTTCGGCGGATCGCCCATTGTGTAGAGGAATTCGGGCGCCGGGGTATCGCGCACCAAGCCGCATTCAAACAAACCGATGGCACGGGGCGCGTGCAAATTCTTTGCCAACGCAAAGGCGAGAAGCGGCAAACGCATCCCCGTGAATACGATTTCGCCATTGTGAATTTCACGCGCCGCTGCGGCGACCATCAACTCGGCGGGGGTGTACTCCAGTCTAGTAGCCATAATCCACTGGGGCGGCGTAGCGATGTTCTCTTAATTGTAACGCTTGCCAATGTTCCTTGCCCAACTTTTGCAAATACTCGGCGCGATCCTTCACTCCGATGACCCAATGCTCCAACCACTGAACATTCCCTTCGGCGGTGCGGGTCGCGCGGTGGTACTCGTGGTAGAATTCGTGGTCGCGATTATAGTACCCTTGCACCGGCGAGGGATGGGCGCCTCCCGGCGCGTGCACCACCGCGCACACTTTGAAACTCGGCGCGAGCACACGATTGGGATCGCTGAGGATCACCTCACGTGGTACGATTTCTTCTGCCACAATGATCACCCGCTCGCTCGCCAAGGCGGCTTCTTCGCTGATGCCCAGGTTGCCCCATGCGTGGGCGTTCCCCTCCTTATCCGAACGTTGGACGTGGAGGATCGCCACATCGGGTTTCAAAGCTGGGACCAGCAGTGTCTTTTCACCGCCAAACGGCGAGGCGGCGTATTTGAAACTCGGATTCGTTTTTGGCAAATCGCTTCCCAGGAGAGTGTAGGTGGGCATGTACGGTACACCCAAGCCACCCGCCAGCAACGCCAGAGCGATTGTAAAATTGCTGTGATCCCACACCGTTAACGGCTGCGGAATCCCTTGCTCGCACGCACGACGATAGTTGTGTCCCAGCCCTGCACTCACATTCCCCACCCACGCCGCAACAATTTTCTGAACGCATCCCGCTCCAATGAGTTGATCGAACAAGATGTCCGAAATGGGACCAATGAGCGTGAGGTCACGCCGATGTTGGCGGATGATTTCGTGTCCCGCCGCGAAGGGAATGAGCGATTCGAGTGCGGTGCCCATCACGATGCTAGCACCCGTTGGTACGTAACGTGCAATCGCTTCGGACAGGGACATCCGTTTGGACATGAAGGCTCCTCAGTGTGTGGGTGTGGCAGTGGGCGATGCCGTTGGTGTAAAAGTGGGGGTTGATGATGCGGTCGCCGTTGGCGTTGCGCTTGGTGGCACACTCGTCGCAGTTGGTACATTCGTGGCGGTTGGCGGAACCGACGTCGCGGTAGCCGTCGGCGAGGGTGGAACACGCGTGGCGGTTGATGTCAAGGTAGGCGTGGCAGGTATCCCCGTTGCGGTAGGCACGCTGGTGGATGTCCGCGTTGGCACGGCGGTTGTGGGGAACGGCGTTGCCGATGGACGCGGCGTAAAGGTGGGCAAGACAATCGGTGTGCGCGTGGGAGTCAACGATGGACGCGGTGTAACAGTGGGCACGTTGCCCACGTACACTCTCACACGACCGCCAAAACTTTTGCCGGCGCGATCGCGCATTTCTAAACGAATGGTGTAGGCGCCGTCCGGAAAATTGCGCGTGTCCCAGTTTGCCAACACGCCATCTTTGACGGCATTGGTACTGTTAACCAACACGATCCAATTTTGCGGATCGTGCCCAAAACCGATTTGGACAAGATAGCGATCAAACTCTGGCATCTGCACTGTGCCAACAATTTGCACCGCGCCAGAAAGGATCGCGCCTTCGCGCGGCGATGCAATCGTCATAAACGGGACGACGCCCACCGAAACCGGATCGGCGGGAATTGGACAATTGGGGCTTTGTTCCGTAGGCGGTTGCGGGATGTTGTGATCCATCGCCCATTGCCGGGCTTCGGGTGGATACACCGCAAAAATTTTTTCTTCCACTAGATCGGGGCACAAGTCACTGCCCAGCAAACCATTCGTACGATCAATTTTGATTTTCTGCCACACGTTGTCGGGCTGGGTCGGCACGGCTTCGGCGAGAAAGATTTCAAAGTGCCGATGATCGGGCGGGCAGTATTCGGTGGGTAACAAACCGGATTCATCGCAGACCTCCAGCCGCACCATTCCCGGCGGCACGCGGAAATCTTGGATTGGCTTGCCCGCCAGCGCGCGCTCCATAAAATTGTGCCACAAGGGTCCTGCGCCGGACACACCGCTAATGTGTTCCATTTCCGAGTTGTTGGCATTGCCAACCCAGACCCCCGTGACCAACTCCGGCGTGTACCCAATCGTCCAGTTATCACGCCAATCGTTGGTGGTGCCGGTCTTGACTGCCGCCGGCCGCGAGAGGCGCAGGACGGCACTGTTGCCAAAGCCCGGCGCGCGCGCGTTCACATCGGCGAGGATGCTGGTGATTTGGTACGCGTGACGCGGATCCAGGACCGGGGTGCCTTGGGGCGGATTGGCTTTTAAATCCAAAAGCACCTTGCCGCTGGGATCGGTAATTTTCAAAAAGGGTGTGAGCGGAACGCGCGTGCCATAGTTGGCAAACACGGCATACGCGCCGGTCAGTTCCAACAATTTCACTTCGCCGCCACCCAACGTGAGCGATAACCCATAATTGCTGGGATCACGAAACGTGGTAATGCCCAGTTTGCGCGCCGTTTCGATCATTCCCGGCACGGTTACAAATTGCAAGGTCTTGACAGCGGGAATGTTGAAGGACGAAGCCAGCGCGGTGCGCACGTTGACTAATCCGTGTTCGCGCAGATCGTAATTTTCCGGAATGTAGGTAGGCTGTCCCGGAATCGGAAATTCGGTTTTGACATCGGCAATCACGGTTGCCGGATTCCACCCTTTTTGAAATGCGGTAACGTAATTGACCGGTTTGATGGACGAGCCGGGTTGACGCAGACGAATGGCAACGTTCACTTGACCGTCAATCGTCTTGTCGAAGAAATCCACGCTGCCGAGCATCGCCAGGATTTCGCCGGTTTTGGGATCGAGCGCGACCAGCGATGCGTTGGTGACGTTCTTGCCTTTGAGCGCAGCGATTTGTTTGCGCGCTTCTTCTTCGGCGATACGCTGTAACTTCAAGTCCAACGTGGTGGTTACTTGCAAGCCTCCTTTGTAAACAACTTCGGGACCGTATTGCTCTTCGAGTTGTTGACGGACATAGTTCACAAAATGCGGCGCGACGATACTGACCAATTGTGAGCACCGTTGGGCAAACTCTTGCGAGTTGAGAACGCGAGCGGTCTCGCTTGCCACGCTTTCGATTTGGTCGCGTTGGATATAGCCGGCATCTGCCATCAAGTTGAGCACCACGCGTTGACGACGCAACGCGCTATCCGGATTTTCGCATGGGTCCCACAACGCGGGAGCCTGGGGCAACCCGGCAAGCAAGGACGCCTCTGCGAGGTTGAGGTCTTGGGCGCGCTTGCCAAAATACGTTTGCGCCGCCGATTCGATGCCGCTGGCTAAATTGCCGTACGAAATGGTGTTCAAGTACAATTCCAAAATTTGATCCTTGGAATAGCGGCGCGTAATTTCAATTGCCAAAATGATCTCACGAATCTTGCGTTCGTACGTGGGTTCGGCGGTGATCAAGGTGTTGCGGACAAGTTGTTGCGTGATGGTACTGCCACCACCCGCCGTGGGTTTACCGGTCCGCACCAGATAATAGATCGCGCGGGCAATGCCGCGTAGATCAACCCCGGGGTTGGTGTAGAAACTCGGGTCTTCGGTCGCAATCGTGGCTTGCTTGAGCACAGGCGGAATGTTGGTGATGGGAATGACCGTTCGCCGTCCGGCGTTTGGATCGAACAATTCAAAGAGGAGTTCGCCGTTGCGATCAAAGATTTTGGTGGATTGCGCCTGCCGATAATTTGCCAAGCGTTCCGGCGCCGGAAGCGATTGCGCAATATAGGCGTATGCGGCGGTCATAAAAACACTCAGCACACACATCGCCGCGATACCGGCAAGGCTGAACAAGAGCAAGGCGCGCACGCTGTAGCGGCGCACCGCCTGCCAATCCATCGCGCGCAGACGTTGGCTCCACGAGGGAGATGGTTTGGAATGATTGCGAGGTGATAATTGACTCACTAGATAATCTCAAAACAAAAGATAGAACCATTCAACTCAAAGACGCTACGGAGAAAAATAAAGTTCCATTGGGAAAGCCAGCCAGCGAGGAAGACTAACGTGGAACAATCTCAAAAGCGAATTGCCGGCGGATAAACCACCACAGCAAAAACAAGACGCCCAATTGCAAGCCGGTGTTGAGCGTGCCCATCGCTTGGACGTTGACCGGCAGATACGGCAGAATCGCATAAAATCCACCGATGATGACCACGTGCATTGTGTAACTATAGAGCGAGTTTTGCCCCAACGGCAAAAAGAACCAACCCGCGATGACCCAGAATGGCTTCCAAAAATATGTCAACACGAGGTACGCAAATTGGAAAACGATGGCGGTTGCCAAGATGCGCCCAGGCGCAACGGTACTTTTGTTGAACAGTTCGCGGACCACCGATTGAATATCAATCCAAAGATATATTTGCGAAAGAATTTTGGCTTCGGTAGAGTAGAGATGCAACAGCCAAACGAACAAGAGGGCTGAAAACAAAAAATAGAGCCAGCGCGGTACGCTTTGAAATTGCCGCATCAATTCTTGGCGATGATGACCGAACGCCATCGCCCAAAAGAACAATAACTGCCACGCGGCTGGATGAAACGTTGTGTTGCCAACGATGGGTGCAATCCTAATTTGCTCGGCATTGACGTACTGAAACCCCGCCCACACCGCGAGCGAACCGAGCACTAGCCACATCGTGCGTCGCTGGCAGAGCAAGTACAGACCGATTGGTGTCACCGCCATCAAGATCGTGTAGAGTAACGGAATATCGGCGAGATAGTACGTCTGGCGCAAGAAAATCACGTTGATGACAAACCACAACGGATCACCAATCGGTGCGTCCTTTGCCCAGGGCAATTGAAAAATATCCGAGATGGCGGCAAAGGCAATGGTCATTACAATCGTCAACTTGTATAACGTCCACGCGCGTTGCAACGCCTTGATAATAGCGGCGCGTAAACCGTCTTTGCAGGCAATACCACCGTACACTATGCCCACGACTATGCCGGAAATGACGACGAATGCTTCGGCGCCCGACGTGAAGAAATTATTGTTGCCCGTGATGAGATACAACCACGACGAGCCACCCAAATGATCTACAACCATCACCAGCACCGCAAAGCCGCGCAGAATATCCAATCGCATATCGCGTTTTTCGGCAGTGGGATAATGCCAACTCTGGAAAGCGTACAACGCCATTGTCCACAATTCGCGCCACGAACGTGGACGGCTCATGGCAACGACCTCATCTGGCGATGAACGAAACTGAACCGAATCATTCATTGTGGCAAGTATACCCCCAAGGTTAGTGCCTGTCAAAAAAATTCTTCCTCATTGACTCGAAAATCCATCGGACTTATAATCACAGGCGCGAAATTCAAAAATGGACTCGACCTATGCCAAATATCGAACCGGTGCAAACACTGGTGCACCACGTTGCCACCAATGTGGAACGGGTGATTCTGGGCAAGCACAAGGAAATTGAACTGGCTCTGATCGCGTTGTTGTGTCAGGGCCATTTGCTCATCGAAGATGTACCCGGTGTCGGCAAGACGATGCTCGCACGAGCAATTGCCAAATCGTTAGGCTGTTCCTTCAAGCGGCTGCAATTCACCCCTGATATGCTCCCCAGCGATGTAACTGGCGTGAGTATGTTCAATCAAAAAACGCGCGAGTTTGAGTTTCGTCCAGGTCCGGTTTTTGCCCAAATCGTCTTGACCGATGAAGTGAATCGTGCAACGCCCAAGACGCAAAGTGCCTTGCTGGAATGTATGGAAGAACGTCAAGTTACGGTGGATGGGGTAACGTATCCCATGCCCCAACCGTTTATGGTCATGGCAACCCAAAACCCCATCGAATATGAAGGAACCTTCCCTTTGCCGGAAGCACAACTCGATCGCTTTATGTTGCGGATTCAGTTGGGTTATCCCAGCAATCGGGATGAGATGGCAATGCTGGACGCACAACAATTTGCTCATCCGATTCAAGATACGCAACAAGTGGCAAGCGCGGATCAGTTGATCGCGGCGCAACAAGCCGTGAAACATGTGTACGTGGATGCGCTGGTGAAGGAATATATTGTCGCGTTGATCGAAGCGACGCGCAAACATCCGGACGTTTATCTGGGCGCCAGCCCGCGCGGCTCACTTGCGCTCTACAAAGCAGGGCAAGCGCACGCCGCCATTCAGGGACGTGATTATGTGATTCCGGATGACATCAAAGCCCTCGCCGAACCGGCGCTTGCCCATCGGCTCATCATCAGTCCGGCGGCACGACTCAAGAATGTTGACCCACGCGCGGTGGTGGATGAGTTGGTGCATTCGGTGGCGGTGCCGGGTTCGCGTGCCGCATGAAAAGGATTACCACAGAGAACACAGAGAAGAAACAAAACCCCTCTGTGTTCTCTGTGCCCGCTGTGGTGAATCATTATGGTTTTGGAATTCAACTCCCATCGTTCAACCGTCTTTGCACGCAATGGCATGGTCGCCGCCAGCCAGCCGCTGGCGACGATGGCAGGCGTTAGAATTTTGATGCAGGGCGGCAACGCGGCCGATGCCGCCGTTGCGACCGCCGCCGCGCTTAACGTTACCGAACCCACTTCGACCGGCCTTGGTGGCGATATGTTCGCGCTGTACTTTGATGCAAAAACAAAATCAATCACCGCGCTCAACGGCTCTGGGCGCGCGCCAGCCGCCTTGACGATTGACCTCATCAAGCAACAGAATCTCCAATCGCCCAATCACCAAATCGCCGATCCTTATCATCCTCACAACATCACCGTCCCCGGCGCGTGCGCGGGCTGGTGCGATTTGATCGCACGGCACGGCACCATGCCGATGCACAACGTGTTCGCGCCCGCCATCGAACTCGCCGAAAAAGGTTTTCCCGTCGCGCCGATCACGGCGTACTTTTGGCAACGCGGTGCCGAGCGTCAACTCAAGAATGCGTTGAACGGACACGAACTGACCCTCAACGGACGCGCGCCGCGTGCCGGCGAAATCTTTCGCAATCCCGGCTTGGCGCGCACCTTTCGCGCGATTGCCGAAGGCGGCAAAGACGCGTACTATCGTGGCGAGATTGCATACTCGATTGTCGAGACCGTGCAAAAAGCCGGCGGCGTGATGACACTCGACGATCTTGCATCGCACGAATCCACGTGGGATGAGCCGATCAGCACAACCTATCGCGGCTATCGCATTTGGGAATGTCCGCCAAATGGACAAGGACTTGCCGCGCTCATCGCGCTCAACATCATCGAAGGAATTGATTTGAAATATCACGCGCCGCTGAGTGTCGAACGCCTGCATTTACTCATCGAAGCGATGCGTTTGGCATTTGCCGACGCGCGTTGGTACATCGCCGATCCAAAATTCGCGCCCGCGCCGCTCGCGGATCTGCTTTCGAAAGAGTACGCCGCGCAGCGTTTACGTTTGATCCATCCACACCGCGCCACGCTCGACACGCAACGCGGCGCGCCGGTCGTATCATCGGACACGGTGTACTTTTGTGTGGTGGATGGTGCGGGAAACGCGTGCTCATTCATCAACTCGAACTATATGGGCTTTGGCACCGGCATCGTTCCCAAGGGCTGGGGCTTTACGCTCCAAAATCGCGGCAACAATTTTTCGCTCGACCCCAATCATCCGAACGCGCTCGCGCCGCGCAAACGCCCCTATCATACGATCATTCCCGGGATGATCACGCGCGAATCGGACGAATCGTTGTACGCGCCGTTTGGCGTGATGGGCGGCTTTATGCAGCCGCAGGGACACGTGCAAGTCGTCACCGCATTAATTGACGATGAACTCGATCCGCAAGCCGCATTGGATCGGCCGCGCTTTTGTCTGAGTGAAGCAAACCCGGCAAGCGCGGTGCAACTGGAAGAAGGCATTCCGCAAGAAACAATGAACGAACTCGCGCAGATGGGACACACGATTGTTCCGGTTGCCGGCGATGCACGCGCAACCTTTGGGCGCGGGCAAATCATTGTGCGGCGCGACGATGGGGTGCTGTGCGGCGGCAGCGATCCGCGCGCGGATGGATGCGCGATGGGATTTTGATGGAAAACGGCTGACCTTCGTCCGCTGGCTTAACCGAAATCACAAAACAAAAGTAACTGCTCAGCCCTTCTCAAATTACCGCAGAGACGCCGAGGGCGTGGAGAAAAAAACAAAATGAAACTCGGCGTTCTCTGCGCCTCTGCGGTGAGTAGTTACAAACAAAAAGGAACCGCAATGGCAGATACAAACCAACTTTCCGATCAATCCATTCCCGAACGCGCGGTGGTCAAAGTGTTCACCGAAGAACCCGCGCCGCCGAAAAGCGCGATGGCAATCCACGCGCATCCAGACGATCAAGAATTCACGATTGCTGGGACACTTGCCAAATGGGCGCGCGCCGGCTGCGAGATCGTTACGGTGTGCATCACCAGCGGCGATGCCGGGTCGAATGAGAAAACAGAAGCGCATATCACGCGCCAAGACCTGGCGCACATCCGCGAGGACGAACAACGCCGTGCGTGCGCGGTACTCGGTGTCAAGCACGTCGAGTTTCTGCATTACGCCGATGGCACGCTGCAACCCACGATCGAATTGCGCCGCGATCTCACGCGTCTCATTCGCAAATACAAACCCGAAGTCGTCATCACCGGCGATCCCACCGTGCGCTTTTACGGCAACAGTTACCTGAATCATCCCGATCACCGCGCCGCCGCGGACGCCGCATTGGACGCCGTCTTTCCCTCCGCCGGCACCAAATTTATTTTCCCGGAATTGCGCGATGAAGGGTACGAACCGCACGAGGTCAAAAAGGTTTTTATTCACGGCTCGGAAAAACCAGATACGTACATTGACATCAGTGCCGTGCTTGATGTGAAGATTGCCGCGCTCAAAGAGCACCAGAGCCAACTGCACGATTGGGATCCCAGCGAGATGCTGCGCGAGTGGGCGAAGGAAGAAGGCAAGGCACGCGGATTAGAGGCAGCCGAAGCATACCGCGTGATGATTCTCAAAGAGGATGACGTCAAGAACGAATAGCGCAACTCGTTTGCCAACTCCGAGCGTTTGGCAATTTGCAAGGGTGCGACTAACGAACGGGGCATGTCTGTTGATCAATAAG
>JBBITT010000002.1:0-124588 GCA_037440625.1 Chloroflexota bacterium
GCGTCGTTCGGGTCGAGGCGAATCGCTTTGCGCATCAATCGCATCGCCGGCTCAAATTGTTTGGCATTGTAAAGAGTCCAGGCCAAGCCAAAAAGTGAACCACGCATCGCACGCGGATGTTGGTCGGCGGCTTGGAGAACCAACTGGGTTAGCGCAAGCAAGTATGGTGCAGCATCCACGCGGTTTTCTTTGGCTTCGATCTGCCCGTCGCTTGGCTCCAAGATATGCTCGGCGTTGATCAGGTACCGCGCGGCGCGGCGGATTTGCCGTCCGCGCTGAACGCGCTGGAATATGTTTCCGCCAGCAAGCAAACGCGCAGCGGGTTGAACGGTGAAATCGTAGAGATCAATGCCGGTTGTGCGCAAGAGATCAACCGCATCATAAACATGGCGTGCCGCCGGGAATTTCTGAATGACGCGGCGATAACGCTCTTGCCAGGTTTGATTGGGCGTGGGCATAAAGTTCTGCGCGGTAAAGGATCGGTTTTCTACCTTGGCGTTCTTGACGTTTTCGATCAAGTTGCGAAGCGAGCCGGAATTTGCCCGTGCCACTTGGCGCAAGCCGGCGTTATCCAAATCGGTGGCGACGCCGGCTTGTGTGATGGCGGCTTGCAGCACGTTGGTTTGCGCTGATTCATCGGCGCGGGGCAGAGAAAAGCGCGCAAAACGCTGCCAAAAGCGCGGATATGTGTCCCACTCTAATTTTTCCCACTCGCTTGGCTCATCCGCGCGCTCGCGCTCTATTTCATTGCGGGCGGTGGCAATCACGCGGATTTCGTTCTCGCCGCAGAACGCTTGATATTTTTTCAGGTAGCGCAACAGGCGGTCTTGCAAGGGCATTTGAAATTGTTGCGCCGGATCGCCCGGCAGGTTGAGCCGTTCGCTTTTGCCGCGCCACATTTTGCGGTTCAGGTCGTCAAGGAAAAAGAGGAGTTGACGGTCACAGCCATTCAATTCCGGAGGCAAGGCGGCGGGTTCATTCACCAATTCGGTTTGGACGAGATGAAGAACCGTCCATCCTTTGTGATTGAGGCGCGCTGCCAGTTCCGCGGCTTCGCGGGTTTTGCCGGTGCCGGTTTCACCCAGAATCAAAATCCAATGATGGGTGTCCAACATCCTTTCGAGTTCGGCTTGCGTATCGCGCCCGGCAACGCGCGTTTGGAACGGGATGGTGCTGGGCGGCAGGGGATCGCCCGGACTCACATCCAGAATGGCGGAAACGATGTTGCTGTTGGGTGGAAAAATCTTGAAAGGAAAAGGCGTGCCGCGAAATTGACGAATGCGCCATTCGCGGAGCAACCAAACCACGGCGCGCCAGAGTGCGCCCAGCACAGCGATGACGATGCCAGAACCAAATAGAAATTCTTTGTTCTCGGTGAGAAATTTCCAAAAAGGTTCCATTGGGTCTCCAGTTGTCGAGTGTCGCCGAGTCGTAAACGACACGGCTCAACGGATCAAGGATGCTTGAGCATCCTTCCGCTGCTCAGCGAAATCGTTTACTCTTGCGCCGGCGGATTATCCAATTCATCCGCGCGCTCCAACCCCGCGATCAAATCACCGCATTGATGGTGCTCTTTCTGATTCCGCACGTACTCAATCACGCGATCCAAATCCTTCTGCCCAAATGATACCACACCATACCCACGTTGCCAAGCGAACACAAAATCAGGACGATTGGGCAAAATGGTTGATGTGATACGAAGCCGCGCCCTTGATCTGCCCAACAAAATCGGCGATGGAAATTTTAGGTGGCACTGATGCCACGACGTGAACGTGTTCTTCGATTCCACCCACCGCATACACGATGGCGCCCAACGCTTGCGCCTTGCCGACGAGATAGCCGTGCAATTCCGCTGCGATCGCCGGTGTGATGAACGGCGCCCGATCCTTGGTCGCAAAGGCGATGTGATAGAACAAGCGCCAGAATGCCATTGTGTCTCCCTTGAAAATGTGGGACAAATTTCAAATTTGTCCTACGCGTGGTTCATTTTCATCCGACCGCTGGTGCGCCAACGGCGAATGAACAACTCCTTTGAAAATGTGGGACAAATTTCAAATTTGTCCTACGCGTGGTTCATTTTCATCCGACCGCTGGTGCGCCAACGGCGAATGAACAACTCCTTTGAAAATGTGGGACAAATTTCAAATTTGTCCTACGCGTGGTTCATTTTCATCCGACCGCTGGTGCGCCAACGGCGAATGAACAACTCCTTAGTGTCGCCGTGTCGTCAACATGGCTCAACGGATCAAGGCCTGCGCCGGTTTGCCGTTCAGCCGCCGCTGGGCGGCTGTGGGTCTTGGTTGCCGCGAATTCATTCGCCCGTTACGAGTCTTTTGCCGTAACTGCTCAGCCCTTCTCAAATTACCGCAGAGACGCCGAGGGCGCGGAGAAAAAACAAAATGAAACTCGGCGTTCTCTGCGCCTCTGCGGTGAGTAGTTACCTTTTGCCTTTTATCTTTTTACTTTTCACTTGCGCGATGTAATCCACCGCTTCTTGCTCGCGCACCTTTTCCCATTCCGGGCGCGGGTCTTGGGCGTCCATCATCTGGCGCAGTTCAAAAATCTGATCGCGCAAGAGCGCGGCTTTTTCAAATTCCCAGTTCTTTGCCGCGTCCTTCATTTGCTTTTCCAGTTCAGCGATCAACTTGGCGGCATCCAACTTGTCAATTTGGAACGGCGCGCCGGCTGGATATTCCGCCTTCCCTTCCGCCGCGATGCGCACGCGGTCGGTCAGATCGCGCACGGCTTTGACGATCCCTTGCGGCACGATATTGTGTTGGGCGTTGTACTCGGCTTGAATCTTGCGGCGGCGATTCGTCTCGTCAATCGCGCGGCGCATCGAATCGGTGATCGTGTCGGCGTACATAATCACTTGGCCATTGACGTGCCGCGCCGCGCGTCCAATCGTTTGGATCAGTGACGTTTCGCTGCGGAGAAACCCTTCCTTGTCCGCATCGAGGATGGCGACGAGCGAGACTTCCGGCAAGTCCAACCCTTCGCGCAACAGATTGATGCCCACTACCACATCGTACACCCCTAGCCGCAAATCGCGCAGAATCTCGACGCGCTCGACCGTTTGCACTTCGGAATGCAAGTAATGCACCTTGATGCCAATCTCGTGCAAATAATCCGCCAAGTCTTCTGCCATCCGTTTGGTCAAGGTGGTAACCAGCACGCGCTCGTGTCGTTCGGTGCGCTTTTTGATTTCACTGATCAAATCGTCCACTTGTCCTTTGGTCGGACGCACGATCACTTCGGGGTCCACCAAGCCGGTGGGGCGAATGATTTGTTCCGCCACCTGGGAACTGATTTTGAGTTCGTACTCCGCCGGCGTCGCACTGACAAAAATGCATTGATGAATCTTTTGCTCAAACTCTTCATACGTGAGGGGACGATTGTCGAGCGCGCTGGGCAAGCGAAAGCCGTACTCCACCAAGGTCAACTTGCGCGAGCGATCGCCATTGTACATTCCGCGAATCTGCGGCACCGTCATATGGGATTCGTCAATGAACAGCAGGAAATCGTCCGGGAAATAATCGAGCAAGGTCCATGGCGGTGAGCCGGGGGGACGTTGTGCGAGCGGACGCGAATAATTTTCGATGCCGGTGCAATAACCAATCTCGCGCAACATTTCCAAATCGTACTTGGTGCGCTGTTCGATGCGTTGCGCCTCCAATAATTTGCCTTCGGTTTTGAACTGGGCGACCTGCGCTTCCAATTCTTTTTCGATGTCTTGGATCGCGGCGGCAAGTTTGTCTTCCGGCGTGATAAAGTGTTTCGCCGGGTAAATCTCAATCGCCTCGTGTTCGAGCAATACTTCGCCGGTCGTCGTGTCCACCTCGACGATGCGATCAATCTCATCGCCAAAAAATTCGATGCGGTACGCGGTGGTGCCGTACGCCGGCGCGATTTCCAACGTATCGCCGCGCACGCGAAACTTGCCGCGCCCCAAATCGAGATCATTGCGCTCGTACCGGATTTCGATCAAATGGCGCAAGACCTTGTCGCGGTTGCGCGTCTCGCCGCGCTTGAGCGAGAGCGCCACGCGGCCGTAATCTTCCGGCGAACCGAGTCCGTAAATGCACGAGACCGAGGCGACGATCACCACATCGCGCCGGGAGAGCAGGGCGCTGGTTGCCGCGAGCCGCAAGCGATCAATCTCTTCGTTGATCTCGGAATCTTTTTCGATGTAGAGGTCTTGCTTGGGCACGTACGCTTCGGGTTGATAGTAATCATAGTACGAAACAAAGTACTCGACGGCGTTGTACGGAAAGAACTCGCGGAACTCGGAATACAATTGCGCCGCCAGCGTCTTGTTGTGCGCAATGACCAGAGTCGGCTTTTGCACCTGTTCGATGATCGCCGCCATCACAAAGGTCTTGCCGGTCGCGGTGGCGCCCAGCAAGGTCTGGTACTTGTCGCCGCGCTTGAGTCCTTCGACCAGTTTGGCAATCGCGGTCGGTTGATCGCCGGTCGGTTGAAAGGGTGAAACAAGTTTGAATTCAGGCATTTAATCAATCCCAATTGAGAAATAGGCGTACGTTGAATACGCTCCAAAGTTGCCCAGCCGATCTACGGCGCGCACACGCCAACGATACCACCACCCGCACGGCATCGCCGGGGTCGCGCTGAGCGAGGTGGTGTTGCCGGAAGCCAAGGAGGAGTACGGTCCGCTTGCGCCCGACGTTGATCGTTCCAACACCCATTCGTACCGCAAGATGCCAGCAGGATCGCTCACCGAATTCCACGTCAATGCCTGAATCCCACTGCAAGCAATCAGCGTGCCTCCGCTGGGCGAAAGCCCCGTTGGCGCAGGCGGTCCTTGAGTATCGGGTTTGGGTGTGCGCGTCAAGGTTGGCATGAACGTGGGAGTTGGCATAATAATAAACGGGGTCAAAATCTGTAGAGACATTGGCGTGCGCGATGGTGTTGGTGTGAACGTGCGAGTTGGTTCAGGCATCGCGATAGGCACCACCTCGATGATAAGCGTGCGTTGTTGTATCCTATCCCCAACATCCACAGCCAATTCATACCTCGTGGATTCTTTAGGACAGACGCGCATTTCACCGGTGCGATTCACTAACCGACCATCGAGTTCAACGCCAAATCCGCCGACCACTTGCCAACGCAAAATCGTGCATTCACCCGGTTCCAAGCGCGTGCGATCCGCGACAAATTCGATTTGCACTTCCGGACGCGATGGTACGGGTGTGAAGGTTGGTGGCGGGGCAAACGTTGGAAAGGGAGGCGGAGTTGGCGTGCTCAACATGCCGGGCAAGACGAGCGCGCCAATGATAATCACGCCGATCAACCCAACTGCCGCGATGCTTAGAAAACCAATGAGGCTCCACAACCAACCCGGCGTCCCGGCGGCGGGCGGCGCAGGCGGTTTCGGTGGTTGCTTGGGTGGCTCCGTGGGCGCGATGGGCGGCGCACCAAAACCCAGTTCCTCCAACACACGCTTGCCTAATGGCGTGAGCGAGAGCGTTTGCGCCGATTCGGTCATTAGATTACCGCGAGATAGTGGCAACAAGGTTTTGTTCAAGGCGTTGCGTGATAGACCTAGTTCGCCGGCAAGTTCAGCCAATTTGATGTGTTTGACGTGATTCACGTACGCCAGAATGAACAGTGTTACTGGATCCGTGATTGCATCAATTTCATCGCGATGTTGGCGGTAAAGTTCGAGCAGGTTATAGGGAGATGGCGTTGACATCACGCACCTCCCGGGATCAAACCCCAACTCTTGGCGTTCTCCAGCGCGCGATACTTGACCATCTGCAAGACATTGACCTTTGCCAACACTTTGGTCAACAGTTTACATTCTCGAATGTCTTCGGGATACTTGTATGTTTCGACATTGTTGTAAAGGGTCTTGAGTTCTTGCAGCGCACCACGATACGAATAACCATCTTGTGCTTTTTCGTCAATGAAAATCAGCATCTTGAAATTGATGACGCGATGCTCGGCAAAGTCGTGCACCTCCGCCACCGAACCGTACGACGCTTGCATCACCACGATGAGATCGGCGGCTTGGGCTTGCAGAAACTCGATGCCCTTTTGCGACATTGATTGAGGGGACATGCCTTCGAGTTCTTCGGAGAAAAAAGCGGCATGTCCGCGCCGGCGCAATTCATCGCGGATTTGCACGCGCTTTTGGTACAGATCGCCCGCGCTCGCGCCGGGACCCCAGACCAAAATAGCCAACGGGGTTTGCTGAACCGCTTGCTGGAGTTTCTCGTACTGTGGCTTAAAGACCTGCTCAAAGTACGCTTTAGCACGCGGACTGAGCGGTACGGATGGGGATACCATAGACCCTCCTTGCTGATCACCAGCCAAGCGGATTATAAACCCATTATGCCGGCAAGGCAATCACTTTGACTTTTTATCTCGAGTCAGTTATATTGTCTGGCGATGTTTTCCAAAACACTTTTGAAATTAAATCTACTGGCTTGGTTGGCAATGCTAATCGTTCCTTGGCTCACCCCAACACAAACCGCCCGCGCGTTCCCAGACAATTGCGGTTTGCATCCTTCTAACTTGTTTCGCAACGGCTCGATGGCACCGGGACACGATACAGCGTTTGGACAAGTTGCGCTGGAATGGGAGCCGTTTGTGCTGGTTGGCTCACCGCACTTTGAATGGGTGGACAATGAAAAATGGGACGCGAACGGCGCGCAATATTTCTGGTCCGATTCCGTCCCGTTCGATGCCGGGATTTATCAAACGGTGAGCGGCTTGCAACCGAATGCGTACTATCGTTTTCGCATTGGTTACTCGCACGCGCGGCTCGATCCCGGCAACGCCCAAAACGAGGTGCATCCCTCGATGGGACGCCAAGTGGGTGTTGATCCCACCGGCGGCACCGATCCCAAATCCTCGAACGTGATGTGGGGACCGGCGTTGTTCAACAGCGGTGCCGGAATGAATCCGCCAGAATTGACGATGACCTTTGCCGCGCGCGCGGATAAAGCAACGATATACTTTCGCGGAATTTTCAAAGGTGCGTCAGGTCGTGCCAAAGTGTGGTTCGATGTGGCGTGTATGGAGCAAGCCTCCGAGTTGCCTACCGCCACTGCGCTTGCTCCCACGTCAACGCCGATTCCGCCCACCGCTACACCGCGCCCGGCAACCGCGCGTCCGTCATCCTCACCGACCAAGATCGCGCAAGTGCCAACACTCACTCCCACCGAAACGCGCGAACCGGCAACTGCCACGCCCACCAACACCCTCGCGCCAACGGCTACGCCGCGTTTCGCGCGGCCCCAAGTTACACCTGCGCCCGGGATCGGCATTGATGTGGGCGCCGGCATTGCGATCGGTCTTGGCGGATTGTTGGTGATCGGTGCGTTTGCCTTTTTTGGAATCGGCTTGGTCTGGTGGAATAAAACTCGTTGAGGACAGGGATGAATTTTCTAGTGACGGGTGGCGCCGGTTTTCTAGGCGCGGCATTAGCCAACTATCTCGTCGCCCAAGGACATCAAGTTCGCGCGATGGACGATTTGAGCGCAGGCGATCCCAGCGCACTCGATCCGCGCGTCTTGTTCACGCGCGGCGATGTGCGCGACATTCCCAAATTGTGGGGCTTGCTCAAAGGGACCGATTGTGTGTATCATCTCGCCGCGCGCGTGAGCGTCGCCGAATCGGTCTTGTACCCGGTCGAGTACAACGCGGTGAATGTAGGCGGCACCGTCGCGTTGATGACGGCCGTGCGCGATGCCGGCGTCAAGCGCGTGATCCTGGCTTCATCGGGCGCCACGTACGGCAATCAAGAAAAACAACCGGTGCGCGAGGATGCGTTGATGCATCCCGATTCGCCGTACGCGGTGAGCAAACTCGCGTCCGAATATTACTTGCATTCGATTGGCGCGTTGTGGCAAATCGAAACGGTGGTGTTGAGGGTGTTCAATGCGTACGGTCCCCGGCAAGCCTTGCCCCCTTCGCATGCGCCGGTCATTCCGCGCTTTTTGAAGCAAGTGTTGGGCGGCGGCTCGGTGGTGCTGTTTGGCGGCGGCAAACAAACCCGTGATTTTGTCTACGTGAGCGATGTCGTCCAAGCCCTCGCCGCCGCCGCCACCGCCGAGCGCGTCAATCGCGCGATCATCAACATCGGCAGTGGCATCGAAGTGAGCATCGCCGAGTTGGTTGAAAAAATCGAACACGCGACCGGGCGCGAAGCGCATCGTTTGATCAATCCCGAAGAATCGGGCGGGGTGCCGCGCTTGGTCGCCGATATTCATCTTGCCGCCGAGTTGTTGAACTGGAAGCCGCGCGTCTCGCTGGAGGAAGGACTCAAGCGGACGCTGATGGAAGATGAACGATTCAAGAAATAATCCCAAGCCATTGCTCAAAGATTTTTCCAACCATACTCACTTTCCTGGCACGATCACGAGCCGCTTTGATACCCTCGTGCGTGTTACGGCTGCGATTGACCGGTTGCCTGCCCCCCTTTTTGCCGGCATTCTCTTTGTGTGCGCGTGGATCCCAGCGCGTTTGGATTGGGTGAACGCGTTCGTCCTCTATGCTTTTTTGGTGGGCGATTGGTTGTTGCTGGCGTTACTGCCGCGCGCGCATAAATCGTTTGGACCCGCCAAACCGCCCACGTTGCTCTTGGCGATTTTGCGCGCACTCGCCGGCGTGCTTCCGTTTTCGTTGAACCTTGTGGCGCAAAGTATCGGGACGGCGCTGGTCATCTATGGATTCTGGATCGAACCTCAGCGGCTGGATGTGACGATCCAATCGTTGCGGTCGAACAAACTCAAAGCGCGCACGCCGCCGTTGCGCGTGATGCACTTTGGCGATTTGCACATTGAGCGGATCACCGAGCGTGAGAAACAATTGCTCACCCATGTGCAACAACTGAAACCCGATTTGATTTTGTTCTCCGGCGATTTTCTGAGTTTGTCGTGCGTGAATGATCCGGTGGCGTGGGAGCATACGCGTTCGCTCTTGCGTCAACTCGATGCGCCGCTGGGGGTCTATGTGGTGACCGGCAGTCCGCCGGTGGATCAATTGCCGGTGATTGAACAACTACTCACTGGTCTCGACAACATTCGTTGGTTGCGCGATGAACGTGTAACGCTCGATTATCACGGACAGGCGATTGATGTGGTGGGGATTACGTGCACGCACAAACCGCACGATGATGGCGCGCGCTTGGATTCAATTTTGCATGGCGACCCGGATAATTTGACGATTCTGCTCTATCATTCACCCGACCTTGCGCCGGCGGCGGCGGAGCAAGGCGTTGATCTGCAACTTGCCGGACACACGCACGGCGGTCAAGTTCGTTTGCCGTTCTTGGGCGCGCTCTATACTTCGTCCTTGTATGGCAAACGCTTTGAAGTGGGACGCCATCGTTTGGGTGAAATGACGCTCTACGTAACGCGCGGAGTCGGAATGGAAGGCAAGGGCGCGCCGCGTGTGCGATTCTTGTGTCCGCCGGAAATTGTCTTGTGGGAGATCGCGCCGCAATGAGCCAATTCGATTTATTCGCCGAGGCACTGTGGCAATTTTATCGCACCGGCAGCGCTGACTATTGGAATGAACGCGACGATGGGTATCGGCGGCGCGAAGACATTCATTGGTACTTTACAACGTACCGGGATTTTCTGCCGATTGAAAAGTTCGCGCTCAAATTTGTGCGCGGGCGAGTGCTGGATGTAGGATGCGGAGCAGGGCGACACAGTTTGTATTTGCAACGGCGCGGTCTGAAGGTTACCGCGATTGATGTTTCATCGCGCATCGTTGAATTGGCGCGCGCACGCGGCGTGCAAGATGCGCGCGTGCTGGATGTGGCGCGTCGTTTACCCTTTCAGCACGGTGAATTCGATACCGTGATCATGTTCGGCAATAATTTGGGGATCGTTGGCACGGTCCCCAAATTCCGCGCGATGTTGCGCGAACTCGCTCGGATTACCTCGCCGCGCGGACGCCTCATCGCCACAACGCGCATGCCCAGCACAACGACCCCTCAACATCGAAGTTACCTAAGGCAGAATATTGCGCGCGGGCGTGCGATCGGGCAAATTCGTTTGCGTTCTTTATTCAACGGGAACTCGGGCGCATGGTTTGATTTGTTGTTGCTCGCCCCAACCGACTTGATGCAAATCGCTGCCAAAGAGGGGTGGGAGTTGAAGCACGTGTTCCCGTTGGAGAATTTTGAAACGGGGTATGCGGTGGTGATGGAGAAGCGAAAATGACGACGATGCTCAATCCCGCCCAAGCCGAGCTTTTGCGCGATGAGAAAACTTTTCTCACCGATCTGCTTGTGGCACTGACGACGTTCCAACCGCCGCCGGCAGAACTCACCGATTTGCGGCGCGCGCTCTTGCAATTGGACGAACTGTTTCTCATTGTTGTCGCCGGCGAGTTCAATGCCGGCAAGTCCGCGCTTATCAACGCGCTCCTGGGTCAGCGCGTGCTGGAAGAGGGCGTAACGCCGACGACCACGCGTGTAACGTTGGTCAAGTACGGCGACCAGATTGCGCAATCCGTTGGGGCAGATGGCATCGTGGTGTTGTCCTATCCGCTCGATTTATTACGTGAGCTCAATTTTGTGGACACACCCGGCACGAACGCGGTCATTCGCGCGCACGAAACTCTTACGCGTGAATTTGTGCCGCGCAGTGATTTGGTCCTCTTTATCACATCGGCGGATCGGCCGTTCACGGAAAGCGAACGACAATTTCTGGAACACATTCGCGAATGGGGGAAGAAAATCGTTTTCGTCATCAACAAGCGCGATATTCTCGCCGACGAAACCGAGTTGCGTGAGGTGATTGATTTCGTTGTGGCTAATGCCACGCGCTTGCTTGGCGTGCCGCCAGAAATTTTTGCCGTCTCAGCAAAGCAGGGTACTGGGATAAGTGAATTGCGCGCTTATGTGCAATCCTGGCTCGATGAAGCGGCGCGCTTGAAAATCAAATTTGCGAATCCGCTTGGCGTGGCGGAGCAAATCCTGAAACGTGAAAGGGCACGGCTGGCACATGAACATGAGCAATTGCAGGCAGATGTGGACGCCGTAGCCGCCGTCGAACGCGAACGGGAAGTATACGCGGCAGAACTGAAAGAGGAATTGGGGGCGCGCCTTGCGCACGTGGATAATGTGCTATTGCGCTTGCAGGCGCGCGGTTTGGATTTCTTTGATCAGAAATTCCGGCTCACCAATCTCCCCGATCTCGCGCGGGGGGATCGCTTTCGTGCGCTGTTCGAAGCGCACGTGTTGACCGGGATCTCGGCTGAAATTGATCATCACGCGCAAGCCGCGGTGAACTGGCTCGTGGAAAAAGATTTGCGGCACTGGCAACACGTTTCGAATTTTCTAGCCAAACGCCGTGCCTCGGTTGCCGAGGGCATCGTCGGCAATGTGACGACTGATTTCGATCTGCGCCGGCAAGCCCTGCTCGATAGTGTCATGCAATCGGCGCAAACCGTGGTGAGCGGGTATGATATTGAGGCAGAATCGCGTGAGCTGGGCAACGCGGTGGAAAGTTCGGTGGCACAAATGGCGTTGGTCGAAGCCGGGGCAGTTGGGCTGGGGACAATGGTCACATTGCTCGTCAGTTCAAGTGCGCTCGATGTAACCGGGGTGTTGTTTGCCGGCGTGATGGCGATTATGGGATTCTTTATCATTCCGTACAAACGTCAGCAAACCAAGACCCGGTTCAAAGAGAAAATCGAAACGGTGCGACAGAATCTGAATCGCGTCCTCACCACGCAATTCCACGCCGAAGCCGAACGCACACTGAATCGTTTACGCGAAGGCGTTGCGCCGTATTTTCGTTTTGTGCGCGCGGAACAAGATCGGCTTGCCGCAACGGAGAGAACATTGGCGGATGCAACCGAACGATTAAAACAATTGCAAACCCGGATTGAAAGTGTGTTTGCAAAATAAGAAAAAAGAATCCCGTTTTCCGCGATCGAAAACGGGGTTTTCATTTCTCTTCTTTTAACAACTCGCTTGAGACGTGCTCGTCTTCTTTGCGTACCAGTACCTGCACCTTTCCCAAGCCATCTACGATGATACCCATGGTGCGTCCGGCGCTTTCGTACTTGAGCATCGCAGGAATGCCTGCGCTTTCCAACTTGGCTTTGATAATTTCTGCGCGCATCAGTCCCTGTGTCTCGTAAACGACAACAAGTTCGTCATTCGGTTTCATCGGTTTCCTCTGACGGGGTTGGGCGGATCACCTCTCTGGCGATGGCGCGCGCAAAAATCAGATAGCCCGTGTGCGCCACCATGCGATCTTCGGGACGCAAGCGTTCCGCATTGGGTTTGTACCGCCGCGTCAAAACCTCAATCACTTCGATGTCGGTCCAACCCCGCAAACGTTCCATCTCGGCGATCAAGTCGCTGACTTGATTAGTGGTTGGCACCAGCGAGCCAAAGAACCCGCCACCTTTGAGCGCGGCGTGGGCTTGCGCCAAAAACAGCCACGGCTCGCGTACATCCAAAAACAGCGCGTCCACATTGCGTTCATCAAACCCAGCGCGAATATCGCGTTGCTTGAGTTCTACCACATCCAGCACGCCGGCGCGCTCCAAATTTTTGCGCGCCAGTTCAAACATCTCCTCGCGTTCTTCGTACGAATAGATGCGCCCATCGGGACGCACCAAGCGCGCCAGCGCCAGCGCGAGTCCGCCGCTCCCGGTGCCGGCTTCAATCAGACGAATCCCGGGAACGATATTCATCCGCATCACTAGATACCCGATTTCTTTGGGATACACAATTTGCGTGGCACGCTTGATGTGCATCACCAAATCGTACGTGGAGGGTTGGAGCAGGAGGTACGAATAACCCAGTTGCGTTTGAATTGCCGTGCCAAACGTCTGCCCGATGATCGCATCGTGCCGGATGAAACCGTGATGCGTGTGGAATTGTTGATTCGGGATCAAGCGCACCAAATAGCGTTTGTCATCGGGTCCCATCAGTAGAACTTGATCATTCACTTGGGCTGTCTGTGGTTGGTGGTCTGTCATCTGTCAGCGCTTGAACGGGCGCGTTTGCAAAATCCAAACTTGGTCGCCCACGCGGCACCATTCAATATCTTGCGGTGATTGAAAGTGCGTTTCGATTTGTTTGCCCAGCGTCGCCAATGTGGTCGCGTGTGTTTCACTCAACGAGGCAGTGTCCTGTTGATCGTTGGGCACCACGATCGTTTGGATGCCGCCGTCGGAGGCAACCCTATCCATCACAGTCTTGCTGGGAATAATTCGCTCGCGAATCGTCAAATCGTTTTTGGAAATGACGAAATGATCCGGCTTCCACCGCGCCGCAATCACCGCCGCCCCCAAGCCCCACGTTGCATCGAGATGAATTTCATCGCGGGCGCCGGTGAGCGGATTGGCGGTGAACATCACGCCCGCTGCTTCGGCGTTGATCATTGGTTGAATGACAACCGCCATCGTAACTTGGTGCGGGGCGATTTTTTTGCGATGCCGATAATAGATTGCACGCGAGTTCCACGGCGTTGCCCACACGTAACGAATTGCATCCAACACACTTGCCGTGCCAACCACACCCAGGTACGCTTGTGGCAAGCCAGACGCCGCCGGGTTGGGCACATCGTCAATCACGCGCGATGCGCGCACGGCAAAAAATTTTGCGCCCAGTTGCGTTGTTGCATTCTCAAGATCGTTGATCAAAGCCGGCGCAAGCGGTGCCTTGATGATCCACTCGCGAATCTCATCGGTAGCCGTTTCCAAATCTACCGGGTCATCCATTTCGGTGGTGGCGATGCGCGCGCCAATTTTCTCGTTCAATGGATTTGCAATCGTCTCGCGGTAGGCGTCGCTGGTGAGGCAAAAGCCACGTGGCGCGGCAAACCCGGCGCGAATGAGTTCACCCAGATACACGGCTTTGGCCCCGGCAATGTTCAGGTCAGTGAGTTGGATTTGCTCGAGCGGTTTGAGGAAGGACAAAGGGACTCCAAAGCATAAAACGTAAAACGTAGAGTAAGTACGTTTTACGCTTTACGTTTTTTTGCTAACGCTAGTTTTCGCGCGCGATTCCATTTCTTGATTTCCACTTCGCGTTTCATCGCCGCGCGGCGCGAAGGCAAGCGTTCCTGATAAAGTAATGCGACCGGCAAGCGTGTGCGCGTGTAGCGGGCGCCACGCCCGGCTTGGTGCGCCTGCAATCGTTGCGCGACGTTGTACGTCCAGCCCGTATAAAGCGTTCCGTCGGCACAACGCAAGAGATAGACAAAAGCGGATCGTTGCATAAAACAATCAACGGGAGTGGATGGGAGTCGAACCCACCAGAGCCGTATCAACGCCTCTCAGCGGTTTTGAAGACCGTGGACCCCACCGGGAATCAACCACCCCCATGCTGGCAATCGTTGGGCGAGGACGATGGCACAACGGTGTATGCCTCGCTGAACTATTTCTACCATACGGCGGAACTTTTGTCAAAGGAATGCGATCTCGCGGCGCGGAATGAAAAATGCGCTTGAATTTTATTTTTCTTTGTGCTATAATCTGCCCGCCTTAACGCTCGACAACCGATGATCAACTTCATGGAAGGAGTTTGAAGATTATGGCGGCAGAAGCCAAAATGAGTTCAACGACGATTCCGCCAGTGCCTCCCCTGACCCGCCGCGAATTTCTCAACTATGCGTGGCTTTCGAGTCTGGGTTTTGTTTTTCTAGTTGGGTTTGGTGGTGCGACATACTTTTTTGCTTTTCCCCGCTTCAAAGCCGGCGAATTTGGCGGCTTGTTTGCGCTCGGTAAAGCCGGCGATGTGCTCCCCGGTCCCGATGATCCTCCTAAACACGATACCGCTGGCAAGTTTTGGCTGGCGAATGTGAACGGCACCATCGTGGCGCTGTACGATGTATGCGTCCATCTGGGTTGTTTGTACGAATGGCAACCCGTCAGCGGACGTTTTGAATGTCCGTGCCATGGCTCTAAATACACCAAAGACGGCAAATATATCGAAGGGCCTGCCCCGCGCAGTCTGGATCGCATGGTGGTCAAGTTTAACGCGGGCAATCAAACGATTGCTTCGACAGACGCCAAAGGCAATCCCCTGCCCATTCCCAGTGATCCGAACGTCGAAGTCGCGATTGATACCGGCAAAATCATTCAAGGCGAACCGCACGGTTAAATTCAGGTCATCTACGAGGACACATCATGTTTGAACGAAAACGTCAAGTCGGTTTCTTGGCAGGACTGTCTGCTCGATTGCCCGTTGGCTTGAGAAATTTTCTTTCCCTCCTGAACGATTTGCGCACCCGGGATGGTCGCACGCGCGTAGCCCACCAAACTCGCGAAACATCGTGGCAAGTGGCGGATAATACCGTGCGCGCGATCTCGGCGGGGATGGGCATCGCCGATGTGCGTGCCTTGTTCCGCGGCGACCCGCCGGTCGAAAAACCGAATCCACGCTACAAAGTTTTCACCAACGCGTTTTTTGCGCACATTCGTCCGCGCTATTACGAAAAATCGTCCACCAAGTTCACGCATACCTTTGGCTTGGGCTTTATGAGCGCGCTCACCTTTATCGTCGAAGGTATCACCGGCGTCATCTTGATGGTGTTTTACATCCCTTCCCAAGACCAAGCGTATCAATCCATGATCAAAATCATCACCGAAGTCCCGTTTGGCCAGTTTATGCGTGATCTTCATCGCATCGGTGCCGAGTTGATGGTCTTGTTTGTCGGCTTGCATATGTTGCGCGTCTATCTCACCGGTTCGTACAAACACCCGCGCCAGTTCACGTGGGTGACCGGCGTGATTCTGTTGGTGCTCACACTCGGCTTGTCCTTCTCCGGTTACCTGCTCCCCTGGGATCAGTTGGCATACTGGGCAGTAACGATTGGCACGAGTATGGCAAAATCCGCGCCGCCCAAAGAAATTATGGGCTATATCTCCAACCTGCTCATGCGCGGCGGCGATACGATTGGACAAAATGGTTTGTTGCGCTTTTATCTGGTGCACGTCATCTTGTTCCCAGCCCTAGCCACCATTTTCATTTCGGTACACTATTACCGCGTCTCGCGTTTGCACGGTATCAGTCTGCCCGCGAGCGAAGAAGAATCCCCGGATCCCAACGTACGCAAAGCAGCAAAAGAACGCGTAGATTACCTGCCCGACATCTTGACCAAGGAATTGATGTGGATTGCAATTGCCGTGTTTGCCATGGTTGCGTTTGCCGCCTTTGCGTTCAACGCGCCCTTGGAACATCACGCTGATCCCTTCCGCACCCCTTTGCACACGACCGCCCCGTGGTATTTCCTCTGGTTGCAAGGGATGCTCAAAGACCCGGTGCTCTTGCCCATGTTGCGTGCCTTGCGCGATTTCGTCGGCATTGATCTCGTCCAGTTTTACGATAGCCCCTCGTGGCAAGGCATTATCCTACCCACCGGGATGGCGCTCATCGCTCTGGCGATCCCATACATTGACGAATGGTGGGACAAATTCTGGGGTCGCCCCACCAGCCGTTTGGGCAAGAATCGTAAACTAGGCATCACGATGGGATTGGGCTTTACAGCACTGCTTCTTGTGTTGACGTATTTGGGTACGCCGTACTATGGCGTAACCGCGCCGCCAGCGGTTGAGATCGGACAAGAGTTTATTCCGGAAGAATGTGTGCTCCCGCCGGTTCCGTTGTTACCCGATAACTGCGGTGAGGTTCGCCGCTTGGGCTATGACGGCTTGCCGGTCGGTACGTACGATCTATCGCAGTATGCCACCGCCCCTGCCAACGCGGATCCCTTCCAAGCCATGCTCGTCAATATGCAAGCCGCCATCAAACACCAAGCCGAACTTGCCAAACAATCGGACAAGCAAGGTCTGCAAGATGCACAGGGCTTTTTCGTGGTCGAAGATTGGCAAACGAATCTGAAAAAAGTTACCTTGCGGATCACGTGGACACCGCGCGAGAAAGGCGATACCGGTACATTTGAGAAAATCATCTATCTCCACAAAGATTCGGCGTACGAATAGCGCGCGGAATCGAGACGAGAGTAATTACCATGTCAACCTCACTTAAAATTTTGACGGGAATCATTTTCACGTTGCTGACCTGTATTCCCCTAGCGATGGTGGCGGTCAGTGATCTGGGCCACGATTTGGGCGTTGTCCCAACCGAGCAACCAACGGATATGGAAGCTCGTGCCAAGGCACTCAAAGGACGCGAAATCGAAGTGGGTGCCGATCTGTTTGGTCAGTATTGCTTCTCGTGTCACGGCAAGCGCGGCGAAGGTTTGCCCGGGGTCGCGCCGGCAATTGATCGCAAAGATTTATTCGATGGTCGGCGTGCCAAGCAAGTTGGCTGGGCGGGGAGCACTGAAGCGTTTATCAGGAACACGATTTCGGCAGGGCGGCCCGTTTCATCGCGACCCGATCTCTACGCCGCCAAGATGCCCACGTGGGGCCAAGAGTACGGTGGTCCAATGCGCCCGGATCAAATCGAGGCATTGGTCGCGTTTGTGATGAACTGGCAAGACCAAGCCCCCGAAGTGAATGCCTGGCCCCCCGCCGGCACATCGCTTCCTACTGTAACCCCGGGACCTAGTCCAACACCCGCGCCAGCCGTCGCCGGGTTGAATGTCTTGTGCCAAAACATCCCGGCGCAGTACGCCGGCAAAAAATCGCCCTACAAGTTCGATGATCGAGCCATCTTGGCGCAAGGCAAACAAATCTATGACAATCAATGCGCGGCGTGTCACGGTCCCGCCGGCAAAGGCGATGGTCCTGCGGCGGCGGCGTTAAATCCCAGGCCGGCGAACTTGACGGACAAGACTTTTATGCAAGGGATGCCGGTGGACTGCCACTTTTATCTCGTGAACGAAGGTGTCAAAGGAACGGGAATGCCCCCGTGGAAAGCATTAGGCGATGACAATATCTGGAAAGTGTTGATCTACGAACGCTCGTTCTCCGGTGTACAATAACATCTATCGAATCTGCGAGGCATACAAGTGCCTCGCAGGTCTTTTTTTGACGCAGGTGAATCGTTGTGCTATCATTGCACCAATAAACTTGCCGGCGGTGGGAGTCTATTTTGAAATCACGTCTTGTCCAGATTTTTCTGTTGTTGGTGGCGATGGGATCGCTTGCCGGGTTGGTGCAAAGTGGCATCAACTGGGAATCCGAAAACACCACCCTCATCATGCTTCCTCCACGTACCATCCCCAATACGGATGTCAATCCCTATGGCGCCAATTTCTTTCTGGATCGCGAAGTAGAGGATTGGAAACGCGATCGAACGGTGCGGATGGCACGTGAAGCCGGGATTGTCTGGGCCAAGCAACAATTCTCGTGGGAAGAAATCGAGAAACGCAAAAATCAATTCGATTGGGAAAAAGCGGATCAAATCATCGCCACGTTTGAAAAGTACGGTTTGCAGGTCATCGCGCGTTTAGATCGTCCGCCAGCGTGGGCGCGCAAGGACAAATCCATTCCCCAAGCCCCGCCCGACGATCTCAACGATTACGGTGATTTCATCGAAGCGTTTGTGCGCCGATATATCGGACGAGTCAACTATATCCAGATTTGGAACGAACCCAACATTTTTCCCGAATGGGGCAATCGGCCCGTGGATCCCGCCGGCTACGCCGCAATGCTCAAACTAGCGTATGCGCGTGCCAAAGCCGCCAACCCCAACATCCGTGTGCTCTCTGCGCCACTCGCCATCACGCTGGGCGAGGGTTGGGCAGCCGATTCGCCCTACTGGCGCAATATGAACGATTTGGATTATCTCGAAGCACTCTACCAAGCCGGCATCCAAGATGCATTCGATATCTTGTCTGCGAATGCGTTCGGCTTGCGGGCCACCCCCGACGATCCCCCCGATCCGAATCAACTTAATTTCCAACGTGTCGTGTTGGCACGCCAGATTATGGAAAAGTACGGCGATGCAAACAAAGCCATTTGGATCAACGAGTACGGTTGGAATGCCGCCCCCGCTGACTTTCCCAAAGACCTTTTGTACTGGGGTCGCGTTACCGAAGCCGAGCAAGCCGATTACACCGTGCGCGGGATTCAGCAAGCCCGCACCCATTGGCCCTGGGTTGGTGTGTTCAACATCTGGTACTTTCGCCAAGTGGGCGACATTCCCCCTGATCGTGCCGATTACTATTTCCGAATGGTGGATGTGGACTTTACGCCGCGCTTGGTCTATCTGCGTCTGAAAGAAGTGGCAACTTTTCCCCAGGTGGCTCAAATCGGTTCATATCAAGAAACCAACCCCGCGGCGACCCTCAGCGGCAATTGGCAACCCCTGCTCAATGAGCGGGCGAGTGGAGCCAGTGTTTTAGTAACGCGGCAACCCGGCGCGCGCGCGAGTATCAAATTTTATGGCGATGGATTTGATTTGGTGATGCAACGTGGACCCACCGCTGGACGTGCGTGGGTTACTCTGGATGGCCAAAAAGTTGCTACGTTGCCTTTGGATGTCAACGGAAACAGTTACATTGAACTTTCTGCGCCGAACGAAGAGTGGCAAGTCCGCATCCCCATCGCGCGGGATTTACCACGCCGGACACACACCGTCGAATTGGTGGTAGGACAGAGCGGCGATGTGGGATTCGATGGCTTTGTCGTCTATGCCGATGGCACGCCATCTATCCCCTGGTTTCCAATGGTTGGATTTGGTGGGCTTTTGCTTGGCTCGCTTGCCTTGTTGATCTTGAGTTGGGTCAAGCGCGTTTTGCCCAAAGGAACCGCCAATGGATAGTACCGTGCGCCATCGTTTGATCAACCTCTTGCTGGTTCTCCTCATCCTCATTGCCGCGATGTTCTTGGCGCAGTTGCTTTGGCAAGCCATCAGCGGCTATGCTGATCTGCTGCTACTCTTTGTGCTGGGATGGCTCGTCTCTTTCATTCTCGATCCATTCGTATCGCAATTGAGTCGGCAGCCGCTACTTGCCGTATTTTTCCCGGCGTTCCAAACGATTCTTGGAGAACCCCGTGCCCAAGCGCTTGCCCGGTTTCGATTTTCGCGCACGGCGGCGGTGATCATCGTCTATGTCGTACTGGGGTTGACAATTGGGATCGCGGCAGCGCTCTTGGTACCTCCCATCATTACCCAACTCACCCAATTAGCCAGCCATCTGCCCGACTATGTCGCACAAATCCCCACTGCCAGCCGCTGGGTGCAAAATCAATTGGCGCAGTTCGGTGTGCGCATCAATGTTCAGCAAATTGTGGATAACGCATTGAACAGTTTGCAAGCGTACACGGCAACCATCATTCAAAACGCGTTGGGAATTTTTGCGGGTCTTTTGAATCTGCTGGCGAACGTGTTTTTGGTGTTGATCATTGGTTTTATTATGACGATGGATGGCCCACGTTTGCGTAAAGCGGTGATGCGCTGGGTGCCACAGAATTTTCTCCAAGAAGCCCGGTTCTTGACGGCGAGTGTCAACCGCACCTTTGGTGGATTTTTGCGAGGACAATTGTTGCAAGCATTTTTGGTGACGATTGGCACAGCAGTGGTTATGACATTCTTTGGCTTGAACTATGTTCTAGTGGCGAGTCTCTTTGCCGGCTTGTTCATGTTGATTCCACTCATTGGACCTTTTCTCGCTTTGCTTCCGCCACTGTTTGTTGCACTCTTCCAAACACCCGCTGTTATCTTGTGGATCGTGCTGATTCTCTTTGGCTACCAATTCGTCATTGTCAATGTGCTGATGCCGCGCGTGCTTAGTGATGCCCTCGGCTTGCATCCCTTGTTGGTGTTCGCGGCGATTCTGGTCGGCGTTCGGATGGGTGGGTTTTGGGGAGCGTTCTTTGGCATTCCGGTCGCGGGCGTGATTTGGGCAATGATATTATTCTTTTTCGAGCAATGGCAAAGCCAACGTACGGCAGACGACTCGTCGTAAAACGCCGCGCCGCCGGGGCAATCCCCGGCGGTTTTTCTATTTGACAAAAGATACGCGAGGGGATATACTTGAAGCAACCGTACCCCCTCCGGTGGGGGGTGGGGTAGGAGTCGGGTCGGATGGACGAACACAAACAACAACTCAAAAACCGCGCGCTGAGTATTCAAGGGCATATGGGGGCGGTGGTACGGATGATCGAAGAAGATGCGTATTGCATTGATATTATCAAGCAAACCCAAGCCATCGAAAGGGCGTTGGACAAACTCAACACCCTCTTGCTTGAACGCCATATGAAACATTGCGTTACCACAGTCATTCGTAGCAACAAGCCCAAAGAACGCGAGCGTGTGATTCGAGAGTTGCTGGATGTATTTGAGACCACCAGCAAGATCTAAAATCTAGCTTACAGATCGCAGACAAAGATCGAGAGCGCCACGTGTTTGTGATCTGAGGAGATACCTATGTCTCTGAAACAAGTCACTTTGCCCATTAGCGGCATGACGTGTGCCTCGTGTGTGGTACACGTTGAGCACGGCTTGAAGGGTGTGGATGGTGTTCAGAACGCCACCGTCAATCTTGCGAATGAACGAGCGACGGTACAATTTGACCCATCGAAAACGAATATAGATCAAATGGTTGCCGCCGTACGCGATGTGGGATACGATGTGGTGGTGGACAAGATCACTCTGCCGATTGGCGGAATGACGTGCGCCTCGTGCGTGATGCACGTGGAGAATGGACTCAAACAAGTTCCCGGGGTTCTCAACGTCAACGTCAATCTTGCCACCGAACGTGCCACGGTCGAGATGATTCCCGGTGCAGTTACGATTGCAGAATTGAAACGCGCGGTCGAAGAAACCGGTTATGAGGTGCTCGATCTGGGCGACCAATCGGAAGAATTGGTTGACCGGGAACGCGCATTGCGCGAGCAAGAACGCCAACGTGAATGGCGCGATTTGATGATTGGTATACTCTTCACGGCGCCGCTCTTTGTGTTGGTGATGACGCATGATGTTCTCGCCTTAGGTATGGGCATGCACAGTGCCTTGCCCTGGTTCTTGAAATCGCCCACCTTCGATTGGATCGCGTTAGCATTGGCAACGCCAGTCCAATTTTACGTTGGACGCAGTTATCATCGCGGCGCGTGGAAATCGCTTCGTGCCGGCGCGCCGAATATGGACTTGCTCATCTCACTCGGCACCAACGCGGCGTACTGGTACAGCGTCATCGTCGTGCTGGCGGGCTTGTTCAGTATCTATATCGGCGATCATCTTTACTTTGAGAGTGCGGCAGTGATCATCACGCTGATCAAAGTAGGCAAGTACCTGGAGGCGCGCGCCAAAGGGCAAACCTCGGAAGCGATCAAGAAATTGATGCAACTCCAAGCCAAGACGGCGCGGGTGGAACGCGATGGACAAGAAATCGAAATCCCGGTCAACCAAGTGCGCGTGGGCGATATTGTGAGCGTGCGCCCCGGCGAAAAAATTCCGGTGGATGGCGTGATCGTTGCCGGTCGCTCAGCGATTGACGAGTCTATGATCACCGGCGAAAGTTTGCCGGTCGAAAAAACAGTGGGCGATCCTGTAATCGGCGCGACGATCAACAAGATGGGCGCGTTCAAATTCGAAGCGCGCAAAGTGGGCCGCGAAACCGCGCTCGCGCAAATCATTCGCTTGGTTGAAGAGGCGCAAGGGTCCAAAGCACCGATTCAACGCCTCGCCGATCAAATTTCGGCGGTGTTTGTGCCGGTCGTTGTCGTCATCGCGCTGGCAACCTTTATCATCTGGATGATTTTTGGTCAGGCGCCAGTGTTTACGAATGCGTTCACCAATTTTGTCGCGGTGCTGATTATCGCGTGTCCGTGCGCGCTAGGTCTGGCGACGCCCACCGCGATTATGGTGGGCACCGGCAAAGGAGCGGAGAACGGCGTGTTGATTCGCAGTGGCGGCGCGTTGGAAACGGCACACAAGGTTACGGCGATCATTTTGGACAAGACAGGCACATTGACGCAAGGTGCGCCGGCGGTAACGGATGTGGTTTCGAGTTTCAAGTTGCAAGTTGCCGGTTCAGACGCTGAAACCTTAAACCTTAAACCGGAAACCTTTTTGCAGTTAGTAGCGTCGGCGGAAAAGAATAGTGAGCATCCGCTTGGTCAAGCCATCGTCAAGTACGCGCAAGAGATCGGTGTAACGCTGAGCGAGCCATCGGAATTTGGGGCGGTGGCAGGACACGGGGTGCGCGCACGGATTGATGGGCACGAGGTGCTGGTCGGCAATCATAAATTGATGATGGACGCCGGCATCGGCTTGAATGGTTTGGATGCCAAAGCGAGTCAATTGGCGGACGAAGGCAAGACGGCGATGTTCGCGGCGATTGATGGCAAGCCCGCCGGTGTGATCGCGGTTGCGGATACGCTCAAGCCCAATTCCAAAGCGGCGGTCGAAGCGTTGAAGAAACTTGGCTTGAAAGTGTATATGTTGACCGGCGATAATCCGCGCACGGCGGCGGCGATTGCCCGTCAGGTTGGCATCGAGCATTATTTTGCCGAAGTGTTGCCGCACCAAAAAGCCGACAAGGCCAAAGAATTGCAAGCGCAAGGTGAACGCGTGGCGATGGTGGGCGATGGGATCAATGATGCGCCCGCGCTTGCCCAAGCCGATATTGGCATTGCGATTGGGACCGGCACCGATGTGGCGATGCAAGCGGCAGAGATCACGCTCATGTCCGGAGATTTGCGCGGCGTGGTTACGGCGATTGCCTTGTCCAAACAAACAATTCGTACGATTCGCGGCAACTTGTTCTGGGCATTCTTTTACAATGTCTTGGGGATTCCAGTTGCGGCAGGTGTGTTGTATCCATTCTTTGGTATTCTGCTCAACCCAATGATCTCGGCGGCGGCGATGGCGTTCTCATCGGTCTTTGTTGTCACGAATTCGTTGCGCTTGCGCGGATTCAAAGCGCCGGCAATTTAAGGAGAGAGACGAGTGAAAGTTGAGTTGTTGTGGTTTGCGGGGTGTCCATCGTACTTGCGTGCACAAGAACTGCTCGCCCAGGTGTTGCGCGAAGAAGGGGTTGACGCACCGATTGAGATGATTCAAGTGCATGATGATGCAGAAGCCATCGCGCAAAAATTTCTTGGTTCGCCGACGATTCGCCTGAACGGCCAAGACCCCTTTGCCGAACCCGGGCAAGATCAATTTGCAATGCAGTGTCGCGTGTATCGTACACCGGCAGGATTGAAGGGTGTGCCCACGCTAGAGATGCTCCGCGCCGCCGTTCGCGCGCACAAGTAACCCGGTGTGCCTGACGATGGGCAAATGTTTGGCGCAGATCTACGATCCGGTGATTGCTCCGCTCGATGCGTTGGGTGTGCGTCGTTGGCGCGAATGGGCGGTGAGCACGGCGCAAGGACGCGTGCTGGAAATAGGCATTGGCACGGGTTTGAATTTGCGGCATTATCGGAAGGCGCAAGCGATTGCGGCGATTGACCCGGATGGCGAATCGTTGCAACGTGCGCGCGCCCGCCGAAATGGTACCGTCATCGGTTTGTCTCAAGCGCGCGCCGAAGCGTTGCCTTTTGCCGATGAATCGTTCGATGCGGTGGTTGGGACGCTGACGTTTTGCAGTATCGGTGAGCCGGCGCGCGCGTTGAACGAAGTGCGGCGGGTGTTGAAAGCCGGCGGCGCGTTGCGCTTGGTTGAACATGTGCGAGTGCAAAATCGTTTCATCGCTGCGATGCAGGATGTACTCACGCCAATGTGGCGCCGCATCGCCGGCAATTGTCATTTGAATCGCAATACGTTAGTGGCAGTGGAACAAGCTGGTTTTCGTGTTCGTCGCGTGAATCGTTTGATCGGCAATTTATTTATCGGCATTGATGCGGTCAAGTAGAAAAAATCCAAAAAGGAGGATTGCAAATGCAACACAAGGACCCGGTGTGCGGGATGATGGTGGAGGAAAGTACCGCCAAATGGAAATGGGACTATAAGGGCACGACGTATTATTTCTGTGCCAAAGGGTGTCTGGTCGCGTTTCAAAAAGATCCGGAAAAATTTTTGAAAAACGGGCCGATGATGCACATGCCTGATCCCGAACACAAACATTAGAAGGCATTTGAAAATTCAAAAATGCCTTGACTTCTCGTTGGGCAAATTTGCCCTACAATAACCCACTGTTCAAATGCGCTCTTAGAACGAGCACGCGCGGCGTCGAGTCGCGCGTTTTTGGTTGCTGAAAAAGTTTTTGACAATCCGCACAAAATGTAATATGATTCACAAAGTTAATCTTGAAATCCTTTTATCAGGTCGCCAATGCCGATAGATTACTTGCCTATTCTCATCATGATCATTGTTGCCGTCGCGTTTGCGGCAATCGCGCTGACCTTTTCTTTTATCACCGGTCCTCGCCGTCCCCACCCGGCAAAACTTGCGCCCTATGAATCGGGCATGCCGCCGTTTGGTTCTGCGCGACGAAGAATTTCCATCAAATACTACTTGACCGCCGTTCTCTTTATTCTGTTCGATATTGAGATCATTTTCTTTTACCCGTGGGCGGTCTTGTTCAATCAACTCAAATTGTTTGGGTTGATCGAGATGGCAATCTTCGTCGCGATTCTGTTGGTGGGGTATGTGTATATCTGGCGCAAGGGTGGGTTTGAGTGGGACTGAGCAGAAAGTTGAGGGGAGAGTATGTTATCGCAGCAAACTAGACAAATCATTCAAAAACTCACCACCCAGTACCCAGACAAACGCTCGGTGGTGATGCCGGCGTTGCATCTGGCGCAACACGAAATCGGTTGGTTGCCGGATGAAGCGATCCAAGAGATTGGCCATTTGCTCGGTTTGTCCAAAACCGAAGTGAATGGCGTAGCAACGTTTTACACGATGTACGCGCGCGAAAAACCGGGCAGGCATACGATCATGTTCTGCACCGATTTACCCTGCGCCTTGCGTGGCGCCGACGAAATGCTGGAACATTTGGAACACAAGTTGGGGTGTCACGCCGGCGAAACCTCGCCGGATGGCGCGGTTACGCTGAAAGAAGCGGAATGTTTGGGTGGCTGTGATCACGCGCCGGTGATGCTCATTGATGGTCAACGCCACGCCCAAGACCTTACGAATGAAAAGTTGGACGAAATCATCGAACAGCTGAAAAAGGAATAAATCCTGGTGACCCTCGATCCATTGGTTATTACGATTATCGAAGCTCTTATCAAAACCATTATCGTGATTGTGGTGTTGTTGGGTGGCTTTGCGTACCTCACCTTGCTCGAGCGATACGTGGTTGCCAAGATTCAGGCACGCATTGGACCCAATCGCGTGGGGGCGATTGGCGGCATTGCGGTTCTGCAACCTATCGCCGATGCGATCAAGATGATCTTTAAGGAAGATATTTGGCCCTCCCAAGCCGACAAGATCATCTACACGATTGCGCCCGGCATCGCCGTGGCGACGGCATTGATCGCGTGGGCGGTCATCCCCCTGCACCCCTCGGCGGAAATTTTTGGTTATCACATTGATTTCTACATCGCGGATGTCAACGTTGCCCTGTTGTTCATTCTGGCGATGGGATCGCTGGGCGTGTACGGCATTGTGTTGGGTGGTTGGGGATCGAACAACAAGTACTCGATGTTCGGTGCGTTGCGTTCGACGGCGCAGATGATTAGTTATGAAGTGTCGTTGGGTCTCGCGCTGGTGGGCGTGCTGATGATTAATGGCTCACTCAGTCTCGTGGACATTGTGAACAAACAGGCAACGATTTGGAATGTGGTCTGGCAACCGCTGGGCTTTATCATCTATTTGGTGGCGGCGACCGCCGAGATCAATCGGTTGCCGTTTGATTTGCCAGAAGCGGAGACCGAACTTGTCGCTGGCTATCAAACCGAATATTCCTCGCTCAAGTTTGCTCTGTTCTATATGGCAGAGTACATCAATATGACGACCGTCTGCGCCATCGCTGCGACGATGTTTCTGGGCGGCTATCAAGGACCGTTCGGTTTGTTTCCCGGCGTGTGGTGGCTCGTCATCAAAGTTCTGTTTTTCATCTTTGTCTTGATGTGGGTGCGGGGCACGTTGCCGCGTTTTCGGTACGATCAATTGATGCGGTTTGGTTGGCAAGTCTTGTTCCCGCTCGCATTGGCAAACATCTTTATCACGGCGATTGGGTTGGTCTGGCTTGGGCGATAGGACAAGTTTGTAAATTTGTCCAACGGAGACGATGATGCTGAAGGAACTCGAACCGATTGCAGCCAAGTTGAACGAAGCGTGCACGATGATGATGCGGACACTCGATCAACTCAGTGAAGACCAAGCAACAACATTGATGGTTACGCCGGACTGGTCGGTGAAAGACGCGCTTGCACATTTAGTCGGTGCGAAACGTGGAATGACGCGTATGGCGCAACGCTTTGCGGCGGGCGAGAATCCGCAACTGCCCGAAGATTACAACAACGATTACTATAACGCGCGTCAGGTTGCCAAACGCAAAGCGATGTCGTTTGGCGAGGTGCGCGCGGAACTCGATGCGGCGCATCAAGAGTTATTGGCATTTCTGGAAAGTTTGACGCCTCAACAACTTGAACTGCGCGGCGAGCATCCGATCGCGGGTGAGATTCCGCTCAAAGATTTGTTGGTGGTGATTTACAATCACGAGACACAACATTGCAAGGAAATCAACGACAAGATTCGTGAGATGAAGAAATAAATGGACCTCCTCATCTTTTATTTTTTTGCTGGGCTTGCCATGATCGCGGCGATGGGTGTCGTGGCGGTGCGGAGTGCGGTGTACTCGGCATTGTGTCTTGCGGTGGTGTTTGTTTCACTTGCCGCCTTGTACGTTTTGCTGAGCGCGCCGTTCATCGCCGTAGCCCAAGTGATGATTTACGCGGGCGCCATCCTCATTCTGTTCGTGTTCGTGATTATGATGCTTAGCCCGGGCGTGGATCAAGGCGCGGGCGCGCTGAAACGCCAGCGGCCACTTGCCATCGTTTTTGGACTCGCGCTCGTCATCGAATTGTTGGCGGTGCTGGCAGTTGCAGGTTTGCCCGCCGCGCGCGGAACATTCACGCCGGAAAAAATCGCCCAGATCGGAAGCGTGCAAGCGGTAGGTGCCGCGCTGTTCACCGATTTTCTCTTGCCCTTTGAAATCACTTCGCTCTTGTTACTCGTGGCGATCATTGGTGTCATTGTGCTGGCGAAAAAACCACGGAAAGGTTAAAGGTTCCAAGTTTCAGGTTCAACGTTTAACCTTGAACTGTGAACTCGATTATGACTGTTCATCACTTTATCATTCTCAGCGCAATTCTTTTCAGCATCGGTGCAGTGGGTGTCTTGGTGCGCCGCAATCCACTCATCATGTTTATGAGCGTCGAGTTGATGCTGAACTCGGTCAATTTGGCGTTCGTCGCGTTCTCGCGTTATCTCCAAGTTCTCGACGGACAAGTATTTGTCTTTTTGATTCTTGCCGTCGCCGCCGCCGAGGTTGCTGTTGGCCTGGCTATCATCGTGGCGATCTTCCGCACGCGCGAAACCGTGGATGTGGACGAAATTAGCGGATTGAAGGGATAATCCATGAGCGATGCAGAATTGGTCAATCGCGCGTTTCGCGTCATTCTGCTTGGCGTTGAAGATGTGGTGGGCAAAAATGGAATGGCGTTGGTTCTGCGCACGGCGGGTCTATCGCAGTACATCGGTAACTATCCGCCCAGTGACACGGAGCGTGGCGGACATCTGGTGCAATACGCCAGCCGCATCAATCGGGCGTTGTACGATATTTATGGGGCGCGCGGCGCACGTGCAATCCTGAATCGAATTGGGCGCGGACGCGCATGGAACGCTATCGAGGAAAATGCGGCGTTTGCCAACGCGATCAAGATGGCGATCAGTTTGTTGCCACGTCGAATGAAGGTGAAACTGGCGCTCGAACGAGTCTCGAAAGAATTCAGTCATCAAATGGGCACAGAGATCCAGTTCTTTGAGGAGGGCGAGGAATTCATTTGGGAAGACCCGTACTGTTCGAGTTGTATGGATTGGCAGAGCGATGTGCCAGTATGCCACACGACGGCGGGTTTTATTTTTGGCGTGATTGCCTGGGGCTTGGGGGACGAGAATTTCAAGGTGCAAGAGGTTGCCTGCCGCGCCAAGGGCGATGCCGTGTGCCGGTACAGGATTGCGGTGAGTTAGCCAAGCCCAAATTCATTACGAGGCAGATTCAATGACCGGCGCAACAACACCATTCATCATTATCACCTCAGCGCTGATCTTTTACTCGATTGGCGTGTGGAGCGAGCGATTCCAAGGTCGGCTCAAGTCGTGGCATCTGGTTTTCTTTTGGCTGGGACTGGTCTGCGATACTTGGGGCACCGGCTTGATGCTAGAAATGGCGGGTGGGCTGACCGCCGATGTGCACGGTATCACCGGCGTGATCGCAATTCTTTTGATGTTCATCCACGCGGTTTGGGCAACCATCGTTTTGGTGCGCCAAGACGAAAAGTGGATCAAGAACTTTCACAAATTTAGTGTGGTGGTATGGTGCATCTGGTTGATTCCATATTTCAGCCCGATGTTTTTGCAGATTGGGGCGAGAAGGTGAGGGACGCCAAACCCGCGCGGCGGGTTTCGAGAGTGATAGATGTTCGTTTCAACGAATGGTGTGCATGGGTGAGCAGGTTATAACGTGTTTCGATGTAATTGATATCATCAAGGGATAAAAACTTTGTTCAACTATCTCTGGCTCGTGCCGGCATTGCCACTCGCCGGCGCAGTAATCAACGCAATCTTTTCACGTCGGATGCCGCGCTGGCTTGTCAGCGTCATCGCGTGCGGCGTGGTTGGCGCGTCGTTTGTCGTGTCGCTGGTCGCGTTCGGCGCGATGCAATACGCGGACGAGCATCATCGCATCATCAACGTATCGTTGTATTCGTGGATTCCGGTCGGCGGTTTCAAAGTTGACGTCGCCTTCCTGCTGGACCCGCTCTCTGCGCTGATGCTCCTTGTGGTTACCGGCGTCGGCTTGCTTATTCACGTGTACTCGATCGGCTATATGGAACACGATGAGGGCTACGGACGATTCTTTACGTACCTCAACCTCTTTGTGTTCTCGATGCTGATGCTCGTGCTCGGCAACAACTATTTGCTGATGTACGTTGGCTGGGAACTCGTTGGCTTGTGCTCGTACTTGCTGATCGCGTTCTGGTTCCACAAGCCGGAAGCGGCGGCGGCAGGCAAAAAAGCATTCATCACGACGCGCGTCGGCGATTTCGGTTTTGGGTTGGGCGTGATGCTGATTTTCGTCACGTTTGGCACACTCGATTTTGCGCGCGTGTTTGAAAGTGCGCACGAATGGTTCCAGCCCGGCGCACCGATCATCACGATCATCACGCTGTTACTTTTTGCCGGCGCGGTCGGCAAATCGGCGCAACTGCCGCTCTACGTTTGGTTGCCCGATGCGATGGAAGGTCCCACGCCAGTCAGCGCGCTCATCCATGCCGCCACGATGGTTACCGCCGGCGTGTATATGGTCGCGCGTTCGCATGTGTTGTTCGAACTCGCGCCGTTCTCCTCCGAAGTTGTGGCGTGGATAGGTGCACTCACCGCGCTCTTGGCTGCGACGATTGCGCTCGTGCAAATGGATTTGAAACGCGTCCTCGCCTACTCCACGATTTCGCAACTCGGTTATATGTTCCTGGGTGTGGGTGTGATGGCGTACGGCGCGGGCATCTTTCATTTGATGACGCACGCCTTTTTCAAAGCGTTGCTCTTCCTCGCGGCGGGGAGTGTGATGCATGCGATGAATGGCATTATTGATATGCGGAAACTGGGCGGCTTGTCGAAAAAGATGCCATGGACGTACGCGACGTTTGGGGTTGCGGCGCTGGCGATTTCCGGTTTCCCGCTCTTGTCCGGCTTTTTCAGCAAAGACGAAATTCTTGCCGCCGCGTTCGGCTCTGGTCACACGATTTTGTGGGCAATCGGTTTGCTCACGGCATTGCTCACCGCGTTCTACGTTTTTCGTGCGTTCTTCCTAACGTTCCGAACCGAAGCGCGATGGAAATCTGACCACGCGCTTCACCCGCACGAATCGCCAAGCGTAATGACAATTCCGCTCGCGATTCTCGCCTTCTTCTCGATTATTGCCGGCTTTGTTGGAATGCCCAAGGTGCTGGGTCCGAATTTCCTCGAAGGATATTTTGAGCCGGTGTTCAAGCCGCACGATTTGCATCTCACGCCCTCAATGGAATGGATGTTGATTGGTGCGTCGGTGGCAGTCGGCTTGCTTGGCATTGCCACAGCGTTTTGGTTCTATCAACTGCGTCCGGAAATTCCAAAGAACTTGGCAAAGCGATTTAGCCGTATCTACAACTTGCTGTGGCACAAGTACTATGTGGACGAAATCTACGCTTGGATTTTCGTCAAGCAGGGTGGCAAGTTCGCCATGTTCTTGTGGCAAACCGTGGATGTGAAAATCATTGACGGTTTTGCGAATGGGCTGGGACAAGCCACGGCGTCGGTTAGCCGTGTTCTGCGCGGATGGCAAACCGGTTACGCGCGCGCATATGCCTTGTTGATGCTTATCGGCACGGTGATGGTGCTGGGGTGGTTGATGCTTAAATGATTCCCAACATTCTCTCGCTTCTCATTATTCTCCCGCTCGTCGGCGCGCTAATTCTGTTGTTCTTGCCGCGCCAATCGGAAAAGGCAATCCGATGGCTCGCGCTCATCACGACATTGCTTGAATTTGTCGTCAGCGTTGTCTTGTTCTTGAATTTCCGCGCCTCTGCCGATTTGCAATTTGTCGAACGGGTCGCGTGGATTCCGCAGCTGGGTATCTCATGGTCTCTCGCGGTGGATGGCTTGAGCATCTTGCTCGTGATGCTCACCACGTTCTTGATGATCATCGCGATTGGTGGCTCCTGGGTCGGCATCACCGAGCGCGTCAAAGAGTATCACGTCTTTTTCCTCTTGCTCCAATCGGCGATGATTGGTGTGTTTGTGGCGTTCGATTTGTTCCTGTTTTACATCTTTTGGGAATTTACGCTCATCCCCATGGCGTTCCTCATTGGCATTTGGGGACACGGGCGCAAAGTGTACGCCGCCATCAAATTTATTTTGTTCACGATGTTTGGCTCGACCTTGATGCTCGTTGCGTTGCTCGCGCTGGTGTTCACGCAACGCGATGTGACCGGCACGCTTTCCTTCGCCCTGACCGATGTTTTGAAAACGCCGGTGCCGTTGGGCTTGCAACCGATTTTGTTCGCCGCGTTCGCGCTCGCGTTCGCGATCAAAGTGCCAATGTTCCCATTCCACACGTGGCTGCCCGACGCGCACGTGGAAGCGCCGACGGCGGGCAGTGTGATCCTTGCCGGTGTTTTGCTCAAGATGGGCACGTACGGTTTCATTCGATTCTGTTTGCCACTGTTCCCGGAAGCCGCAAAATCGTTTGCACCCTTGATGATCGTGCTGGCGATCATCGGCATTATTTACGGCGCGATTGTGTCCATTGTGCAACGCGATGTGAAATCGCTCGTGGCGTTCTCTAGCGTGTCGCATCTTGGGTTTGTGATGTTGGGTTTGTTTGCCTTCAACGCGCAAGGGTTGAGCGGTGGTATTTTGCAAATGATCAATCACGGTCTTTCAACCGGCGCGCTGTTCTTGCTCGTTGGGATGTTGTACGAACGCCGGCATACGCGCCTCATCGCCGATTTTGGTGGCATTGCCAAGGTGATGCCGATCTACGCCGCGTTCATGCTCATCGTCATGTTCTCATCGGTCGGCTTGCCCGGCTTGAATGGTTTCGTCGGCGAATTTTTGATTCTCGTTGGCGCATTCCAGATGAATGTGTGGTACGCGGCGTTTGCTGCCACCGGCGTCGTCCTCTCTGCCGTTTATTTGCTGTGGATGTATCAACGCGTGATGAATGGACCCATTACGCACGACGAAAACAAAGCGTTGCCCGATTTGTCGGTGCGCGAAATTGTGTTGCTGGTTGCCTTGGTCGTGTTCATCGTTTGGATTGGTGTCTATCCCAAGACGTTCTTGGATCCGATTCAGGCGAGTGTGATGCAATTGTTGAGCGTAGTCAAATAACATCTGTCATTGCTTCGCTATGCTCGCAATGACAATCGAAAACCGAAAATGAACCTAACTATTCCTGACTTGAATCTAAGCATCCTCGCTCCCGCGCTGATCGTTACGATCACCGCCTTGCTCGTCTTGCTCGGCGAGTTGTTCACATCGCCGGCGCGCAAACGCTGGCTCGGCTTTGCAAGTTTGATCGGTTTGCTCATTGCGGCGGGCGCAACGATCGGTTTGTGGGGCGCAAACACCGCGGCATTCAGCCAAATGATCGTCGCCGACAATTTTGGTTTGTTTCTCACGCTCGTCATTCTTATCGGCGCGGCGTTGAGTATTTTGTTGGCGATTGATTTTGTACGCGCGCATCGCGTAGATCAGGGCGAGTATTACGCGCTCCTGTTGTTTGCCGTGGTTGGAATGATTTTGATGGCGACCGCGACCGATCTCATCGTCATCTTTCTCGCGCTAGAATTACTCTCCTTGCCATTGTACATTCTCGCTGCATTCAAACGTGAAGATGGACACTCGCTCGAAGCGGGGTTGAAATACTTTTTGCTTGGCGCGTTTTCCTCCGCGTTTTTCCTGTATGGCATTGCGTTCCTCTTTGGCGCGACCGGCACAACCAACGTGAGCAAGATCATGGCGGCGGTCAAACCCGGGAACGATTGGTTACTCATCGGTGCCGGATTGTTGCTCGTTGGCTTTGCGTTCAAAGTCGCGCTTGTGCCGTTTCATTGGTGGACGCCTGATGTGTACGAAGGTGCGCCCACGGCAGTTACCGCGTTTATGAGCGTCGCGGTCAAAGCGGCGGCGTTCGGCGCATTCTTCCGCGCGTTTCTCGTTGCGTTACCCAGTATCTCGATGGATTGGCAAATACTGCTCGCCATCCTCGCGCTGTTAACGATGACGCTGGGCAACGTTGCCGCGTTGCTTCAATCAAACATCAAGCGAATGTTGGCATACTCGAGCATCGCGCACGCGGGCTATATTCTGATCGCGCTCGTTGCGATGGGGGCGAATGGCACGTCATCCGCTTTGTTTTATTTGTTGGCGTACACGCTGACGAACCTTGGTGCGTTTGGCGCAGTGATCGCGTTAAGCGATGGTGCGCGCGAACGCCTTGAAGTGAACGATTATGCGGGCGCGGCGTCTCAACAACCGTTCATCGCGGCGGCGTTTGCCATCTGTTTGTTCTCGCTTGCCGGCTTTCCACCGCTCGCCGGGTTCGTTGGCAAGTTTTTGATTTTCAGCGCGGCGGTCGAAAATGGTTGGACGTGGCTTGCCGTCATTGGCGTGTTGAACAGTTTGGTGTCGGTGTACTTTTATGTGCGTCCCATCGTGCAAATGTATATGAACGAAGCCAAGCCGGGTTGGGACAAGATTCGCGTGGATGTGTTTGTAACGATTGCGTTGATCATCGCGGTGGTCGGCGTGATTGCGCTGGGCGTGTTCCCCGCACCGACGCTGGCCCTCGCCAGCGGTGGGTTGTTCCGATAATTCACGACCAAAGACGGAGGACGAACGACGGAACGTACCGCATCCGTCTTCCGGCCTCCGTCTTTTTATTTGGAGTGAAGATGAATCAAGATGATGTCATTCATCTGATCAAAAATTCCAAAGAACCGCGCGATGTTTTGTTGGATCGCGTTGCCGCGTTACTCAAGGAAAATTTCTCGCACTATACCGGCGTTTACATCTATCTCCTCGAAGGTGAAACGTTGGTGTTACATTCGTATCGCGGTCGTCCCACCGAACACACTCACATTCCGATTGGTGCCGGCATTTGCGGTCGTGCGGCGCGCCTCAAAGACACGGTGATCGTGGATGATGTGAACAGCGATGCCGAGTATATCGCGTGTAGTCTGGAGACGCGGAGCGAAATCGTCGTGCCGATTATGCGCGGGGATCGCGTGTTGGGCGAGATTGATATTGACAGCGATGTGCCGGCAGCGTTCTCGGAATCGGATCGAATATTCTTGCAGGAGGTTGCGCGCGCGTTGGCGATGCACTGGGACGCCAATTAACATAAGCCCGATTTTTCGCATCCGCTTGACAAATCATTATCAGTTGTGGTAAACTTGCCCACGCAAACGGAGAGAACGCTGCCAACCGTTGCGGCGTGATTCAACTCACGCCAATTTTTATGCCTGATGCACGTTAAAATTTTATATGGGGCGGTAGCTCAATTGGCAGAGCAACAGCCTTTTAAGCTGTGGGTTCAGGGTTCGATTCCCTGCCGCCTCATCTGATTGGCAAGCAAGTGATCCGTCGCTCACGCAAGTGAGAGGAACTTCCCGACTCCCGGTTTCTTGCTGTGGCAAGAAGCACGGTTGCCTCACGAAACCACAAGTGAGGGCACACGCCGAGTCATCGGCGTGTGACGACAACTGCAACAGAGAGTAGGTCCGCTCGCGCAAGCGAGTGAGGAGTGCAACGGTGGGGTAAGCGCCCACCAGCGTCGTTGGTAACAGCGGCGGCTAGGTGAATGTCCAACTGGGAGCAAGGCGGGTGGGATCAACTTGCGATCAAGCCGGTTGATTCCCGTCGCAGTGGCAATGCGCGAAAGTGTAATTGCCACCGCGCCACGCGCGAGACAGATGACGGACAAAACAGAATCGGGGGTACGGCTGCTTGCCAATCACGGGGGTGTTTGGGTAAATGAATGCGGTTGTGTTCCGCTTGAATAGAAAGGAAGTCTAATGCGTGCAGAGATTCTGTTCCCACACAAGAGTATTGCCTTGCTGACGAACATTCGCAATGGCAAGTGGCGCGATTTGACGAGACGCGTTGCCGCTTTGCCCGAGGATCATCCCGATAGTTTGGCGTTCGCCCTGTTAATGATTCGGCAATGCAATTGTTTGGATTGCAATCCCGATCGGTATAAAGCATTGATGGGGTGTGCGGCGTGTGCCAAACGCACGTTGGTTGCCTACAAAGGCACGGACGAGGGATTGCTCAAGCAGTTCCAAAAAGCGCGGGAAGAAGTGGATGATTATCTGAGAGAACATCGTCCACTGGCCGAAGCGGCGTAATAGCAAAAACTGGGTTTCTTCAAGAAACCCGGTTTTTCGTTCATCGAATCATCCGCATGAAACTCTTCACCGCGCCCAGAAACGCAACGGGACATTCCTCGTGAGGCACGTGCCCACAGTTTGGAATCACTTCCAACTTGGCATTCGGCAGATCGTTGGCTAACTGAAGGCTACGTTCTTTCGGAACAATCTTGTCATCATCGCCGGTGATGACCAACGTGAGCATCTTGAGCGATTTGATTTGACTTGCCAGTTCGGTGGGGCGGGACGACGCCGTAAACTCCCATAACGCGCGATCCCAGTTTTCGACTTGAAGTGGTTTCAAGTACCCTTGCCAAATCTCCGGTGTGATCTTGGATGGATCGTGCCAGGCCGATTTCCCAAAATCAATGCCCCAATCTTTGATCTGGCGCGCCATCAATATTCCGATTCGTCGTCCTTGCGGTGTCGTCATCAATGGCTGATACCACATTGCTGTGCTTCCCACACCGATTGCCGGATCTACGAGAATCAGCGCCTCTACCCGGTTCGGGTGTCGTAACGCGGTCAATGCCGCAATGCTACCGCCCGCTGAATTACCCACCAGAATGGCGCGGTTGATTTTGAGCGCGTCCATCAAACCAATCAGCATATTTACTTGCGCGTCGGGTCCGTACGGCGAGTCGCCGCTCCATTCGCCGGGCATGGGACGTTGCGTCAAACCAAAGGCGGGGCGATCGTACGCGACGACGGTGCCACCGTACTCTTGTGTCAATGGTTGTCTTACCTCGCGCCACGAAAACTCGCTGGCGGCAAAACCGTGCAAGAGGATAAACACCGGCTCACTTTGGCCGGAGATTTTGTAGTGGACGTTGATGCCGTTAATGTTGATGAATCGGCTATCCGCGTCCGCCAATTTTTCCGGCGGCACCACATTTTCTAACGGCGGAATTGGAATCAGCAACGGCACGACGATGAGCAAAGCAAGCAGAACACCTAAAACGATCAATCCGATTTTGAGAGCACGTTTCATCTTTGCAACCTTTCACTCATTGCATCGAGCGCGACGATTTCATCCGCGTTCAATCGCCAACCCATCGCGCCGATATTTTCTTCGACTTGGCGTGCATTCTTGGCACCGGGAATCGGCACGGTCCCTTTGCAGATCGTCCAATTGATTGCCACTTGGGCTGGCGTTTTACCGCCGTGCGCTTGTCCAATCTCGCGCAACAAACCGATGAGCGGTTGAATTTGGGCGAGATACTCGCGGGTGTAACGACGATTGCGCCACCCGGGCGGCCCTTGGTCTGGGGTGTACTTGCCAGAGAGCAAGCCCATCTCCAGTGGACTGTAAGCGATGATCGTAATGTTCAATTCGCGACAGGTTTGCATCGTCCCGTTGCGTTCGATGCGTCGGTCGAGCAAACTGTACTTGAGTTGATTCGATGCCAGCGGAATGCCGCGTTGCGCCAGCGCGGTGTAGGCGCGGCGAGTCCACGCGGCGTTATAATTCGAGACACCAATCGCGCGGGTTAAGCCGGCTTTGAGTGCCTCCGCCATCCCGGTCATCCACGTCTCCGGCGCGACGGGCGGCAAGGGTTGATGAACTTGGTACAAATCCACGCGCGCGACATTCAATCGTTTGAGACTGCGTTGCAGGGCTTGAATCACGCTGGTGTAACGCAGTCGCCATGGGAACGGCATAAACTTGGTCGCAATGATCAATGTTGGATTTTTCTCGCGCACGTACGCACCGATATGTCTTTCGGAATGTCCACCGCCGTAGATTTCGGCAGTGTCAAAGAAATGAATGCCATGTGCGATCGCCGTTTCGATGGCGGCGCGTACATCGCGATCATTGTGCGTTTTGCCATAACTCCAAAATAACGTATCACCCCACGACCACGCGCCAATGCCCAGTTCGGGGACGAATACCTCACTGGCTCCCAAACGAATTTGGTTCATTCCTCATCTCTCCCTATGATTTGGCTTGGACACAAATCACCCCTACCACACCGATGCCTACGTGGGTCCCAATGATCGGCGTAATTTCTTCGCAGATGGAGATGTTCAAGTCGGGATAGCGTTGTTGCATTTGCGCTTTCAATTCTTGTGCGCGTTCGGGAGCGCGAGCGTGGACGATCGCCATCTCTTCCAAGCGACCTAGCCGTTGAATTTGCTCCAGCATTTTTTCCATCGCCACTTGGCGTGTGCGAATACGCTCTGCACTCACTTGACCATTGTAAACGTGTAACAAAGGTTTGACTTGGAGCAACGTTCCCAATTCTGCCACCAAACGCGATACCCGTCCGCTCCGTCTGAGGTTTTCAAGTGTGTCGAGGACGGCGAAGATGTGGGTGCGGATTACTTGATCTTTGAGCAAGGCAACGATCTCGGCGACCGAACATCCTTGCGCTGCAGCGCGTGCGGCCGTGAGCACTTGAAAACCCAGCCCCAAGGATAATTGTCGCGAATCGAAAATGGTTACCGGCACTTCGGTCGTTTCGCGCGCGGCGATCGTTGCCACATTCAAGAGCGCGCTGAGACTGGATGCCAAATGAATGGACAGGACTTGGGTCGCGCCTTCTTGTGCCAGCCGCACATACGCCTCGTGGAACATTTCGATGCCCGGGGCGGCGGTGGTGGGCAAGGGTGCGTAGGTGGGTAGGTGGGTGTAGAATTCTTCCCGCGATAAATTTACACCATCCAGATAACTGCGTTCACCGATGTTGATGTAACACGGCAAAACGACGATGCCGTATTGCTCGGCGAGCGCAGGCGGCAAGTCGCACGTACTGTCGGTTACAATTCGAATGGTCATACTCACCTCGCTTCATTGGGAGGGTTACTTGTAATTTATCATCAAATCGAACGCGCGGTCAAGATTGCGTTCGTCGAGTAATTCGAGGCGGTCGGTGTAGGTGTGCCATGTTTGCTCTAGATAGTATTGATCGCTGGCACTGATTGCCACCGTATCTATGCCGTTGGCTTGAAACACGTTTGAATCGCCCAACGCGGTAAACCGTTCGTACACGACAAGGTCGGGTTGCGCGCGCAAGAGCGATTGTACGAGGCGTGCATTAGCAAGCGGATACGCCGGGCTGGGATTGAGCGTTCGACCATCGAACACGAAATCGCCAAGCAAAGGCAACGTGAACACAAAACCCGGCATCGGCGCAGATGGACGAATTGCCAACCTGCCGCGCCCGATGTTATCGAAATTGATGATGGTACGGATCGGAAGGTTGTTCGTACGGGCGTACTCCACAAAGGCGGTTGCGCCGCGTCGGCCGGTTTCCTCTTCACCGGTGAAAAGGAAAGCGCGATTGCCGGCATCGCCGCGGCGTATCAGTTCCTCAATCGCTGCGAGCATCACGCTCACCGCCGCCGTGTTATCCGACGCGCCTGGATACGCCGGGTCGTCGTAGAGTTTGTCATAGTGCGCGGCGAAGATCGTGTAAGGACCGGGCGCATCCAAGCGCACAAAAATGTTGGTGAGCGATGAACCCGGGATGGGAAATTCAAACACGGTAGCACGGCTCGCCACGTGCAAGATATACATTCGTCGTTCAGCGTTGCGCCGTTGCACCAAATCGTACAGCGATGCATAGCGCCCATCGCGGCGGATGGGCTTGACATCGTTGGGATTGTACATAATCGCATCGCGCAGATAAAATACCACGCCTTCGTACAGCGAGCGCAAGTTCGGCAGAATCAACGCGGCAAGCGCGAGCAAGCCCAGCAAGAGAGTCAATCGTTTGATCATCGGGGATGAAAAATAACAGACCTTCGCGTTTGCGTCAAACGCGAAGGTCTGGGAGTTGGATCGCCAAGCGATAAAAGCCGGGGGTTACCCCATCTGTTTTTCTGCGGCTGCCAGTCCGGCGCCCACCTCAAACTTGAATCCTGATGCTAGTAGCGCGCCTTCAATGGCAGAGAGCGTGGCAGAGATGTCTGCCGGCGAAATCACGCCCATATGCCCCACGCGAAAATATTTTTCACGGATCGCCGGGTGCAAGCCGCCCGCGACAACAATGCCGCGCTCGCGAATCTTGCCAATGAGTTTGGCGTCCAATCCTTCCGGAAAGTACGGCGCGGTCATTGTTGTTGCAGCGATCTCGTCGCGCACAGCAACTTGGGTCAAGCCAATTGCTTGAATGCCGGCTTTGAAGGCATCGCTCAATTTTTTGTGCCGTGCTACACGTTGTTCCATCCCTTCGGCGAGAATCTGACGTAAACTTTCGTGCAAGGCGTAGATGAGGTTCACCGCCGGCGTACCAAAGTAGGCGGGCTTGCGCGCAATGTACGCTTGCATCACCGGCAACCAGTTCGACCAATCGGCATAATAACTGCCGACCGGCGTTTTGCGTTTCTGGAACGCTTCCATCGCACGCGGCGATGCCACAAGGAGCGCGAGACCGGGTGGCACGCCAATCGCTTTTTGCGAGGCGGTGAAGGCGACATCAACGCCCCACGCTTCTTGTTGCAATTCCATTCCACCCACCGAACACACTCCATCTACGATGACCAGCGCATCGTGCTTGCGTCCGATCTGTGCAATCGCGCGAACATCTACGGCAACGCCGGTGGAGGTGTCCACGTGAGTCATTGTCAAAATCTTTGGTTTGATTCGCGCAAGTTCGGCGTCAATTTGATCGAATGGGATCACATCGCCGATTTGGGCGCGCAACACGGTAACTTCTGCCCCATAGCGTTGCAAAATGTTTGCCATTCGATCGCCAAAGTAACCGGTAGAAATCACCATGGCGTGATCGCCCGGCTCGGTGAGGTTGGAGGCGGCAATGTCCATTGCCAGCGTGCCAGAACCGGCAATGACGAACGGTGTGCCGTTGGGCGCACCAAACACTTGCTTCATCCAATCGAGCGCCTCGCCAAAGCGGGCGATAAATTCCGGCGCAACGTGACTCGCCGTTGGCGCGCTCATCGCGCGCAAAACGCCGGGATCAAAGTTGATGGGACCGGGAATCATTAATAAATCTCGTTCGCTCATTTTGCATCCTGTTTGATTGAAATTGGAATATGTTGACGTGAACGTTGGTTTGCCAAAAATTCACGTCGCGTGATTTCCATTTCGATGCCATCGTATTCACCTATCTCTGGTAAAAAGCGACGTACCATGCCGAGCGCGCGAAAGCCACATGCGGCAAAGCACCGTTGTGCGCGCAGGTTATCGGTAAAGGTAAATAGGTTGACGCGTTCCAGAGACGTTTTGTGAAAGACATGGTGCAAGAGTATGGTGATGGCTTCGCGTCCATAGCCCTTGTTCCATTCGCTGGTTTCACCGATGACGATGCCCAGTTCACCTTCGCGTTTACTCCAATCAATCATAAACACGCCGATCCGCCCAAGCAATTGCTCATCGCGCGTAACAATAAAGAACGCCAAACGATGATCGGCGGGATGGGCTTGATCTTTGCAGAGGCGCGTGCGAAATTCATCGAAGGATAGATCAGTGGCAACGCCACCGCTCCAACGCAAGACGCGTTCGTTGCGGCTCCACGCATAGACGCGTGCGATCTGCAGATCGGTGAGTGTCTGTTCAAAGGGTTGCAAGCCGATGCGCTTGCCCCACAGAATCGTTGTGCGATCCATCATTTGAGGAGCGAGGCGACCCGGAGCAAACCAATGATCGTTTTCGCATCCACGATTTCGCCCCGGGTAATTTGGGTCAACAAGCGATCCAAGGGGACGAGTTCGGCGTGAATGAGTTCGTCGTCTTCGGGATGGGCGGTGCCACGGGTCAGTTGACGGGCGAGATAGAGATTCATTTTTTCGGTGCAAAAGCCGGGGCTGGTGTAAAACATACCCAAAAATTCCCACTGCGCCGCGCGATAACCGGTTTCTTCTGACAGTTCGCGGTTGGCGCAGAGTAACGGGTCTTCGCCATTTTCCAGGGTGCCGGCTGGAATTTCCAACATTTCGCGTCCTGCGCCGGAACGATATTGCCGTACCATCAGCACGCGATTCTGTTTGTCCAATGCCACAATCGCTACTGCGCCGCGATGTTCAACGATTTCGCGCACGACGATTTGGTGATTGTCCAACCGGACTTGGTCGAGCCGAAGTTTGAGAACATTGCCACGGTACAAGTATTCGCTCTGAATGATTTCTTCTTTCATGTTTTGTCAGGCATAGCAAGAGAGGCGCATCCTTGAGTAAGGATGTGCGCCTCTCTTCGCGAGGGGCAACGTGAGTTTATTGTGGAACAATCAGAACTTGGCCTGGGTAAATAAAGTGAGGATTCGCCAAGTTGTTCTTGATCTGGAAGGCATAAACAGTCGTGCGGAATTTGACGGCGATGGAAAAGAGCGTATCGCCCGGCTTGACCACGTATGTCCCGGCGGATGGTGGAGTGGTGCCGGAAGAATCGCCACCCGGGATGCTCAACTGCTGACCGGGATAAAGTAGGTTGGGTCGGATCCCTGGGTTTGCCGCGAGCAACGCGGCAACGGAAACGTTGAATTTACGCGCAATCGCATAAATCCAATCGCCGCGTTGAACGGTATAGGTGGAAGGTGTGCCGCTTGCCGATGAGGTGGACGATGAAGCGGACGACGAAGACGCTGAGGATGAGCCATCGCCGGTGGGCAAGTTGATCACTTGACCCGGATAAATCAAATTGGGATTGAGTCCTGGGTTGACGGCTAGAATGGCTTGGACAGTCACGCCGTGTTCCGCCGCAATCTTGTTCAACCAATCGCCCCACTTGACGGTGTAGGTGCTGGGAGTGCCGGTGGCAGGGGTGGGAATGGGTGTGGGTGTAACGGTGGGCACCGGCGTGCTACTGGCTACCGATGATGCGGATGAAGATGAAGCCGCGCTTGGCGTGGAAATAGTACTTGAGATGGAAGAACTGACGCTGGATGCAGAGGCGGACGATGATGCGCTAGCGCTGCTACTGGACGAGACCACAATCCGCAGATCAGGTGTGGGTTCTGGAGGCTTGTCGCGGGTGCAAGCCGTTGCGCCCAAAGCGATCAGTGCAACAAACATCAGCAGGTAAAATCGTTTGACCAAGGTAACCTCAGACATGGCGAATCCTCCGTTTTGAGAAAATGGAGTCGCCGGGTTGCATAAGACATATTAGCACAAGATATACCGGGTGTCAAGCATCGTTTTGACCATTTTTCCAAAAGGGTCTTTATTTAGCCGGCACGGCGACTTGGCCATTGATGATCACCCCGCGAACATTGTTCATCGCCTCGAGATTTTTCAGCGGGTTGCCCTCGACGATAATCACATCGGCGAGTTTGCCCGGCGTCAGGGTGCCCAATTCGTGGCTGTGTCCACACACGCGTGCGGCGTAGAGTGTGCCGGCTTGAATCACTTCCATCGGCGTCAAGCCCGCCTCCAAGAGCCGGCGCATTTCTTGAACCGGCATCCACGTGCGGGAATCCGACGCCGAATCATCGCCCAAGGCAACGCTGCCGCCCATTTGATGGAAACGATAGACTGGTGTCAGAGCATATTTGCGACAGAGTATCTTGCGCTCTGCTCGGACGGCGTACGATTCGCACCAGGTGATGATCTTGTCGAGCGTGGGTGTCATGATGATGTTGTGTTGTACGATGCGCGCGAGTTGGGCTTCGTACGCGGCGGAGAGATCGGCATAGTCCGGTGAGTTGGTGCGAAAATCAATATCTTCCAGACGAGGCAGTGGTACGTGTTCGAGAGCATCCACGCCGCTCTCTAGCGCTAGATCGAGCATTTCAGCGGTCCCGAGATGCGCGCGAACGAGTTTGCCTTCTTGGTGTGCCTGATCAACGATGGCTTGAAGTTCGGCGAGATTGAGATTGGGAATCACATCGCGTTCAGCGGTGAGCCAAGGGAGTTTCCAATTCCACGGTTCGAGTGCGATCTTGATGTAATCGGCGCCACGGCGCACAAGGTCGGAGACAGCGAGCCGGGCTTCCCGTGGATTGGTGACGGCATACAAGAGTTCGGGTGAGCCGGGATAGCCGTTGGGGGCATTGATGATGGGTCCAGAGAAAAAGCCACGCGCCGTGATTCCGTAACTACTTGGGCTTTGCGCACGCGCAATGGCAGTCAACGACGAGCCCGTATCGCAGACCGAGGTTACGCCGCGGTTGAGGAAATAAAATTGGCGCACCAAGGGCGACGCCGCATCGTGGACGTGAGCGTTGATGATGCCGGGCATAATCGTGTTCCCTTGCGCATCAACGATGTTGGCTTGAGCGGGAATGGCAAAATCGGCGGCACGTCCTACAGCGGCAATCTTGTTCTGAGAAATAATGACGATACCATTGGCAATCGGGGGTGCGCCGGTGCCATCTATCACGATGCCGTTGGTGATCACGAGCGAATCAGTTGGCACCGGGCGTGGGGTGGCCGTGGGCAAGGGAGGGGGCGTGGTTGGAGCGCGTACGCATGCAACGAGAGAGATGATGAGCCCCACCAAAATCGCCCCGAGTTTTTTGAGCGGCTTGCCTATTCGATCATCATCCAATCTGGATGATGGATAAAACAACTGATCCATAAGTGGCTCCTGCCCAAGTGATGATGCTTGGCAGAGAGACAAAGGTGGCGCAAGTATAGCACAGTGAGGGGGAAATACAAGAGGGTGCGGTTAGGCTTTGTACAAGATCACCACGCGATTGGTGTTGGTGCCGCGTGTGTTGTTATGGATGCCCCAGATGTTTGCAGTCTTGGTAAAACATTGCCGATTGACCAAGATACCTTGACATTGGAATCCTGCTTTTACACCCAGCGGCACAACGTGCTCATCGAGGTTGACTTTGCCTTTGCGTACTTCACCCACCTCGAATGCAACCCAGCCGCCTTGCTGTGTAATGCGGTATAGTTCGCGGAACACATCCTGCATCACTACAGCCCACTCATCAATATTCTTTGTGGTTGTCATTCTTCTCGCGACCTCTTTTTCATCAATGCCATTAAACCAACAACGCAACCAGTTGTCTTGGGCGTACTGCACCACATCGAGAAACGGGGGCGAGGTAACCGTGAGTTGCACACTGTTTGTCGGAATCTCTTGAGTGCGTCGTGCATCGGTGGTCAAAAAACATGCATGTTCGCCAGCGCGGAGTAGATTTTCGATTTCTTGGATGGTCAAGTCCTTGGTGAGTTGCCGCGATTTTTTGAGAATGATCGTACGGGTATTGCGGTACGGCGGCGTTTGTTTGCGGAGACGATTGATCTTTCTCTGCCGGCTTGGCGAAACGGCTTGATTCGGTGGCAAGGTATAGACCGAAAAGAAACCACTAGAATGCCCCGTCAAGCGGTTTGTTGCCACCATCCGAATCCACGCATCCAGATGATCGGCGCGCCCGGTGGCGTAACGCTCTAGCAGATACTCGCGCAGCGAAACGATCTCCCGCAAAGTTTCGGGATGATAGAACATCGAAAGGTCAATCTCTGTCGTGACCTTTTTCAAAAGCGGAATGGCATCCAGGCGCTTTGCCAAATCATCCAGCGTAGGAACAAAAAAGCGGGGAGCCGACAAAATCGCCGAGAGAGGGTTAATGTCATTGGCGATCACATTGCGCCCCAGTAACCCTGCTTCAATCACCGTGGTGCCGCGTCCGCTGAATGGATCGTAAACAATGTCGCCGGGGCGAGTGAGCAACTCGATAAAGAATCTTGGCAATTGTGGTTTAAAACATGCGCGATAGGCAATTTCGTGCAGAGACGATGCCTGACGCTGACGCGCGGTCCAGAATTCGTTGACGAATTTGGGGATGGGTTGTTCGTCAATCGTCACGTGTTCGGTGTGCGTACGCTGACCGGTATCGGATAATTTGAACGTGGGCAAGTAGGTGGCAAAGTCGAATGTTCGGATACTCATCTCACGCGCATCATACGCGAGATGCAAGGACAAGTCAATCTGCTCTATCTACGGCTTACTGCCTCCTGCCGCTTGCACCGCGTACCCCGTCATCTCCACAAATCCTCTGCCGGTCACTGGCTTGCTGTTCGACTGTCCACTGACATCCACCGCGCCTTCCCAGTACACAATCGAAACCTTCATCTCTTGATCGGCAACAATCGGTATCAACTCCAACTCAATACCCGCCGAGGGAACGTTGATCTTCCATCGCGCCGGGTACGTCGCGCGAGTGGGGCTACTCGTCCACGTGGATAGCACCTTGATATCAAATTGATCGCGCGCGAGGTGGTGCGTTGCACCTTCCGGTTCGACGAGTGTCCCAGACGACATTGGTTCGATACTGCCATCTTTTTGACGAATCTGAAACAGCATCAGTTCACGATTGTCGTTCAGTTGAATCGAGAACCAGTCCCAGCCCACGGCGTTCTCGCCCAGCACCGCCGTGCTCCACTCGTGATCCATCCACGATTCACCGCGCACGTTCAACGTTTCGCCATTCACTGTTATCGTTCCTTGCGTTTCCATCCGCGTGAACGAAAGATAGTACGAAGCGTTTCCAACCTCGGCGGATTTTTGCGACAAGCCACGGTCGCCGTGCAAGACGATGGGTTTGATCGAGGCGAGGGTCAGGTTGAGTGCGTACCCTTCATCTTCGGCGAAGAGTTGCACGCGGCTGCCATCAACGTTGAGCGAGGTTGCATTCCAGTGTTCAATCCACACGCGAAATGGATTCCCGGTGGCGCCCGCCAATCCCGCCGCGCCACGGCTGAATCGTTCGCTGGCTTGATGTGAATTGTGTTGGGCATCGGTCAGCGCAAAATGCGCAAAGTAAATTTGGTTCGTTGCCCAGTCCGATGGGCGGGGTGTGATGGTGGGTGTAATTGCGCGGCGAAAGAAGGTGAGTTGGTAACCCAAGCGACGTCCGTCGGTGGATTCCAGATTGCCAGTGTAGTACCACCACTCGGTTTGAAATTCCGGATGCGGTCCGTGATCGTCGGGGAATGTGAACGCGCGCACGCGGTCTGCCCGCGCATAGCCCGCGATGCTTGGATTGGCTTGCAATCCAATAATCGCCGCACTGATTTGCGGCGATTGCGTCACATTCAAGAAAATCAAAACAGTGATGCCGATCCCAACGACGAAAACAAACCCAAGAATAGATTTTTTCATTTCACTCATTCAATTTGATGCTTGCCACTTGATCCAGCAACCACACCACGTCGCCATTCACCGGTTGAATGTGTTGCGCCGGCAAATCATCGGGATGATCCGCATCGCGCAACACCGCGCGCACGATGTCCGCTTTGTCTGCACCGGCAACGAGCCACACGATATTTTTTGCGGCATTGATGACCGGCACAGTCAACGTGATGCGATGCGTTTCCAGTTTCTCGACGTACACGGCGGCGACCCAGCGTTCCGTTTCATCCAAAACGTTCGTGTGTGGAAAGAGCGAGGCGGTGTGTCCGTCGGTACCAAGACCTAGGAGAATAAGGTCGAACGACGGAAGATTGACTTGCGTGTCTTGGGATTGAAAAAAATTCCGCAGTTCGCTTTCGTATTCGCGCGCGGCATCGTCCGGTACAAGTTCGGCATGGATACGATGCACGTTTGGGTCAGGTACAGAAATTTTAGAGAGCAAGGCTTCGCGCGCCATTCGATAGTTGCTGTCCGCATGATTGGGAGGGACGGCGCGCTCATCGCCCCAGAAAAAATGGACGCGGGTCCAATCCACTTGCGTTGCAAATTCCGGCATTGCCAGCAATGCGTACAAATCGCGCGGGGTTGAGCCGCCGGAGAGTGCCACGGTAAATCGTCCGCGCGATTCGATTGCCGTGTGTGCCAGGGTAACAAATCGCCGCGCGGCGTCTCGCGCCAACGCGGCACGGTCGGGCAAGATCACAATTGTTGGGTTAGGTCTTGAAATCATAACTGATGTTACGCGGTCAATGATTGGTTCACCACAGAGATCACAGAGTTCACTGAGGTTTCTATGTTTTTTCTCTGCGTTCTCTGTGTGCTCTGTGGTAAAATCGCGTAAGGTGAGATCATAAATCTACAATCTAAAATTCCTACGGTTCGTGCCACGTGCGTCCATCGCGCGCGAGCAAATTATCGGCGGCGCGCGGGCCCCAGGTGCCGGCGGCATAGTTCGGAAAATTCGGCGAAGGCGAGTTTTGCCAGTACTCTAAAATCGGTGTCATGAGTGACCAAGCGAGTTCCACTTCGTCTTTGCGATTGAACAAGGTGGAATCGCCACGCATCGCATCGAGCAACAGGGTTTCGTACGCTTCGCCCGGCACGCTCCCAAACGCCGTCTTGTAAAAGAAATCCATCTTGACATCGCGCAAACGAATGATTTGCCCGGGAAGTTTGGCGGCAAAGCGCAAGTTGATGCCCTCATCCGGTTGTAGTCGTATCTCTAGAATGTTGGGTTCAATTCCTTCAAACACTTCTTGCGCAAAGAGTGGGTGCGGCACCGATTTGAATTGAATCATAATCTCGGTGCAGCGACGCGGCAGACGTTTGCCGGTGCGCAGGTAGAAGGGCACCCCTGCCCAGCGCCAATTGTCAATCGCCAGTTTGAGTGCGACGTACGTTTCCGTGCACGATTCCGGATCCACGCGCGGCTCTTGGCGATAACCCGGGAAATTGTTGCCGGGACCGTACTGGCCGCGCACGACTTGGGCATTGATCTCTTCCGGCAAAAGCGGATTGATGGCGCGCAACACTTTGACTTTTTCATTGTGCACCGATTCGGCATCGAAGGAGACGGGCGGCTCCATCGCCGTGAGCGCGACGAGTTGCAAGAGATGCGATTGTACCATATCGCGCAGTGCGCCGGCGGTATCGTAATAACCGCCGCGCTCTTCGATGCCGACTGATTCCGCCGCCGTGATTTGCACATGATCCACGTAATTCCGATTCCATAACGGCTCGAAGATGGCGTTAGCGAAACGAAAGACCAAAATGTTTTGCACGGTCTCTTTGCCAAGGTAATGATCAATGCGATACACTTGCGACTCGTCAAAAACCGCGAGCACTTGGCGATTGAGTTCTTGCGCGCTGACCAGATCGCGTCCAAAGGGCTTTTCGATGATGATGCGTGTCCAGCCCTTGGATTGTGCCAGCCCGGCATCGCCCAGTTGTTTGACGATGAGCGGATAAAATTCCGGCGCGGTTGCCAAATAAAACAAGCGATTGCCTTCCGTGCCGCGTTCAGCGTCAAGGCGATTGAGTAAATCGCCGAGTGCAACGTAACCATTCAAATCGTGGAACTCGGCGCGATGATAGTACAAACCACGTGCGAACTTGTCCCAGCGATCTGGGTTATTCATCGGATTGTTGCGCGCGAACTTGGTCACCGCTTGACGCATCTCGGCGCGAAAATCCTCGGATGATTTTTCGCGGCGGGCAAAGCCAACGATGGTGAATCCGTCCGGCAAACGTCGGTCGCAGTACAAATCGAATAAGGCCGGCACAAGTTTGCGATGCGTGAGATCGCCGGTTGCCCCGAAGATGACCAGCGTGGTGGGGGGTGGAATGCGGATGCCGGTCGTGCCGGCACGCGGCGGCGTAACGATAGGTTCAGATGTCATAGTATGCCTTACGGTTGACGTTTTTATTTTTCAATGCGCGATTGAATGTTTGAGCCAGCCTATTCATCTTTGCGCCACGTTTCAGATGGATGCGCAACACACGGCGACCATTATTCTTTAACGCTTGCCAATCCCCCCACGCTTGCGCATCAATTAACTTGCCAAACGAGTACGCTACGCCGGGAATCTTGACATCGCGCGCGTGATCGGTCGTGATTTGAATAGCCAGCACATTGTTCGCGCCGCCTTTGTGTAACTGCCCCGTCGAATGCAAAAAACGCGGACCATAACCGAGCGTCGTCGCGATCTGGAGAGCATTGCGTACCGTAACGCGGATCTTTTTCAACGCGGCATTGTTTGCCGGGGTCTTTTGCAGATACGCCATCAACGCCAGATAATCGCCGGATTGCGCCAATTTAAAATACGATGCAAGCGCGTCGCGCAGATTCTTTGCCAGAATGGGCACGGTCGCATACACCGCAAACTGTTTGTTCTCCCAAACCGGTTTTTCCGTCATTGGTCGTCGGTCGTCGGTCAAAACTGCTCGCGCATTTTTCTTGGCTTCTTCCACATTTGGCTGATCAAAGGCATTGATCCCCATCAGCGCGCCAGCGACTGCAATCGCAAACTCCCACCGGAAAAATTCGGCGCCAATATCGTACGCGTCACGCAACGGGGTACGAATAATCGGATGACCGATCTTTGCCAACGCGCGCAAGGTACGTTCGATGGTTGGGGTTGAGTGCTCGCCGAGTTGAATGCACACAAACACGCGATCCATCCCGTACGCCGCCGGCTTGCCGAGTGGTTCGCCGTCCATCGGCACGAGCCCCTTGCCCTCTTTGCCGGTGGATTCGGCGATGAGTTGTTCTGCCCACGCGCCAAACGTTGCCAGTTGTTTCGGCGTGATAAAGGTAATCTTGTCGCGTCCGTGTTGGGCAAGCGTTGCCAAGGTTACCCCCAGCCATTCGCCGGGATTTTCTTCGGCGGGGACATTTGCCGCACACGCGCCCATCATCTCTTCGGCGCGGTCGAGCAATTTGGCGAGGTCAATCCCCATCAGCGCCGCTGGCCCGAGTCCAAAGAACGAGAGTGCAGAATAGCGTCCGCCAATGTCGGACGGATTCAAAAAGACGCGCCGAAAATTTTTCTCGCGTGCGAGTTTTTCCAAGCCCGACCCGGCATCGGTGATCGCAACAAAGTTCGATGCGGGCGCGAGTGTAGCAAAATAGTTGTAATGCGAGAGCGTTTCGATCGTTCCGCCGGATTTGCTGGCGATGATGAACAAGGTTTGCTTGGGATTGATCTTGCGGGCAAGCGCGCGCACCGTGGCTGGATCGGTTGTATCGAGAATAAACAGTTGCGGAAATCCTTTAGCAATGCCTATCACATCGCGTAACGTTTCCACGCAGAGCGAACTGCCGCCCATTCCGCACAACACAATCGTTTTGAACCGGGCACGTTTGATTTCGGTGGCGAACGCTTGCAAGTCGGTGAGATGCGCGCGCATCTTGCTTGCTACATCCAGCCAACCCAAGCGAATCGAAATTTCGGCGATGTGGGCGGGCTCGGTCTTCCACAGCGTCGCCTCTTTATTCCACACTCGATTCGCGACGCCGTTTTGTTCCGCCGCCGCCAAATTTTCGCTGACCGCGTTCAAATAGTTGCCCAACGTTGCACGGTGGCGTGTCTTTGCCGCGTCAACAATTTTGGTCTGAATACTCGCCAGTAATTGATCGAACGATTGCGCAAACTTGATCACGCCTTCGTCCAACACCTGTTGCGTTACGGCTTGCATCGAGATGCCGACCGATTCCAAATCATTGAGCACTTGCCGCGCGGCGTCTAAATCTTCTTCCAGCGTCAAACGCGCCTTGCCGTGATCGCGGAACGCATCAATCGTTTCAAACGGCAGAGTGTTGATTGTGTGGGGACCGATCAGCGTGTCCACGTAAAGCGTGTCGGGGTAGGCTGGGTTTTTGGTACTTGTGCTTGCCCAGAGTGGTCGTTGCACACGCGCGCCTTTGGCTTGCAGGGCGATAAAGCGCGGATCGGCGAAAATTTTTTTGAACCATTGGTACGCCAGTTTAGCGTTTGCAATCGCCGCCTTGCCGCCCAGCGATTCAAGTTTGGCTTTCAACGTTGGATCGGTGGTCGCACGCAACTTGTCTTGCAAGAGTTTATCGGCGAGGGTGTCAATGCGGCTGACAAAGAAACTAGCGACGGAGGCGATGCGATCAATCGGTTTGCCTTCTTGCGTGCGGCGTTCTAACGCGCGAATGTACGCCCACGCGACTTGCTCGTACGCTTGAATCGCAAAGAGGAGCGTGATGTTGACGTTGACGCCGGCGTACAAACATTCTTCGATGGCGGGGATGCCGGCGGGGGTGCCCGGAATTTTGATCATCACGTTGGGGCGATTGACCGCTTTGAAAAAACGTTTGGCTTCGGCGATGGTGCCGGCGGTGTCGTGCGCGAGTTTGGGCGATACCTCGATGCTGACGAATCCGTCTTTGCCTTCGGTTTGTTCGTACACCGGGCGAAAGACATCGCACGCCATTCGCACATCTTCGATGGCCAGCGTCTCGTAAATTTCCAATGCGTTCTTGCCCTGCGCGATCAACTTTTGAATTGCGTCATTGTAGTCATCACTGCCCGCAATCGCTTTTTCAAAAATCGTTGGGTTGGCGGTCTCGCCGCTAATGCCATCCTGTTCGATCAATTGCGCTAGCCCGCCCGATTGAATATGTCCGCGCCGAATACTATCGAGCCAAACCGATTGCCCCAGTTGTTTGAGTTCTAGAAGGGGATTGGACATTGCGCTATTCCTTTCTAGCGTTGCCGTGCTGTTCCTTTTCGATCTCTGACACCTTGTTCATTCGCCGGACAAAGCGTTCGCCGCCATCGAATTGGGCGGACACGAACGCGCGCACCAGTTCGCGTGCGAGTTCATCGCCGATGATGCGCCCGCCCAGCGCGAGCACGTTCATATTGTCATGCTCGACACCCTGCCGCGCCGAGTACGAGTCGTGGCACAAACACGCGCGGATGCCGCGCATCTTGTTCGCGGCAATCGTAACGCCCACGCCGCTGCCGCAAATGACGATGCCGCGTTCGGCTTCGCCGCGCTGAATTGCCAAACCGACCGCGCGCGCAAAATCCGGGTAATCGTCTTTAGCGTCATAGGTCATTGCGCCACAATCAATGAGAGTGTGCCCAAGTCTTTTCAATTCATCCACAACGGCTTGTTTGATGGGAAAGCCGCCGTGATCCGTGCCAACGGCAATGTTCATTCTAGAACTCCATTTTGATGCGAGTGCCAAGCAAATTCAGTGTCCTTGCGAGACGCGTTCTTTGCTCTGCTCACAACGACACTGGCGATAAATGTTTGTGAATCCCTGCTGTCCATTGTAATCTCAAAGGAATGTCGAGAGCGCAAAGAAAATGTTAGAGTTCGACGTGGAGCATCTCTACTTCAACTGAGAAAACGTGGTCGGTCGGAGAATCAAGTTGGTGATGTGCGTGGTTAGTGGTCCGTCTTTCTCGGTCTCGGCTCTTGCCTTAATCCAGTCCGGATCGCTTTGAAACGCATCCCATTTTTGTACGCGTTCGTTGAGATCGTTCCATTCCAAGAGGTAATACACGTCGTTGTTGCTCTCGCCGATCAGCGTTGTCCAAAAGCCAACCTGCCGAATACCGTACTTGTCCCAAAATTTGAGCGTGATGGTTTCAAAGCGTTTGAGCAATTGCGGCAGTTTGCCGGGAGTGGCATGATAGATGCGTAGTTCGTAGATCATACTTCTCCTCGCTTGAATTGGTCTTGCATCACGATCTGATTATACAACCATTTTTGCCGTTCCATCGCGCGCGCATAAATTTCGTGCCGCGCGGCGTCCGGTGTGAACACTGCGCCGATTTGCGCCGGCAAATCGTTCAACGATTGAATGATGCCCAACGCTTTCAACGCCAGCAACGCTGTCCCGCGACTCGTCGCTTCCGGTTCAGCGGAGGCAATCACCGGCACGCCGAGCGTGTCCGCAATAATTTGAATCCACGCCGGCGAATTCATCAACGCGCCGCCGCTGGCAATGACGGTGGACGCGCCGGGAACGACGTCGCGTACCAATTGAAAAATCAAACCCAGCCGGTACGCAATCGCTTCAAGACCGGCACGCAGGATGTCTATCGGACGCGTGCTCAAACTCAAACCGATGATCGCCGCGCGCGCATTCGCATTCCAATTCGGCGCGCGTTCGCCGGCGAGAAAAGGAAGCACGGTTAAACCGTGCGCGTCCGGTTGCATCGCGGCGAGGATGTGTTCGACTTGGGTATCAAGGCGTAGTGTCTCATTCATCCACGCAAACAAGTTGCCGCCTTCGCTCAATGCGCCGCCCAGCAATTCCAGATCGCGGCTGACACTGTACGACCACAGACCCCACGGAATCGGACGGGTGCCGCGCGGATACGTTACGCGCATCGCACTACTCGTGCCAATCGTCAACGCGATGCGTAAAGGGTCCACGCATCCGCTTCCCAGATTGGCGGTTGCACCATCGCCAATCGTTGGAAAAAATTTTGCCGCGCGCAACGCCGACCAGCGCTTGGCGTACTCGCCGTGCAACGCGCCGACATTATGATCGTGATCAACCAGCGGCGAGAGTTGGGATCGCGTAATGGGCAATTGAGCAATCAGTTCCTCGTCCCAATCCAATTTCTGCCGATTGAGCAAACCCGTCCACGACGCCACCGAATAACTGCATGCGCGCTCACCCGTCCAACGCCACAAAAAATATTCGCCGAGCGACATCCAATATTTTACGCGCTTGAACTCGTCGGCACGGTTGCGGGCGAGCCACAAGAATCGTGCAGGCAGATAACTGGAATGAAACAAGGTGCCGACGCGCTGATGCGTGGCGCGTTCATCCAAACGTGCGCGCAGTTCTGCCACTTGGCGTGCATTGCGCGTATCGGCGTACGTGAACACCGGCGTAACCGCGCGTCCATCCGCGTCCACGCCCAGAACATTCGAGACGAGCGAATCGGACGCGACGGCAACGATGTGATGCGCGCGCGCGCCGGCTTGAGCGAGTAAATCATCCATCGCGCGTTCGGCACAAGCGAGCAGGGTGTCCGCATCGGCTTCCACACCGCCGTCCGGCGTGGTGTGCATCTCGTACTTGAATTGGGCTTCGCTGTCCGGCACCGCGCGTGCTTGTTCATCGAACAGCATGGCGCGCGTAGAGGAAGTGCCGATGTCGAGGGTCAGGATATATGTCTGAGGTGAGATTGCTGACAAGACAAAACTCCGCTTTGGGTTGAACCGCGAACCTAGCGCACGCAACGAATAAAAAACCAAAATCTGAAATCCGAAATCTGAGATCTGAATTCTGAAATCTGAAATCTAAAATCCTAAATGGCTGGTGTCGTTCATCAAGGTTACCACCCAACCCGGCTCGCGTTTTTCAAAAACGTTGATGCACGCATTGTCTTGGCGAATCCGCCACAGCGCATTGGCATCAAGCCCCAGGACAACGCACAGCATCGCACCGCAGACTACTTTGTGTGAACAGAGCGCAATTGTTTCGCCAGCGTGTTTTTCCGTCAGTTCATCGAGCATTGCCACCAGACGGGTGCGCATCACTTTGAACGATTCGCCTTTGGGAAACTTGACCTTGCCCGGCGTCGTGAGCCATTTTTCGATGACCTCTGGAAACGCAGCCCGGGCTTCGTCAACGGTCATGCCTTCAAGGGCACCAAAGTCAATATCGAGCAAGCCGGGATGCTGGCGGATTTCCAAATGCATTCGATCGGCAAGGGGTTGGACGGTTTGGATCGCGCGTTGAAGCGGGCTGGTGTAGAGTGCGGTGATTTCTTCTTTGGCAAGTCGTGCGGCGATTTTTTCGGCTTGGGCTTTGCCGACATCGTTCAACGGCAAATCGGCGCGTCCGCGAAAGCGTTCGTCGCCGCGGTTCCATTCCGTTTGCCCGTGCCGAATCAGGATGAAACGTGTGGTCATTGCTTGTCTCCATCAAATTAGTAAGAATAGTGCGAGTGCCGCGAGCGCACCCATTCCACCCCCAAACCAAAACGGCGCGGCAGGATTCAGAGTCATCAAAAAGCCGGCAAGCATCGAAGCGGGAAGCAAGCCAATGCCGGTTGCGGTGGCGTGCAAGCCGATGAGAGTGGCGCGCAAATCTTGCGGCGCAATGTCGGACACAAACGCTTTTTCGACGCCTTCGGTCAGTGCGATATAGATGCCGTAGACAGCGAACAGCATCCACAACGCCGTGGCCGTGGCGAGCGCAAAGCCAAAATAGACGATGCCATACGTGAGATAACCCAACACCAACAGCGTCTTGCGTCCAATGCGATCCGATAAACGCCCGGCGGGCCAAGAGAGAATCGCGTAAACGAGATTAAAGACCAGATACATCAGGATTACAGTCGCGTCATCATTGCCTAGACTCTTGGCGCGCAAAAGCAAGAATTGGTTCGACGAGTTACCCAGCGCAAAGATGAAAATAATGACCAAGAATAATTTTAGCCGCCGATCCAGTGCACGCCAACGCGCGCCAAAATTTTTCCACCATGCTTCTTTGACCGTTGTTTCTTGGCGCGGCACGATTTTTTCGCGCACCAGAAACAGGACGCCCACACCCAGAAACGCCGGAATCAGGGCGAGCAAAAAGACATGGCTAAAACTATCGTTGAATGAGATAAAAAGTAGATACGCCAGAATCACACCCAGACTTGCGCCCGCCGTATCGAGCGCGCGGTGCAAGCCGAACGCATTGCCGCGTTGGTCCGGCGGCGTGGAATCAGCGATGAGAGCGTCGCGTGGTGCGGTACGAATTCCTTTGCCAAAGCGATCGCTGATGCGCCCTACAAGCACGAGTTGCCACGTGGTGGAAAGATACAAGAACAGTTTACCAATCGTGCTGGAGGCATATCCCAAGATTGCAATCGGTTTGCGTTGTTGGATACGATCCGACCATGCGCCGGAAAAAACGCGCAGCAAACTTGCCAAACTTTCGGAGAGGCCTTCGATGAGACCGACAATCGCGGGCGAAGCACCGATGCGTGCGGAAGTAAGATACAATGGCAGAAGAGGATACACCATTTCGGTACTGATGTCGGTGAGGAAGCTAGCAATCCCAAGAATGATGACGTTGAACAAATAACGCCTCCAAGTGTGCGAGTACGAACGATTGGATTATATACCCAAGGTGAATGAGCGTCAAAGGTTTATTGCTGTTGATTCAGGGCTGTTGCCAAGTCAGATCGGGCGACTAAAGTCGCAGCCACCAAGTACTCCAAGCCTGCCTCCGCAGGCTGGATTCTAGCCGACGCAGGTCGGCTTCGGGTAGGGGTTGCAGCGAATTGATTCGCCCAACACGATGGCGGTAAAATCGAGCCCCCCGTGGCGAATCTGAGATTTTGCCAATTTGCTCTCTTTATGTTAGAATCGGTGGCAACTGCTCCTGCAGTTTAGAACAATAAATTGCAGGAGCGTTTAGTTAGAACGAGGTAAAGAAAATTGAACAATCACCCAACTAGTCCACTCCTCATCACCCTCGATCGTTTGTTGGAGGGTAAAGCCGGCAGCTGGGTCATTAACCTGTTTGTCATTCCACTCCTTGTCATTGTCGCACTCGTTTTACCACCTCTGGCGTTGCCGCAACGAGTGCTGAGCGCCGGTTATACCGGCATCTCCTCGACGGGCGGCAGTGTCTCTCTCCCCGATGGCACACAATTTATCATCCCCGCTGGTGTGGTGCGAGCAAACATTAACATCAAACTGGATATGCAAACTCAAGAGGCGTTCCTCAAGAGTGTGCTCGCGCAGGACTTGCCACCGATGCTCGATGTCAAGAGTGGCGCCTATCAACCCAGTTTGCAAGGGCAAATGCCAGCCCAAGCCATTCTTTCGATTCCGATCCCGGAAGGCGTGGACCCCTTTGCCACGCTCGATGTCTATGGGTACAGTAACAAGAAATGGAGCAAGATTCCATTTCAAATGTACCTCGATGAGCAGAAACTCGAGGCGTACCTCACGACGACGATTCCCCAAGCCATCGTTTTGGTGCAAACCGGCAATCCCGCGCCCACCATTAGCGTGGACCTCAATGCCAAGACCAATTTGCCGGCGCAAGCCGGTGTCTTGCTCGCCGAAGTCAATCCGACCGGTTTGACGCTTGCCGAAAATGGCGGGATCGCCGGCACAGTGCCCGATCTGCCCGAAGTCAGCGCATCCAGCCCGTACCAGGTTTTGCCCACCGTGAGCAACTTTGATGGCGAAACCTACAACGGTGCGCTAGTGGATGAGATGCTCCAAGAGGCCACCCTGCGTCAGCAACACATCCAGACCCTGGTGGATCTCACGGTCGAAAAACTGTACCCCGGTTTGAACATTGATTATCAAAATATCAATCCCGATCAACGCCAAGCGTTCACCACCTTTGTGCGCGAGTTAGCCCAAGCGCTTCACGCCAAAGACAAGATTCTTAGCGTTACGATGGCGGTGCCGGAGCAAATATCCGTTGATACATGGGACACCGGCGCGTTCGATTGGGATACGCTTGGACAGGTGGCCGATATCGTCAAACTACCTTTGCCCAACTATCGCGATGCGTACGTGGGCGATGCCAATGCCCCTGTGCGCGCTTACTTGGATTGGGCAGTCGGGCGTGTGGATCGCTACAAACTGCAATTGACCTTCTCCTTGCTCGGGCGCGATGAATTTGGCTCGTCGTACGCGCCGATCAGTTTCTCGGCGGCGTCCAAGTTGATTGGTCAACCAGAATTGCCCACCAACATCGTGTCCGATACCAAGGTTACGCTCGATCTACCCAAACTCCGCGACGGCGGCATCAAGTTCGATGCGCCGACCGGCGCGTTCTACTTTAACTACAAAGACGACAAAGGTTTCCCGCATACCGTCTACATCGAAACAGCGGATTCCTTTGCGAAAAAAGTTGCCCTGGCGTTCGAATACAACTTGCGCGGCATTGCCTTGCGCGATGTCTTGCCCGATGCAGTGGACGCACGTGTGTGGGATGCGGTCAAGCAATATCGGGAAGCCAAGATACCCAAATACCAAAGCAAAGCCGTGATCGTTTGGCGCGTCAACGGACAAAAGGTGGGAACTTCGCCGGCGAACGATCCGCGCTTTACGTGGACGGTACCGGCGCAACCCGGCGATGCCAAGATCGAAGCCGCGCTTTCGTTCGATGAAGGGCAATCCATCGTTGGCACGACGGCGACGACGGTCGCACAAATCGTCAAGCCCGTGCCTACCCCCGCGCCTACCTCTGTGCCAGCGGCACCCGCCCCAACCCGTGCCCCCGCCGCCCAGCCCGCCGCGCCCGCCAGTACATTTCGCGGCAAGAACTTGTTTGCCTATGGTGCGCAACTGAACTGGACGGGCTCGCCGATTGGCATTGCCGGCGAAATGCAAACTCTGCGAGGAATGGGCTTTACGTGGGCGAAGGTTCAAATCCGTTGGTGCGAGTTTGAAGAGAACAAAGGCAATATCCAATGGGCACGGATTGATGAACTGACCAACACCGCGGCAGCCAATGGGGTCAGTATCTTGTTCAGCATTCTTTGTGGACCCCGATGGACGGGTGCTGTTCAACGCGGCTCGGGTGGCGCGCCGGGACCGCCAAGCAATCCAAACGATTTGGGCGACTTTGTGGGTGCGGTAGCGTCGCGCTATTGCGGCAAAGGGCTGGGCGCCATCGAAGTGTGGAACGAAACGAATATGGAACGCGAGTGGGGTGCCAATCCGGTTTCCGGCGCGGACTATATTCGTTATCTCCAAGTGGCTTATACACGCATCAGGCAAGCGTGTCCCAGTATCCTTGTCGTGAGTGCGGCACCTACACCGACCGGCGTAACTGCGCCGGGCTATATGGACGATGTGGCGTACTTGCACCAGATGTATCAAGCCGGCTTGAAGAACTATAGCGATGCGATTGGTGTGCATCCCAGCGGCTTTTGCAACTCGCCCGATGCACGAGTTGGCGCACCCAACGTCTGCGGCGGCAGTTACAATAATCATCGCTCCTTCTTCTTCCGCGAGACGATGGAAGCGTACCGTGCAGTGATGGTGCAGTACGGCGATAGCAACAAACAACTCTGGCCCACCGAGTTTGGTTGGGCTTCTGCACCCAATCCCCATCCCGACTTTTTGTACGCCAAGAACATTTCGCTCGAGATGCAAGCCCAGTGGTTGGAGCAAGCATACCGGATGATGAAATCGTGGGGCTGGGTTGGCGTGGCGATTCTGTGGAATCTCGACTTTACCGACTTGAGCAACGAGACCGGCGCGTTCCATGTGCTAGGGCGACCGGCGCAATCGAGACTGGCGGCAATGCCCAAGTAGAACGAAACCCGGGAGGTGTGAAAACCTTCCGGGGTTTTGTTTCGCTTGACGCGCCGGTGCGTGCAGAGTAGAATCTCGGTTGTGAAACTCACCTATCTTCCAACCGATCAAGCCATCGGCATGATACTGGTTCACAACATTGTTGGCACGGATGGACGCAAAGTTTTGTCCAAAGGTCATGTACTAACGCCCGATGATGTGGCTCAGTTACGCGCGCTCGACAAAGCATCGGTGTATGTCGCCGTGTTGGAGCCGGACGATGTGCGCGAAGACGAGGCGGCGATATACCTTGCACGCATTGTTGCCGGCGATGGCGTTGAGTTGAGCTTGCCAAGTGGTGGGCGCGTCAATTTTTGGGCGACCCAAGCCGGCGTCTTGCGAGTGAATCGCGATGCGTTGCGGCGCGTGAATGAACTGCCCGGCGTAACCCTGGCGACTAGACCGGGCTATACGTTTCTTGTGCCGCGCAAAATGTTTGCCACCCTCAAAACGATTGGACTCGCTTTGCCGGCATCTACGTTGCGCCGTGCTGAACAAGTGGGTCGCGTGTTCGATGTGGTTGCACCACAGATCGAGCGCGTGGCAATTTTGTTGACCGGGAGCGAGGCGGGACGCAAGCGCACCGAAGAAACTTTTCTGCCGCCATTACGCGCCCGCATCGAAACACTGGGGGCACGCGTGGTTGCAGAAGCATATTGCGATGAGAATGCAGAGGCGATTCACGTAACGCTGGTGGGCTTGCTGGGAGCGGGGGCGCAGTTGATCATCCTTGCCGGCGAAACTTCGATTATGGATGCGGATGACATTGTGCCACGCGGCATCCAGCAAGCCGGTGCCCACATCGAACTGTACGGCGCGCCGGTGGAGCCGGGAAATCTATTGTTGCTGGCGTATCAGGACAATGTGCCCATCATCGGTGCGCCGGGGTGCGTCAAATCACGCGAGACCAATGTGGTAGATTTGATTCTGCCGCGCTTGTTGATCGGGGAAAGAATTTCGCGCGCGGATGTAATCGAGATGGCAGAAGGGGGCTTGCTCATCTAAAGGAGGCGGTCGGCAGTAGGCGCAAAACAAAAGGCAGAGATAATCCGAGTTCTCTGCCTTCTGCATACTGGCTTTTACTTGAGCAACGCGTCTGCCGGCATTCCCGGCTTTAACTCCAAATTCGGATTCGCAATCTGCAACTTGACCGCAAACACGGTGTTCACGCGTTCGGCTTTGGTTTGCACGTTACGTGGGGTAAACTCGGCTTGCGTGCTGATGAACACCACTTTGCCTTTGAAGGCTTTGCCGGGAAATGAATCTACATAGACCTCAAACTCATCCCCCAGTTTGATTTGACCAATGCGCGTTTCGGGAACATAGATCGTCAACTTGACCGCATCCAGATTGGTTACGCCAAGCAGGATCGTATTGGGCGCGGCAATTTCACCCAAGCGTGCCGCGCGGCGTGAGACAATGCCATTGACCGGACTGGTCAAGGTCATCTTGGCGGATTGAACTTGCAAAATTCCTAGCGCGGCTTCGGCTTGTTTCACCGCCGCTTCGGCGATGGCAAGCTGCTCTTTGGTGGCGCCGGCTTTGAGCGCGTCCAAGCGTGCTTGCGCCACCTCCGCTGCCGCAACACTCGCATCGTATTGTGCTTTGGCGGAATCCACTTGAGCGTTGAGCGTCAGCGGGTTGTTCCGCATATCGAGAAGAATCTGCAAACTCTTTGCCGCGCCCTCATAACCGGCTTGCGCGGTGAGCACTGCCGCTTCTGCCGCCGCCCATTGTTCCACAATCACCTTGCCTTCCACCCGGGTTTGATCCACGCCACCAATGGCATCCACGCGCGCTTTGGCGGCAGAGGCATTGGCTTTTGCCGCATCCCATTGAAACTTGGCGGCTTTGAGTTGTGTCTCCGCCGCCGCGATGCGCGCCTCCAACTCTTGCGGATTCGCGCGCGCGGCTTTGGCATTTTCCCACGCTTGCTTGGCGCCATCGCGCGCGGCAATCGCTTGTGCCAGCGCGGCTTCGGCTTGACGAATCTCTTCCGCGCGCGCGCCGGCTTTAAGTTGCGCAAGTTGCGCCTGCGCCGTACTCACCGCCGCTTGCGCTTGCGCGATTTGCGCGTTCAACAAGGTTCGATCCAGACGAATCAATTCTTGCCCGGCAGTAACCCGATCGCCTTCCTCAACGGTGATGGCTTGAATGCGTCCACCGACTTCGGCGGCGATGGCAATCTCTTCGCCCTCGATAAAACCGGAGGCGGTGTTTGCTTCGATGCCGGCGGTGTACGTAGAATATGCCCAGTATCCAATCAAGGCGAGCACAATCAAGGGAATCACGATCATGGCTTGTTTCGGCGGACGATGTGGCATAGGAACCTCCAATGTATTTTGTCATTCCGAGTGAAGCGAGGAATCTCTCAAACAACTTGATTGCTTCGCCGCAACGCACGCGGCTCGCAATGCCATTCTTATTGGTCATTCAAATCAACGTTTCTCAAGCGTGCGATGAACACATCTTCCAACGAGGGGACGATGATCTCCGCGCTCTGGACGGCGATTCCTTTCGCTGCTAGCGTTGTGCGCATCGTTGCAACTTTCTCCTCTAAGCCACGACCGATCGCGTGAATGAATGAACCATAGAGCGCAACTTCATCAAACAATTTCGATTCACGCAAAGCGATCAGCGCGGCGTCAATCGGTTCACAATCAATTTCGAGGACTTGGTCTTGCATCTCTTTGAATTTCATTGCTTGCGGCGTGCCTTCCGCCACAATGTTGCCGCGATAGATGAACGCGAGACGATGACAGTTTTCTGCTTCGTCCATATAGTGTGTGGTAACCAGAATACTCGTGCCGCGTTCGGCAAGATCGTAAATCAAATCCCACAGCACGCGGCGCGAAATCGGGTCCACGCCCGCCGTGGGCTCATCGAGAAACAAAAATTCCGGTTCGTGTGCCAACGCACACGCAAGCGCAAGGCGTTGCCGCAAGCCGCCCGCCAGACTCGCCACGCGCGTTTCATCTTCACCAACCAGACCAACCCTCTGCAACACGTACGCGCGCCGTTCGGCGATTTTTTCACGCGGGACGCCATACACGCCGCCGTAGAAATCAAAATTCTCGCGCACGGTCAGATCGGGATAGAGCGAAAATTTTTGCGAGACATAGCCCACGCGCTTGCGAATCTCTTCCGCTTGTGCGACGATATCGAATCCCAGCACATTGCCGCTGCCCGATGTCGGGGCAAGCAAACCGAGCAACATCCGAATCGTCGTCGTCTTGCCGGCGCCGTTCGGTCCCAGCAAGCCATAGATTTCGCCGCGATGAACGGCGAACGACACGTTATCTACGGCGACAAAGTGATCAAAGTGCTTGGTGAGGGATTGTACGGAAAGAGCGAGTGCATTCATATTTCAATTGACGGAGAACGGATGACCGATGACGGAACCTCCGATCTGTTTTCAGTCGGCCGGCGCCGGTCTTCCGTCAGCATAAGAACAAACGCATCTTCCAAACGTGCCTTGACCTCGCGTGGTTGTTCAACCACGATGCCGCATGCTTGCCACACCGATTCTAGTTGAGCCATCCGTTCCATGCGATCCACCAGCAAGCGAATCAGGTTCCCATGCGCCGATACACTCAATACGCCGTCTTGATGTTCAACGGCATGGCGCGCCGCGAGGGCCTGTTCCGAGTGCGCTTCCAAAACGATGGCATCCAAATCCTCGCGGAGTTTGCGTGGGTCGTCGCACGCGATCAACTTGCCCCGATAGAGCAAGCCCACGCGCGTGCATCGTTCGGCTTCATCCAGGTACGGCGTACTAATCACGATGGTAACACCTTGCAAGTGCACCTCGGTCAGCAAATCCCAAAACTCGCGCCGACTCACCGGGTCAACGCCGGTCGTTGGCTCATCCAGCAACAGCACGCGTGGACGATGCATCAACGTTGCCGCGAGGGCGAGTTTCTTTTGCATGCCGCCGGACAAGTTGCGCGCGAGCCGCGTTTGAAATTCGGTGAGGCGCGCAAAGCCGAGCAACCGATGGATCAACTCGGCACGTTGCGCACGCGGCGAACCAAACACATCGGCAAAAAAATTCAGATTTTCGAGAACGGTCAAATCCGGATAGAGCGCAAAACGTTGCGGCATATAGCCAATCATTTTTTTCACCGCTTCGGGCTCGCTGACCGTATCCACGCCACCCACACTCACGTGCCCGGTGGTGGGATTCATCGCCGTCGAGATGACGCGCAGCGTCGTCGTCTTGCCGGCACCATCGGGTCCGATGAGCCCAAAGACTTCGCCGGGTTGAATCGTGAGAGAGAGATTGTTGATGGCGATCGTTGAATCGAATTGCTTGGTCAGATTGGTGATCGAGATCATTGTTGTGTCGCTATTTCGTTAAATCGTTGCATCGTTGCGTCGTTGAGGTGTTATTCCAGACTCTTGTGGAAACGCCGCGATGCCGCAAATAAAATGAGCGGACCGAGAATGACAAGCGCAATCACCGGCTCGCTGATGGATGGGAGCCCGACCCCTTTCAAAATTATCCCGCGAATGATGACGAGCATATAGCGTAAGGGAATGACGTAACTAATTGCTTGCAACCATCCTGGCATCGCTTCGATGGGAAAGAAAAAACCGGAAATGAAAATGCCGGGAAACAATACCAGAAACGTAGAGAGCATTGCTTCTTGTTGCGTTCTGGCGATGCTCGAAATCAACAGCCCCTGCCCCAACGTGGTCAGCAGAAAAACCAGCGAGATCAAAAAGAGCAAGACCAAATCGCCGCGAATCGGCACGCCAAACAACAAGACTCCCAACGCCAGGATTTCCACTAGATCGAAAAAGGCGATAAAGACGTACGGGACGATCTTGCCGACGACAAGTTCCCAGGGTTGAATAGGCGTAACGACGAGTTGTTCAATCGTCCCTTGCTCGCGTTCGCGCACGATAGCGAGCGCGGTAAACAACCCCGTGAGAAATTGGAGAATCATTCCGATCAAGCCGGGAATCATATAGTTGGCAGATTTCAATTCCGGGTTGTACCACACGCGCGGTCGAATATCAATCCCGCCTAGGCGTGTAACATCCACGCCCAGACGTTGTTGCACAATCTTGATGCTTTGGGCTTGCCCCACCAATTGGGAAGCAGAAAAGGCCGTGGAGGCAACCAAGGGATCTGAGCCATCAATAATGACAGCGGCTTGGGCGGCGGTTCCGCGCGCCAGGTTGTCGCCAAAGCCAGCGGGGATGACAATGCCAACGCGAACTTCGCCGCGATCCAACAAAAGTGCCAATTCCTCTTCGTTCACGACGTAATGGCTGATTCGAAAATAATCGGATGCGCGAAATGCTTCGATCAACTGCCGGCTTTGTAGCGTCTTGTCCGCGTCGAACACGCCGGTGTTCAAACGCCGCACATCATTGGTTGCCGCATAGCCCAGCAAAATCAATTGAATGATCGGAATGAGAAACATAATCGCGAGCGTGCGGGGGTCGCGGAGAATGTGAATAAATTCTTTGCGGATGATCGAGAGCAAGCGTGAATTCATTTCGATTTCCTCTTGGGTGCGTCCGCCATTACGCCGCGCAAAAAGAGCGGCACGAGTGTCTGAATGATTTCATCATAGGTCCAATCTTGATCGTTCTCCACCTGCAAGACTTCGCGGATCAGTATAAACGGAAAGAATAATCCGATAAAGGCGCGGGCGAGAGGGCGCGGCTCAAGATCGCGCCGAAAAACGCCGCGTTTGATTTGTTGGTTGAAATACGATTCGAGCATGGTTAAAGCGTAGCGGATGGTCTGATTTAAATATTTGTCGCGTGCGGCTTGGGGCATCGTGGGCAACGTCGAGAGGAGAATGCGAAAGACGGGCGCGTTCTGTTGAATCGTGGCAATCATATTTTGCACTAGTGTTATGAGCATCTGTTCAGGGGGCAGGGTATCGCTGGTGATCAGGGTCATCCGCGCGCTCATCGTTTCGACCGTAGGTTGAATGGCTTGGCGCGGAATGTTGATCAGCAAATCGCCCTTGTTTTTGAAATAATTGTAGATGGATCCTTCGGCGATACCGGCGGCACGCGCGATCTCCGCAATCGTGGCGCGTTCGTATCCTTTTTGAGCAAACACGCGCGCGGCGGCATCCAGAATTTGTTTGCGGCGCTCTTCGGTGAGCGCGCGCCGGGCTTGGCGGCTAAGCTTGGGCACTGGCTTGACTCTTGAATGAATGAGCGTTCATTCATTTACAGAATACGACAAAAACGTGCGTTTGTCAACCACAGAGAACACAGAGACCAGGTTCTTGAAACGAAAAACCTGGTCTCTGTCACTCGGAAGCCAACCCCAATTGACGCAAACGATCTTCGCGTTCACGCCACTTGGGCAACACCTTGACCCATAATTCCAAAAACACTTGGTGTCCAATCCACGTTTCGATCTGTTCGCGCGCCCCTTGCCCAATCTTTTTCAACATCGCGCCGTGCGCGCCGATGACGATGCCTTTTTGCGATTCGCGTTCAACGTAGATTGTGGCGGCGATGTGGGTTAAATCGGCGCGGCGCTCTTCCCAGTCGTCAATCGCCACGGCGACCGAGTGCGGAATCTCTTGCCGGGTTGCCAGTAGTACTTGCTCGCGAATCAGTTCGGCGGCGATGGCTTGGATCGTTTGATCGGTTACAATGTCGTTCGGGTAAAGTTCGGGTCCTTCAGGTAAGCGTGCCAAAATTTGTTCCAGCAGTTTGTCGGTGTTTTGCAAACGCGTTGCACTGATGCGCATCCAATCATCGTATTTGACAATTGCCCAATGGGCTTCGGTGATGGCTTGAACCTCGGCGGGTTTGAGTTTGTCCATCTTGTTCATCACCAACAAAATCGGTGCGCGGCATTTTTGTTTGAGCAAGGCGCCGATGCGTTTGTCTTCGTCGTCCGGCAAGCGCGAGCCATCGACCATGAACACGACGACATCAACCTCGCCCAGCACGCTCGACGCCGCTTCGACCATCACCTTGCCGAGTTTGTGTTGCGGCGTGTGAATGCCGGGGGTATCCACGAAAACGATTTGCGCGTCCGGGCGCGTGAGAATCCCGCGAATGACGCGGCGCGTTGTTTGCGGTTTGGGCGTAACGATGGAGACCGGCGCGCCGACGAACGCATTGACGAGTGTGGACTTGCCCACGTTGGGCTTGCCGATGACGGCGACGAAACCGGATTTGTGAATAGGCGCAACGCGATTGGGGTCAGAAGAATTCATAGCGATAGTATATGCCGAGTGCGGGGAAATGCAAACGGGGCAGGCGTTGTAGGGGTGAGGTTACCGCGCCCCTAGGCAATTATCCCTTAATCACCGCCACCGGCTCCAGCCGCGCCACTTTTTTGCCGATGCCGGCGTTGTGCACAACGTTCACCACTTGCGAAACATCTTTGTACGCTTGCGGCGCTTCTTCCGCCAAGCCCGGCATCGAACCCGCGCGCACGACGATGCCGCGCGCCGTCAACTCATCGCGCAGTTTTTCACCGCGCACCTCGCGCTTGGCTTTGGCGCGGCTCATCACGCGCCCCGCACCATGGCAGGTCGAACCGAAGGTCTGCGCCATTGAGCCGGCGGTGCCGATCAATACGTACGATGCTGTCCCCATCGAGCCGGGAATCAAGACCGGCTGGCCGATGTCGCGCAAATCATCCGGCAAAACCGCCGATCCCGGACCAAACGCGCGCGTCGCGCCTTTGCGGTGAACGCACACGCGCATCGTTTTACCTTCGATGTCATGCTCCTCGATTTTTGCCATATTGTGCGCGATGTCGTAAATCTGATCCAGATCGAAATTGCGGACGCGCCCGGCGAGCGCTTGTTCAAACGAACGGCGGATGTGATAGGCAAGGATTTGCCGATTGGCAAATGCAAAGTTTGCCGCAGCCGCCATCGCTTTGAAATATTGTTGACCTTCGGGCGAATTGAGCGGCGCGCACACGAGTTCGCGGTCGGGTAGTTCGATGTGGTACGCGCGGACGGCGCGCTGGAAATCGTTCACGTAATCGGTGCAGACTTGATGTCCCAGCCCGCGCGAGCCGCAATGAATTTGCACGACGATTTGATTGGGGAACAATCCAAGCCGGTCAGCGATCTCGGCGTTGTAAATTTCCGCCACGCGATCTACTTCGATAAAGTGATTCCCTGCGCCGAGTGTGCCGAGTTGATCCTTGCCGCGTTCCTTCGCCCGTTTCGATACCGCCTCCGCGCTTGCGCCCGGCATGCGACCGTACTCTTCCGTGCGTTCCAAATCTTCTTGACGCGCGTAACCATTTTTGAGTGCCCACTCGGCGCCGTTTTCCAGAACCTCATCGAGTTGTTTGGCGTTGAGCGGAATGCTCCCTTCCGAGCCGACGCCGCTGGGACAGTTTTGGTAGAGCGCGGTGGCAAGGTCTTTCAAGTACGGTTGTATGCGATCCAGATCAACGTGCGACGCGAGCAAACGCACGCCGCAGTTGATATCGTACCCCACACCGCCCGGCGAAATCGCGCCATCGGGCACGCGCGTGGCGACCACGCCGCCGATTGGAAAGCCATAGCCCTGATGAATGTCCGGCATCGAGATGGCGTACTGGACGATGCCGGGGAGCGTGGCGGTGTTGACGAGTTGATTGACCGATTCGTCTTGAAGCGCGTCTTCCAAAAGTTCTTCGTTGGCATACAAGCGCGCTGGCACGCGCATATCGCGCCGAAAGGTTTGTGGGATTTGCCAGATGTTATCGCTGATGCGTTCAAAATCTTTTTTGGTGATCATCGTGCACCTCTACACATCCACCACCACTGTCGCTTGCCAGCCCTCCGCCGTTTGTTCGATTTTCAAATTGTGATACGTGATCGCTTTGATCACTTTGTTCAAGGCGGTCAGCGGCGTGCCGAAAACTTGGGCATGCAATTCGGTTGGCGTCAGCGTTTCGATTTGAAAACGATGATACGTTTCGCGATTCGATTCTTGCAACCACAAAAGTTCGGTAAGCCAATTGACCAACAACGATTCATAATCAATGCCGGTTACGTGAACGCCCCGTGCCATTTCAGTGGCGTGCACATCCGCGTGCGCACCTTCCAAGGCAAAGATGGCGTGCGCCGCATTCTCGAACAGTTCACGCAAATCTTTGCCAAAGGCGCGGAATGACCAATCGGCGGTGTGTGGGATTTCTTCAAAGCGTTTCATCTTGGAAGTTGGGCATTAGAAGATAGAGATCGGAGATTAGCACATTACCCGCTCTAACTCTACATTCTAACTCCAAACTCTACACTCTGCCCCAATTATAAGCCGACTCGCCGTGTTCGTCTACATCGTTACGAACTTGAGTTTGCGCTTGAGTAATTCGCGAAAACGGGTTTGTTCTTGCGCATTGGCGAACGCGCGTTTGGGAATGGGGGCAATTTGATGTTGGTTGAGGAAGAGGAAAAAGAAACGTGGCGTTTCGCCGGCTTTGGTGTACGTTGACCACGTGTGATGCGCGGTGCCGTGTTGGGTTCGATGCTCAATGCTTTCTTCGCCAAAACGCCAATGTTGTTCGATGAAAAAACGTGGCTCGTTACGCAAACGCGCGCGGGTGTATGGGCTGTAATAGAAAAAGACGAACAAGCCGCCGACCAGTACGATCGGTGCAATCGCCATAATGATCATTGTTACATCACCGGTCGCCAGGTTGATGACGAGGGTGATCAACGCAAACAGGATTGCCGCGAGAAATAACAAGCGCACCGACCAACTGCGGAGGATGCGTGTACGCATTGCATCTATCACTTCATCTTCGGTGAGTTGATAGCGCAGGATAATCTCAGCCATAGTTCGCCAAAACCTCGCGCGCTTGTGCTACGTCCTGTTTCATTTGTTCGATCAAGGCGGCGACGTTTTCAAATTTCCGTTCCTCACGCAAGCGTTTGATGAATTGCACTTCGACAAATTGATCGTACAGGTCATCATCAAAATCCAGCACAAATACTTCCACCAAACGTGCCCCGTTATCGAACGTGGGTCGCACACCAATGTTCGCGGCGCCACCATACCAGCGTTCGCCGATTTTGATGCGCACCGCGTAAATGCCATCGGCGGGGATCAAGCGGCGCTCGGCAATCGCAAGGTTTGCTGTGGGAAAGCCGAGTTGGCGTCCGCGCTGATTACCTTTGATCACGCGGCCGCGTACGGAGGGATACCGTCCCAGCAAGCGGGTGGCTTGGTCCAGTTCGCCGGCGGCAACCAGTTGGCGAATGCGCGTGCTGGAAATAATTTCGCCGTCAAACGCTTTGGGTTCGACCACGTGCACACTAAATTTTTTTTCAACGCCCAAGGCGCGCAAAAATTCGACGGTGCCTTCGCGTTTATAGCCGAGGGCAAAATCTTTGCCACAGACAATTTCCTTCATTTGCAAATGATCGAGGAGCATTTGCACAAACTCGCGTGCGCGAATTTGCGACGTTTCCAAACTAAAGGGAAAGACGACGGTGTAATCAAGCCCAAGGGTCGCTAACAAATCAAGGCGCTCTTCCAGCGTACTGATGTATTGCAAGCGTGAGGTCGAGCGCAGAACCACCTTGGGATGTGGATGCAACGTAACCAGCGCGCTCGCCGCACCAATTTCTTTTGCACGTGCGATGACTTGGGCAATGAGGTGTTGATGCCCACGATGAATGCCATCGAACGAGCCGATGGTTAAAACGGTGGGAGGCGTGAGATGAACACTCGTGAGGTCGCGGATGATTTCCATTGCCGATTACATAGCTTGAAGATTGTAGATTGCAGATTGACTTGCCCGGCGTTCCTTAGGGTTTTCAATCTAAAATCTGCAATCTGACATCTAAAATTGAAAAACCTTTTTCGGTTTCCAAACGCCGGTGTCTTTGCCCGGTTCCATCAACGCTACAAACTCGCCGTTCGTCGAATACGCGCGGAGCAAAGGCGAGGCAAAGGTGTGTTCACAGGTGAGGGGAATGCCATTTTGAATTTGTTTAGTGGTCTGCGGATCAACCACAACCGCTTCAAACCGAAGCAACGCTTCGTCCATCGGAATCAAGTAGCGTTCGATAGAACCATCGGCTAGGGCTTGACACACTTGATCAAGTGACATCGCCTCATCAATCACAAAATTGCCAACCGCGATACGCGTGAGGGCAGACAAATGTCCGCCGCATCCCAGTTTTTCGCCAATATCGTGCGCCAGCGAGCGAATGTAGGTGCCTTTGCTACAATGCACATCGAACTCGATTTCGGGCAAGGCAATCTCGCGCAGAGCGATGGAATAGATTTCAACGTCGCGGGGTTGCGTTTCCACTTGAACACCGCGGCGCGCAAGTTTGTAATGCGGCACACCATCTTTTTTGATTGCCGAGTATGTCGGTGGCATTTGCGCCAACTTGCCCACAAAACTTGACAGCGCCGATTCGATTTGACCGAGCGTTACCTGCACCTCGTGTTGCGCTACGATGTTGCCGGTCGCGTCATAGGTATCGGTCTCGATTCCCAGCCGCACCCGCGCGCGATATTTTTTGTCGTGATCCATGAGATATTCACTGATGCGCACGGCTTGACCAATACAAATCAACAACACCCCGGTTGCCATCGGATCGAGCGTGCCGGCGTGCCCCACGCGCGCCAGTTTGCCGGCTTGACGAATCGTGTGCACAACACGATGCGAGGAAAGGCCGGTCGGTTTGTGGATGTTGAGAATGCCGTGAGTGCCGCGCGGCAACTTGATCGGCGGACGAGCAAATTGTTTGAGCGGACATTCATGCGCCGCGCTGCAGGCCGAACACCGAGTCATCTTGACTAGTTGCCTGATTGACCAAGTGATTTTTTGATTTCTGCCAACACACGTTCACGCACCGCAGACAGTGGACCATCAAGCAGTGCGCCTGACGCTTGCTTGTGTCCGCCGCCGCCCAAGCGCGCGGCAATGCCCGCGACATCGTACCCCACACGCGAGCGCAAGCCCACATCAATCTTGCCGTTTTCTTTTTCGACAAAGAGGACGGCAATCTTGGCATTCTCGACGCTGAGCAATTGATTGATGATGCCACTGGTGCCATTGCCGTTCAATCCCAACTCGCGTTGTGTTTTGAACGGAACTTCAGCCCACAAAATCACACCATCCAATTTGGCTTCGCTAAACACCTTGCCGCGCAAACGCAAACTTGCCATTGGCACTTGGTTGAACGATTGCTCAATGATTTCCGGAATAGAGGCGCCGGCTTCCATCAGCTCGGTGGCTGTTCTAAGTGTCTCCACCGTCGTGCTTGATGTCCGAAAGCCTAGCGTATCGGTGATGATGCCGGTGAGCAAGCACATTGCCATCGTACGATCGAAGGAGACGCCCAGCGCGCGGATCAAGCGCTGAATGATTTCCGCCGTGGACGCGGCATGCCGATCAATGTAATTCAACGGCGCAAAGGCGTCGTTCGTAATATGGTGATCAATGACGAGCACCGGGCGATTGTTAAACTTGGCTGGATCGTACGCGGGTCCAAAACGATCCGCCGCGCTCCCATCCACATAGATCAACAATTCTTCATCGGTTGGCGTCTTGGCGCCCAGTTCGTCAAACCCTTGCAAATACTTGAATGTGCTGGACACATGATCATGGCAGGTTACCGTAACCGTTTTGCCGATCTGGCGCAATGCCCACATGAGCCCCAACGCAGAACCGATACAATCGCCATCGGGCGCAATATGCGCGGCGATGAAAATCTTGTTGTGTTGCTTGATCAAGTCAACCGCTTGGTCAAAAGTGATGGCTATACCCATTTGGAACGAGGACGAAGGATGACCCGCTATCGGCGGTCATCGCTTTTACGTCGCTTGCCTTTCGTTGGAATGGTGGAGGGCAAAGATTCTGCCGTGTGCAGTTCATCCAGCACGTGCAGAAAATGCTCGCCCTTTTCAATAGCATGATCGAGAATAAAGCGGATTTCCGGCGCAAAGCGCAGGTCGAGTATGCCGGCAATTTGCCGACGAAAATATCCTTGCGCGTGCGCCAACCCATCCATCATCTCACGGGTGGCTTGATCCCCCGCGCGATTGGGCGCCACAAAGATTTTCGCAATCCGCAAATCGCCGCTCATTTGAACATGCGTTACATTCACGCCGGCAAGTCGCGGGTCTGCCATTTCGCGTTCCAGCATAATGCTAACTTGTTGATGAATTTGTTGGCTGATTCGTTCAGCTCGATAGGATGGCATAGCGTATCTCAATGATTTACCACGGAGATCACCGAGAAAAAATCCTTTGGGTTTCTCGGTGTGCTCCGTGCTCTCTGTGGTGAAAACTAACTGACCTTGACCTTCTGATAAAACTCGATCTGATCGCCCTCTTGGAAATCGGTGAATTTTTCCAGCGCGAGACCGCATTCATACCCTTCCGCCACTTCTTTCACATCTTCCGTGAATCGTTTGAGCGAGGCGATGGGTCCCTTGAAGATTTCCACGTTGTTGCGTAGCACGCGTGCCGTCGCATTGCGAACGATCTTGCCCTTGGTTACCCGCAAGCCAGCCACGGCACTCTTTTTCACGCGGAACACTTGCAAGACTTGAGCATTGCCCACCAAGCGATCCTCAAACACCGGCTCGAGCATACCTTTCAGGGCTTTGTCAACATCTTCAATCAATTTGTAAATGATGTCGTATTGCCGAATGTCCACGCCCTCGCTTTCGGCGAGCGAAGCGGCGGCGGCTTCAACGCCAACGTTGAAGGCAATGACGATCCCTTGCGATGCCATCGCGAGCATCACATCCGAACGTGTGACGGTGCCGATCCCTTGGTGAATAATTTTGGCTTTGAGTTTTTCGTCTCCCAAGCGTTCCAACGAACTCACAATCGGCTCCAACGATCCTTGCACATCCGCTTTGACAACGAGGTTCAGTTCCTTGACATTGCCGGCTTGGAATTGGGCGAACAAATCGTTGAGACTAATCGCGCGGGTGGATTTTTGTTCGGCTTGGCGTTTGGCAAGTGCGTGCGCTTCGGCTTGGGCGCGGGCTTCGCGTTCATCGGCATAGACTTGGAATTTTTCGCCGGCCGGCGGCACATCCGATAAACCGGTGACTACGACGGGAGTGGCTGGCCCGGCACTCTTGAGGGATTCCCCGCGATCGTTGAACATAGCGCGCACTTTGCCATAGACCGTTCCCATCAATACCGCATCGCCAATATGCAACGTACCATCTTGAACCAACAGCGTTGCCATGGCACCTTGCTGTTTATCCAGTTTTGATTCCACGACCACACCTTGCGCCGGGTTTTTGGGATTGGCGCGGAGATCGGCGAGTTCAGCCACCAGCAGAATATTTTCCAACAAATCGTCCACGCCGATCTTTTGCTTGGCGGACATTGGGACGACCGTAACTTCATCTTGACCGCCATACACCGCCAGCCCCATATCGGAGAGTTGTTGTTTGACGCGTTCGGGATTGGCGTTGGGTTTATCAATTTTGTTCAGTGCGATGATGATGGGGACTTGGGCGGCGCGGGCGTGATCAATTGCTTCGCGTGTTTGCGGCATCACGCCATCATCCGCCGCCACCACGATGATGGCGATATCGGTGGCTTGCGCGCCGCGCGCGCGCATTTCGGTGAATGCCTCATGACCCGGCGTATCGAGAAAAGTAATGCGTTTGCCATCGTGAACCACTTGGTACGCGCCGATGTGTTGCGTGATGCCGCCGGCTTCGCCTTCCGCGACGTGCGCATGGCGAATGGCATCCAAGATCGAGGTCTTGCCGTGATCTACGTGCCCCATCACCGTAACGACCGGCGGACGCGGTTTCAAATTGGCTAATTCGGCTTCGGTGTACTCTTTTTTCTTGGGAATACTTGTCAGCGTCGTAACGTCGGGCTCAACAATTTCCGGTTTCTTTTCGATGACCTCGAATCCGAGTTCGCCAGCGACAAGCGCGGCGGTCTCGAAATCAATCGGTTGATTGATGTTTGCCATGATCCCGTTTGCCATCAACTTTTTGATAATGTCAATCGGTCCCACTTTGAGCGTAGCGGCGAGATCGCGCACGGTGAGATTCTCTGGCAATTCGATGGGAGCCGGCTTGGGTTTAGGTGGTGGCGGTGGGGGCGGCGGCGGTGGCGCCATCGGCGCGGGCTTGGGTGCCGGTGTGGGTGTTGCCACCGGCGTTACTTCTGCAATCGGTGTACGAGCCGGGCTAGGTTGAGGGCGTGGTTCAGGACGACGTGCGCTTTCCGGGCGTGGTGCGGTTGTCGGCTTGGCACGCGGCGCAGGTCGGGTGGTCGCTGCCGGGCGTGTGGTTGGGTGCGCCGGCTTGGTGTTCGGTCGAGTCATCGGTTTGCGCGCAGGCACGGATTTCTTTTCGGTTGGCTTGGGTTCACTTTTCTTGATCGGTTTCGTGTCAGCCATAGCACACTCTCCTTTTCGCTTCTGTCCATCACCCATCGGTTGGCGACGCAAATGTCTCCATCCGTACCGCCAAGGCGGGGGATGCCAGAATGATTTGCTGGAAGCAATCGCGGGAAATGCAAGTTGAAGGATCGAGCGGATGACTTGCTGAGGTCTGAATGAGGCACGCGGGTGGCGTGTGGGGGTGGACACGAGAGCGGGACGCAGTTCAAGCGTTCATCGTTTACTCCCCTTTGCCTTGTTCAGAGCCACAGTTCCAAACGATTGCTTTCATAGTGTTTCGTTTTTGGGCGCTACATTTGGATTGACTTGCGATGGTAGCGTCATCGCAAACTCGCGCAAGGGCGCGAGGTCTTCCATACGAATCGCCGTCTCCAAGTTCAGTGCTTGCATCAAACGTGAGGGATGGTTTAACACCATTTCCCAGCATTCGCGTTGGCGACAGAGATAGGCCCCCCGACCGGCTTTTTTGCCGGTTGGATCGGCTTCCACACCATTGGCTGTCGTCCGCACGATGCGGATCAATTCGCGTTTGGCGCGGACGGTGCGACAAGCGATGCACGTGCGTTGTGGAATATGTTTGGTTGCCATAGTTCAAGCGTTATTTGGAGGGTGGTTACTCTTCTTCGTCAAACCACTCGTCTTCTTTGGAGCGCTTGCTTTTGCGGCGTCGCTTGGCAACGATCTTGCCCAACTTTTCATCGAACACGAGAACTTGGCGTTTGCGTTTATCGGCTTTGCGCTTGAGCATTTCTTCCGGCGTCAAGTCTTCGTCTTCAAATTCTGCCCAGGCTTCTTCAAAGGTCTGCTCCGGTTCGCCGGGCGATTCCGCTGGCGCTTGGGTTTCAACAATGGTGGGCATCTCTGCGGTGGGTGTCTCTTCGACGATGGCTGTTTCGGGTGCGGCTTGAGCCGCCGGTTCAACAACCGCTTTTGTTTCGATAGAGGTTGTTTCCGTGATGGGTTCAACAACTGATTCCGTTTCGGTCGGCGTGACTTCCGCGACCGGTTCGATCTCGGATTCCGCCGCAATCGCTTGTAGAGTCTCTAGTGCTTGAATTTGAGCGGCTTGCTCCGCTGCGATTTGTTCGGGCGTGAGGGCGGCAAGTCGCGCGGCTTCGGCTTCGGCTTGGCGTTGCGCTTCTTCCGCGATTTGTTTTTCGCTTTTGATATCAATGCGCCAGCCGGTCAACTTGGCGGCGAGGCGCGCGTTCTGTCCCTCTTTGCCAATCGCCAGCGAGAGCATCTTGTCTTCGACGACGACGTTCGCTACCTTATCGCCATTTTCGTCTTCACTCAAGGTAACGTTGAGCACTTTGGCAGGGCTGAGCGCGTTGGCGATGAATTTAGCCGGATCGCTACTCCACTCGACCACGTCAATCTTTTCGCCGTTCAATTCGTTGACGACGGCTTGGATGCGGACGCCGCGTTGTCCCACACACGCGCCGACCGGATCAATACCATCTTGCGTGGCGGCAACCGCGATTTTAGAACGCGAGCCGGGTTCGCGCGCAATCGCTTTGATCTCCACTTGGCCATTGAAAATCTCCGGCACTTCGAGTTCGAACAAGCGGCGCAGCATATTGCGATGCGTGCGCGACAAGATGATTTGGGGACCCCGAGAGGTCTTGTTTACTTCGACGATATACGCACGGATTTTTTGATTATGCCGATAGCGTTCGCTGGGAATCTGTTCGGCGCGTGGCAAGAGTGCTTCCACCTTGCCCAGACTGACGGTGATGTTCTGGGCATCTACCGTATGAACGGTGCCCAGAACGATTTCTCCTTCGCGTGCCGAATATTGAGTATAGAGCGTATCGCGTTCGGCTTCACGGATGCGTTGCAAGACCACTTGCTTGGCGGTCTGCGCGGCAATGCGGCCGAAATCTTCGGGCGTGGTTTCGATGTTGAGCGTGCCGCCGATTTCTGCCATCGGATCAATGGCGCGGGCTTCTTGCAGCGAGATTTCGGTGCGGCGATCACGCACCTGATCAACAATGGTTTTGTTGGCAAAGATTTTGACTTTGCCGGTTGCGCCATCAATTTGAGCCGAAATATTTTGTCCGCCGCCAAAGTTGCGGCGATACGCCGAAACAAGCGCTTGTTCAATGGCGCCCAAGACCACTTCTTTGGACAAGCCGCGTTCGTTGCATAGTTGGGTGATGGCGACTAGAAAATCGTTCTTCATCTTGCTCTGACCTCAAATCCTCCCACATGTGGTGAGTCAGTCCATACCGGTTCCGCCGATGCCTAAACAAAAAAGTGGGACAGTTCCCACTTTTCGAAGAAAGGTCGCGCGGAGGTTCAACGGCTCAAAATATAGCACAAGTCGAATTTTTGCGCAAGTTGTTTGACAGGGCAAAAGGGGCGGTGTATGATACGGACGGTTGGCAAAGGCGCGATCGTTGATTGTTGTACGAGGGTATCCCCTTGGGTCAACCAATGTTTCGCCAATAATACCCTTGCGCTTGCTTTAGCAACTTGAAATTCACCAACTCGCGCCGGAGTGTGGCAACGTCGGCGTGAAAGGTCTTGAGGATTTTGTTGACCCGTCTTTCAGAATAGCGTTTGCCCGGCTCAAATTCTTGAGCGATGCGGTGCAGCACCACTTCGCGTTTTTTGAGTTGGCTGGGAATCTCGCTCAACCGACCGCGCACCACGTATTGACGCAGGACGTTTTTGGCGTAAGCCTCCAAATCAAGATCGGGCGTGAGGCGGGTCGCAAAATCGGCGGAGACGAGTTGCTCTGCCATCGCGCGCAAGACATCGGCGCGCAGGGCATAGACGTTATAGTACTGTTGCACGCGCGCCTCAACCAAATCGGCTTGCAAAAGTTTTTGCAAATGATGCGACACCGTCGCGGAAGTAACGCCTAGATTCGCGGAGAGTTCTTCAACCGAATGGGGTTTGTGTGCCAGCAACGCAATAATCTTGATGCGATTCTCGTCCGCGAGTGCCTTGAAAAATTTTACAAAATCCTCCCTGGATTCAGGCATAGACATTTTGAGGTCTCCACGTCTTGAGATTTATTTCGATGGTTGCCAAATCAATTCTAGACCGACTAAATCGGCTTGTCAAACGCCGGAGCGTCCAGATCATCGTGGGATCTAGTGCCGGCGCGCTGGCCGTGTTCGCGCTGTTGTACCACCAAATTGATACCCGCGCACAAATAGATAAGGCGCGGCACGCTGACGCGATCATTGTGCTGGGGTCGGCAGTATGGCCGGAGGGGCGCCCTAGTCCGTCGCTCGATGCACGCACACAACACGCGATTGCGCTGTATCGAGCGGGATATGCGCCGTATCTGATTTTCTGTGGCGGCTTGGGTGGCCATCCCCCCACCGAAGCCGAAGTGATGCGCCGGCTGGCGACGAGCGCGGGCGTCCCGGCAAGCGCGATGATTTTAGAAGACCAATCGCATTCAACGGAAGAGAGTTTGCGCAATGCCAAGGCGTTGATGACGGCGCGCGGCTTGCATCGCGCGATCATCGTCAGCGATCCGTTTCATTTGTATCGCGCCGAGATCATCGCGCGGGATGTGGGGATCGAGGCGTACGGATCCGGGGCGCTGAACAGTCCAACTTATACGCGTACCCTCAATCGCATTTGGTACACCACGCGTGAATCGTTGGCGATGGTGTGGTACTATACGACGCGCGTTTTGGGTGAGCCGACGTGGTTGTATGAAATCCTGAAAGGAAAAATCTAAACTGACGGATGAGGAACGATGGATTCATCTTTCGTCGTCCGTCAACGGGGTTGTTCATGGATCGTGCCATTCCATTTACCGCGAACGAAGAAATTGAACTGTATATGCGCACGTACTATTCGCTCTTGCGCTCGAGTGGTGTGATTCAGATCAAGTCACTCATCGAGACGCACACGCAGATGGATTCGTCGTTGCATTTGCACGCCCGCGCCGAACACCCGGATATGGCGGCGTTGGTGTACACCACGTTGCGATTGCCGGAATGCATCCATCAAGTCCGACTTGTTCTGCTGGGTCAGTCTGATGAGGTGTTCGATAAAGCCGGGTATACGGATGTGGAGTATTGGCAAGAGGTGAGCGCGGCGGGACGTCGGCGCAAAATGTTTTTCGATGGCAAGGATACGTTGGCGGCGTTCATTGCAAGTGCCTCTGATATTGATGACCTTATTCCGATGTTGACGGCCTTTCAGATCGAATGGAACAAGATTCACGATTTGCTGGCGCAAGCCGGCGGGATTGAACGCTTGCGTGCGGCGATGCGGTTCGATGAAATGGCGCGCGAAGAATTGGCGCGCGTGTTGCGCATCACCGTGCAAGATTTGACGACGCTGGAAAATGTTTGGGGCGACAAGTTGCTCGCGCATCTCGCGATGATGGGGGCAACTCGCAAAGCATTTTCGTTACGCTTGCTGGCGGGTTCGTTGGTGGATTATCGGCGGGCGACGCGGAATTGGTGGAATCGCATCGCGCGCGATGCCGCCGGTCTGCTCGATAGACGCCCGGTCTATTTTGTCTCCAGCAACACGCACAGTTTTGCCAATTTGATTTCCGGTTATGCCCAAGCCCACGAACAAGAATTGATCGCCTATATCCACGATATTCAACACGAACGATTGTTGAAAGAGTACCGTGACATTCAAGCCGAAAAATCGGAAAGCAGTAAAGAAAGTTTTCTGTACTATGTTCTGAAAAAGTATCTGGCTGATCCCGCGAATGCGTCCGCCGCCCGCGAAAAAAGTTGCGCCGAACAAGAAGCCGGCTTGACCCATTTGGAAAGCGAACGCTATTTGGATGTGGACGCGCAGATTATCGAGTTGAACAAGATTATTCCGGCGCGGCTAGATTCTCGTCTCCCGCGCGAAGGGTTGGAACGCTTGCGTCACAGTCGTGCGGTGATCTTTAACATTGATTATCCGCTCGGTCTGGCGGCGTACCAAATCCTTTCCGAGGTTGCGCGCAACATTGATCAGATTCAAGGTTTCTATCTGATGGGCAAAGCCGCCACGCTGAACGGTCGCATCGGCGATGTGATTATTCCGAATGTGGTGTACGACGAGCATTCGCAGAATACCTACTTGTTCAACAATGCCTTTAGCGCGCGCGATGTAGAGCCATACTTGGTGTATGGCTCGGTGCTGGATAATCAAAAAGCCATCACAGTGAAAGGGACATTTTTGCAGAATCGCAAATTTATGGAGTTGTTCTATCGAGAAGGATATACCGACATTGAGATGGAAGCCGGTCCCTACTTGTCTGCCTTGTATGAAATGATTTATCCCAAGCGTTACCCGGTCAATGAAATTATCCGGTTGTACCAAGCCGATTTCGAAATTGGTTTTTTGCATTACGCATCGGATACGCCGTATAGCAAAGGACAGAATTTGGGCGCGGTGCATCCTTCGTACTTTGGAATGGATCCCACGTATGCGACGGCGTTGGCAATTTTGGAAAGAATTTTTCGGCGCGAAGCGAAATGAAAAAAGGGCGACCGCAAGGTCGCCCGCGATGTTTTTATTGAACGGTGATGCTTCCTAGCCCGCCGTCTATTGCAATTTCGATTTTGTTGGACGCGCTGGTGTAATCGGCGCTTTGATACGTGTCCCCTGTTTTGGGGAAACGCGCCTGATCTACGCGGAGGCTTCCGATTCCCGCATCCACGCGTATGCGCGCGGCAACGTTTTGTGGAATCGTGATTGTCAAGTTGCCCGCGCCGCCATTCACACGCATCAGCGTAAAGCCGGTGTTGGGTGTGGTGATCGTGAGGTTGCCCACGCCAGCGTCAACGTTCAGCGAAGATACATTGAGCGCGGACAAATCGAGGGTCGCTCTGCCCACACCACCATTGATGCGCAAGGTCAATGGAATCGTTGGGTTCAATCCAATCTCCCACCGGCTGGTGTTTGCGCTACCCAGAGTCCAGGTGACCCCTTCTTCTTTCAGAGTCAAACGCCCTTCGCTCCCGGCAACGGTGTACGTCTGAGCGATGCGTACGCCGGGCGCGTGTGTAAATTTGCCTTTCATCAAATCGGTGGCATTCGCCTCAAGCGCGGCAACGTTTGTGCTTGAAACGCCGATGTTCAAATCAATCGTCGCACTTTTAATGTCGCCGAGCGGTTGAGAGATTTCTTCCGTTGTCCCCCCTGCCATTGGCGCAGGGCCTTGCATGAACGATAGATACAACACACCGCCGACAATCGCGACCCACAACACGAGCACGATCAATCCACCGACGATGGATTGCCTACCGATGATGATTTCCAAACCGATCAAAATGAAAATCAGGGGCCAATAGCGTGCGGCAATCTCCCAAAACGTGAGCGGCAAAACATTCAAGTTGGCGAGCAAGAACAGTACGCCGATGGTGATGAGAATCAACGGTCCAATCAAACTAGGTCTGCGGCGTTCCATGAATCCTCCTTGAGATTGCGAGCGTCATTGCGAGAGGATGTTCTTGGCTAACAATCTCCGATCCGGTCGGGGATTGCTTGGCGGCTCGCAATGACAATCCAAAATCATTTACGCCCAAATTCGCGTTCTAACTGCCCCAGGTTCAGTTGAATCATCGTGGGTCTGCCGTGCGGGCAGGTGCGCGGGGCGGTTGTCAATTCCAATCGCCGCACCAACTCGCGCATTTCTTCGAGCGACAAAACTTGCCCGCCTTTCACCGCGATGCTTTTGCACACACTCGAGATCAAGCGTGCCTCCGCCGATTTTTCCAACGGCTCTTCGCCTTGTTCCATCTCATCAATGATTTGGATCAAGGTGGTGCGCGGATCGCTTTGTTTCATCACGGCGGGTACCGCGCGCAACAAGATCGTTTGATTGCCAAACTCTTCAAAGCGAAATCCCACCGAAGTGAGCGCGGCGCGATGGGCATCTAGGGCAGCGTGTTGCGCTGGCGTCAAAGTCAATGGCAACGGATCGAGCAATTCCTGAGTTGCAACGGTAGCATTGGCGCGTTCCGCCATTAATTGTTCGTACAACACGCGTTCGTGTGCGGAATGCTGATCAATCAAATACAACCCATCGGGTCCTTCGGCGATGAGGTAGGTGGAAAGGATTTGACCGAGAACGCGGAGCATTGGAAGTTTGGAGGGTTGGGTGATTAGGTGAGTGGGTGATTGGAGAGTCGGCATTCGGTCGTCAGCGGATGAAATTGGACGGTGCAAATCAATCGCCAGTTGCGATGTTTCCACGTTGCGTGGCGTAAAGGATGTGCCGATGCTCACACTGGGAATGGGGGCTTGGGCGACAAGTGCGGCACGCACAGAACGTTGCACCGCGTTGAACACGGCGCTTGTATCGCGGAAGCGCACTTCGCTTTTAGTGGGATGCACATTCACGTCCACCGCGTCCGGCGGCAACGTAATATCCAACACGACGATGGGCGCGCGCCCCACCATCAACGCGGTGTGATACGCTTCGATGACGGCGTGTTGGAGCGTACGATCTTGCACCCAGCGATGATTGACAAAGAACAACATATATTTGCGGTTGGAACGATTGAGGTTGGGCGGCGAAATGAACCCCGCCACCTGAATAGTTTCGGGTTGTTCGCCCGTTGAACCTTGAACCTTGGAACTTGAGACCGGCAACATTTGATTTGCCACTTGGGTGCCCAACACCTTGACCAACACGTCAAACAGATCGCCGGTGCCGGGCGATTGAAACACCAAGCGATCATCGTTCACCAACGCAAAGCGCAACGCCGGAAACGCGAGCGCGTACGCGTGAACGAGATCGGCGATATGCCCGGCTTCGGTGGCTGGCGTTTTCAAGAATTTCAAACGCGCCGGCACGTGACGAAACAAATCCTCGACGATAACCATCGTCCCCGCTGGCGCACCGTGCGCGCGTTGTTCAATGATCTTGCCACCATCCACGCGAATCTGCGTGCCGGTATTTTCGTCGCGCGCACGTGTAATCATCGTTACTCGCGCGACTGCCGCAATCGAGGGTAACGCTTCACCGCGAAAACCCAGCGTGCGGATGTTGAACAAATCGTCCACCGAGTTGAGTTTGCTCGTCGCGTGGCGCGCAAAGGCGGTTTGAACCTCGTTCGCGGGGATGCCCGCCCCGTCGTCTGCCACCCGGATCAAACGCTGCCCGCCGTTCCGGATTTCCACTTTGATTTCGCGCGCGCCAGCATCAATCGAGTTTTCGATCAACTCTTTGACCACCGACGCTGGCCGCTCAATGACTTCGCCCGCCGCAATTTTTGAAGCAAGGTCTGCGGAAAGAATGTGAATGGTCATCGGCGATATTGTATCACACAAATTCAGAATTTGGAATTGACGATTTGAATTTTGCCGCAACATCAGTTACAATGCCTTGCAATGATTACGTTGCAGGATGTTCAACGTGCCCAGCAAACGATTCAGCCGTACATTTTTCGCACGCCGTTGCGCGAATCGTTCTTGCTGAGCGAACGCATTGGTGCGCGGGTTTGGCTGAAGCTGGAGAATTGGCAAATCACAGGGTCGTTCAAACTGCGCGGCGCATTGAATCGGATGGCGTTGATGACCGCTGATGAACGCGCCCGCGGCATTGTGACAGCGAGTGCCGGCAATCATGCGTTGGGCGTGGGCTATGCAGCGCGGCAGATGCACATTGCGCCTGCCACGATTTTTGTGCCGCGCACGGCGCCGCGCACCAAGTTAGCGAAACTACGCGAGTTTCCGGTGGAGGTGCATCCAGTCGGCGAGACGTACGAGGAGGCGCATCGCGCGGCGGAGGAGTATGCGCATGCGACCGGCGCAACGTTCATTCACGCGTACGATGATCCGCGCACGGTCGCCGGGCAGGGCACGCTGGGTTTGGAGATCTTGGCGGATGCGCCGGCAATAGATGCCGTTTTGGTGCCGGTGGGTGGCGGTGGAATGATTACCGGCATTGCCGTGGCGATCAAGGCGCTTGCGCCATCGGTGCAAATTATCGGCGTGCAACCAGCGGCATCGCCCTCCTTGCGCGATTCCTTGCGCGATGGCGTTTGCTACGAAGAGTACGCCGCCGCGCCAACCATCTGTGATGGACTGGCTGGCGGAATTGGCAAAATGGTGTTTGAGGCGGCGCAGAAAAAGTTGATTGCTGATGTGGTGCTGGTTGAGGAGAACGAAACGCGCGCGGCGATTCGTGCGTTGGTGGAAACCCAGCAACTGGTGGTGGAAGGATCGGGCGCGGTGGGTGTTGCGGCACTCTTGGCGCGCAAAATTGATTTGCGCGGCAAGCGTGTCGTCATCGTGCTGAGCGGCGGGAACATTGATTTGGAATTGCTCTCTCAAATAATAAATCTCAAATCCCAAACCTCAAATGACAAAACCTCCGATTAGTCCTTACATCGTTCTAATGATCGGTATTTTGGCGGTCTCGTCCGCCGCGATTATCATTTTCTTTGCACGCGCTGAAGGGGTGCCCGCAGTCGCTATCGCCGCGTTGCGTCTCACATTTGCCTCGCTCGCGCTTGCCCCATTTGTGTGGACCCGCGCGCGAGGCGAGTGGGCTAGACTTTCGCGGCGCGATCTTGCGTTGGCCATGCTCGCCGGCGTTTTTCTTGCGCTTCATTTTGCCTTTTGGATTTCATCGCTCGATTACACTTCGGTGATGAGTTCGGTCGTGTTTGTCAGCACCAACCCAATTTTTGTTGGACTGGCATCGGTAGTGCTGCTACGTGAATCGTTGCAACGCGGCACCATTCTCGGAATTGTAATTGCGGTGATGGGTGGTGCGCTCATTGCCCTCAGCGATTTAGAACAAACGGGGACGGAATCGTTGCAAGGAAATTTGCTCGCACTGGCGGGCGCGGTAACTGTGTCCGGCTACTTGCTTATCGGACGACGCTTGCGCAAACAATTATCGTTGCTGGCGTACATCGGTTTGGTGTACACCACCGCCGCCATCGTGTTGCTGATTATGGCGATCGCAATGGGTGCAAACTTGGTGAGTTACTCGCTCGTGGGCTATTTGTTGGTCTTGTTGCTCGCGGCGGGACCGCAATTGATTGGACATACCTCGTACAACTGGGCGTTGAAATATGTCAGTGCGACATTTGTTACCGTAACCTTGCTTGCCGAGCCGATCGGTGCAACCTTGTTGGCAATTCCGATTCTTGCCCAAATTCCCTCGCCCATCAAGGTTGTGGGCGGGGCACTTATTCTTGCCGGAATTTATTTTGCGGCACGTGCCGAGACCAGTGAACAGTAGGTTGTATGATCAAATATCTTTTATTCGATCTTGATGATACGCTTTACAAGCCGACGTCCGGCTTGATGCAAGAAATCAGCGAGCGGATGAGTGAGTATATGGTTACGCGCATCGGCATTTCGCCCGATGATGTGGATCGCCAACGCAAAGATTATTGGGCGCGGTATGGGACGACCTTGCGTGGATTGTACATCGAACGCCACGTTGACCCGCACGATTTTCTCGATTTTGTGCACGATGTTGACATTGAAAAATATTTGCAACGGGATGAACGGCTGGATGCGATGTTGACGCACTTGCCGCAGACGAAAGCAATCTTCACAAACGCCCCCGGCGATTATGCGCAACGGGTATTGCGCGCGCTTGGTGTTGAAAAGCACTTTGCCCAAATCTTTGATATCCACTTTATCGAGTATGCGAGCAAACCGAATCCCTTGGCGTATGCGCGTGTGGTAGCCGCGTTGCCTGTCCCGCCGACCGAGTGTTTGATGATTGACGATATTGCGCGCAATTTGGTCCCGGCAAAAGAGTTGGGGATGACAACAGTGTGGTTGAACGGGACGGCAGAGCGCTATGGTGTGGAAGGTAAGGAGAGTGCGGATTTTATCATCGCGTCCATTTACGATGTGGCACACGTGATCAAGTAGCCCACCGATTATCCAGCTAGCCTTGTGTCGTTCCTCATCCTTTATGCCGTCGAATTGCTCGATGAATTGATTTATGGTTTGCAAGGCGCGGTCATTCCCTTTCTGCGCAACGACCTTGTGTTGACCTACACCGAAATCGGATTGTTGCTCAGTGTCCCGGCATTCGTCGGCATCGTTACCGATCCAATCGTGGGCTTGCTGGCGGCTACGCGTCATCGCCGTGCGTTGATCATCGGCGGCATTGTTGTAACAGCGATTGGATTGTGGCTCGTTGGGATCGGACAAACTTTCGCACTTGTTTTGTTTGCCTTTACGCTCTTGTTTATCGCCAGCACGGCGTATGTGAGTCTAGCCCAAGCCACGTTGATTGATCGTGATCCAGCGCGCGCGGAACAAACGATGGCGCGCTGGACGTTGCTGGGAGCGGTTGGCGTAACGATTGCGCCGCTCATCGTTGCCGGCTTGTTCTATCTGGGATACAGTTGGCGCGGCTTGTGTCTTGCGCTGGCAGGTGTCGCCGGCGTTTACCTCGCGCTCTTGTGGCGGCAACGCTTCGATGCGCACGTTGGCGCAGAAAAGCCGGCGTCGCCGCGCGCGCTGTGGAATGCTTTCCAAGTCGCGCTGAAAATGCCGGCGTTGTGGCGCTGGATCATTCTCACCGAACTCGCCGATTTGATGCTCGACAAGTTGCTCGAAGTCACCGGCTTGTACTTTCACGACGTGGTGGGCGTTGATCTGGGCGCGGCGAGTTTAGCGGTTGCGTTGTTCACGATGGGTGGATTGCTCGGGAATACAGTGCTGGTGCCGTTGCTCGAACGCGTGGAGGGTCTCCAGGTTTTGCGGACAAGTGCGATCATTGTGTTGATCACTTATCTCGCGTTTTTGCTCATTCCAATCCCATGGCTCAAGTTTGGTTTAATCGCCATCATCAGTTTTGCCACTTCGGGGTGGTATCCCATTTTGCGCGGGCGCACCTTCGCCGAGTTGCCGGGACAATCTGGCATCGTGGTGTCGCTGACCTCGTTGGGGAACGTATCAAGCATCGTCGTGCCGCTCGTCATTGGGCGCATGGCTGATGTGTTCGGTTTGCAATGGGCAATGGGGTTGCTGGTGATCGGACCGTTGGCGTTGATGGTTGGGTTACCCAAAAAGAAAATGTAAAGGATTTATTCATCCGCCGTTGACGCACCAGCGGTCGGATGAAAATGGACTATGTGTAGGACAAATTTCAAATTTGTCCTACATTTTCAAGGGAGGCGAACAGTGAAAGTTTACATTTCTGCGGATATGGAAGGCGTGAGCGGTGTCGTGCATTCCGATCAAACGGATTCGGCGCATCCCGCGTACGAGCGCGCGCGCAAATTGATGATCGGTGAAGTGAATGCCGCCATCGAGGGTGCGTTCAAAGGCGGCGCCACCGAAGTGTTGGTCAATGACTCGCATGCCAGTATGCGCAACTTGCCCATCGAGGATTTGCATCCCGACGCGATCTTGTTGAGTGGCACGCCCAAACCGTACTCGATGATGGCAGGCATTGATGCCAGTTTCGATGGCGTGTTTTTCACCGGCTATCACGCTCGTGCGGGTTCCTCGTTTGCCAACATTGATCACACGTACTATGGACCCAATATGGTGCAAGGGGTTTGGCTCAATAATATCGAAGTGGGTGAAGTGGGATTGAACGCTGCACTGGCAGGTTATTTCGGTGTGCCGGTGTTGCTCTTCACCGGCGATCAGACCGCCTGTGCACAAGCCCAAGAATTGTTGGGCGCGGATTTGGAAACGGTCGTCGTCAAAGAAGCGGTCGGGCGTGTTGCAGCCAAGAACTTGCATCCCACCAAAGTGCACGCGCTCATCCGCGCCGCCGCCGAACGCGCGCTCAAACGCAAACGCGCGCCGTTCGTTCTCAAGCCGCCTATCACCTTACGACTTGCACTCGCGCGTTCATCGCAAGCCGAACGCTGTCTACTAATGCCCGGCGTCAAACAAGTTGCGCCGCGCGTCGTTGAATTCACGCACGAGGATTATACCGTGCTGTTCAATGCGTTTCGCGGCTTGCTCATTTTGGCAGATGTGATGGTGTGAGAGTAAAACGTAAAGCGTGAAGCGTAAAGCGTGAGACGTGATGCACAAGTGGCGTAAGCATCTGGTCATTCTCATCGCCTACACGCTGGCGGCGTTGGCGATGACTTATCCGCTCGTCTTGCATTTCGATGCGGCGATTCCCGGCGTAGAGGGCGATGCGCCCAGTTTTGTTTGGGCGATGGGCTGGATGAAGACGGCATTGCTCGATTTGCACATCAATCCCTTTCGTTCCGATTTTGTGTTTTATCCCTTGGGCGGTGCGACGCAATTGATGTGGGCGACCTCGCTCATCGCGTTGGTGTCCGTGCCGTTTCAATATTTCTTGGGCTTGGTTGCCACATTCAATTTCTTTTACCTTGCGGCGACCGTGCTGACAGCGTACGGTACGTTTTTGCTCGCGGAAGATATTCTTCGCCATTCCAAATCGCCAACCTCAAACCTCAAATTCGATTCAAGCCCCCTCCCGCCGTTTCAGACCTTGCTTTTGGTTCGGTTCATTACCGAGCAACGTCGCCTTGCAGCGCGCGTCTCTCCTCTCGCGTGTTTCATCGCGGGCTTGGTCTTTGCCTTTGCACCGTTGCGCTTGGGTTACGGCTTGGCGTTCTTCAATCTCTACAACACGCAACTGATTCCGTTTTACATTTTGTTTTTGCTCCGTGCCTCGCGCACCCAAACACAACGCGATGCGGTGATCGCCGGGGTGTTGCTGGGACTGAACGCCTACATTGATTTCCAAATCGCGGCGTTTCTGATTCTCTTTACTGGCTGGCACTTTGTCTTTGATGGATTGACGCGCTGGCAAGCCGACGCACCCTCGTGGCGCGAACGATTTTGGAATTTGCTCAAACAAGTTGGCGTGCCGATGACTGGGGTGGGCATTGCCGCGTTACTTGTCGTTGCGCCGATGCTGGCGATACTCGCCAACGATTTTACAGCAGAAGGCGGCAACTACATCCGCGTCTTTCCGCTCAAATATTCGACCGACCGTTCGTACGATTTGTTGGCGTACGTTGTGCCGAATGCGTGGAGTTCGTTGTACTCGCTTGTGCCGAAAATTCCCGGCATCAACGCTGGGATCAACGCGAACGATGGGAGTGCGTTGTCGCCGGATCGCCAGGCATTTGTGGGATACCTCGTGTTGGTGTTGGCGATCTGCGCGACGATCACGCAATGGCGGCGCACCCGCTTTTGGTCGCTGGCGGCGATTCTCTTTGCGCTGTTCAGTTTCGGTCCTTCACTGCACGTACTCGGTCAAGACCTGGGCGTGCCGATGCCCTATCGGCTCTTGCACGAGATTCCGATCATCAATCATATTCGGATTCCAATGCGGTACGGCATCATGACAATGTTCGCGCTTGCCATGCTGGCGGCGTTTGCGGTGAATGAACTCGCGCGACGCCTTGCCACGCGCCCGGCAGCACCGGTTTTACGTTTTACGTTTCTACTTTTGCCACTTTTTATTCTCATCGAATATGCCAGCCTTCCGTATCCATTCCAACCCTTGACAGTTCCGCGCGTTTATCACATCATTGCACAACAACCCGGTGATTTTACAATTTTGGAAATTCCATCGTTCAATTGGCGTTATGCCGCGATGACCGAGGTCTATCAAACGATTCACGGCAAACGCATCCTGCGTGCGTACACCAATCGCATTGCGCCCGCGTTGAACGAGTACGCCGGCTTGCGCGGCACTCCCATTGTCGTACGTTCATTGCGCATTTTGGAGGGCATTGAACCGGGCGAATTGACGCCGGCAGAAATCGCCGAAGACAAGCGCGCGCGCGACGAAATCGTCCACTTTTTCGATTTGCGGTACGCGGTGGTGCATCGCAACCTTTTGAAATCAGAACCAGCAAATGCGATTGAGGCGTACTTGCGCGAGGTGTTGGACGCACGGGAGTTGGCGGCGGATGGTGAGGTGGTGCTGTACGAAATTCCACGCGCGCGGCAAAGATCGGATTCGATCACGATTGATTTGCGGGAGAACATTGGGCAGATGTATGCTGGGCGCGGTTGGCAATTTGAATATCCGCCTGCCAACTATGATGGCAAATTCAATTTTGTTTACACACGTGGATCAGAATCGGAAATCTATTTTGTTTTGGATCGCCAAGCGGAACGCACCCTCACGCTGAACGCCTTTGCCGATCCGCCGCAACCAAGCGAGGTGTTCTTGAATGATGTGCGGATCGGTGTGATTGATTTGAACGATACGTGGCAAGATTATCGCCTGGTGTTGCCGGCAAGCGCGTTGCGGGTTGGGATGAATCGCATCGAGTTGCGGTACGGTGCCGAGGTGCAAAAGACCATCGGCGTTACAACGATTACGATTGAATGAGGTCACAAATGAGCAAAATCATCGAAACAACCTTTCGGGTGCGGTACGCGGAGACAGACGCGAGCGGCGTGGTGTATCACGCGAATTACATCGTTTGGTTTGAGCATGGCCGCGGCGATTGGTTCTGGCAACAAGGGCGTGATTATCATCGCGATGTGGAGGCACGCGGGTTGAACTGGCCCGTGGTGGAATTGGGCGCGCGTTATCTTGCGCCGGCGCGTTATGGGGATTTGGTGACCGTGAAAACGTGGCTCAAGGAAATTCGGAGCCGCGAGTTTACGCTAGGGTACGAGATTATCAACGCGGAAACGAAACAGACGCTCTGCACCGGTTGGACCAAGCATTTGAACGTGAATGCGGAATGGCGCGTGGTGGCGATTCCGGCGGATTTGCGTGAGATGATGTCTGCATAGGTTTAACCACAGAGGAATGTAACTACTCACCGCAGAGGCGCAGAGAACGCCGAGTTTCATTTTGTTTTTTTCTCCGCGCCCTCGGCGTCTCTGCGGTAATTTGAGAAGGGCTGAGCAGTTACAGAGGAATTCTTATTTAAGCACCTCCCAGATGGCTGGGTCTTCACCGCCGGGACGCCACAGCACCATTCCACCTAAATCATATTCTTTGACCAATTGCCACGCCAGCCGTACATAGTTCGCATCCACGTACCAGACCGTATGTTTCTCCGTCGTATAAGGCGTGCAATCGTAGAAATCGGGTGGGCAGCGCGGACTGTAAACTGTGGTGTACGTCATCATCGTTTCGCCCACGATCCCGCGTTCATCTTTTTCGACCCAGCGTGTTTGTCCGCCATATTTTTCTTTGCGGGCTTGGACATCGCTCCACCATAACGCGGGCGTGTCTTTGCCGCCCCAATCGTACCCGTAGAGATGAATACCCAGAATCACTTTTTCGTGCGGAATTTGGCTGACCGCGTATTCGGTTACTTGGCGCACCCACCAGATTGGGGCGTTAGGGGCGGGACCGCCGGTTTTGCCGTGATATTCGTACGCCATAATGCGAATGTAATCCGCCATCATTCCTAGCGAGATATAATCGGCAAAGGCGCAGAGTTGACAAGCATCGTTGCGGACGCGCGCAGGGACGGTAACGCTCAACGTTTTACCTTCGGCGTGGAGTGCGGTGGCAAGTTGGGCGATAAAGTCGGTGAATGGTTGACGCATTTCGGGGGGCAAGTTTTCGTAATCAATATCAATCCCATCAATGAGGGGGGAGCGCGCCACTTGCATAATGGCTTCGATGTGGCGCGCGCGTAGTTTGGGGTCTTTGAGCATCGCCAAAGTATTGCGCGAGTCCCAGGTACTCGAAACGGTGGGCACAACACGAATGTCGTTGGCGCGGGCGAGGTCAACGAGTACAGCATCGTTGACTGGATCATTGGCGGTGAGACTGCCATCGCGTTCGACGGTGTAACTGAACGCGCTGATTTCGTTATAGACGGTGATCCGCATCGCCAGAATGATGACGAGTTGGCGCAAGGGATCGCGCGAGCCGCTGCGCAACCACGCGCCGATAATCGGACGCTTGGGTGGCTCAAGTTTGGGTTGGGGTGGTTCGGCGGCAACGAGGAAGCAAACGCTCGCGAAACACCAGAGTAGAATGAGAAGGCGGGTGGCTCGGTGCAAGGGATTTTTACCTCTTGGCAAATGCGGTGCGATTATAACATAAAGGACTCGCGGAGCAAAATAGGCATTTTGCAAAAAAGGCAAGGCGTGGTAGAATGGATGGTGATGAGTCAAGAACGCAAGCCCGTTGTCGCGTCGGAGCAGGTCGGCGCGGTAACGCAGTTCGTGCGAACCCTGCGCCTCGTTTGGCGACTGCTCATTGATGCGCGCGTGCCCACGTTGCCCAAGTTGATCATTCCGCTGGCGTTGCTCTATCTTCTCTCGCCCATTGATTTGGTCCCGGATTTGATGTTGGGGTTGGGACAATTAGATGATGTGGGTGTGCTGGCGCTCGCGGTAGCGTTGTTTATCGAATTTTGTCCGCGCGAGGTAGTGGAAGAACATCGGCGCGCCATTGCGGCAACCGCAAATCCGCGCGACGTTTCGGATGAGAATATTATCGAAGGGTCGTACCAAGTTCGAGATGACGACAAGTAATGGATGAAAGGGGAAGGATGGCGGAGACGCTCAAAACGTTCCAACAATGTGCAACCGAGTTGAATGTCTCGGTCAACACATTAAAGCGGTGGGCAAAGGATTTTGCGCCGTTTCTCTCGCCCGCGGGTCCCGTGAGCGGCGATGGCTCTGGGCGGCGATTTACCGAGGAAGATGTGGTGGTGCTGCGGCGCGTCAAGGAGCAATTGGCGAGTGGCTCGAGCACCGAAGAAGTGGTGGAACAATTGCACGCCGAAGGTCGCGGTGAGACGGTGGCTTCTGCGCTTGCCACGCGCGATGGGATGAGTGGGCAATCGGTGGGCTTTGTGGTTCTCACGGATACCCTCCGCGCCATGATTGAAAATCAACAAGCGATTCAAAGTAGTTTACAAGTCAATCGCAACTTGCAAGGCGTCATCATTCAAGACAATTTCAATCTCAAAGAAGAAAACATGAAATTGCGCGAACGGATGCAACAATTGGAACAGGAATTGAACGAACTGCGCAAGCGGGAAGCCGAGTATCGTTTGATGCTGGAGCAACGTTTGGCGCGGGTGGAAGCCGAAGCGCGCAAGAGTATTTGGAGCAAGTTGTTCTAGTATTCGGTTGCTCGAGGTCTAATCATGCAATGAGGAATCGTTGATTCACAGCCCTGCGTTTTTGCTGACGCGGGGCTGTTTTTGTGAGATTCGTCCAAAGGAGGATCAACCATGCAAACGACCAAGTTGGCAATCATCGGGCTAGGCAATGTGGGACGGCGTTTACTGGAACTGATTCAAATGAAGCGCGACTTGTTACGGGATCGTTTCGATCTAGAGTTGGTGGTGATGGGTGCCGCAGATACCAGCGGGGTAGTGATGGCGGATGAACCGTTGGACATTGCGAGATTGTTGGAACTCAAGCGCGCCCACCAAGGCATCGAAGAATATCCGCGTTGGGGTCAGCCCGGCGGCACTGCCCATCAATTGGTACAGAATGTTCACGCCGATATTCTCGTCGAACTTTCGTTGACGAATCTGAAACACGGCGAGCCGGGGTTGGGTGCGATCCGCCGTGCGCTACAACGCCAGATGCATGTGGTTACCGCGAACAAGGGTCCGTTGGTGTTGGCGTTCCAAGAACTGGTTGCGCTTGCTCAGGCGAATGGGGTGCAATTGTTGTACAGCGCCACGGTGACCGGGGGTTTGCCCACACTCAACATTGGCACCCGGGACATTGGTACAACGATCATTGAAAAGTTTGAAGGGGTTGTGAATGGGACGACCAATTACATTTTGACGCGGATGGCGCAAGGGCAGACGTACGATGAAGCATTGAAACACGCGCAAGAAATCGGCATGGCAGAAGCCGATCCATCGTTGGATGTGGATGGCTGGGATGCGGCGAATAAATTGGTGATCATTGCCAACGCCGTGCTGAAACGCCCGACAACCTTGAAAGAGGTAACGGTCGAGGGGATTCGCAAAATCAAACGCGAAGATTTGCAAGCGGCGGAAGCCCGGCGCGAGACGATCAAACTGATCGCGCTGGCAGAACGGGTGGGCAATGATTATCGGCTCAGCGTCAAGCCGATGCTGTTGGAAAAATCGCATCCCTTGGCGAGACTGGGCGCGGGGATGATGGGTGTCATGTATCACACCGATATCAACGGCACGATCTTTGCCGCGATTGAAGAAACCGATCCGTATCCCACGGCGGCAGCGGTTTTGCGCGATATCGTGCAGATTGCACGTTCAAAGTAAAAAGGCCAAAGTCGAAACTAGTGCAACAACATGAAATAGTTGCATACCAGACTGATGGGAATACATTGACAGACGTGGCTAAAAATCGAGTTTTCACTACGCACTTTCATGTTGGTGCACTACTAGCTTTTTCCGGCGAGCGCCGCATGCACGGCTTCTTGATCGCTCCACGGATACTCGGTGGTGCCAAAGCACATTGACTTTTCGTGCCCCTTGCCGGCGATGATCACCACATCGCCGGCATTTGCATTTTGGATGGCAAACGCAATCGCGGCTGCGCGATCATTCACAATGAAATAATCGGCGTGCTCGCGCCGTCCGGCACGTTGTAATCCTTCTACGATTTGCGCGTTGATCGCAGCGAGCGATTCAGTGCGCGGGTCTTCGGCGGTAATCACAATCTGGTCCGCGAGTTTCCCGGCAATCTCGCCCATCATTGCACGTTTGTGTACATCGCGCAGCCCGGCGCAACCAAAGACAACGATGACACGCTTTTGCGTGAGTTCGCGCGCGGTTTCCAACGCAACGCGCAATGCGTTCGGTGTGTGCGCAAAATCAACGATAACGGTAAAAGGTTCAGATTGCAAAATTTCCATTCGCCCGACGACACCTTGCACGCGTGCGATGCCTTTATGCATCGCATCGAACGGGACGCGCCGTGCTATTCCAACGCCAATCGCCGCGAGAATGTTGCTCACGTTGTAACGTCCGATCAGTGGCGATTCGATGGGCAGTTCGCCGAACGGCGTCGCAATGATGAAACGGAGTCCACGCGCCGAGTGTTCGATGTGGTGCGCCAAGATCGGAATGACCCGGGAAGACGACGGACGGAATTCGCTGGCTAGACGGCGCTGATCATCCATCGAATAAACGATTTGCTCATCCGCTGGAATCGCGCGCAAGTACTCAAACACCCCTCGCGCGTTATCGTCCGCATTCAGCACCGCGACCTTTGCCGTGCGCGGCTTGCGGTACGCGGTTGCAAGCGAACGAAACAACATCGCTTTGGCATCGCGATAATTTTCCCACGTTTTGTGAAAGTACAAATGCTCGTGCGTGATGTTTGTAACCACGGCCACATCGAAATCCACCGCCGTGAGCCGGTGTTGCGCAAGCCCTTCGGAGGTTGCTTCGATGATCGCATCGTGCATCCCGGCATCCACCATTTGCGCGAGATAATGTTGAACCGCCGATGCCTCCGGCGTTGTGGTGTGCAAGCCGGTGTCCATCGCTTGATCGCCAATCGTCGCGCTAATCGTCGTGATCGTTCCGACGTGATGTCCGGCGGTTTGCAAGATCGAGGCCATGAGCCGGCACGTCGTGGTCTTGCCATCGGTGCCGGTTACGCCGATCACACGGAGTTTGCGTGACGGAAAAGCGTGCCACGCGGCGGAGAGGTGAGCCAGGGCGATGCGCGCATTGGGAACCGTGATCAGAGGGCAAGGAACAGAGGACGAGGGAACGGTTTCCGTGACGATGGCGGCAGCGCCGCGCGTGAGGGCATCGGGAATAAAGCGTGCGCCATCTACGTTCAAACCGGGATACGCGACGAAGAGCGCGCCAGGAATAACTTGACGCGAATCGGCGGTGATCCGGGTGATTTCAGCATCGCCGGCGCGAGCGAATTGATAGGCGGGTAACGCGCGGACAAGCGTGGAGAGTTTCATTTGATCTCGTCAAGCAGAGCCGGTTTGGGAGCCGGCATTGCGCGCCATTGGCTTGCTAAAACATTCAACGAATCATCTACCGGTTTGCCTTCGTTATCTACCAAACTAAACTCGCTGACGAGTAAACGCAAGGGATCGTACGGATTGGGTGCTTTGGGATTGGGTTGATCAGGTCCAAAAACGTACGCAAAGCCACCAATCGTCGTGGTCTCCTTGACCGTGTTCCAAATCATTAGGTAATGAATGGGACGTTCACGGCGCGCTAAACCAAAGGGGGCAAACTCGCCCACAGCGAACGCAATGCCCAAGCGTTCCTCCACACTTTGGCGCGTGGTGTTCAAGACCAATGCCACGCCGTCCGGTTTGCCGTACGTGTTGACGGCAAAGATCAAGTATCGGCTGGGATCAGGCGCGGAGTGTTGCTGGCGCACCCGGCGAATAGACTCTTCGATGTACGGAACGTACCAATCGCGTGGCTCTTTGATGACGCTCACGCGGTAAGGATCGAGGGAATGCGCCAGCGCGGCGAGTTCGACCAGAAAATCAGAGGCGATTTGGTTTATCCGGCGTCCGATGATGTTCGGTTTCCATTCGATGGAGCAATTCATCGCCGCCGGGATTCCAGCCCCATACCGCCGGAAAACTCTTGTACTCGAGCACATATTTCCGAAATTCGTTCTTGATCTGCTCACGGTAATTCTTGTTTTCGTAGGAGCCCTTGGCGTCCAACTCAAACGGCATCATTACGCCAACGTCATACGCATTTGCGATTTCTAAGGTTACGTGATCGTACACGCCCCAACCGATCACCGCGTTGATCCCGGCATCGCGCATAATTTGAAAATCACGCTGATGATATTTGCGTTTCAGGTCATCAGGAAGCGCGGTATAGTTGACGTTATAGTTTAGCCCACGAATGTATGTAGGTTGATTGTTCACCACCAGGGAAAACGTGGCGCCGTTTTTCTGCAATTCGACGCGCCGCTCCCGAATCGGGGTGGCGGTGGGTAAAGGGGTGGGCGAGGCGATCCCGGTGGGGGTTGCCACGACGACCGGTGGCGGGGTTGGTGTGACGGTAGCAGGTGTCGCTGTCCACGTCGGCGTGGGTTGCGGGACGATGGCGATTTCCATCCTTTGGGGAGTTGGCGCAATGGCGACGAGTGGCGTTGGTGAGACAAGTATCGTGTTGGCGATGCCAAAATAGTTTTGTGCAATGGGTAAAAGCGTAAGAAGACCCAAAAGGATAATTCCAAGATTCAGTTTTCTCAAAACTCTTGCATAAAGTGATGGGTGCGCAATAACAAGGGGTTGACCGAATAGCGCGCGAATCCGCCACACCAGTTTTCCGATGAGCCAGGCGGTCGCAATGCCAGCAAAGATGAGCGTGGTCGGAATGAGTAACGGCAACGCCTGATCCATCAACCAATTGTACTGTTGTTTGTTCACTTGGAACACGAGCGAGAAACCGACCCCCAGCCCGGTCTCGCGCAAGCCGGCAAGCGCAGGCGACAGGGTCAAACTATATGCCGCCCCAATCGCCTGCATCATCAAGAACAAACCGATGACCACGCGCCACGCGTCGAACGCCGAGGCGGTTCGGATCACATCGGACAACGCGCGTTTTTTCAATCCGCTTTGAAGAATGAGCGCGCCCACCACCGTGGTGATGAATTCGACGATGGATTGCGTTGCGTAAAAACCCAGTACGGTGCTGTGCTTGCTCACCACCGCGCTTACGCCGGCGGGAACGGTGAATACTTCGGGAGTGATGAATAGAGATGGCATGAGCGTGTGCAAGAGTTTGCCGAGCGGACCGGCAATCACGATGCCTTGGGCTTGGACGCCGCTCAGCGTTTCGAGCATGATCTTGGCATGGACGGGGCTAGCGAGGAATTGTTTGACCAGTTGATAAAAAAATTCGCCTTTGGGTAGATCACTCATCCAAGCCGCCACAAGAATGATGAGTAATTCGTGTACCAAAGCGAGAACAGGAATACAGAGGACGACACTAACAAGAATACGGATTGCGCGGTTCGGCATTCGATCTATGGGCACGGCGAGTGCTTGCTCCTTCAGACTAGAATAATTTTATCACATTCCAATTGCCGGCGCAAAACGGCACAAACCGAATCGCACGATGAAGCATCAACGGAATTCAAATTCCTCTTTGTGTCCAAATTCTTGAGTGTTGTCAATCCAACGCAACCAACGCGGCGTGATTTTGTACAACTCGATCACGCCAAATAAGGGATGGGCTTGTCCCAATCTTTCAACCGAAGGTAACCATTTGCGCACAAATGGAAACTTGGCAACATAAATTTCAAAACCGTGCTGGCGATCGGTTGCCTCATTGACCCGCATCGCTTTGCCGATGATTTGGACGCCGCGAATGGTTTGCCAATCCTTGGTCGTGTGATGCACGGTGGCACTGATTTGCGAGATGCGCGCCAAGTTTTGCGCGTGTTGAGTGTGCGGATCGGACAAAAAGTAGAGTGATGGTGTAGCGTCGTGCGCGTAGAACAAATCACACAAGTACGGCGAGCCATCGGGATTGAGGGTGCCCAACGTGAGGGTTGTTTGCGTGGAAAGAAAATCGTCCCAAGGTTTCATTCGGCGGATTCTTTCCAACGCGTGTACAAATCGTTCTCTAGTCCGATGCGCGCGAGGATACGTCCAACCGTCCCGTCCACCAGATCGTCGAGGGTTTGGGGACGACCATAGAACGCCGGCACCGGTGGAAAAATGATTGCACCGATTTCCGCCGCGCGTTCCATCAATCGCAAGTGTCCCAGGTGGAGCGGTGTCTCACGCACCACCAGAAGCAAGGGGCGTCCTTCTTTAAGGGTTACGTCCGCCGCGCGCACGATGAGGTCATTCGCGTACGAGTTGGCGATGGCGGAGAGGGTCTTGATGCTACACGGAATCACAATCATTCCACGCGTGGCAAAACTGCCGCTGGCAAGCGCGGCGCCAATTTCACGGACATCGTACACGGTGTGGGCAAGTGCTTCGATCTCTTTGGTGCTCCATGGGGTCTCGGCGTGAATCGTTTGTTTTGCCGCCGGGCTGATGATCAAATGAGTTTCAATGTTGGGCATCGTACGTACGACTTGAAGCAAACGAATCCCATAAATTATTCCACTCGCTCCCGTAAGGCCAACGATCAGACGCTCGCTCATCCTTGCTCCTTCGAAAATGGGGGACAAATTTCAAATTTGTCCTACACGTGGAACAACGCTTTACACCATGGGAAACCAAATGCCGAGTAACGCGCTGACAAAAACGAGTACGCTAATGTAACCGTTCACGTTAAAGAAAGCAAGATTGAGTCGAGATAAATCGTTGGGTTTGACAATCGAATTTTCGTACGCGAGTAGAATTGCCACAATGACCCAACCGATCCAAAATGGAATGCCCAAGTGTGCCACGATCCCGACCGCCGCCAGCGCGATCACCATGATCGCATGATTGATGCGTGCTAGCGTCAACGCGGTGGCAATGCCAAATTGTGCCGGCACCGAATACAATCCATCGCGCCGATCTACTTGAACATCCTGGCACGCATAGATCAAATCAAAGCCCGCCATCCAAACGATGACGACAAACCACAGCAAGAACGCCGGCAAATCGAGCGAAGCGCGCACGGCGACCCAGCCACCCGCCGCGGCGATACCATCGGTCAAACCGAGAATCCAATGCGTAAGCCACGTAAACCGTTTGGCGTAATGATAACCGATCAAAAAAACGAGCGCGAGCGGTGAAAGGGCAAAGCAAAGTAGGTTGAGTTGCCACGCGGCAATCTCGAAAATCACAAACGCGATCAACACGACCACCATCACGGCGCGCGGCGTAATGAGTCCGCGTGGCAGCGGACGATTCATCGTGCGCGGATTACGCGCATCGAGTTCACGATCAATCAAACGATTGAGTGACATTGCCAGCGTGCGCGCGGATGCCATCGCCAGCGTGATCCAAATAAACTGATGCCACGTGGGCAAGCCGTTGGCTGCCAGCACCATGCCCAGATAGGCAAAGGGTAACGCAAAGATCGTGTGTTCGAACTTGATATTGTCGAGCAGAATGCGCAGAATATTCATGACGCTTGGTCAAAGTATTCGTTCCAGCGCGCATCTACCAACGCGCGAATCTCCGCCGACATTTCGATTTCGGGGGGCCAAGGTTGATGGGGACCCGGATCGCGATCGGTTTTGCGCGTGGCATCAATCCCCAGTTTGCCGCCAAAATTTTTTTGCAACGACGCATGATCGAGATCATCGCTGGGACCGGAGACGATTTGCACATCGCGCAAGGGATCGTAATTTGCCAACACCTCGAACGCGACCTGAGATAAATCGTGAACGTTCACGTCCGCATCTACCACGATAATCGTTTTGGTCAACATCAACAAACCGAGTCCCCACAAACCATACATCACCTTGCGCGCGTGGCCGGGATACCGTTTCTTGATGCTCACGATGACCAGATTGTGAAAGACCCCTTCGGCGGGCATATTCATGTCCACCACTTCGCCCAAAAAGAGTTTGATCAGTGGCAGGAACAATCGCTCGGTGGCTTTGCCCATCCAATAATCTTCCATCGGCGGCTTACCCACGATGGTTGCCGGATAAATCGGATCACGGCGATGCGTTATGGCGGTAATGTGCATTACCGGGTATTCATCGGCAAGGGAATAATAGCCGGTGTGATCGCCAAACGGTCCTTCGAGGCGTTGTTCGCGCGGGTCAACATATCCTTCGATCACGATTTCGGCATCGGCGGGCACCTCCAGGGGTTGCGAAACACACTTGACCAACTCAACCGATTTGCCGCGTAGCCATCCTGCCAGCATCAGTTCGTCAATGTCCGGCGGCAATGGGGCGGAGCCCGACCAAATGATGGCGGGATCGCCGCCCAGCGCAACCGCCACCGGAATTTTTTCCGCGCCAATATCGCGCGCAACGCGTTGATGTTCCGCGCCTCCTTTGTGACGCTGCCAATGCATCCCCAGCGTTTGGTCATCAAAGACTTGCAGACGATACATACCCACGTTACGCTTGCCGGTTTTGGGATCGCGGCTAAAGACGCAGGGCAAGGTGATATAACGCCCGGCATCTTGGGGCCAGCATTGGAGGATGGGCAACGTAGAGAGCGCAGGTTTTTCTTGAACGATTTCTTGGCACGCGGCGCGACTGACGTAACGCGGCTCGGTATTTTTCAAACCATTCAACATCTCTAGCCCGCGTTGCGCTTTTTCGATCAACCCTTTGGGCATCTCAAGCGAGATGAACTCGGATAATTTTTTATTCAAATCCTCAAGGTGTTCCAAACCAAGTGCCCATGCCATTCGTTGTTCGGTGCCAAACAAGTTGATCGCCACCGGCATCGAGTGACCGCGCACGTTCTCAAAGAGAAGCGCGACGTTTTGATCGCCGGTGCTCTTCATCACGCGATTGGCGATCTCGGTGATTTCCAGGTCTTGGCTCACCGGCGCGGTAATGCGTTTGAGTTGTTTGTTTTTTTCAAGCTGGGCAAGAAACTCACGCAAATCGCGGTATGCCATAAGGCTCCTATTTTTTCAAATACTTGCCAAACCATTGCACAATGCGTTCCAAACGTTCCTTGCGATGTTTGGGTTTGCCACTGCGCGAGAGTTCGTGCGTTTCATCCGGAAAGCGCACCAACTCGGTGGGTACGCCCAGTTTTTTCAATGCGATGTAAAATTGTTCGGCTTGTTCGATGGGACAACGAAAATCTTTTTCGCTGTGCAAGATCAATGTTGGCGTTTTGCAATTTGCCACGTGCGCAATCGGCGAATGTTGCAAATACGCTTCCGCGTTATTCCACGGCTCGCCGCCCACGTACCACTCACTGGCGAAAAAGTGTCCAAGGTCGCTGGTGCCATAGAACGAGTACCAATTGTTGAGGGCGCGCATAGAAATTGCCGCTTTGAAACGATTAGTGTGCGTAATGATCCAACTCGTCATATAGCCGCCATACGATCCACCCGCCACGCCGGTACGCTTTGGATCAATCCACGCATACTTTTTGAGTGCGTAATCCATCACTGCCATCACATCGCGATAATCGCGCCCACCCCAATCTTTGGCGATACAGGCAGCAAACTCTTGACCATAGCCAGCACTGCCACGTGGATTGCAAAAGATCACCGCGTATCCTTGTGCGCACAAAACTTGAAACTCGTGGAAGAAGGTTGCGCCGTAGGCACTGTGCGGTCCGCCGTGAATTTGCAGAATCGCCGGATATTTTTTTCCGGTTTTCCAATTCAGCGGTTTCATCAACCAACCCTCAATCGTCACGCCTTCGTTCGATACGGCAAAATGTTCGGGCTTGGAGAGTTGCAGATCGGTGAACACATCGGCATTGACGCGCGTGAGGCGTTTCAGCGTGCCAGTCGGCGTGGCGGTGAACACATCGTTGGGATTGAGTGGCTCGCTCAATGCCAAGGCAAACCGATTCGCCACGCGCGCGTACGAGTAACCAACGATATGCTGTTCGCCGCGCGTGATTGGTCGAACCTCGCCACCGTGTGCTGGCACCGCATACACGTTGCTCGCGCCGTGATCGGTGGCGACAAAATAAATCATCTTGCCATCCTTGGACCATTGTGGGGCTGCGGCGCCTCCTTCGGGTGAACGCAAATCGGTGGCAAGCGCGCTGCCGTACGTGCGATCAAACCCGGCGGTGATCTTGATCGCTTGACCGCCGCGGGCGGGCATCACGTAAATCCCGGCTTCGGTTACGTGCGAGTACTCGTTCTCGTGTCCCACAAACGCAATCCATTTGCCGTCCGGTGAAAACGATGGGGCGGAGGCGGGACCTTTGCGCCGAGTTAAACGTTGGAGTGCGCCACCTTGGGCGGAGACTGCCCACAAATCGTTCCACAGTTGTTCATCGGCTTGCGCGGAACGATTGGCGGCAAAGACGATTGTCTTGGAATCTGGCGACCACGTCGGCGCGCTATGATTGTAAGCGCCGCGCGTGAGTTGTTTCGTGGTGGCGTCTGCAACGGTAACCACAAAGATTTGGCGCCACCCATAATCCCAGAATCCTTCGTCGTTCGATTTATAGTTGAGCCGGGTGTATGCTTTCACGTCGGAATCATCGCGCACGTTATTGGTCTTTTTCGTTTGTTTTGTAATCACTTTGGAGGTGTACGCGATCATTGTTCCATCCGGCGCCCACACCGGCGCGCTGGGTTTGTTGGCATCCTCGGTCAAGCGGCGCGCTTCACCACCAGCCAGCGAAATGAGATAGAGTTGATCTTTTTTGTCCTTGTCGCGGTCGGAAACAAACGCCAGCGTTTTACCATCAGGCGACCACCGTGGCGCGCGATCCTTGCCCTCACCGAAAGTCAGTTGGCGCGGCGGTGCCGAGCCATCGCTGGGGACGAGCCAAAGGTGGGCGGCGTACTTGTCGCCCGGCAAATCCGGTGTGGGGAGGACAAACGCAATCGTTTTGCCGTCTGGCGAAATCTGCGGATCGGACACCAGTTTGATGTTGAACAGATCATCAATGGTGATTGGATGTTTAGGCATCGCGTCTCCTTGAATAAAATTTTACAGCACCATCATCACAAGTTCGTGGCGGCTCAACTCGTAATACAAATCATCGAGTTGTTCTTGGCTGGTAGCGATGAATGTGGTGGTTACGGAGAGATACTTGCCATCCCGGCTCAACCGACTGCTGATTTCTTCGTCTTGCAGATCGGGGACGTGCCGGCGAACAATGGCAACGACAATCTCTTCAAAATTGCCGGTGTTCTTACCGATCGTCTTGACCGGAAAGCGGCAAGGAAATTCCAATCCTTTTGTTGTCATTCAAAGTCTCTTTCTAGTGGAGCATACTTTGCACAATGGGTCGCAAACCGTTAAAGAAAAATTCGACGGCAATTGCCATCACCATCAAACCCATCACGCGCAACAAGACCTTGTTGCCGCTATGTCCCAAGGCGTGCATGACCTGCCGCGCACCGATGAGAAACACAAACGTGAGACCCAGCACCGCGGTGATTGCCATCAACAAGGCGATTTGTTTTTCAAGGTTGCCGGTGGCCTCGTTCATCAAGACGATGACCATCGTAATCGCGCCCGGTCCGGCGATGAGTGGAATCCCGAGCGGCGTGATCGCAATATCTTCGATGTACTCGCTCACCGATTCTTCGTCTGATTTCGTACGCGTGAGTCGTGCTTCAAGCATTTCATAACCCATAATGAAAAAGATCACGCCGCCCACGATGCGCAGACTGTTGACCGAGATGCCAAAGAACTCGAACACAAAACGCCCGGTCAGCGCAAAGACGATCAACACCAGCCACGCCGTCAATGCTGCGCGAAACGCCACGCGCCGCGATTCGCGATGCGAGAGGCGCGTAGTCATCGCGGTATAGATCGGCAATGCGCCGATGGGGTCAATCATCGTGAATAGTGAGACAAAACAGAGCACACCGAATTGCAGAGGTAACGTTGTCATCGTGAATGCGCCGATTATAAACGGAGGTGGAGAGATGGTCAAGCCGCGCGGTGGTTGACAAACCGTCCAATCTCACTATACTTGGATCAACTTGACAAAGGGGTCGGGCGAATTATTTTGGAGGAAAGGCAATGCCCAACCCATCTGCCCCTAAACGCAAAAAAGAAAACAAACCCTCGGTTCAAGACGCGTTCAACAATTGGCTGGAACAACTCTTGTCCTTGTTACGTTCCCGAACACCGGCACGCGTGCCGGTGCGGCGTCCGTCGTTCCCACGCCGATGGCGATAGAATGCCAAACCCCGTCAGAGTACGAACCTGACGGGGTTTTATTTAATCACTGATGTTACGCGGTCAATGATTTGTTCACCACCGAGATCACAGAGTTCGCCGAGGTTTCTATGTTTTTGTAACTGTTCAGCCCTTCTCAAATTACCGCAGAGACGCCGAGGGCGCGGAGAAAAAAACAAAATGAAACTCGGCGTTCTCTGCGCCTCTGCGGTGAGTAGTTACATGTTTTTTCTCTGCGTTCTCTGTGTGCGCTGTGGTAAAATCGCGTAAGGTGAGTGAATCACAGATGTAGAGCGTGTTTTGAACTTGGCACTCACCACTTCTGCCATTGCAAAAATTTTGTGCGTGTGTATAATCCAGATGCGCTAACCTTGCAAGGTGACGATTCGCCTTTGCAAGGTTAAATGTTGCCAAGGGAGAAACCGGAAAATGGTTGCGGGTTATTATCGCTTTCCAACAATTGCTGGCGATACGGTGGTTTTTGCGTGCGAAGACGATTTGTGGATGGTGCCAGCCACCGGCGGGGTGGCGCGACGTTTAACTTCAAATTTGGGTGAAGCCACGCGTCCCGTGCTCTCGCCCGATGGAACGCAACTGGCGTTTGTCGGCTATGAAGAAGGGGATCCGGAAATTTATGTGATGCCGGCGCAGGGTGGGCAAGCCAAGCGGCTCACGTTTATGGGTGGCACACTTTGTCAAACCGTAGGTTGGCGCGAGGGCAAGATTATTTTTGCCAACAATGCGGGGCAACCCTTCAACGTGTTGTTGCATCTCTATACGGTGGACACCGCGGGTAATCCTCCCGAACGTCTCAACGTGGGTCCGGCACGCACAATCTCGTATGGCGCGCGGGGCGTCGTGATTGGACGCAATACGGCTGACCCAGCCCGTTGGAAACGTTATCGCGGCGGAACGACCGGGCAAATTTGGATTGATGTGCAAAGCGACGGCAACTTTGTGCCGCTGAAATTAGAAGGCAATCTTGCCGCACCCATGTGGCTGGGCGAACGCCTCTATTACATCTCCGATGCCGAAGGGATTGGTAATCTCTACTCGTGCATGCCCGATGGCAGCGATGTGCGGCGGCACACGCATCACACCGATTTCTACGCGCGCAATCCAACCACGGACGGCAAACGCATCGTCTATCATGCGGGTGCGGATTTGTTCCTCTTTGATCCGCTCACCAATACGAGCACCCTCATCCCCATCGAATTTCATTCGCCGCAGACGCAACGCAACCGCAAATTTGTGTCCGTGAGCAAATATTTGGAAGACGCCACATTGCATCCCCAGGGACAAGCCATCGCCATTTCCGCGCGCGGCAAAGTGTTTACGATGGCAAACTGGGAAGGGGCGGTCTTTCAACCCGGCGATAACGATGGCGTGCGTTATCGTTTGCCGGCATGGCTCAACGATGGTGAGCGATTGATCGCTGTAACGGATGAGGGCGGCGAAGAATCGTTGGTCATTCTCAGCGCGGTTGCCAACCAAGACCCTGTGCGCATCGAAGGGTTGGATATTGGACGACCCACGGCGATGGCGGTGAACCCCAAACATGATCAAATTGCTTTTAGCAATCACCGTTATGAACTTGTGTGGCTAGACCTGACCACGCGTGAAATGAAAATAATTGATCGCGGTGTCGCGCGGCCGATTGCTGGCTTCGATTGGTCGCCGGATGGCGCGTGGCTGACGTATAGTGTTTCTATTTCGCTCCAAGTGGATGTGCTGAAATTATGGAAGCGCGAAACCGGCGAAACCTTCCAAATCACGCCACCGGTTCTCCGCGATGTCGCACCCGCGTTCGATCCCAATGGCAAGTTTCTCTACTTTTTGTCGTATCGCCATTTCAACCCGGTGTACGACAATATGCACTTTGATTTGAATTTTCCACGCGGCATGAAACCGTTTTTGATTACGTTGCAAAAAGAGACGCTTTCGCCTTTTATTCCCAAGCCGCGTTTGGAAAAGAAAAAAGATCAAGACGAAAAGCAGAGCAAACCCGGCGAAAGCAAGCCGGAAAAATCGGACGAATCCAAACCACCGGCCGAAGCCAAGCCGGAAGAAAAGGAAACCGAAAAGCCGATTCAAATTGATTTGGAAGGCATTCAGTCGCGTATGATCGAATTTCCGGTGGACGAAGGATTGTATGGCCGTGTACTAGGCACTAAGGATGGCAAAGTTTTGTACACGTGGTACCCGGTGGAAGGATCGTTGGGACGCACGTGGGCGCAACAAGGTGAGCCGCCGGCAAAAGGGACCCTCGTTGTTTATTCGTTTGAGGATCAAAAAGAGGATGAGATCGTTGCCGGCATTACCGACTTTGAACTTTCGCGCGATGCCACGATGTTGCTCTATCGCGCTGGCAATCGTTTGCGCGTGTTCAAAGCCGGCGAGAAACCGGAACGCGACGGTAGTTTGCCGCCCAATCGCAAAAATGGCTGGCTCGATTTAGAGCGCATCAATCTCGCCGTGAATCCCGGGAGCGAATGGCGGCAAATGTTCCGCGAGGCGTGGCGTTTGCAACGCGATCAATTCTGGACGCCGGATATGTCCCAAGTGGATTGGATCGCGGTGTATCATCGTTATCTGCCGTTGGTGGATCGCGTGGCAAGCCGTTCCGAATTTTCTGATTTGCTCTGGGAGATGCAAGGCGAACTAGGCACCTCGCACGCATACGAACTGGGCGGCGATTATCGGCGCAGTCCGGATTATTCGCAGGGATATTTGGGCGCCGATTTTGAGTACGATGCTGCCGCCGATGCGTGGAAAATTGTGCATATCGCTCAAGGCGATCACTGGGACGAGGAACACGATTCCCCGCTCAACGGCGCAGGCGTCAATGTTCAAGTGGGCGATTATCTTTTGGCGATCAATGGTCGCAAACTTTCGCGTGCACTTGCCCCGATGATGGCGTTGGTGAATTTAGCGGGCAAGGAAATTGCGTTGACGGTCAAGCACCTAGACGAGCCGCCGCGCACGGTGATGGTGAAAGCCTTGCGTGGAGAAATGCTGGTGCATTATCGCGAATGGGTTGAGCGCAATCGCCAACGCGTGCACGAAGCGACGCATGGGCGCGTGGGCTATGTGCATATCCCGGATATGGGTCCACGCGGTTACGCCGAATTCCATCGCGGCTACCTCGCCGAGGTGGATCGCGAGGGTTTGATCGTGGATGTGCGCTTTAACGGGGGCGGACATGTTTCGGCGTTGATTTTGGAGAAACTGGCGCGCCGACGTGTGGGGTACGATACATCGCGTTGGGGCCAAGCCCCCGAACCCTATCCGCCGGAATCGGTCTTGGGTCCCATGGTCGCCTTGACCAACGAGCAAGCTGGCTCGGATGGTGATATTTTTTCGCACGGCTTCAAGTTGATGAAACTCGGCACACTGATCGGCAAGCGGACATGGGGCGGTGTGATTGGCATCTGGCCCCGCCACGCGCTCGTGGATGGAACCATCACCACGCAACCGGAATTTTCGTTTTGGTTTGAAGATGTGGGGTGGGGTGTAGAGAATTACGGCACGGATCCGGATATTGAAGTGGACAATATGCCACAAGATTACGCGCGCGGACACGATGCGCAATTGGAACGCGCCATCGAAGAGATCCAAAAATTACTCGCCGCGAATCCACCCCAGGTGCCCAAGTTCGATGCGAGACCTAGTCGTGCGTTGCCGCAGTTGCCAAACTAAAATCTTTTGACCCGCCGATGCTCTTGTGTTAAAATCGTAGCACAAGCAAAAATAGTTGCCATCATCTTGTTGGGAGGAAGACCAAATGAATGCCTCGTGGTTGTTCAAGGAGTACCCGGCTTCACGCTCGGTCATCGAGAATGATTTGCGTTTGGTGTTCTGGCAAGCCGGCTTGAAAAGTATGTGGGTCTCGTGTACCAAAGACACACCGCCGTTTGAATGCCATGCCGATTGGCGCGGCGAATCGTTTGTGATCGAATGGGAGCCCAAGAAATATTTGCTCCTCAAAATGAAAGCGCCCAATCAAGATTTGCTCGATGCGTTCGAACGGATCTTGAAACATCCCGCGCTTGCCGCGTACAAGAATGGCGATGGTCAAGTGATCGTGGAATGGCGCGTGGGCAATGCCGACGCCCGCTTTCAAGAACTTCAAGTCAGCGGCGTTGCCAACTTGGAACGATTGGACAAATAACCAGACAATTCAGCAATGCGCCAATGAGCCAATGAATCAACTTGCAAACCAGATTGGTGAATTGGCTCATTGGATCATTGGCTCATTTATGAAACTCGTTCTCCTCGATTCACACGCGCTCATTCATCGCGCGTATCATGCCATCACCCGCCTCACTAGCCCTACCGGCGAACCCACCAACGCGACGTACGGTTTCACCAACACACTGCTCAAAGTCTTGAACGATGAACAACCGGATTTTATCGCGGCGGCGTTTGATGTGGGCAAAAGTTTTCGCGACGATCTCTTTGCCGAATACAAGGCGCAACGGCCCGAACTTGCCGATGATTTGCACATTCAATTGGAACGCTCGCGGCAGATTGTGGAAGCAATGGGCATTCCAGTGTTTGGGATGGAAGGATATGAAGCCGACGATTTGTTGGGCACCCTCGCGCGGCAAGCAAACGAACGCGGGATTGAAACGATCATCGTGACCGGTGATACCGATACACTGCAACTGGTCAATCCGCACGTGCGCGTGTTGATGTTCACTCCCCAAGCCGGCGGTGGTTTTACGTTGTACGATGAAAGCGCGGTCGAGCAGCGTTATCAACTCAAGCCGCATCAACTCATTGATTTCAAAGCACTCAAAGGTGATCCATCCGATAATGTGCCGGGGGTGCCCGGCATCGGTGAGAAAACCGCGGCGAAACTCATCCAGACCTATGGCAGTCTCGAAGCCGTTTATCAACATCTCGACGGAATCGAAAAACGTTGGCAAGAGAAATTGCGCGCGGGGCGTGAGTTGGCGGAGCAAAGTAAGAAACTGGTAACCATCGTTACCGATGCGCCGATTCAATTTGATCCAGAGACGTGTCGTGTTAGCAAACTCAACATGGCAGGCGCAATCCCTCTCTTTCGCGAACTCGGTTTTCGCAGTTTAATCGAACGCTTGCCCGGCGCTGTCCCCACTAAAGCTGCGACGCCGAACGTGGAGCAGTATCATACCGTTGATACGGAAGAGGCGTTGGATCAACTGGTTGCGCGATTGCGTCAAGTGCCGGCGTTTGTCCTTGACGTGGAAACCACCGATACCGATCCGATGCGCGCCGAGTTGGTGGGCATTGCGATTGGCGTAGGCAAGGGGGAGGCGTACTATATTCCGTTGAAAACCGACGGACAACCAAGGACGAGCGACGAAGGACAACTTACATTCGATATAACGGAACACACCTCACGTTCTGCGCAACATGACTTGCTTGATCGTGCGCGTGTTCTCGCCAAACTTGCCCCTGTTTTTGCCGACACATCTATCGCCAAGTACGCGCACAATGCCAAGTACGATCTCACCGTCCTCGCCGAAGCTGGCATCGAATTGCGTGGCCTCGCCTTCGATTCGATGATTGCCGCACACCTCATCGAGCCGAGTGCTCAATCGTTGGGACTCAAGAATCTCGTCTTGGCAAAGTTTGGCGTGCAAATGATCGAGATCGAATCACTGATCGGCAAAGGCAAGCGTCAGATTTCGATGGCTGAGGTGGACGTGGCTCAAGTGGCGCGCTATGCGTGTGCGGATGCGGACTATACCTATCGGTTGGTTGAACATTATCAACCGCAACTGGCGGAGCGTGGTGTAGCCGAGTTGTTTTATCAAGTCGAAATGCCGCTGGTGCCAGTGTTGATGGAGATGGAACGCACCGGCGTTTTACTCGATCTTGATTTTTTGGCGCAAATGTCGCGCGATCTCACCCAACGCTTGCAAGAATTGGAAAAACAAATTCAAGCGATGGTAGGCGCACCGATTAACCTTGCTTCGCCGGTGCAGTTAGGGGATGCTCTCTTTAATAAACTGGGCTTGCCGGCGGCTGGGTTACCCAAGACCAAATCGGGGCAAATCTCTACTGCGGCTGGGGTGCTCGAATCTCTGCGCGACGTGCATCCGATCATTCCCCTCATCCTCGAACACCGCGAGTTGTCTAAACTCAAAGGCACGTACGTGGACGCCTTGCCGGCGTTGGTGCATCCGCGTACTGGGCGCGTGCATACCAACTATAATCAAACGGGAACAGTCAGCGGACGGGTCTCGTCTTCTGATCCCAACTTGCAGAACATTCCGATTCGGACCGAACTGGGCCGCCAAGTGCGGCGTGCGTTCATCGCGCCACGCGGAAGCAAACTGATCAGCGCGGATTATTCGCAAGTGGAACTGCGCATCCTCGCGCACATTGCTCACGACCACAACTTGTTGGAAGCGTTTGCGCGTGGGGAAGATATTCACGCGGTAACCGCCGCACGCTTGTACAAAGTGCCGCTTGAGCAAGTGACTCCCGCCATGCGTCAACACGGCAAGACGATTAACTTTGGCATCGTGTATGGCATCACGGATTATGGGATCTCGGCGCGTTCGGAAATGTCCCAAGCCGAAGCGCGTCAACTGATTGATAGTTATTTCGCCCAGTTTGCCCAAGTAAAAGAGTACATCGAAAACACTAAACGCCAAGCGCGCGAACAAGGTTACGTGCAGACGCTTTTGGGTCGGCGACGTTATTTTCCGGAATTGCAACGCGGAACGCCGAATATTAGTGCGCGTAACGCCGCGGAACGTGAAGCCATCAATCATCCGATTCAGGGGAGTGCGGCGGACATTATCAAATTGGCGATGCTTCGTTTGCATCGCGAGTTGCACGCGCGCGATTTGAAAACCCGGATGATTCTCCAAGTGCACGATGAATTGGTGTTCGAATGTCCGGACGATGAAATAGACCTGGTTGCGCCGTTAGTGCGTGCGGTGATGGAGTCCGCCTACCCGCTCGAATCGAAATTAAAGGTGGATGTGGCGGTGGGGCAAAACTGGGATGAAATGACGGCAATGGGCGAATGAGCAAATGACAAATGACTAAAGACAAACGACTAACGACCAAAGACTAACGAATGTCTCGCCACGCTAATTTCCTCGCGATTACATTTCTAGTTCTCTTGCCCTTGATTTACTTTTGGCAGATTACCCTCGCCCAAGGGGTGTGGTTTGGCAATGATATGGTACGCACCTATTATCCCCTTGGCGTTGAACTGGGACGTGCGCTCCAACAAGGACGGATTCCTCTCTGGACAACGGGAATGTATGCCGGCTTTCCCATCCTCGCCGATGCACAAATTGGCGCGTTGTATCCGGTCAATCTGGTCTTGTTTCGTCTATTGCCGGCGCATTGGGCGTTGGCGTATAGCATGCTCTTGCATCTCGCGTGGGCAGGGTTGGGAATGTATCTCCTTGCCAGATCGTTTGGCTTGCGTACCGCCAGTGCCTTGCTTGCCGGAATTGTTTTTGCGTTCAATGGCTTTATGTTCGCGCGTTTGGAACACGCTACCGTGTTGACCACAAGTGCATGGCTGCCATGGTCACCATTCTTATGGGAACAATTTCAACGCGCGCGTACGCAAAATTCGTCCAAAGCCGGCTTGTGGTTCTCGCTGGTTGCGCTATCATTGGGTGTTCAATTCCTGTGCGGTTTTCCCCAAGTGGCGTTTATGAACACGCTGACGTTTGCGCTGTTTGCATTTTTCGGTTCGATGCTGTGGCATTCCTCCAAGGTTGTCTCGCTGAAAACGATGTTGACGATTTCCGCGACCGTCGTCTTGGCGATGGTGCTGGCGATTGGCGTAGCGGCGGCGCAAATCTTGCCGACGCTGGAATTGGTCGGTTTATCAGTTCGTGGCGGCGGAACGAATTTTCAATTTGCGACCAGTTACTCGTTGCCGCTGGATTCTCTGCCCCACTTGATCTTTCCGCTTTGGCAAGGTGAGCCATCCGAAGGCATCAACAATGAATACTGGGCGAATGTCGGATTGGCACCGCTGATCCTTGCAATATTGGCACCGTTTCTGCGCCGCGATCGCCGTACCATTTTCCTAGCGTTGTTCGCGCTGGTGGCATTGGCTTTGGCGCTGGGTGAGGCAAACCCGGCATATGGTTTAATTTATCAATTGCCCGGCTTTAGTTTCTTTCGTGCGCCAGCGCGGTACCTTTTGTTATTTGTGTTTGGGTGTGCTTTGCTTAGCGCCAGCGCATTCGATACGTTAGCGCATCGTTTGACGCAAACACCGGCTCGTTCCCGACCGGCGTGGTTGTGGGGCGCCACGTTTGGAATCTTGCTCGTCGTTTCAATTGTCTGGGCAGAAGTGCAACCCATCGAGTTCTGGTTAACGGCGTGGCAAATCCTGCCGGCGATTTTTGCGGCAGCGACTCTGGTCTTGCTGGTTCTGGCTTGGCAACGCCGGACAAGCAGCGCCACATTCCGAGTCATCATGGTTGGATTAGTGCTGATAGATTTGACTGCGCTCGCGCCACTTTTTATGAAGACATTGGGCCAAATCACGCCATCGGCATCGGTAACAACCGTGCCCCGTTCGCTTGCCGCCATGGACACAGCCCCCGGGAACGGCCGGGTGCTTGCCGATCAGTCCATTTTCCCATCGGTGCCGGCAATCCGCAACAGTTTGTATCCCAACACGGCTTTGCTTTACGGCAAAGAGAGTGCGGACGCGTACTCGTCGCTGGCGTCGGCGCGACATGTGTTGTACCTGCATCAACTATCGCCGATGATGTTGAATCTCTTGAACGTTCAATATTTTTCCATTCCACTTGAACCACGTCCGCGTACCAAAAATGCAATTCCCTGGGACGGGCTCACGCTGGATGTATTGAACAACGAGGAAATGATTTCTCCCACGCCGGCGACCGTCATCGAGATTGCTTCCTTCACCGAACAAGCAGAACAGTTGGCGGAGGGGACGGTGGTGGGGCAGGTGGAGGTGCGCCAGCGCGATGGGCGGATTGATGTGTTCCCGTTGCGCGTCGGCATTGAAACAGCGGACTGGGATTACGAACGGAAAAAGTCACAACACCAACGCGCGCCCATCGCGCATTCGTTCCCGGGTTTTTGGCGGGCATTCGGTCGCGCGTTTGAGGGGCACACCTACTTGGCAAAGTTTGCCTTGGAACCCGGCGAGATTATTGGCGTGAGTGTGCGCGTTGAGCGCCCCGACGTCTATTTGACGATTGAGGACCTTACCTTGTACAATGAACAGGGGCAACCACAGTCGCTTGCCAAGTTGGTCGGCAAGAACAATTTTCGGGTTGCCTATTTTAGCGACACGGTGGCAGTGTGGAAGAATCTGGATGCGCTGCCACGCGCATTCATCGTCCATTCCGCACAGATTGCCGATGATTACACGGCGTTGGCGCGTTTGCAAGAGCCGGATTTTCCTGCTGATCGTCTGGCGCTCCTTGCTGATGGAGAACCACTCAATGCGCTTTCATCGCGCGATTCTGTCGAAATTGTTGCTTATCAGCCCGAACGCGTTCAACTTTCGGCGAGGACGGAACAGCCCGGTTATCTCTTCCTCGCCGATTCGTGGTATCCGGGTTGGCATGCTATGGTGGACGGCCGCGCCGCGCCGATTTATCGGGCGAATGTTCTGTTCCGTGCCGTGCCCATTGAGCCGGGGACGCACACCATCGTATTTGAATATCGTCCGGGGTCATTTGTCTTAGGCGCAACAATCAGTATAATCAGTATCCTAGTTCTCGTGATCATCCCGCTAATCTTCCATTCAAGAACCAAATCCTTATGAGCAAAACAGAATTCTTCTTCTCCGCCGCCGATTACGCGGTATTCGATAATGGGTTGGGCAACAATCCAGAATACGATGGCGAACGCGAAGGTGTCAAAGACAAGTTGGTCACGTTGCATCATGCCATTTATCCGATCATTCGCAAAAACAAGTGGGACTTGCATCCGCATTGGATGTCGCAATGGCTTATTAGCGCGTGGCGTATTTCGCCTGCCACACCGCGCATTGATTTTATGACCTTGCGGTACAGCAAGCCCGAGACGACCATCCAGTTGATGAAGAAAGAACTCTTTGAGGATTTTGGTCATTTCTATGCTAACGCGATGATTGCTCTTCGGATTGACAAAGATGGCTTTGCGGTCGAACTCTACGCCGGTGAGCGTGCGTGGGTAGATGGGCAGAACTTGAAACAACGGATTCAATCGAGCGTGGCAGAACGCGGATATTTTCGGACGCTCTTGGCTGAGTTGGGCGGTGAACATACCTTGCGTTTAACCCAGTTCGTCCGGAACGATGATGGGTTTGGACGCTCGGAAGAAATTTTGCGTGCCAGAGCCAGCCGGCTGGTCAACGTGGGGATGTTGAATGCGACGATCGAAAAGTACAAGCCGGGCGGACACGATTTGCGATTGGGAATCTGTTACAAACCCCATGATCAACGACTTGCCGCCGACCATATTGTCAACGAAGTGATCACGCGCATTGGACAACTGTATCCGATTTATCAATTTATGAGTTGGTCACCCAAGAATAATTTTAGGACACAATCGAATGTTCATCAAAAACCATCTCGCCGATCTCGTTAAGCAAGCTATCCTTGCCGCGCAAAATGCCGGCGCGTTACCCGCTTTTACACTACCGGACGTTTTCGTTGAGCGACCGCAACGCAAAGAGTTTGGCGATTTTTCAACTTCGTTGCCGCTCAAGTTGGCAAAGGAAGCCAAGCGTGCGCCGATCCAAATCGCGCAAGCGATTGCCGCGCAGATCGTCAAAGATGAAACCCTCACTGAGGTAACTGCAACAGCACCCGGCTTTGTGAACTTTAAGTTGAGCGATGCGTGGGTCGCGCGCCAGGTGGATGCGATCCTTGCCGAGGGCGCGCGCTTTGGTAATTTGCACCCCGCTAAACGCCTCAAGATTCAAGTGGAACACGTGAGTGTGAATCCCACCGGACCCATGCACGTGGGTTCGGGACGTAACGGCGCCATTGGGGATACCTTGGCGAATGTGTTGGAAGCCGCCGGGCATGAGGTGCAACGCGAGTTTTATATCAACGATAATGGCTCGCAGATTCGTCACTTTGGCGCAAGCATTTACGCACGGTACGCCCAAGCCCTGGGTCGCGATGAGAAATTTCCGGAGGATGGTTATCAAGGCAAGTACGTGTTCGACATTGCGCAACAATTTGTTCAACAGTACGGTGATCGGTTTTTGCAGATGCCCCGCGATCAAGCCATTCGCGAATTGGGTTTGCTGGGCATCGAGGTGGTTACGGCGCAGTTGCGCGCCACGTTGGAACGGATGAAGGTGCGCTTTGATTGCTGGTTCTCGGAGCGCTCTTTGCACGAGGATGGCACCTTTGCGCGTGTGCTTCAGATTCTCAAAGACAAAGGCTTGGTCTTTGAAAAAGACGAGGCAACGTGGTTCGCGGCGCAAGCCCTTGGCGAAGAAAAAGATGCGGTGCTGATTCGTTCACCCAAAGTGATTGCCAACCCGGACGAACGCCCCACCTATCTTGCTTCCGATATTGCGTACGTGTGGAACAAATTAGCGATCCGCCAATTTGATCGCGCGATCTATGTGTGGGGTGCGGATCATCATGGCGATGTGCCGCGTGTGCTGGCGGCGGCGCGCGCCTTGGGCTTGGACGAAAACAAGATCACGATTCTGCTTTATCAGTTTGTGACCCTGCGGCGCGGCGGCGAAATCGTGCGGATGAGCAAACGCACCGGCGAATTTGTTACGCTCGATGAATTGCTGGACGAGGTGGGACCGGATGCGGTACGCTTTATGCTCATCACGCAATCGGTCAACGCGACGATTGATTTTGATCTCGATGTGGCGGTCAAACATTCGGATGAGAATCCGGTGTACTATGTGCAATACGCGCACGCGCGCATCGCCAGCATCTTGCGGAATGCCGCGCAAGCCGGCGTGAACGCGGATGGCGATGTCTCCTTGCTCACGCATCCCGCCGAACAGGAATTGATTCGCGCGATGATGCGGTTGCCGGAAATTATCGAACTCGCGGCGAACAAGTTGGAGCCGCATCATCTTCCGCATTATGGCATCGAATTGGCGGGCTTGTTCCATTCGTTTTATAAGCAATGCCGCGTGCTTTCATCTGATCCCGCCGATTTGCCTCTTTCACGTGCGCGGCTCAAATTGATTATGGCGGTCAAGCATACCTTGGCGCGGACGTTGAACTTGATGGGAGTTAACGCACCAGAGACGATGTAGGAGCGTGCAGAATACAACAGACGACAGATTGAGTTCTGTCGTCTGTTTTTTTGTTACTTGAGATATGCCGCTTGCCCTAGCACATCAAAGAGGGGATTGGCGAGAATTTGCGGAAACAAGCCGGTGATGACAAGCATGCCCAGTAGCCCGAGTACCACAACGGTGCAAAGAAAAGGCACCAATTTGAATTCGCGCGGCTGTGCCTCCGAACGCTGCTCGGTCAGCACGCGCCATCCCATTCGGAGCGTTACGATCAATGCGATGCCGTTTGAGGCAAGCAACGCCATCGTGTAACCCAGATCGCGCGCGGCGAGATCGCGATAGATTGGAAATTGTGCGGCGAACCCCAGCATCGGTGGAATGCCCGCCAAGGTCCAGCCGCCTGCCACGATTGCCAATCCACCAACGATTTGCCAACGCCGTTCGAAATGATGTCGTACAAAACTCAAGCCACCGCCCAGCAACGCCACACCGATTGCACGATTGAGCATCGCCGAGACCGCACTCACCAAACCCAGACGCGTGCCCAAGCCTAGCCCTACCAGCACGCATCCCAACGGAATCAACGAAAGATACGCGAGCCAGCGTCCATCGCGACGTTCAGGGATTGAAAGTAATGCGCCGGTCAATGCGGTCAACATGCCGCCCCACAACAGAATCGTCAGCAAGGGCGATTTATCGGTCAGCCATGCCACCTCGCTCATCTTTTGAATCAAGAGCCACAGTCCCACCGGTTGCGCTACGCCGATTAGAAACGCAATCGCCAACACGGGCATTTCATCGGCGAGGGGACCCAACCAAATGCTGAACGGAAACACGGCGAGCAACAATCCCAGACCCAGCGCGAGAAAGATGATGGTACTCCGAATCAAATCGGCGTTTTCCGGCGTAAGCGGATACAAATCAATGAGACGATTGGTGAGCAACAGACTGGCGCTGGCGATAATGATGATGAGCAGGAATTGCGCCGCACCGCCTACGCGTCCTTCACGTTGGGGATGTGATGCCAACATCAACACGACCAAGCCGCTTGCCCAAAAGAACACCGCGAGCGGAAAACTATCGAGTGCAATCGCGATCGCCAGCGGTGCGAGCGCCCAAAAAAAGTATGATCCTTGCGAATTGGCAATGATCACTGCCGGGATATTGCTCACATTTTGAAAAGTTAAGGGACCAAAGAACGCCAGCGTGGCGGCAATCATCACTGCCGGGGCAATAAAATACCGCGCGGCTATATCCAGCGTCAGCGTGCGACCCAAAAATGTGAGGGGATTGCTAGGTGCCGTGAAGACAACCGCCGCAAGCAAGGTCGCGCCGGCAAGCGACACAACAAAAACGAGGCGCGGCAATCGCCGTACAAGACGAATCGCGACGCCGGTGGCAAGACAGATCAACGCCATCCAGATGACGGTCATTGAGTTTCTCCATGCCGACGTTGTGGGCTGGCGCGCACCGGCAACCCGCCCAAGTGTGCGATCACCAGCGCGATGAGCAAATCGGAAATGTTGAGCAAACCAAAGAGTAACAGACTCGATTCGGTGGCGGTTTCCAGAATACTAAACCCACACGTAAACATCAAGATGCCCATGCCCAAGCGTAATACATCCCGCGAGAGGATCGCCACCAAAATGCCGGCGGTGAGCAACCACATTCCACTAAACAATACATTCCCGGGGACACCCAGAAACGATAACGAGGTCGCGATGCCAAGGATGCCCAGCGCTACCAGCGCGAGGGCGAAAAATCGAAAAGGCAAACCGACGACGAATGCCGTGTAATGCTCCGGAGGAATAGGCGTATCGTCCGGCGAGGTGAGTGCGCGGTGTAAGCGTTCCGATTTTTGGCGCAAGGTGAGGTACAGAATCAACAGTGCCAATGTACCCGAAAGCAGACGCACAAGGGCAATTTGGAACGGGACGAGTTCAACGAGGAGTGTTGCGGCGACCAGATATTGAACGATGAGTGCGAACAGTGCAAGTCGCCAATCGGGAATGAGTACGATGAACGCGGCGGTGATGATCAAGCCACCCAAAATAGTCGCATTGGAAAATGTTTGGAAATCCAAGGGCAAGAGGAATACTCCTTCGAACAATCAGACGCCGGCTTGTGCGCTCAACGACTGATAGAATTGAATGATTTCACTGCGAGTGACGGGTTGCGTGTTGGCACGCGCGCGGTGCAACGCCGTCTTGCCTTCTCGCTCAACCGATGCCGGGTCTTCGGTTGTCGCAATCACGGTAAAGGATTGGTGGGGTTGGAGAGTGACGCGCCACAAACCGGGCAAGTACAAATCTTCGATCGAATCTCGTCCGCGTGCTTGTTCAACGCGATGACGAAACCGCCAGTACCACAGATTGAGCGGAACCAGATTGGCGGTAGGCGACGTAATCAAATGATACGGTGTTGCGTTGTGGTGTGCAATGATCGTTACCGTGTCTCCCTGTGCTGTTACACCAAAATGCCAATCCGCCGCGCCGCGGAGTTCGGTGTGAACGTTCCGATATGTGCATAGGGGCAACAGGGTTAATTGCACCGGTGCAGACGCCTCTTCGAGTGTGTATCGAACAAATGTGGTGTTGCGCCCTGGTTCAAGCCAAATTGTCTTGGTCAACGTGAAATTTGCGGCGTGATAAACAAAGGTTGGAATAGCTCCATCGAGTTCCACGCGTTCCAAAAAGAGATAACCCTCTGGGTAAATCGTGCCGCTTTCATACTCGTTCGTTCCCAAGCGGTAGGTGGCGTCTCCTACTTGGAGTTCTTCATCTATTTTGGATAAGGTAACGATGCGTGAGGATGCAAGTGCGGCAACGAGCAAGCCATGATAGCGACGCGTGTTTGCACCACTAATCGAACTGGCGGTGTAACTGCCTTGGCTATTCGTAACCAGCCATTCGTAATCGAGCGCCTGATTCAAGTCGCAGCAAATTTCGCGTGGGATGGTGAACATACGCCAAGTATACTACAGCCAAGAGTAGGTTTCAAGTTGAGGATTGGAGAGGGACTAAAAAAGGACGAGTCCGCTACTCGTCCTTGGGTTTATTTACCAGTGCTGCTAAAGTACTTGAGCCAGTATTCAAACTCGTTGATGCTATAACTGCCGCGCACGCGGATGCGTTGCATTTCAAAGATGTTGGTCGAGGTTTGACGAATTCCTTGCGATTCGATGGTTACCGCCCCCAGGTAACCGGCGGAGCGTAAAGCGCTGATCGAGTTGGCATCGTACTTGCCGGAGGGATAGCAAAACGATTTGACCGGCGTCCCGATGCGGGATTCGATGGCGAGTTTGGAGCCGGCAATCTCGCTGGCTTGGATGGCACGCGGTTTACCTTTCAACTCGAAATGGGACATGGTGTGCGAACCGATTTCGTGTCCTTCGATTGCCATCTCTTCGAGTTGATCCCAATTCATATAACCCGGCTTCTGCGCATCCACGTAATTGGTGATGACGAAGAAGGTTCCCACGAATTTGTATTTCATCAAAATCGGAAACGCATTTTCATAGTTATCGAGGTAACCATCGTCGAAGGTCAGGACGATGGGTTTGGGGGGCAGGGGCTTGCCCGTGAGCAAATGTTCGGACAAGTCGGATAAGCGAATGGAGGTATAACCTTGGGTTGCCAAGTATTTGACCTGTGCCTCAAAATTTTCCGGCGTTACGGAAAGATCAAGCCGGTATTTGTCGGCATCAGGCGGAGGCACGCTGATATAGTGGTACATCAGGATCGGGACGCGCGCGGAACGGATAGGTGCCCGGGTCGGTGTTGGAGAAACGGTTTGGGTGGGTAGAGGAATGGGGGTCGGCACAAGCGTCGGTTCCGGAGTAGCATCCGAAACGGGTGTCTTTTCAATGGTGAACGCATCGGTCGAAGCAAACACCATCGAAGGTGAATCCCCCACGCCTGCGACCTGGACAGTGACGCCAGATTGTGAGTCCGGCCCCATCGCAAGACTAGCCATCGTCAAAAACAAGGCAATGGGGGCGGTAACAAGGAAGCGTTTCAAGTCCATTATGTGCCTAGTATACCACAAAGTTTTTGGAAAATCAAAACGTGCTTCAGCGAATTTTTAACGCAAAATACCAGCCTCCTGCATAATTTTGCGCAACATTGCGCGATCTTCGGGGCTCATCGGTCGCACCGGCAAACGGGGGGACCCTCCGTAAAATCCTTGATTCAGTTCTTCCAGGGCGGCTTTCAGGCCGGCAACATTCCAGCGTGTGGTAACGGCAGCGTTCAACGGGACCAGGCGCAGTTGCAGGGTGCGTGCTTCATCGTGGTGGCCCGCGCGGAAGGCATCGTACAGCGCCACACATTCGCGCGGCGCCACATTGGCAAGCGCGGCAACGGCGCCTTTTGCGCCCACGCACAACGCCGGATAAAAATAGCCACCCGATCCAGCAATAACTGCGAAATCGGGACGCACGGCGCGAATGATTTCCTCAAACTTGGTGATGTTGCCACTGCTATCTTTGATACCGATGATGTTGGGATGCTCGGCGAGTTGGATGACGGTGTTGGCATCAATATCCAAAGCGGTTGCCGCCGGCATATTGTAGATGATGGTTGGAATCGGTGAGGCATCGGCAATCAGGCGATAGTGATTGATCAACGTCGTCGAATTCATCTGGGATTTGTAGTAATTGGGGGTAACGAACATGGCTGCGTCCGCCCCACATTCCGCTGCGCGCTTGGCTAAGGTAATACAATGCCGGGTTGATTCCACGCCCGCGCCGACCAGAAACAGTTTGTTGCGGGGGATGGCTTCACGTGCGGCGTGCCACAATTCGATGCGTTCGTCGTCGGTGAGCATGGGGGCTTCGCCGTTGGAACCCAGCACAACGTAACCGTGCAAACCGGTTTGGTTCCACAGCGCAATGTTCGCTTTGAGTTTGTCGGGCAACAGATTACCATCGGAATCAAAGGGAGTGGGAATCGGTGGAAAGACGCCTTCGAGTTTCAATCTAAACCTCCGTCAAATTATTTACTCGCCTGACACGATTTTACTGGAGCACACGGAGAGCACCGAGAAAACTATAGAAATCTCAGTGAACTCTGTGGTGAATAAATCGTTGACCGCGTAACAATCGTCAAAACATTGTTTTATCTTTTCTACCCAATAGGAATAAAATTGCAAGCCATATCGCTAATGCACCGAGACTGACTATTCGAAAGACTGGAGTAAATGGAAGTTGAAAATGTGTCTCCAAAATGTATTCGCCGGCAGGTAGCAACCAACCGCGCAAAACACCGTTTACTGGGATTGCTTGAATGGGTATCTTTTGGTCGGGGAGAACAATTTCGCCTGACCAGCCCGGAAAATATGCTTCGTTTTCAATCATCAGATACGACTCGCGGAGTGACACGGAATAAGTAACATCGTTGATTCCATATTTGGTTTGTAAAACACGCTGTTGGGTGGAATCGAGACTATTTAGTTTTGTTGATAATTCTTCGTCCGGTATATCAACGTGTCCATTTTCATTTTGGGCTACTTGTACATCCAAAAAGATCGGCTTCCACGGAAGTAACATCCATTCGAAGTACAAGGGGTTGGTGTTGATAATGTGAGGGGTTTTCAAGGTACTTAGGCTGTCTTTTGTTAGGTAATGACCATCAAGGTATCCATGCCAAGCAAAATCATTCGCAGGCACCTCACGTGCGGGGCGGCTTGATGGCAATGAATCAAAAATGCTGGATACATTGAGTTGGCTATCTTCCCGGGACATCCATCCTTGTTTCGGGTAGTAGAAACTGATGGCCGGCTCTTGCCAGGTGGGAATATCAGGCAACACACGCCATGCATCAAGCGCGGCGATGAGAATCAAACTCGCCAAGACGAGATAGATGCGCTTGGGCTGGACTGCCCATGAAACCAGTAACAATATCAAGGTTGCGGTTGCAATCGCTAATGCCCAGATGAAGGAGGTGTTCGCCTGATGATAGATCATGAATATGCTAGTAAAGAACCAGATTGCGACAAACCCAATCCGCGCAATGATGGCGCGACCCGAGAGCTCTTTGTGGATGATGGATTGTAGTCCAAGTATTGCCAAGAGAATAATTGGAATTGCAATGAAGACACGATAATCACTGCTTGGATGGCGTGATGCTTTAAGCCACGGTGCGAGATTTGTTATCAGAATCCAAAACGGAGATTGTGGCCCGGTAGCCATCAACATTGCTACCCCACCGATCGTCATAGCGATCCAATGTTGTTTCACTCGGTCGAAGGTGACAAAACTTGCCAAGATAAGCGCAGGGAGTGTGACATAGGTAGAGGTCATTGAGATTTCACCAGGCAGTGTTTTGTTAGAAAGAAACAAGCCGGGTAAATGCGCGAGCTCAATAAAATAGCGAACGTTCTGGGGCAAAGCATCAACTATGTCTAGCCGAATAAATTGATCGCGATACAAGAGTGCTGGGCCGATTTGAATTGCTGACAATGCCATACCCAAAACGGTTAATATGAAAGTACCTATACTAATGTGAATGATCCAGCGGAAATTCCGTGTCCTTAAATAGCCAGCCAACATTTGGAAAATTACATATACCACGAGGATGAATGCGGTAGATAATAGATTGCCAGGATATGCACCAGTTGCAAGCAGGTACAGTCCTAGAGGGATAAACAAAATTCGGCGCGGTAAGAGGAATGCATTGGAACCAGAAAAAGTAAAGAGATATAAGAGCCATGGTGCGAGTGCGAATGCTCGAATGATGTCTACATGTTCCGCATTGGAATAAAATCCTCCAAAAAATTGAAAGAGGAATGCTCCAACAAATGCTAACTCATCTGAGGCCAACCTGTCACGCAAGAAAAAGAACATGCCGAAAGCACCAGCCAAGACGTGGATGCATTGTACAACTACGGCAGCATTAAGAGTATATGGAATCTTGAATATTGGAAAAATCCACAGTGGCGGATAGTACAGACCTGATTGCAACTGTAATGCAAAGGGGTATCCCATCTGTTGGAAGGGAATCCATTCCGGGAATATCCCTTTTGAGACTGCGCTCGTCCAATGTGCAACAATTGCATAGTAAGCCAATGGAAAATCCCATGGGAATCCCACGTCAGCAAAATAGTGTTCCCTGAAAATTACCACATTTTGGAGGGCAAGCATGATCGGAATTCCAATGACTGACCACGCTCGCTGTGTCAGTGCGATTATACTTTTGGTACTCATTTGGTTACAAGAATTGACGGTAGCGATACTCTGCCGAGTACCGCACGATTTATTTCTTCAACGAGCGATATTTCGATGATGTATGGACCTGGCTCTAAATGCTCTGGCAAGGTTAGGTCATACCAATCAAGCAGGACTTCACCGGCGTCCCATTGAATTGTTGGATATGTGCCATGCGCTGGTTTGGAGGTATACTCAAGAGCGGTGAGTCCCGTCTGGTCATACATTCGAACAGTAACCGAATAATCACCGCGTGGTTTCTCTCTGGCCCGCCAGTACGTCCCAATCTGAAGTGTTTCACCCGTGTGGATTGATTCCGGCAGTGACGTGTATCCCAGAAAACGCATTTCATGCATGTCTACGAATAATGGCTGTTCAATATACAGTTGACTGGCAGTAAAGGAAGTTTTATTCTTTTCGATTGGT
>JBBITT010000003.1:0-98472 GCA_037440625.1 Chloroflexota bacterium
GGCGCAGAGAACGCCGAGTTTCATTTTGTTTTTTTCTCCGCGCCCTCGGTGTCTCGGCGGTAATTTGAGAAGGGCTGAGCAATTACGAAAAAATAAGAAAACTCGGCGACCTCTGCGCCTTTGCGGTGAGTTTTGGGTAATCACCAAAAAACAAAAATATTGACACGATGAATCATCTCTGCTATACTCGCGGTCAAATCCAGCCCTTCACATAGGAGGTGGTGAACAAGAGTTACCCATTGGTGTGTCATTGAACAATCATTTTCTCGGGGAGGAGAAGAATGAACCGCACGTTTTTATTCACGGCACTCGTTTTGCTCGCTCTTGTTTCTGTAGTTGCTTGTACGACCGCTACTGCCCCTACCGCATTGACCTCTGACCTCAAGGGGAAAGAGATCAAAGTCGCGGTCGAGAATGCCTACCCGCCCTTTAACTTTATTGACAAAAAGACCAACAAGGGTGCCGGGTGGGATTACGACGCGTGGACGGAAATCTGTAAACGCCTCAACTGCAAGCCCGTCTTCATCGAAGCCGCGTGGGAAGGAATCTTTGAAGCCGCCGCGGCTGGCAAGTACGACGTGGTCGCCGATGGCATTACGATCACCGATGAACGCAAAAAGACCGTTGCCTTCTCCGATTCGTATATGCACTATGGTCAAGTGATCTTGGTGCGCGCCGATGAAGCGACCATCAAAGACCTGGACTCGTTGAAAAAAGCGACCACAATGGTCGGCACGCAACTGGGGACCACCAACGAGACCAAAGCCATCGAACTCGTTGGCGAAAAGCGCGTCAAGAGTTTCGATACGTTTGATGCCGCCACCATCGCCCTCTTAGCCAAGAGTGTGGACGCCGTTATCATTGATGAACCCGCCGCGATGGGCTTTATCGCGGCGAACAAAGGCAAACTAAAAATTGTGGGCGAGCGCCTAACCAGCGAAGACCTTGCGTTTGTGTTCCAAAAAGGAAGCACGCTGATCGAGCCGGTTAACCAAGCCCTTGCCGCGATGAAAAAAGACGGCACGCTCGACGCCTTGTACAAAAAGTGGTTCGTGGACTACGTGCCCGGCCAATAATCCCACCCACCAAACCGGTCAGACCCTATCAACCTTTATCGGAGAGTCTGACCGGTTTGTGCAAGGAAGCGCATGACATCTGAAGGAGCAACCGCACCGCTAGCCCCGCGCGGCAGACTGGTACCCTTGCCGAATTTGGAACGAGCACCCTGGTGGGCATTGGCATTGGCGTTCGGATGGATCATCATCCTCTACAGCATCCTCAACGTCAGCACTTATCGCGACACCTTTCTATTCATTGCCGAAGGCATCCAACTCACCATTCGAATTGCGCTCAGCGCCTATTTGCTGGCGGTAACGCTGGGTCTCATCCTGGGACTGGGCCGCGTGTCCCGCAATCCACTCTTTTACAACGCCGCAACGTTGTATGTCGAAGTGTTTCGCGGCTTGCCAATGTTGGTGATCGTACTCTATGTTGCCTATGTCATCATGCCCGGCGTTGAACACTTGATTGCGCAACTCTTCCCCACTTTTAGTCTGGAGGGGATTGATGACAGTGTGCGCGGCACGATTGGCTTGGGCTTGGGGTACGCCGCATTCGAAGCCGAAGTCTTTCGCGCCGGGATTCAGTCCATCGAACGCGGACAAATGGAAGCCGCACGTTCGCTGGGAATGACGTATCCTCAAGCGATGCGCTACATCATTCTTCCTCAAGCGATTCGGCGCGTGTTACCACCATTGGGCAATGATCTTATTTCGATTCTCAAAGACTCGTCCTTGGTCTCAGCCCTTGCGGTGCGCGAACTCACCCAGATGACCAAGTTGAACCGCGCCCGCACCTTTCTCTCGCTCGAATCGTACAACACCGTTGCCTTTCTGTATCTAACCATGACCTTGTTCCTTTCGATGGTGGTCAAAACCATCGAACGCAAATTACGGATCGAATAAATCTGTGGCATCTTCTGAACCGATTATTCGGATTGAAAATATTCACAAACGGTTTGGCAAAGTGTATGCCTTGCGCGGCGTCAGCACCACCGTTCAGCGGGGTGAAGTCCTCGTCATCATCGGACCGAGCGGCTCGGGCAAATCAACCTTGTTGCGCACGATCAACGGCTTGGAACGCCCGGATTCGGGGCGCGTGATCGTGGATAACATCACGGTGGATCACTTGTCGCACCACATCAACGCGGTGCGTGCCGAAGTGGGAATGGTCTTTCAACAATTCAATCTCTTTCCGCATCTGACGGCGTTGGAAAATATCACGCTGGCACAACGCATCGTCCGCAAACGGCCCCCCGACGAAGCAGAACAGATTGCACGCGATCTATTAAAAAAAGTGGGGATTCCGGAAAAAGCCAACGCTTATCCGACTCAACTTTCCGGCGGACAACAGCAACGCGTTGCCATTGCGCGCGCACTCGCCATGAACCCCAAGATTATGCTCTTTGATGAACCCACCAGCGCACTCGATCCGGAAATGATCCGCGAAGTGCTGGATACGATGTTGCTCCTGGCACATGAAGGAATGACCATGGTCGTCGTCTCGCACGAGATGGGGTTTGCCAAAGCCGCCGCTCATCGCATCATTTTTATGGATGAAGGCACCCTCATCGAGGATACGACACCGGACGAACTCTTCACGCACCCACGCGAACCGCGCACGAAATTGTTTCTCAGCCAAATTCTTCACTAGCCCAAGGATCGGAGAAATTTTTCATGGCATTACTCAACGCCTCCCACGTTACGAAACGTTTTGGCGGCTTGACCGCTGTGGACAAGGTGGATCTGGTCATCGAAGAAGGAATGATTGCCAGTCTGATCGGACCCAACGGGGCCGGCAAGACGACCTTTTTCAATTGCATCACCGGTTTTTATCGTCCCGAAGAAGGGCAAATCACCTTTAACGGTCAATCGCTGGTGGGCTTGCGCCCCGATGTGATTACCGCGAGCGGCATCGCGCGCACGTTTCAAAATATTCGTCTCTTTAACAATATGACCGCACTGGAAAATGTGATGGTGGGGCAACATACGCGGATGCAAGCCGGCTTGTGGGGTGCGATTCTGCGTAATCGCGCCACCGTCAACGAAGAGCGCGCGGTGAACAAACGCGGACGCGAATTGTTGGAATTTGTGGGTCTCCGCGGACACGAAAACGAACTCGCCAAGAATCTCTCTTATGGCGATCAACGCCGTTTGGAAATTGCCCGCGCCTTAGCCACTTCACCCAAGTTGCTCTTGTTAGACGAGCCCACCGCCGGGATGAACCCCCAAGAAACGACCGAGATGGTGAGTTTCATCCGCCGCCTCCGCGACGAACTCAAGTTGACGATCTTTCTGATCGAACATCAGATGAAAGTGGTCATGACCATCTCCGATCGCGTGAGCGTGCTGGATTTTGGCGAGAAAATTTGTGAGGGCTCCCCCGCGCATGTTCAACAAGACCCCCGCGTGCGCGAGGCGTATTTGGGCAAAGAGTACGCAGAACACGCCGCGTGAACGAGGTAATCCGTTATGCCGATTCTTCAAGTCAACGACATTCATTCCTACTATGGCAATATCCACGCCCTCAAAGGGGTTAGTCTGACCGTTGAGAAAGGCGAGATTGTCACCCTGATTGGTGCAAACGGCGCGGGCAAAACCACCACGCTCAAAACCATTTCTGGGATTATGCATCCCCGCCATGGCACCATTCTTCTCGATGGTGAAAACATTGAGCATTTACCCCCGCACCAAATTGTGATGCGCGGCATTGGTCAATCCCCCGAGGGGCGCAAAATTTTTGGCGCGCTCACCGTTTCCGAAAACCTCGAATTAGGCGCGTATGCGCGCACCGATCGCACCGCCATCCAACGCGATCTGGATTTTGTCTTTTCGCTTTTTCCGCGCCTCGCCGAACGCCGCCATCAATTGGGCGGCACGCTTTCCGGCGGCGAACAACAAATGTTGGCAATTGGGCGCGCTTTGATGACTCGCCCCCGCGTCCTGATGCTCGATGAACCTTCGATGGGGTTGGCGCCGGTGTTGGTCGAAACCATTTTCGAAACGATCCAAAAACTAAATCAAGAAGGCACCACCATTCTGTTGATCGAACAGAACGCCGCCAAAGCATTGCAAATTGCTCATCGCGGTTACGTCATCGAGACCGGGCAAATCGTGCTATCGGACAGCGCCGCGAATCTGCGCAAAAACGAACGGGTACGCAAAGCCTATCTGGGTGAAGCATAGCGGGTTGACACACGCAAGCCAAGCGTTCTATAATTTGGGTACTGCACCAAGACTTGCGCTCAGCCACGTCTCAACGCGGAGACAAATCTAGACAAGGAGGTGAGGCACGCTAGGTCTAGCCCTGGTCTGATAGCAGATGTCCCACGCGACTGGGTTTGGCGAACCAAAGTTGCATCCACTTGACACTGGGACGCCTGCACATTTTGTAAATATCCTGAGGAGGAGAAGTACAATGAAGATCAAGTTTTGGTTCGTGGCAGTGCTTGTCATTACAGCCCTCTTTGTTCTTTCTGGCTGCGCAACAGGTCCAACCCTTACCTGCACTGACAAACTCGGTTGTATCACCATCGGACCCAATGAACCCATCCACTTGGCGTACTCGATGGTCGTCTCCGGTTCAGATGCCACACTCGGAACCGATACCAAGTACGGTGCCGAACTCGCGATTGACGACAAAGGTGGTAAACTACTTGGCCATGCCATCAAATTCGACGGGCAAGACGATCTGTGCTCCGCCGAAGGTGGGCAAACCGCTGCCACCAAACTCGCCGCCGACAAGACGATTGTGGGTGTCATCGGGACGAACTGCTCCAGCGCAGCCCGTGCGGCAATTCCGATCTTGCTGACTCAAGCCGGTTTGACGATGATCTCACCGTCCAACACCGCGCCCGACCTTACCGATCCTGCCAAGCATGTGGCAGGGTACTTCCGCACCGCTCACAACGATAAGGTGCAAGGCGCCGTTGCCGCCGAGTTCGCCTTCAAGCAACTCAAAGTAACCAAAGCCGCCACGATTCACGACGGTTCGATCTATGCCCAAGGTTTGGCAAACGTCTTTGCCGAAAACTTTAAGAAACTGGGCGGCACCATCACTGCCCAAGAAGCGGTCAATGTGGGCGACAAGGATATGAAACCGGTCCTCACCCGCATCGCCGCTGGCAAACCTGACCTCGTTTACTACCCCATCTTTGTTGCGGAAGGTGGTTTCATCGCCTCGCAGATGCGCGACGTGCCTGGCATGGAAAAAGTGCATATGATGGGCGCCGACGGTATCTTCTCGCCTGACTTTTTGAAAGCCGGCGGCAAGAACACCGTGGGTATGTTCTGGTCCAGCCCCAACTTTGAAGCATTCGGCAGTGGCTACAAGGAAATGGTGGACAAGTACCTCAAAAAGTACAACGTCAAAGGCGTACTCGCACCATTCCACGCGCATGCGTATGATGCCGCGATGATCTACTTTGCCGCCATCGAAAAAGTGGCGCAAAAGGGGTCGGATGGCTCGTTGTTGATCGGCAAGCAAGCGTTGCGGGATGCCATCGCCGCGACGAAAGATTTCAAGGGCTTGACCGGCAACTTGACCTGCGATCCCAACGGAGACTGCGCGGATCCCAAGATCGCCATCTACCAAGCCACCGCGGACGACTTTGCCAAATTGCAAATGCCAACCAAACCGGTGTGGTTCCCCGGCGGGCCCGATTACAAACCATAATCCACTGCCCGGTTGGGTATGAATGTGGGATGAGCCGGCAATGCCGGCTCATCCTCCACTGCACGCAAGTAGGGAGAAGACATGCCTAGTCGCTTGAAACGAATCAATATCGAAGATATTTTTATGTACCTCGTCGGTGGGCTGATTGTTGCACTGGTCATCATTGGCTCGATTTCTACGCTGAGCGCGGGCAAGTATGATGCCCGACAATGGTTTGATCTGATTGTCTTTGGGATTGCGTTAGGCGGCATTTATGCCCTCATCGCCCTCGGTTATACCTTGGTGTACGGCATCTTGCGTATGATCAACTTTGCCCACAGCGAAGTTTTCATGTCGGGACCGTTCACAGCTTATTTTCTAGCGGACGAATTGGGGCGGTCGGGATTTCTGGATGCAAATCCGGTCGTCGGTCTGGCCCTCATCTTTCTTGTGGCAATGGTGGTCTCTACGGTCGTCGCTATTCTCCTGGAACGCATCGCTTATCGCCCCTTGCGATTTGCTCCGCGTTTGGTTCCCTTGATTACCGCCATCGGCGCATCCTTCTTTTTGCAATATTTCTTCAAGGGTCTTTATGGACCGAACATCAAGGTCTATCCGGAAATCAAAGCCCTCACCGGCTATTGGCAATTGGGTGAGTTCCGGGTGCAATATATTCAAATTCTGGTCATTGTTGCTGCAGCGTTAATGATGGCAGGACTAAATCTCTTTATTCAGAATTCGCGCACCGGCAAGGCAATGCGTGCCGTCGCCGAAGATAAAGCCACCGCGGCGCTCATGGGCATTGATGTGGATCAGATCATTGTGATTACCTTTACCCTGGGGGGCGCCTTGGCTGGCGCGGCGGGTGTGCTGTATGCGTTGATGTTCAAACAAGTCAACTTTATTATGGGCTTTATCCCGGGCATCAAGGCATTCACCGCAGCCGTGTTGGGTGGCATTGGCAATGTCCCCGGCGCGATGGTGGGCGGACTGTTCCTAGGTGTTACAGAATCTTTGGGCCCCAGTTTGTTCTTGGACGGCTTGGGCATCCCGGCGCCCTATCAGTTAAAAGATGCCATCGCCTTTACGCTGTTGGTGCTGGTGCTCATCTTTAGACCTTCCGGTATCTTGGGCGAGCGCTTGGCTGAGAAAAAGGCGTGAGGTAAATCATCATGACAGCCAACCCAAAATCAGTTTTCTCGACTGCAGTGCAACTTGGTTTGATTGGCGGACTCGTCGTCATTGCCATCGCTTTGCAAGGCATGGTTCAGGTATTCAGTGTCCGCAACATTATCAGTGACATTTTGACGATGAGCCAGATGCTCATTCTGGTAACCTTTTTTGTGACCGGCTATCTGGCAGTGGAACGCAGCCATGCCGCGTCCACCTCCCTGAAACTGGGAATCGGGAGTTTGGCAGCGTTGGTCGCATCCGCCTGCTTGGTGTTGTTGATTTGGTTCAACAATTTCATTCCCCTCGGCGCTATGTTTGTGAACGCCACGGCTGAACTCAATCATTTGCTCACCTGGCGGCAGGGTTTAGTCGTTGGCGGTGTCATTCAGTTGGCACTGGGTCTTGCCGCCGGCTTGACAGCCGCGCTCGTTCAGATCCTGCCATCGCTCTGGCGCCGCATCATCATGAATGCTTCGGTCATCATCATTGCGATGGGGGTACTTCAGGATCTTATCTTTGTTACGTTTTCCGATTGGCCCCTCCTTGGTTTTCTTTTGCGATTGATCTATCAAGCCAATGGCTTGTCCTTGTTGGGCAGTATCGTGGTGATCATTCTCATCGCCGCGATCATCCTTTTCTCTGAAAAACGTGGCGCACAGATTCAAACGCGACTAGATCGTCTACCACCCACCTCGAAACAGGCACTTCGCTTTGGCTTGCTCGGGCTTGGCATTGTGGTCTTGCTCGCGCTACCCTGGATGCTGGGATTGTTCTTGAGCGAAGTGCTAGACAACGTTGGCTTGTTCCTCTTGATGGGGCTAGGGCTGAACATTGTGGTGGGCTTTGCCGGCTTGCTTGACCTAGGATACGTTGCCTTTTACGCGATTGGCGCGTACGCGGTGGGCGTGTTGACATCGCCAGAACTCAGCACCGGCGTTATTCCAAGTTGGTGGATTGCTTTCCCGATTGCGGTGATTGTTGCGGCATTGGCGGGCGTAACGCTCGGTGTTCCCGTCCTCAAAATGCGCGGCGATTATCTGGCAATCGTCACCCTGGGTTTTGGTGAAATCATTCGCTTGCTCGCCCTCTCGGACTTTTTGAAACCTTGGCTGGGTGGCGCGCAAGGAATTCAACGCATCGCTAAACCGGACATTCCCTTTTTGCAAATCAACTGGAATCCCCAGACGATGTACTATCTATTCCTTGCCGGCTGTGTGCTCGTGATCTTTGTCGCCATCCGCATCAAGAATTCGCGGTTGGGGCGCGCGTGGATGGCAGTGCGCGAAGACGAAGATGTGGCACAAGCGATGGGGATCAATCTTGTTGCAACCAAACTCCTGGCGTTTGGGATGGGAGCATCGTTTGGCGGGTTGGCAGGCGCGATCTTTGCGTCTAAACTGGAATCCGCCTATCCGCACAGTTTCAACTTTCTTGTTTCCATCAACGTCTTGTCGCTCATCATCATTGGTGGAATGGGGAGCATCCCGGGCGTCATTGTGGGAGCATTGGCGTTGGTTGGCTTGCCGGAATTACTCCGCGAGTTTGCCGAGTTTCGTTACTTGATCTATGGCATCGTCCTTGTCGTGATGATGCTGGTGCGCCCCGAAGGTTTGATTCCCGAAGCACGCCGCGCGGAAGAGTTGGAGGAATTTAGGCACGAAGAGGAACCACCGCCGGAAGAGCTAGCCTCCGCATAAACCAGTACGATCAGTCAGAACTCGGGCGAAGCATCCTCACAGAATGCTTCGCCTTTGATGTTTATCCAATCTCGTTTGGAGGATTCGATGCGCATTCTCTCCCGTGCAGACGTTCAAAAATCTCTTTCGATGTCGGACGCCATCGCCATCGTACGCGATGCGTTCGCACAACTCTCAACCCAGCAAGCCACTGTGCCGGTGCGCGTCCCCATTTCGATTCCACGCCACGATGGCATCATTCTCTTTATGCCAGCCCATCTTCACACCTCTGATGCACTCGCCATCAAAATCGTTTCCGTGCATAATCAAAACCCGGCAAAAAATTTGCCGCTCATTCACGCACTCGTTGTGGTGATGGATGCCACCACCGGCAAACCGCTCGCCGCGATGGAAGGCGGCTATCTTACCGCGTTACGCACTGGTGCCGGCAGTGGTGTGGCAACTGATTTGCTCGCACGACGCGACGCCAAGGTGGCGGCGATCTTTGGCGCAGGCGTCCAAGGTCGCACGCAACTGCGCGCGATTGCCACCGTGCGCCAGCTTGAGCGCGTCTATATCTATGATGCCCTTCCCAGCCAAATCGAAAAATTCATCGCCGAGATGCGCGGCACACCCGGTCTTCCCAACGATCTGCGCGCCGCCGCTTTCCCGCGCGATGCCGTACGCGAGGCGGACATCATTTGCACCGCCACCACCTCCACCCAGCCGGTTTTCGATGGCAACGATCTCAAGCCGGGTGCGCATATCAATGCCATTGGCGCGTACACACCGACAATGCGCGAGGTAGACGAAACCACCCTCAAACGGGCGAGCAAAATCGTCATTGACCATCGTGCCAGCGCGCTTGCTGAAGCCGGCGATCTGCTCATGGCAATCAAGAACGGTGCGATCACGGAAGCGAACCTTTATGCGGAGATTGGCGAAATTGCCGCCGGCAAAAAGCCGGGGCGCGAACGTGATGACGAAATCACGTTTTATAAATCGGTAGGGAATGCGGTGCAAGATGCATCCGTTGCCCGCGCCATCTACGACGCGGCAGTACGCGAGGGGTTGGGCGTAGAGGTAGAATTGTAGTAGGGGCGAGGCATTCGTGCAATCCAGAATTTTTTTGCCAAGGATGCGAAGGCAAAGCAACTTTTCAAATGCGCGAATCGCGCCGAATGCCTCGCCCCTACTTTCTATCCCTTGGCTTCGTGCGCAAGGATGATGGCTTCAGCAATTTCCTTCATCGGCTTGCGTGTGTTCATACTCATCTTTTGAATCTTGCGGAACGCTTCCGCTTCGGTCAGGTGTTGCGTATCCATCAACACACCTTTGGCGCGATCCACCACCTTGCGGGTCTCGAGCGTCTCTTTCAGATCGCCTACCTCTTTCTCCAGTTCCCGAAATTCCTGAAACCGCGCGAGCGCGATTTCAATCGCGGGGGCGATCTCTTGTTCGCGGAACGGCTTGACCAGATAACCGACGACGCCGGCTTCCTTGGCACGATCCACTAAATCCCGTTGGCTGTACGCAGTCAGCAACAACACCGGCGCAATTTGCTCTTGCGTCAAAAGGCGCGCCGCTTCGATGCCGTCCATATTCGGCATCTTGATGTCCATAATCACCACATCGGGTTTGAGTTCGCGCGCCAGATTCACCGCGCTCTGCCCATCCCCTACTTCGCCAACGACCAGATAACCCAGGGTCGTCAGCATTTCACGCAAATCCGCGCGAATGACCGATTCATCATCCGCAATGATTACTCGGGTTCGTTCCATTTTTCTTCGCCTCCCAGAGCCATCTTGGGGAAACGGACGATTGCCGAAACCCCATGATCACTTTGCAAATCTATTTGTCCTTTTAAATCCTGTGTCACGAGCATTTGCACGATGCGCAAGCCCAACGAGTCCACCCGCTCTAAACTAAAATCGGGGGGCAACGCGCGCCCGTCATCGTGAATGATCAACCCCACCGCATCGCCGTGATCTTCAAAGGTCAATTCAATCGCGCCGCGCGTCGTCTTGTCCGGTTCGCGCAAATCAAAACCATGTTCCAACGCATTCTGCAACAACTCGTTGATGACCAGTGCACACGAGGTCGCTTGGCGCGCGGGCAAGTAAATGTTGGGACCGCGTACCGCAAATGAAATCTGTCGTTGCGGATCGAGCAAGCCGGCTTGCATTTGGTGAACGATGCGTTGCGCCACATCGCGAATGTTAATCGCGCGCGTATCCTGCGCCGACAAGAATTCGTGAATGACCGCCACGCTCAGAATCCGATTGACCGCCTCGCCCAGCGCGGCTTTGGCTTCCTCGGTTTTCAAACGCCGCATTTGCATCCGTAACAAGGAGGCCACCGTCTGCAAATCATTCTTGACACGATGATGCACTTCTTTGATCATCGTCGTCTTGACCATCAACTCGCGCGCGCGCTGTTGCGCTTCCGTATCGTCATGCACAAGCAAGAATGCCAAGATCGGCGCGGTACGCATCGAGGGCAAGAGGGCAGAACGTTCGGGGCGCAACACCGGAATCACTTTTTTGATCCAGTTGCGTCCGCTTTCGTTGTGTTCTTCTTGCAGACAACGCCGGCTTGCCAACGCGCGGCGCACCAACTCATCGTCTTGCGTTTCCAAGTAACTGAGCGGTTTGCCTACCAATTGTTCACCGTACCCAATGTTGCGATACAAATTCGTTGCGATGCCGCTCATATAGCGAATGATCCCCTCGGCATCCACCACCACAATGCCATCGTGTTCGCCGAACGGCGTCAGTTGTTCGATGCCTTCCGGTTCGCCGCGCAATGCATTGCGCTGAAACATCTTGAGCACTCGTTGGAACACTTCATTGCGCCGCTTGAGCCGTTCGCTTTCCAGCAAATTCGTCTCGATCAGCATTCCGCCAATGACTTGATTCGCATCGTTTTCGATGGGATAGGCTTCTTGCACGGTCGGCGCCGGTGTCCCTTCTGAGGTGCCAGAGGGCGGATACTCGCGTTGACCGCGTGCATACTGGCGCGCCTCGATCGCACGAAACAATGCCGCCGCATCCGTCCGCGCAAACATCTGCCCCACCAACGAGTCGCGATGCACCGGCGCAATCGAATGGGGACGCGCGTGCGCAATGATTTCAATGTGCTGATTATCGTACGGGATTCCAAGCAGAACATCCGCGCGGCTGAGGTCGGCGAGCAACGGAATCACGTGACATATTCGCGCGACTAAGCGTGCGTCGCGTTCATTCAACTGTTTGAGCAGGACATCCTTGTCCATAGTTCAATCTCGGGCAAAAAAAAGTCGAGGACACGCGCGCCTCGACATACTCTCCAAAAATTTTTCCAAAGCGATGGATCGCCTCGGCGCTGAGAAGACCTCCAGTCGGGGCGAGAGGATTTGAACCTCCGACCACTTGTACCCCATACAAGTGCGCTACCGGTCTGCGCTACGCCCCGATTTCGTCAGCGATTATAACAAAGAGTTTGTAATTTGGCAAATTATTCTACAAAATTCTCGTCCGTTGACCAAGATTTTTGTATCCCGTCAATCGCCCTGTTTCATTTTGGCTTGTTCGAGTTAGGGTAGATAAAAAACTTCGGGCGGTCAATTATTGCCACATCTCCGTGGACTCGAACGCTTGCAAAATCTTTCTAGCGCGCCTCTGCGCGCGCCGGCTAATCTCTGCGTCTACCTCCTGCGCGATAAACCGTTTCAGGATGGCGCTGATCTCTGTGGCACGCCACCGTGCGTCATCGCGATTCGCGGGCTTGTTCCCTTGCAGTTTACGCGGTCCCTCGCGTCCACCCTCCGGAATATCCCAATCGCGCATGCCTGTCCAACAGCCCGCCTGAAAAAGTAACCAACCCATCGGTGTGGTGATGAGAGGGACTTGGGCGGCAAGCGCGACGCGTGTCTCGCGTGCCAGTTCCCCATCGTCTCCAAAAGTTTCGTAGGCAAACCAAAGGCGACCGCCGGGAGGAATCAGCGCACCTAATCGCCGAGCGATCTCTTCGGCGATGGTTAGATCGAGTGCACGTTCGACAAACTCACCATCAATCCACGGGGGAACGTGCATCGAGGGACGACCGGCGTTATACAAACCATAGAATACCGGCGTATCACAGCGATGACCGTCCGCATCGAACAGGTATAGCGCGAAATGACATTGATCGAAAAAGCGCGCGCGTCCAAGCGTTTCGACGCGCAAGGTGTACGAACCGATCATTTGGTCGTTCAAAGAATCGAGAAGGGCAAGCACGCGTCCTCAACACTCACTATGCCCGCAACTGTAACACTTGCGACACCCTTCCTCATTCACAAACGAGGCATGACCGCACTCGGGGCACAGATCGCCCACTTGGAACAATTGCAACTGTTTGGGATCTGGCACATCGGCGTGTTCGCGGGGCGCGCCCAAATCTTCTGCCAATGCTTGCGCAATGCCATCCGGCAACGAACGCACCCGTTGCAGACCAAAGCCCATCGGTCGGCCGCCGCCAATGCCGCTCAGTTGATCCACGATTTGTTGCAAGCGTTCCGCGGGCGAAAGCGGCGAAGGCATCCGCAAGGCAAACGAAATCAAGCGACCGATTGCTTCGCTGACCGCCGCCGTATCCGAGCCGGCTTTGCCGACGTTGCAAAACACTTCGAACGGTTGATTCTCGCCATTGCGATTGACGGTAACGTATGCCTTGCCCAACGGCGTCGCAACCTCGTACGTCGCCCCGTGCAACTGGCGTGGACGCGGTTTCTTGGTCGGTGGTTCAACTTCGGTCGCCGATTTCTTCTTGGCCGTCTCTTTGGTTTCCAGCACCACCTTTTCGCGCGTGCCAGCCACATAGACCGTGATCCCCTTGCATCCCAGTTTCCACGCGAGAAAGTACGCTTTGGCAACATCGTCCACCGTCGCTGTTTCTGGAAAGTTGATCGTCTTGGAGATTGAATTGTCCACGAACGCTTGCAGCGCAGCTTGCATCCGCACATGTTCCGTCGGCGTAATGTCACTCGCCACCACGAACGTATTGCGAATTCGTTCGGGCACTTGATCAATATTCTGACAGGTGCCGGTCATCATCACGCGCTCGAAAATTTTCTTGCGGGTCGGTTCGTCTACTTTCGCTTCGATCAACGCTTGCTCAAACAACGGACTCACATAATCCAATTGCAAATCCTTGCCCTGATCGTTGACATGGCGCGTGTATGCCAGTGCAAACACTGGCTCACAGCCATACGATTCCACACCGGCGACCGTTGCAATCGTCCCGGTGGGCGCGATGGTGGTTTGCGCCGCATTGCGAATGCCATATTTTTCGATGCCCGCCACAATTTCGCTCCAATCGAGCGGCGGCCGGCCCCACTCGTGCATGAATGGCTCGATGGGTTTGGGCGGCGTCCATCTGAGATTTTCCGGATCGTAGAGCGAACCTTTGATGGCTGGGAATGCGCCGCGCGTACGGGCGAGTTCGATGCTGGTTTTCATCGCATAGTAGCGGACAAACTCCATCACTTGACCGGCAAAATCTTCGCCGGCGCGCGAACCATAACGCACGCCCAAACGATACATCACATCCCCCAAGCCCATAATGCCCAATCCAATCCGGCGCGCGCGGTGCGCCGCTTCGGCAAGTTCCGGTACGGCGGGGACGTACTTGTTCGCGTCCACCACATCATCGAGAAAACGCGTCGCCAGTTCGACCGATTCGCGCAGTTTTGCCCAATCCAACCGATTGTCCGGCATAACGTGTTGTGCCAGATTGATCGAACCGAGACAGCAGTTTTCGTATGGACCCAACCATTGTTCGCCGCACGGATTGGTTGCCTCCAATTCGTACAAATGGGGTACGGGGTTGTCGCGATTCGCCGCGTCCAAGAACAATAACCCAGGTTCGCCGTTGTGATGCGCTTGCTTGACGATTTGATCGAACAATGCACGCGCGCGTACCGTACGCCACACCTTGCCATCGCGCGGATTGATCAACTCAAACTCTTCGTCGTTTTCCACCGCATGCATAAACGCATCGGTAATGCCCACCGAAATATTGAAATTGGAAATGTGTCCTTCCACCGATTTACACCGCACAAACTCTTCAATGTCCGGATGGTCTACCCGCAACACCGCCATATTGGCGCCCCTTCTTGTGCCGCCTTGCGCCACCTCGCCAAACGCGGTATCGTACACGCGCAAGAATCCCACCGGACCGGTGGCAACGCCGGCACTCGTGTGCACCCGGTCGCCGCGAGGACGCAAGCGCGAAAAGGAAAACCCATTGCCGCCGCCGGTTTGCTGAATTAATGCCGCCGCACGCAACGTGGAAAAAATTCCGCGCGAATCGCGGCCCATATCGTCCGCAATCGGCAAGACAAAACACGCGGCGAGTTGACCCAACGGAGTGCCCGCACCGGTGAACGTGGGCGAGTTGGGAAAAAAGCGCAAGGCGGTCAGCAAATCGTAAAATTGTTCGCGCACAACACTAGGATCACTGCCGTAGCGCGCTTCTGGTTCCGCTACTGTGCGCGCCACCCGATCGAACATTTCTTCCGGTGTTTCGGCGGGCTTGCCATCTACACCGCGCCGCAAATAACGTTTCTCCAAAACGATGCGTGCATTAGGCGAGAGCTGAATAGGACGCCGTACGCGGGTTGCATCGCGTGGCGTGGCAGTTGACATCCGTACTGAAGCGTTGATGCGCTGATCCATGATACACTCCTCTGATGGAAGGCGGTTGGTTTGTGCAAAGAAAAAATACAGGGCAGACAACACGCCGCTGGGGTGCGGCGACTGCCTGCCCACAGGGGTGTACAATCCAAACTAACTTGCAATGGGTGCGAGGATGAGAAGTACGTTGAATAGAAATTGCCGGGACAAGAAAATAGAATGGTTCATTCCAATGCCATCTTGACTTGAAGTCGTTCTTCGGCTTCGCGTTGCTTGCGCTCCTTCAAGCGTTGAATTTCTGAGGCGAGCGAATCCAAATCGGCAAAGCGGCGATACACGGAAGCAAATCGCACGTACGCCACATCATCAAGTTTGCGCAAACGTTCCATCACCATCTGCCCGATTTTTTGCGAATCCACTTCGGACTTGGCAAGCGCGTGCAATTCCATTTCGATTTCATCCACGAGGGATTCGATTGCTTGCATCGAGACGGGACGCTTGGCACATGCTTTGACAATGCCGCCCAATAATTTTTGGCGATCAAACGCTTCGCGGCGATTGTCTTGCTTGATCACCATTAAACCGGTTTGAGCGATGCGTTCATAGGTCGTGTAACGTTTGTGGCAATTCAAACACTGACGCCGACGCCGGATCGAATCGGCAGATTCACGCGTGTCAATGACTTTGTTTTCTTCGTGTGCGCAATACGGGCACTGCATCTTTCTCCTCCAAGGTTCATTGAGCAAGGTGCGAAACAGGGTTTGGGACATTCGCGCCAATTCTCTACGTCTATTTCCCAAACCCCGTATCTTGTGGTGCACTCGGATCGGACTACAACGCCTCGTGTGCGCGCACAGTCTAGCACAATTTTTTTAGCCCGGCAAGAGGTTTACCTTAAAAATGACCGCACGTTACAAATTCTTAAGACATTACTTTTCATCGGAAAAAACTATTCGCACTGCGTCCAATACACAAGATTGGGACCAATATATTCCCAATAACTGTAACAACTCTTGTTGCTAATATCACGTGCAGAACTGGAAAGCCAATAACGAATCGCCATTGGATTGTTGTTGGTGATCTTGGCAAGCCAATCACCATTGGCATCCCAATGCCCACCCGACCACACCAAGCGCGTTGGATCTTTGGCAAACGGCGTGCCATATCCTACCGGCTTGTGCCATTGATACGGTGCATAGATCGCCATACTCACGTTGCTGTGAGGCACGGCATCGAGCCAAACTTCCATATGCACCCCATTCGATCCGATGCGATACCACACGCTGGCGCCCGCATTCAAGGTTTGCCATGCGCCGGTTGGATTCAGTGGATTCGATGGATCAGTGCCGCCGGAAAAATTTGTGGCAGGAGCCGGCACATAGATCGGCATGGGCGTGGGATGGGTGGGCAAAACAATGACTGGCACAGATGAAGGAGCCGGTTTAGGGGGTAACACGATAGATGGGATAGGGGTGGCCGTCGGTAGAATGCCAACGCCTGGCGACCACACTTCACCGACCTTGAGCGGGCGCGCCGTGGGCCAAGGCATCGTGGTGGGCCAGGGAATTCCCGGCGAGCCCGTAGGATCGGAGGCGATGACCGATGAAGCAGAGACCAGCAACAATGCTAGCGTTAGCGCGCTCAACCCCAACGCGTGAATCACTCGTTGTGTTTTCATAGAAATCACTCGCAATAAACCTGGGGCATCATCGAGACGTTCACGGGCAACGTCTCGATGCTCCTATTTTCGTTCTGCGCGCTTGCGCAAGAAAGCCGGGATGTCTAGATCGTCGTGATTGATTTGACGCGCCGGGGGCACCGGGAAATCAATCATCTTACGACCTGGCGCAACCAAGACATTGCTGGTCGCCGGGCTTGCGCCGGTTTGTCGTTTGGCGACCGCATTAAAACCCGTGGCAATCACCGTCACTTGCAACTCGTCGCGCATTTCCGGATTGATCACGGCACCAAAAATCAAATTCACGTCCGGGTCAGCCACGCGCCGCACCACTTCGGCGGCTTGATACACATCGGTCAGGGTCAAGTCTTCGCCGCCGGTTACGTTGAACAACACACCCTTGGCCCCATCAATCGTTACATCCAACAACGGGCTGCGGATGGCTGCTTCCGCCGCCGCCACCGCACGATTCTCGCCGGACGCGCGACCAATCGCCATCAACGCTGCGCCGCCAGATCCCATAATCGTCTTGACATCCGCGAAATCGAGATTAATCAAACCGGGGACGGTGATCAATTCGCTGATGCCTTGAATCCCTTGCCGCAAGACATCGTCCGCGGTACGGAACGCCGTTTGCAACGATGCCTTCTGATCCACAATTTCCAACAAGCGATCGTTGGGAATAACGATCAAGGTATCCACTTGCTCCTTGAGCCGATTCAAACCTTCATCGGCGATACTCCGTCGGCGCGTCCCTTCGAAGGTAAACGGTTTGGTCACCACACCGATGGCCAGCGCACCGGCTTCTTTGGCAATGCGCGCCACCACCGGCGCAGCACCAGTGCCGGTGCCACCGCCCATTCCCGCCGTGATGAACACCATATCGGCGCCGACGAGCGCGTCGTACAATTCCTCGCTCGATTCTTCCGCCGCCTTTTCACCGATGCCGGGATCACCACCGGCGCCCAACCCGCGTGTCAATTTATCGCCGATTCGAATGCGATGAGGCGCATTCGAATGAACCAGGGCTTGGGCATCGGTGTTGATGGCGATGAAACTGACCCCGCGCAATCCTTGGTCAATCATCCGATTGACGGCATTCGTGCCGCCGCCCCCCACACCGATCACTTTGATTTCGGCAAAGTTTTCTGGCTTGCCTTCTTGCGGTATCTGTTGCGTCATATGCGTCTCCTGGCGCGGCGGCTCCGCGCGTGTCTCACTTCCCTTGGTGACTAGTCCTTGTTGTTTTACGTCTACCACAACGTCTTTGTGCGTTTTCATAGGTCCCCCTATATTTAGTGGTGAACTAGGCTTGATACACAATATTTGGGAAGGTGCAAATATTCTACAGTATCCCTAGTCTTCTGTCAAGCCCCTTTTTCGGTATCCGGTAGAAACGCCTTTTTTGCCCACCCAATCAAGCCGCCCATTGGATTGGATCGCTTGTGCATCACTTTGGACGATGAGAGAACGTCCAACTCGCGTTGCTTCCAACCCCACTGCAACAAACCGATGCTCGTCGCAAACGCCGCCGAGGTGATGCGATCCGTGAATCCTTCGAGGTCGCGCGGCAAGCCCACCCGCACCGGCATTTGTAGAATCTCGCGTGCAAACGATTTTAGCCCGGCGAGTTCGGCGGTGCCGCCGCACAGCACGACGCCTGCCGGCAACAAGTTGTCATAGCCGGATCGTTTGACTTCGGTGAGGATGAGTTGACAGATTTCCTCCGCGCGCGCGCTGATGATTTCGGCAATGTCACGACGTGAGACGGTCCGCGTGCCCTCTTCACCAAACGCGGTTACATCAATGTATTCCGTGTCCGGAATCTGATTCGGATCGGCATGACCGTACTTGAGTTTCATTTCTTCCGCCGCCTCGAATGGCGTACGCAAACCCACCGCCAAATCGTTGGTGATGTGTTGTCCGCCGGTCGGCAATACAATCGTGTGCCAAACACTTCCATCAATAAAGATCGCAATATCGGTTGTGCCGCCGCCGATGTCTGCCAACACCACGCCCATTTCTTTCTCGGCTGGCGTCAACACCGCATCGCCCGCCGCAATCGGTTCCAACACCAACCCCGCCACACGCAACCCGGCACCTTCCACGGCTTTGACCACGTTTTGAATCGAAGGGGCTGCGCCGGTCACAATGTGCGCTTCCACCTCCAATCGAAAACCGATCATCCCCAATGGGTCTTTGACGCCATCTTGACCATCGAGCGTATAGCCGCGCGGAATCGAATGGATGATGTCGCGATTCTGAGGGACCGCAATCGCTTCGGCGGCTTCCATCGCGCGGTCAATATCGTCTTGGGTAACGCCGCGTCCACTGTGAATCGCCGCAACGCCACGCGAGTTAGTGGATTGAATGTGTGCGCCAGCGATGCCCACATAGACACTGTCCATGGTCAACCCGGACACGCGCTCGGCTTGCTCGATTGCGCTGGCAATGGCTTGCGTCGCTTCTTTCACATCGGTGATCACACCTTTACGCATCCCGCGTGAAGCCACCACGCCGGCGCCCAGAATGCGCCACGTACCATTTTCGGTTTGCTCACCGATGAGCGCGCACGTTTTAGTTGTGCCAATATCTAACGCTGCGATGGGTGTTATCATAGAAACCTCAATGAGCCAACTCACCAATGTGTCAATGAGCCAATGCCAAATTGGAATTTCGGCTCATTGGTAATACGGTTCGCCTCTGCCCAAATCAATGAAACGGATTCTTGCATTTTGCGCAACCAGTTGCGCCACCAACGCACGCAGTTTAGCCAGCTTGCCTGCCATCTCATTCGCATCACCCAGATAGATCTTCCAACCGCGTTCATCGGTCAACGTCAAACCGCGCGCATTTGACCATTCAACGTTGCGCGGCCCGTCCATCCACGCCCGGCGAAACGCCCAGAACGCGTTGATCGCATCGGGATGAATCGGTTGACCCGGCTTGACCGCTGTTTGATCCAAATCTCGGATGACCGGCAATTCAGCCAAGTTGGTGCGCGCGCGAAAACCGATGCCGTCCAGATCCACCCAGTACATCTCGTTGCCGCGTAGCCATGTGATTTCCGGTTTGCGTTCAACGATGTTGATGCTCACGCGATTGGGCAGGTTCGTGGTAACGCGCACCGTTTTCACTTCCGGCAACTTGGCGAGCGCACGTTCAACGGAGCGTGCATCAATGAAAAAGATGTTATAGTTCATAATCCCGCTGGCTTGTTCGATTTCGGCGGCCGTCAAGTAGCCTGTGCCCACCCAATCGAGTTTGTACACGTAAAAGGTGTCGGTGTTGAAAACCCAGAACGCACTCAACCCGATCAAGAGAATCAACCCAATCGCCATGAGACGCGGGCGATCTTGCGTCCATGAATCAAGCCATTGCCTTGGCTGGGTCATTGTTCCACCCGCCATCACATTGACGCGACGCGTTCGTCGTCGCGCGGTGGAACGCCGCGGGGTTCGACGTTGATAGGATGAGTAGGTCATGCGTTTTGCTCAAGATGTTTTGGATTTGCGTTTATCGGCGTAGCGTTCCAACGCCAGTTGAATCAACCGATCAATCAGGTCCGAGTATGCCAGACCGCTCTGTTCCCACAGTCGCGGATACATCGAAACCGAGGTAAAGCCGGGAATGGTATTGATCTCGTTCACCAACAATCGTTCGGTCTCTCGTTCCAAAAAGAAATCTACCCGTGCCATGCCGCACGCATCAATTGCTTGAAAGGCACGAATCGCCAACGTTTGCACAGCGCGGGTCATCGCCGGCGATAAATCAGCCGGGACGATGAGATCGGTGCCGGCTTCGGTAGCGTACTTGGCAGTGTAATCGTAGAACTCGCGCCGCGGAATCACTTCGCCCGGCAACGAGGCAATGGGATCCTCATTTCCCAATACGCTGCATTCGATTTCGCGCGCATTCACGGCGGCGCGCTCTACAATCAACTTGCGATCGTACTGCGCCGCGAGCGTCAGCGCTTGCGTCAATTCATCGCGATAGCGCGCTTTGCTTACACCCACGCTCGATCCTAGGTTCGCCGGTTTGACAAAGCAAGGATAGCCAAACTTTGCTTCGATGCTTGAAATTATTTCTTTCGGGTTCGCTTCCCAATCGCGGCGGAGAATCACGCACCATTCAACTTGCGGAATATCGTGCGCGCGAAAAATCGTTTTCATCAATGCCTTGTCCATTCCCACCGCGCTTGCCGCAACGCCGGCGCCCACGTATGCCACATCCGCAAGTTCGAGCAAACCTTGAAGTGTCCCATCTTCGCCAAAAGGTCCGTGCACCAGAGGAAACGCGACATCAATCGTATTCAAAGGCGACACGCTCGCCATCGGCCGCGATTCGGTGGGCACAAGTTCCGCGCTGTTCAACGTTTGGCTGTTGGTGGGCGGCATTGCTTCGATGGGTTTGAGCAAAGGGGTGGGACTGAGCGCCGCTAGTTGTTTGAGCGCGTCGCCACCGGCAAGCCACTTGCCTTGCTTGGTAACACCGATGAGCACCACTTCGTACTTGTCCTTGTTGATTGCGCGCGCAACCGATTGGGCTGAAGCCAACGAAACTTCATGCTCACCCGATTTGCCGCCAAAAATTATTCCTACTCGTATCTTTTTTGTCATTCTTCACTCTTCACGCAACACGCTACACTCTAACTCCCCACCACCTCAATCTCCAATTCCAACTCGATGCCAAATTTCTCTCGCACGCGCTCGCGCACCAACGCGATCAGTGCCAGCACCTCGCTTGCGGTTGCACCGCCGTGATTCACAATAAAGTTAGCGTGTACCGGCGAGACTTCGACATTGCCGATGCGCGTCCCTTTCAACCCGGCTTGCTCAATCCAGCGCCCGGCAAAATCGTTTGGCGGATTCTTAAAGATTGAGCCGACGCTCGCTTCAGTGGGTTGGGTCCGGCGACGATGTTCGGTGTACTCGTTCATGCGCGTGATGCACATTTGTGGGTCATCGCGCGTCAAAATAAACTCGGCGCTGAGAATGACATTGCCCGACTCACGCTTGAACCGACTTGTGCGATAATCGAACGCCAAATCTGTCTTGGGTAACCGCTGCATGGCGCCGTGCGGATCCAAAATCAAAACGGTATCCAAGGAATCGGCAATCGTTGCGCCGTGTGCACCGGCGTTGCCCACAATCGCACCGCCAATCGTGCCCGGCACACCAATCGCCCATTCCAAGCCGCACCAGCCCTGCCGTGCCATTCGATTGGCAATGCCCGGTAACGATGCGCCGCTCTCGGCGTACAACAGCGCCTTGCCCGGCTCTGACACATCCAACCAAAATTGCGTACAATGATTCTCAATCACCAATCCACGAAAACCATCGTCGCGGACGAGAATGTTGGAACCATTGCCCAGAATGAAAAATGGCACACCAGATTGTCGCGCCGCGCGTACCGCCTCAATCAGTTCTGGAATCGTGCGTGCTTCAATCAGCAAGTCAGCCGGACCACCGATGCGCAAAGTGGTTCGCGGTGCAAGCAGCACATTTGATTGCGCACGCTCTCCCAACGCTACACGCAACTCGGCAAGATGAGTCAGCATCACTAATCCCTTGCCGCGGCTCGACCACCTACTTCAGCTTCCGGCGTCATCAAACGATGAATTGCCAAGATCATTCCCACAACACCCCACACCACAATAAAGGTCATATTGTCTTTCGTGTTGGTTAACGATTCCCCTAAAAACGTTAGTCCATCCACAATACGTCCCAGCACACTTGCTGTTTGGCTCGGATAGATAAAGAGTGCCACAACGGCGGCGGCAATCAGTGCGCGCCAGAATGCCCGCTTGCTCCGCAATCCTTCGCCGGCAAACGATAACGAAAGTAACAAGATGATAATGATCACAAATGGAACGGCTTGATTATTCACCAAGGCTTTGAACCAATCTTGAAGCGGCAAGCCCGTTTGCCCAACAATATGCCCTTCCAAACGCAGGATGATGTACAAGACAAACAACGTCAGAAAATCATCGTACCACGCTGGTGAGCGAAGCGCGTGAAGATACAAGCGCACACCCAAGCCGATAAACACCAAACCTAGCACTAACGCAAGTGCCCAACCCGGAATGGCAAGTGGCCCAATCGTGGCAATGATTTGTTGCGGTTTGAAATCAATCGCTTTGCGGATGTAATCTGCCGCATTGTCAATCGTTGCATTCAGACTGGGCACCAGATTGAACGGAACCTTATCGGGGGTGAATGTTTTACCGTCTGTCAAGACCGTGCTCAGTGCCTTTAGCCAATCTTTGATAAACGCGGTTGCCGTCAACATCCCCCACCAATAAACCAGACTCCGTATGCTAAAGAGTTCGCCCATAAATTATTCTCCTCGCGTTTGAGCGATCCACTCGCCCACGCGATTCACATCTCCTGCGCCGAGTGTAATCAAAACATCGCCGGGACGCAAACAGCTGGACAAGAATTCTGCGCATGCGTCCAAACGATCAATCCAGCGTACATCGCGATGCTTCATCTGGGCAACGATTTGCGCACTGCTCATCCCCAATTCATTGGTTTCGCGCGCAGCGTAGATTTCTGTAACGATCACGTGATCGGCTTCAGCAAACGATTCGGCAAATTCCTTCAACAACGCGCGTGTCCGCGAATAGGTGTGCGGCTGAAACACGGCCCAAATCGTTCGCTGGGCGTACCGCGCGCGCGCCGCGGCGAGTGTAGCACGCACCTCCGTAGGATGATGCGCATAATCGTCAATGATCGTTACGCCGCCAAACGTGCCCTTTACCTCAAACCGCCGCGCAATGCCGCGAAAGGTTTTGAGCGTATCCCGCGCCACATTCCATTGCACACCAACGTGGTGCGCCACCCCCATCGCCGCCAAGGCGTTCAAGACATTGTGCGATCCTGGGATAGTCAATTCAAATTTGCCCACGCAAGCATCACCGTGCCACACCACAAAATTGGTTCCGCCCCGACCATTCGGTTCAAGGTTCGTCGCACGCCAATCATTCCCGGCATCCCATCCGTATCGTACCGTTGCCACATCGCTGCGAAGCAACGCAACGATGCGTGCGGCATCGCCCCAACCAATAATCAAACCATCGTCCGGCACTTGCGCCAGAAATTGTTGAAATGCACGCGCGACCTCGTCCACATCTCGATAAATATCCGGATGATCCAGCTCGATACTTGTAACCACCGCGATGTTTGGACGCAATCCTAGGAATGCGCGGTCGTATTCATCCGCTTCGATGACAAAATATTCGCCGTTGCCGGCGCGCGCATTGCTGTTCCATTCTAGCACCATACCCCCCACAATCGCATCGGGGTCCAACCCGGCATTCGTCAGAATGGTAGCGATCATCCCGGTCGTCGTTGTTTTACCGTGCGTGCCGGCAATCGCGATTGTTTTCTTGCCGGCGGTGAGTTGGGGGAAGAAATCATAGCGTCTCTCTACGCGAATTCCGCGCCGTCTCGCTTCGATGATTTCCGGATTATCGTCGTGCGCCGCCGACGTGGTCAACACCAAATCCACGTCGCCCACATTTTCCGCGTGATGCCCAATAAAGATTTTTGCACCGAGCCGGGCGAGTTCATCCGTCAATGGCGAGCCACGCAGATCCGAGCCGGACACCTCAACCCCGCGTGCAATAAGAATGCGCGCAATCGCCGAGAGGCCAATGCCGCCGATGCCAACCAGATGAATTCGCCGTGGGATCATGGCTTGAGCAACTCCAACAACGCGATGATATTTTCTGCCGCGCGCGGCTGTGCCAACGCGCGCATTTGCTCACGCATGGTATTCAGTTGTTCAGGGGCGTTCAATAATTTTTCGAGTGTTGGCAACAGATCGGTTTCCAACACCACATCTTCCACCATCAACGCCGCGCCTCGCTCAACCAAAAATTGTGCGTTCTTTTTTTGATGAACGCCGGCAAAGGGACCTGGCACTAGAATTGCCGGCAATCCCAACGCGGGAAACTCACCCAGCGTTGCCGCGCCCGCACGCGCAATCGCCACATCCGCACAACCCAGCACGTGGGGCAAATCTTCTTCCAAGTAACCAAACACACGCACCCGCGCGCGCAACTCGCTCATTTTTTGCGAGACTTGGGCATTCACCCACGCTTCGTCGTTGCGGCCGGTGAGAAGAACCAGTTGTCCCAAACGCGAAAGTTCGACGAGGTGCGTGACTGCAACTTGGTTGAGGTGATGCGCGCCGGTGCTTCCACCCAAAATCGCAATCGTGCGTGCGTGGGGATCGAGATGAAAACGCGCGCGCGCTTGGGCTCGATCAATGTTAAAGAACTCGGAACGTACCGGATACCCGGTCGTTACCGCTTTGCCGGGCGCAAAATATTTTTCAACTTGCGGGAACGAGACTGCCACCCGCGTTGCCCAACGCGCCGTCGCACGAATCGCCCAACCCGGCTCCAGATCGGGCAAATAAATCACGCTAGGAATTTTTTCTGCCGCGCTCGCCCACACGACCGGCGCGCTCACGTATCCGCCGGTCACAAACGTGGCATCGGGACGAAACTCTCGAATCAATCCGCGCACCTTGCCGATACTGCGATACATTCGCCAGAGGGAGCGCGCCATGGTCCACGGCGCTTTGCCGCGCACCGGGCCCGTCTCAATCGCCTCAAAACGAATCTGCGCGCGCTGTGCCAAGCGCGCTTCGATACTATTCGCGCGACCCACATACAGGCAAGCGGGATCAGTGATTCGATTGCGAAGCGCGGCGACGACGGTCAGGGCGGGATACACGTGTCCCCCCGTTCCGCCACCCGAAATTAAAAGTCGCATGCGTTGCCTTGGATTCACGTGCTGAGATATTGAGCAATACGCCAATCGCGGTGAGCGTGGCAATCAACGACGAGCCGCCAAACGAAATAAAAGGCAACGGCACGCCGGTAAACGGAATCGTGGCGGTAACCACACCAATGTTGATAAAGGCTTGGAAGATCAACCAGAACGTCAGCCCGGCCGCCAACACTTGGCCAAACGGGTCCTCGGTGCGTGCCGCAATGCGAAAGCCGCGATACACGAGGAGCAAGAACAATCCCAGCACCAACCACGTACCAAACAAGCCCAACTCTTCGCCGAGCAAGGCAAAGATACCATCCGTGTGCGGCGCAGGGACGTAACCAAACTTGGCATAGCCCGAACCAAGTCCACGCCCCAGCAACCCACCCGAGCCTAACGCGATCAACGTCTCGGAGATTTGATAACTATTGTCGTCGGTCATGGCAAACGGGTCTTGCAGAAATGTAAAGATGCGGTCGAGCGCGTGCGGCATATTGAACGCCACCACCAACATCGTAACACCGCCAATGATGAGCAACAAGGCAAACTGAACGGCGTCTGCCCCAGCGATAAAGAACATGGCAAACGCACACAAGACAACGATGATCCCGGTGCTCAGATTGGGTTGTATCATAATCAATCCCGCCACGCCTCCCACGATGATGGCAAACGGCAACAAACCGTACGTCACATTGCGCAACTTGTCCCCTTTCGATGAAAGCCAGCGCGCCATATAAACGATCATCGCGAACTTGGCAAACTCGGAGGGCTGGATCGAACCGTTGAACAACCATCGTCGCGAGCCGTTAATCGGCGGGGTAAAGAACAGGGCGATCAAAGCGATGAGCGTGATCACCATCAGCGGGACCGCCAGTTTACCCCAGACCCGGTAATCCACGTACCGCAAGATGATGAGCATGAACAAACCCAGCATCGCGTACTTGGCTTGGCTCACCCATTCCGATTCTGCGCCGGCGGTTCCCACACTCGGTTGGAACGTTACGCTCCACACCATCACCAACCCGATGATGAGCAGCGCAATGACCACCCCAAGCAGAATATAATCCATCCGGAAAAAGCCGGGCAGGTCTAGGCGTGTTTGCGATTGTGTGGTCATTCTCTTCTCCCTTCGTCCTTCCACCCCAAAACGATTTGCTTGAATTGATCGCCGCGCTCAAACTCATTGGCAAACATTCCAAAACTCGCGCAACCGGGCGAAAGCAAAACGATTTCACCTTCATGCGCCACCTCGCGCGCTCGTTCGATAGCTCGTTCAAAATTATCGAATCGTCCAGCGATCAATCCGTTACCCCCTGCTCGATCAATCGCGTGTGCCAATTTATCCGTCGCCGATCCTTCAAGCAGAATCACCGCACGTACTTGAGCAACGATGACACGCGCCATTTCGGAAAAATCCAACGCTTTGTCTGCGCCGCCAGCCAGCAACACAATCCCTTTTGCCGTTGGCGCAAGGGTTTCAATCGCAACGATGGCGGCGGCCGGTGCTGTCGCGGTCGTATCGTTGATGTAACGCACGCCAGCAATTTCACAAACCCATTCTTGGCGATGTGCGATGCCACGAAACTCGCGCAAGGCATCTGCAATCTGTGCCGGCATTGCACCCCACACTGATGCAAGCGCAATCGCCGTTAAGGCATTGGCGAGGTTGTGCGCGCCCGGCACGCGCAATTCGTTGACGCGCATAAGCTTGGGCGTTGCGCCTTCCCAGTTCCAAACCAGCCACTCCCCCTCACGGCACGCCCCCTGCTTGAGCGGTCGCGTTGCACTCGTCCAAACCGTCTTGCCAAACGAACGCGGCAAGCGGGTCAGAATCCGATTGTCAAAGTTCAAGATGATGTAATCGCCTGGCTGTTGGTACCGGAAAATGATGCGCTTGGCTTCTGCGTAATCCTCCATATCGCGGTAACGATTGAGATGATCTGGAAAAATATTTGTGATCGCCGCGAGATGCGGGCTGATTTGGTGCGCCGGAAACGCTTCCAACTGCCACGACGAAAGTTCGAGTACGACTGGCGTATCGGCATCAATTTGATCGAGCAATTCTAGCGCGCTCACGCGCAAATTGCCGGCGATAACCGTCTTGGGATTGACGCTTTTCAAAATCGCGCCGGTCATCAACGTCGTCGTTGTTTTGCCTTTGGTGCCGGTGATGCCGATGACTTGCGCCATCCCGCGCGGCAAGCGTTCAACGAACAACGACATTTCCATCTCCACCGGGATATTGTGTTCGCGCGCGAGTGCAAGCCACTTGGATTCACGCGGCACGGCTGGATTGCGGACAATGAGATCGGCATTGAGAAAATCCTGCTCACGATGTTCGCCCAAGACGTATTCAATTGGTAAGTCGCGCAGTGCGTCCAACGACGCTTGCAATTGCTCGGCGGTTTTCAAATCCGTTACGGTGACGCGCGCACCTTGCTTGACGAGCCATTTGGCGACACCAATCCCGCCGCCGTGCACGCCGAGACCGAAGACGAGGACGCGTTTGTTTTGTAAATCAATCATTCGATGCGCTCAGCCCAGCTTTCGCACTTGCGTTCGTAATGAGCGACGTGCTTCCGTCGTCCTTACAACAACGCCAACGCAATCCCCAGCATCCCGGCAAGCAAGCCCACCAGCCAGAATCGCTGCACCACTTGGGTCTCCGACCAACCCAGCAATTCAAAATGATGATGCAATGGCGCCATTTTGAAAAAGCGTTTGCCTTTGGTCCACTTGAAATACAAGACCTGAATCATCACCGATAACGTTTCGCCAACAAACACCGCGCCGATGAGCGGAAGTAACAGCCATTGCCCGGTCATCAGAGCGACCACTGCCAAGGTGGCACCCAGCGCCAGCGAGCCGGTATCGCCCATAATCAATTCCGCCGGATGCGCGTTGAACCAGAGAAAGGCGAGCAACGCACCCACGATCGTAAAACAAAAGGCGACCAGATACGCTTGACCCTGCAAGAACGCAATGACACCATAGCATGCAAACGCAATCGCACTCGTCCAGCCCGCTAGACTATCCAAGCCATCGGTGAGGTTCACCGCATTCGAGAAACCCACAATCCAAAACATCGCAATCGGAATGTAGAGCAAACCAATATCAATTTTCGTGGGAATCAGGGGAATCGCAATGCTCCGCAAATCCAAACCAAAGTGCAATGCCAGCACAATAACAAATGCCAAAACACATTGCACCAGAAATTTTTGTCGCCCGGCAAGTCCTTCGCCTTTGCGTCTACCCCGAATACCCGCCCAATCGTCCAGCGCACCCAGGAGGCCAAACGTGAGCAACGTCCCCATCGGCACCAGAATGGAGCGACCGATGAGTGTGTTCCCCATCAGCGCCGCCAAGTTCAAACCGATGGTGATGATGAGCACGGGACCAATGACCATGATGCCACCCATCGTGGGGGTGCCAGTCTTGATCTGATGTTGTGATGGACCATCAATGCGAATTTGTTTGCCCAGACTGTACTCGCGCAACACTCGAATCAACGGCGCACCCCAGATGACCGCCAGACAAAACGAGATTGCACCAAGCGTGAGGGGCCATGCCATCAGAATCGCTCCGTGACGCCGTTCGCGTGGGCGAGCGCGTTCACAATTTCTTCCATCTTGACGCCGCGCGATCCTTTGATCAACACCATATCTCCTTCGTGCATCACCTGGCGCAAGAGTTCGATGGCTTGCGCATTATTCTCTGCAAACAAAAGGTTCTTCTCCGATAACCCAGCCTCGCGCGCCGCCTCACCGATCCAGCGACCCCGTTTGCCGACGGCAATCAACACATCCACCACTTGAGCGGCACGTCCACCCACGACCTGATGTCCATGCAACTCTTCTGAGCCCAGTTCCAACATATCGCCCAACACCGCAATCTTTCTGCCATTCAAATCGGCAAGCAGATTCAACGCGGCAAGCGCGGATGCCGGACTAGAGTTGTACGTATCGTCCAAAATTGTCGCGCCGTTTTCTGCCGGCACCGCCAGCAACCGCAACTGCGCTGACACATCGCGCAAGCCGTGCAAAATTTCGTCCCACGATAATTCTTCTACCAAACCCACCGCGGTTGCCGCCAACGCCGTGTGGACGCTATGCCGACCCAGCAAGGGCACGCGCACGTGCAATGCTTCGTCACGATAGTGCAACACGAACGCGATGCCGTCTAAACCAAAACCAGCAATCTGATCCGCCCACACATCGCATTGCGGATGCAAGCCATAACAAAACACACGGGCGCGCGTTTGCTCTTTCATGGCGATGACGCGCGCATCATCACCGTTGAGAATCGCCCAGCCATCCCTGGGCAAGGCGTGCGGCAACTCACGCTTGGCACGCGCAATGTTTTCAATCGTTCCCAGCCGTTCCAGGTGCACCGGTCCCACGTTCGTAACGACACCGATGCGCGGCTGCGCGATTTCGCACAACAACTTGATTTCGCCGAGCGCGTACATTCCCATCTCCAAGACGGCGCGTTCGTGCAATTCGTTCATTTGCAAAAGAGTTAACGGTAACCCAATTTCGCTGTTGAGATTCCCTTCGCTCTTGAAGGTGTTAAAGCGTTGTCGCAACACGGCGGCGATCAATTCCTTGGTCGAACTCTTGCCCACACTCCCGGTCACGCCGATCACTTGGCATTGAAACTTGCGCCGCCAAAACGCAGCCAGTTGTTGCAACGCACCGAGACTCGATGGCGCGATAAAACCCACCGGCACGCGAGGAAGAGGACCAGGTTGCAACCCGGCGACACGAGATTGTTCCACATCAATCCACTGTACATTCGGACCTAGTCCTCTCCCCGTGGCGCGCGCCTCGGCGATCAAAGCCACGGCGCCGCGCGCAAGCGCATCCGCAATGAAATCATGTCCGTCAAGCGTTTCGCCTTTGAGCGCGACAAACAACGCGCCCGGCTGAACTTGACGTGAATCCGCCACGGCCAGCGAAATCGGAATCTGCTCCGATCCCGCCGGGCGTGTCTGCGTGAACGCTTGAAAAATGTCCGCCAGAGTCAACATATCGGTGAGCCCGTTGGGGTAGCCAAACTATTTGATTGCCAAGCGCACATGGTCCGGCGGCAAGCCGGTTTGAATCACAATTTGTTTCGCAATCGCCGCAAAGACCGGCGACGCCACCTGCGAACCCCATTCCGAACTTTGCGGCTTGTCCAGTTTGACCAGAATCACAAAACGCGGGTCGTCTGCCGGGAGATAACCCACAAACGAAGCAATCGTCCATTTGGGATCGAACGAGCCGGCAATGGGAATTTGCGCGGTGCCCGTTTTCCCGGCAATGCTGTATCCCGGCACAATCGCCTTGTTCGTAGATTCGGCAATGATAGAGTCGGACAAGATTTTCGTCAAGGTCTTGGCAGTTTCAGGGCGAATCACTTGGCGCACCAATTGGGGGGTCGTCTCGATAGGTTGACGCGCATTGGCTGGCTGAACCGACTTGACAATGTACGGTTTCATCAACTTGCCTTGATTGGCTACGGTGGCAACCGCCGTAATCATTTGCAACGGCGTAACCGCAATGCCTTGCCCAAACGCATTCGTCCCCAAATCCACCTCGCGCCACCGCCCATCACCCACAACCTTGACATCGCCCGTCACTTCACCTGCCAATTCAATGTGCGTCAGCGCACCGAATCCAAAATTCTTGACGTATTGATAAAAACGATTTGCGCCCAGACTAATCGCAATCTTGACCATCTCAACATTCAACGACATGCGCAACACATCGGTCAAGCACACGCGCCCCGGGGCAAGATCGTTGTGGTTCTTGATTATGCGTCCACCAATATAAATCGAGCCATCGTCCTGAAAACACGATGAAGGCGTAATGACGCCGGCATCCAACGCCGCTGCGGTGGTCACAATCTTGAAGACCGAGCCGGGTTCGTACTGGGCGCTGATCGTTTGATTGGCGTAACGACCTTGATTCGCCGGATCGAAATAGCGATTCAAATCGGCGGTGGGCCATACTGCCAGCGCCAAGATTGCCCCCGTCTTGGGATCCATCACAATAATCGAACCGCTCTCCGCGCGCGAATCGCGAATGGCGTTTTGTAATTCTTGTTCCACGATGCGTTGAATCGCGGCATCAATCGTCAAGACGACCGTTGCACCCGGCGTAGCCGGAAGGTCGCGCGGGAGATCAAACGGAATGGGCTCTTTGAGCACATTACTCGATCCACCCACCTTGCCATCCGTGCCGCGCAACTCGCCATCTTTGGATTGTTCGATGCCATAGGCCGCTTGACGCTCGGCATTGACAATCCCCACAATCGCGTGCGCAAACGATCCATTGGGATACAAACGGACCGGCTTGGCATCGGCTGAAAGGTACAACATCTTGCGCCGATTCCGCAAGTCCAGAACCGCTTCGCCGATTTCCGGCAACGCATCACGCAGCAAGACCACGTTCGTTTGATCCGATTTGAGTTTTGCCAGAATCGCATCGCGCGGCATTTTCAGAATCGGCGCCAGATCGGTTGCCAATTGATCCGGCTCAGTCACATCTTTGGGCGTAACGCGAATCGTGTACAAAAAGACATCTTTGGCAAGCAACGTGCCATCGCGCGTCAAAATATCGCCCCGCGGTGCCGGCACAACGACCTCAAACGTATTTTGCTTGTCCGCGCGCCGGCTCAAATCCTCCCAGCGAATAATCTGCCAATAAAACAATCGCGCAGCCAGCACGATGCCGACTGCCATCAAAAGGATGAACGCCGCTCGCATCCGCAGCGGCGCACGCGACAAGGGTTGAGCAGACATGGCGCTCCGCCGCTACGGACTGGCTTGAACCGGCGGCACATCGAGCGGGATGCCCAACCGTGTGAGGAGTTGTTGCCACAAGATTACCATGAACGATTCGTTGTTCGTGGCGGGCGATGAAGCGACGGGTGGAGAGGATGCCACCGGATAATCTTTGACTTGAATAAAGGTTGTTTGAGCGAGCGTGGGAGGATGCAATCCCCGTACCCGCGCGCGTTCGGCGATTTTGGACGGTGCGCTTTGCGCCGCAATCTCGTACTCTAACTGATCAATCTCGCGGTTGAGTCGCACCAATTTCTCGCGTAACTCTTGCACCCGTTGCCCGGTCAGCGTGGCTTGACTACTTTGCGCCATATAGACAATGCCCAACAGCGCAAGCAACGCCAGCATCAAGATCAAGGTGCGCACTGTACCAAAGGAAACGGCATTCGTTAATTGGCGACGAACGATTTGAGTGGTCATCGGTTCAAATCTTTTCGGCAATGCGCAGTTTGGCACTTCGACTGCGCGGATTGTTGGCAATCTCGGCTGGCGTTGGTCGCAAGGGATGCTTGGTCAACACGCGCAACCGATCCGACGAACGAAAGAAATTTTTGACGATGCGATCTTCCAGCGAATGAAAGGCAATAATAGCGACGCGCCCACCTGGCGCCAAGACCTCAACGATTTGCGGCAAAACTTTTTCCAAGCGTTCCAATTCACGATTCACCGCGATGCGCAATGCCTGAAAAGTGCGCGTTGCCGGATGCAAACGTCCCCGCCGTCCCATCGCCCGTTCGATCACCCGAGCTAACTCCGCCGCCGTGTAGATAGGTCTGGCTGCCACCATCGCCCGCGCAATCCGTCGTGACGCGCGCTCTTCTCCAAATTGGAAAAGAAGATCCGCCAGCGATTTTTCATCCAGCGTGTTCACTAAATCTGCCGCCGTCGTCGGCTCTTGCGGATTCATCCGCATATCGAGCGCGCCATCGCTGGTAAACGAAAAACCGCGTTGTGCATCCGCGAGTTGGATTGACGAAAGTCCCAAGTCGAGTACAATACCATTGACCGGCACAAAGCCATTTGCTGCCGCTACTTGGGCCAAGCGGTCATAGTTCGAATGGACGAGCAAGACGCGGTTGCCAAAGTGCGCCAAGTTTTGTGTGGCGATGGCAAGGGCGGCTGGATCTGCATCGAGACCTAGTAATCGCCCGGTGGGCGCAGACGCTTCCAAGATCCCCGCCGCGTGTCCACCCGCTCCCACCGTTCCATCAATATAGCATCCACCATCGCGCGGCGCGAGCGCGGCGATCACCTCTTGGAAAAGTACGGCGACGTGCATACCCTATGACTCGGTCGCACCGTTCATACGTAATAACAATTGTCCCATGTTTTGAGAGATCGTCGCGGCATTGGCTTCTAGTTCTTCGTTGAGGGCTTGATATTTTTCCGGACTCCACACTTCGATGCGACTCATCAAGCCAACCACGACGGCGTTACCATTCAAACCGGCATATTCGCGGAGGTGTTGCGGAATTAGAATACGACCCTGCCCATCCACTTCAACCGGCTCGGATTCGGCACCCAGATAACGCGCCCACGCGCGCACTTCCGGAAAGACAATTCCCTGCCGATCCACTTCGCGCGCGATCTCTTCGAACTTGGTTTGGGGAAAGATGAACAGGCATCCCTCCAACCCGCGCGTTACCACAACGTTGGTCGAGAGCTCACTGCGCCACTTGGAGGGCAAAGTCAACCGACCCTTGCTATCAATCGTATGCTGATGCGAACCCAAGAACACGTTTCACTTCTCCCACTCGGGCAACAAGAACAAGCGTTCTACTCCACCGGTTTCCCACTTTGCCCCACTTTTTACCACTTTCGCTGGCATTATCCCATATTGTAGGGATGCTGTCAAGGGGTCAGATAACAATTTTAAGGTGGCAATCTTTTTCGATGCTTGACCGTAAACGATTAAGCATATCTAGGGTTTGTCCAAATTGATCTTCGCTACAGATTGTGGAGCACGGCAACCCCATGAACCCAGTTTCGATTCTCTGGCACCTTCAGACGCTCGATCACGAGATCGCTGACAAGACCAAGCGCGCGCACCAAGTGAACGCTGCGCTCGCCAGCGATCCGACAGCGGTTGCGGCACAGACCGCCTTGGACGCCGAACAAAAGAAATTGGAGGCGCTCCAGCGCGCTATGCGTGATCGAGAGTTGGAAGCCCAAGGGCTGGATCAGAAAATCAAGGAATTGAACGAACAAGTGTATAGCGGTCGTATTACCAATCCCAAAGAACTGGATGGTTATGCCAAAGACTTGGAAATGCACAGACGGAATCGTAGCGCGCTGGACGACAAGTTGCTCGAGTTGATGGAGGCGATTGATCAAGCGCAAAAGCGTGTGAACGAAAAATCGAACGCGCTCAAACAGACGCAAGCCAAGCGCGCCGGTGATTTGGAACACTTGACCCGTGAACAGCACGTACTTGCCACCCGCTTAGCCGAACTCGAGGTTGAGCGTGAGAAAACGCGCGCAGCGCTGTCCGCGGATCTGTTGCGCACCTACGATCAACTGTATCGCACCAAAGCCGGGCGCGCGGTAACCCAACTCAAGCATAGTGCATGCGGAGCATGCGGCATGAGCGTGCCTACCGGTCTGATGAATCGCTTGCGTGCTGGCGAAGAAATCGTCTTTTGCTCAAGTTGTGGTAGAATTCTCGCGCCATGAAAATCATTCTCTCCACCGATGGAGCATCGCGCGGAAATCCGGGAGCCGCCGCGATTGGCATTGTCTTGACAGACCCCCATGGCAGAATCATCGAAACGTTGGGCGAAAAGATTGGCATAGCCACCAATAATGAAGCCGAATATCGTGCCTTGTTGCGCGGCTTGGAACGAGCGCTACACCACGCGACCGACATCGAGATTCGCACGGATAGCGAATTGATGGCGCGTCAATTGAAAGGCATCTACAAGGTGCGCGCAGAAAATTTGAAATCGTTGCACGAGCAAGCGCAACGCGCGCTCAAAAAGTTCAAACGGGTAACGATTGCCATTGTGCCACGCGAATTGAATCGGCGGGCAGATGAATTGGCGAATCAAGCGCTGGATGGTGTGAGTTAGAGGTTAGAGTTAGAGTACATCTTTCGCAGGAGTCAACGAGTTCAATGAAATTGCTTTTGATTCTTTTGGCGGCGATCACACCGCTACGCATCTACAAAACAACGACGCTACCCCCGAATGGCGAGTATCGTCAACCTATCGTCATTATGGCAGACGATATAACCCTCGATTGCAATGGCTCGGTCGTCGTGGGGAATGGGATTGGGGTGGGCATCTTGGTGCAGAATCGCAAGAATGTAACGATTCGGAATTGCCGGGTGCGCGGCTGGGACGTGGGCATGTACGTGGTGAGTGGTCGCAACTTTGTATTCGAACGCAACGATTTCAGCGGCAACTATTTGGACGACAACTCGAACATTGAACATCTCAAGCCGATTCCACACGGTGGCATGATTTTGAATGGCATTCAGAATTCGCGCGTGGTAGGCAACACGGCAAACGGAAATGTTGCGGGCATTCAAATCTTGAATTCATCCAAAATTCGGGTGGAACGCAACACGACGAGCCGCAATCGTGGCTGGGGCATCTATCTCTACGGCACCACCGCGAGTCAGATTTTTAGCAACACGGTCGAGTACAACAATCGCAGTTGCCCAGAGTGGGGGGAGGATGCTGGGTGTGGTTCCGCTGGTATCGTCCTGACCCAGCAATCGGATCGCAATCAAATCAACTGGAACATTCTCACCGCCAACGGCGATGGCATTTATCAAGGCAACACGCCGCAGAGCGCGAGCCATGATAACGAAATGGCATACAACACCATTTCCAAAAGCATCGCCAACGGGATCGAAGCGACCTTTAGTTTCCGCAACTATATTCATCACAACACGTTCACGGACGATAACTTTGGAGCGTGGTTGGGTTACGCGCAAAATGTGCGCTTTGAATACAACACGGTGCGCGGGGCACGGTCCTATAGCGTCCAACACGATAACGCCAAGAACAGCAAGTACGTTGGCAATACGTTCGATGGTTCAAATGTTTTGTTGCAACCGGTGCAAGGTGGAACGTGCGCGGGTAACTCATTCAGCAACAACAAGTTGTTGAACAATGCCACGATTCAGACACTGGGTTGCCAATAGAGGATTCAAGACAGGATGGCTTGGGAACGTAAATTGATGCGCACCGTGCGCTGCCAAAACGACCAACAACGCGGGACGCTGGCGCGCTTGCTCGCCGCCATCGCCGATGCCGGCGGCAGCGTGGGCGAGATTGAACTCGTCAAAGAAGGGAATCAGCGCGAAGTACGCGATATTGTGGTTTTTGCGGAAGACGAATCGCAACTTGAACAAATCATTCGCGCGATGTCTGCCAATCCCGGCACACGTGTCTTGGAAGTGCGCGATCAAGTTTTGGAGTTGCATCAAAAAGGCAAGATTGCCATTCGCAGTCGTTACACCATAGATTCGTTGGCAACCTTGCGGCGCGTATACACGCCCGGCGTCGCCGAAGTGTGCTTGAAAATTGCCCGCGACCCGGCGCTCGCGCGCCGCTTTACCGCCATCTCCCATCTCGTTGCGATTGTAACCGATGGCACCGCCGTGCTTGGGCTGGGCAATATCGGCGCACTCGCCGGTATGCCGGTGATGGAAGGCAAAGCGATGTTGATGGAAACGCTCGTCGGTTTGTCCGGCGTGCCGATTCTGCTCGATACTCAAGACCCCGCCAAAATTATCGAAACCGTTGCTATGATCGCGCCCACGTTTGGCGCGATTCAATTGGAAGACATCTCTGCCCCGCGCTGTTTTGAAATCGAAGAACAATTGCAAGCGCGCTTGGATATTCCGGTCATGCACGATGATCAGCACGGCACGGCGGTGGTAACGACGGCGGCGCTCATCAATGCCTGCCGCATCGCCGGGCGCGATTTGGGCCAAGCCGTCATCGGACAGATTGGACTAGGCGCAGCCGGTTTTGCCATCGCCAAGATGTTGATGCAATGGACGGGCAACCCGGTGCTGGGTGCGGATTTATCGGAGGATGCGCTGAAACGTTTCGAAAAAGCCGGCGGCATCCGTTCCACCTTGCCTCAAATCATGGGCTCGACCGATATTGTGATTGCAACCACCGGCGCGCGTGGGTTGATCAAACCGGCGATGGTACATCCGGGTCAAATCATTCTCGCTTTATCGAACCCCAACCCGGAAATCGAACCGCAAGACGCGCTGAATGCCGGCGCAAAATTCGCCGCCGATGGCAAATCGGTCAACAATGTGCTGGGATTCCCCGGCCTCTTTCGCGGCGCGATTGACGCGAACGTGCGTCAAATCTCGCACGAGATGTACATTGCGGCGGCAGAAGCAATTGTCGCGCAAACGCCTCCCGGCGAGTTGATGCCCAATCCCCTCGACAAACAAGTGCATCGTGCTGTCGCGCACGCGGTGGCAAGAAAAGCGATTGAGCAAGGACTCGCCCGCGCCGAATATGTCGAGTACGTTGAAGAATAGCGATAATCAATGTAAAGAAAAACCCTTGCAGTCTCCCCAATTTGATGCTATACTATCCTCGAGAGGAAAGACCCAATCGAATGTCTGACCCGCGAGTTCAAGCTCAAGCCATCATCGTCCAAGCCCAGGAGGAGGAACGCTATCGCTTGGCACGCTTGTTGCACGAAGGTCCAGCCCAATTGCTGGCGAATACCGCCGTTGAGATCGAAGCGTATCTACGCTTGATGGATACCCAGCCCCAAGCCGCGCGAGATGGATTGCAATCCTTGTTGCGCGAATTGCAAAAGGGCTTGGGCGATGTACGCGAATTAATTGCCGGTTTGCAACCGCCCCTGTTAGCCGAACTGGGTTTGGTCGCCGGCTTGCAAAAATACGCCGAGACTTTTACCAAACAAACCGGTATCACCGTTGAACTAAGTGGCTGGGAACAACTCACGGAGCGCCTGCCTGCCACAGCCGAACTAGCGATCTTTCGCATCATTCAAGAAGCCGTTGAAAACATCCGCGAACATGCCCAAGCCCAACATGCTCACGTTGTGCTAGACGCCCAACCCGATCAACTCATCATCACCATCGCCGATGATGGCAAGGGTTTCACGACATCGAATACGCCTCAAGGTCGTCGGCTTGGATTTGTGGCGATGCGTGATCGGGCTGAACTCTTGGGAGGTAGTCTCCAAGTATTCTCTGACCCAGGACGCGGAATGCGTGTAGTGCTAACCGCGCCAATTCCAATCCGGCGTGCCTCATAGATGATTGACCCGCGCTGAAGAAAAAGAGAAGGATAGCGAGTGAGGAGCAAATGAAAACCAAAACCCCTGCCAAGAAAAAAACAACGCCCGCCAAAATCCGCGTGATGATTGTTGATGATCATCCCCTCTTTCGCGCCGGACTGCATCGCGTCTTGGAAATGGAATCCGATTTCGTCATCGTGGGCGAAGCCACGGATGGCCAAGAAGCCATTGACAAAGCACATCAATTAGAACCGGATGTCATTTTGATGGACGTGAACTTGCCCATCATCAACGGCTTGCAAGCCACCCGCGAACTGACCGCCTCGAAAAGCAAAATGGCCGTCATTGTGCTGACCGCTTATCACGATGACGAGCAAATGCTTCATGCCATTCGGGCGGGCGGTTCTGCTTATTTCCCCAAAGATGTGGACCCGCAAGAATTGATCAAAGCGGTCCGCGAGGTCAGCAAGGGCAACTATGTCCTGAACGATGCGGTGCTCGCCAAGCCCCAAGTCGCCACCTGGCTCCTCAACCAATTCGATCAGATGCAAATCACCGGCACCGAGAACTCGGAGTTTGCCTTTCAACCCTTGTCCTCCCGCGAGATGGAAATTCTCAGTTGCATCACCAAGGGGCAAAGCAACAAAGAGATCGCCCAACATTTGGGCATTAGCCGACAGACCGTCAAAAATCATATGACTTCGATTCTCCGCAAACTTGCCGTCAACGATCGCACCCAAGCCGCCGTCTATGCCCTGCGTCGCGGTTGGATTCGATTGCAGGACGCACGCTAGTTCAAAGGTCAAGTTATGCCAACAAATACCACCATCCCTGATCCCATTGCAATGGCAGAAGATGCCGAAAAAGAACGCGCCCAAATCGAAAGCGAGGCGCGCGAAATTGATGTGCTGATCAAGCAAACCGCCGGCGAAGTGGAACGGCTTCAACAACGCCAAACCGAGATGGCGCAACGCTTGCGCCAAGTCGAAGCCAATCTGGAAGCGTATCCCCGCGAAGAAATCAAGAACGCGTATGCCGCCGCTCACGATGCGCAAATGCGTTTGTTTATGATGCGGAATCAATTGGAACAATTGCAGAACAAGCAACGCACCCTCCAACGCTATCGCGGACAATTGGACCGGCTGGCATTCAATGCGCGCCAACTCGCCGAAACCTCCGGTTCGGTTGTCCTCGCCGGGCGTGAAGGTGTGGATCAACAGTACATCATCCAAGTCATCGAAGCGCAAGAGATGGAACGGCAACGCTTGTCCCGGCAAATGCACGATGGTCCTGCTCAATCGCTGACCAACTTGATCTTGCAAGCCGAAATCGTCGAGCGATTGTTTGACACCGATGCGGGCAAAGCCCGCGCGGAACTGGGAAACCTCAAGACGGCGGCGAACGCCACCTTCCAACGCATCCGCGATTTTATCTTTGATCTCCGCCCAATGATGCTGGACGACCTGGGCTTGATTCCCACTTTGAAACGGTACGTCCAAACCTTTGAAAACAAAACAAAATTGGCTGTGCATCTCTCGGTCTTGGGAGAGATGCCCGTGCCTTCTTATATTGAAGTAACCCTGTTCCGTGCCATTCAAGAATTGTTGAACAACGCCGCGCGGCACGCCCATGCAGCCCGCATATCGGTTACGTTAGACTTGCAAAGTAATCCAGTCGTGGTAACGGTGGAAGATGACGGAAGCGGCTTTGATGTAGATGCCGTCTTGTTCACCGCGCGCCAGAAAGGCACATCGGGATTAGCCAATTTGGAAAAGCGCGTTCAGATGCTGGGGGGCAAGATTCAATTTCAAAGCGCAACAGGGCGCGGAACCAAAGTGCGCCTCGAACTGCCGGCAACGGTTTGATTGTAATTTGTTCTAACACCTCCATCCTACACTGCGAGAGGTGCTAGGATAAGCGTGATCTATTCTTTTGCAGTATTCTAGCGAGCAACCCCCAAGCCAGTGTTTTATTGGGAGTTGCAAGTACCTTACTCCTATTGCAGTACCTTTGCTTTGGATGTATACTCGCACCAGAATAGCGAGCCAAAAACAGTATGTCGGAAAGGAGGTGAAACCTAATGTATCTGCCCCGTGAAGAAGGTCAAGGTTTGGTGGAGTACGCGTTGATTCTTGTTTTGGTGGCTATCATCGTTATAGCCATTCTGACCCTGCTTGGTCCACAGATCGCCAACATTTTTAGCAAGGTCACCAGCGGTTTGGGTGGCACATAATTGTGCTGATCAACGCCGCCATCACTGGGCCCTATCCATGATAGGGTCCTCGCACAGTTGATCCTTTGCATTTCATTTATTTCTTCTTCATCGGGGGTCAAGCGGTTTTTGACCCCCTTTTTGGGAATCACAAGATTCTTTAGCAAGCATGCAAATTCAGAATTTGGCGCTACCCTTGGACAGACGATTGCCCATACCACACCCCAGCAAGCAAGAGGGCCAGAGCATTATCGAAATTGCTTTTACGTTACCTCTCCTCCTGATGATTGTGCTGGCACTCTTTGAAATGGGGGTGGTCTTTGGTTCATATATTTCGCTTGCGAACGCAACGCGTGAGGGTGCGATCTTTGCCTCCATGCATCCGGAACTGACCAATCCGGCAAATGATAACAACACCTATGGTAGCGGCACCCGGACGCTGTGGCAAGAATATTTCAAACGCGTGAACGATGAAATTGTGGTGCTAGTGAGCGAACCCTTGCGAGAAGGACAACTGGTGGATGAAGGCACGCTCACCGTCAATCGGCCGGCGGTGGGACCCGCCCCAGGACCCAACTGCCCCGGCACTAACCCTTTGAATCCTGGTTGCCCGATTACCGTAACCGTGAGTTTTCGTTTACACACCTTTGTGAGCGATGCTTCTTTGCCGGTGGTAGGCAGACTAGGATTGCCCAACTATTATCAACTCACCTATTCGGTAGGAATGCCTATTCGATAGACGATGAACCGCAAAATACCCTTGGCTCAAAAAGCAACCGGGCAAGCCACTGTTGAATTCACATTGATGTTTCCAATCTTTATCGGCATCCTACTTGGGATGGCCGTTTTTTCCATTTTGTTCTATTCGTATGTTACAATGCAACTTGCCGTGCGAGAAGCGACGAGTGCTATCGTCCACAACCCCCAAAAGAGTGTGGATGAGATTCGAACCATTGCCTGCAATTCAGGTTTTGCATTGATCCGAAATTCTATCTCGGTCCAGGTCGAACCGCCAGATACGACGGCGATCTCCTGCGCCAATCCCAATACAGGCACCGCCGCACCCGCTACGTGGATTCCAGGAGGATCAGTAGCCGTTAGTGCTTTTTACCATGTGCCGATCCCAACGGCAAACATTCCGCTCCCAGGCGGTAATGCCATCCGGTTTGGACCCATTCCGATCAAAGCCCAATCTCGGATGACGATTGAATAACACGTCCGAACCAGCCACAGGAGGTATCTCATGAACAAGTTTCTTAAACGTGAGCAAGGGCAATCGCTGATTGTCGTTGCCGGCGCACTGGTCGGCATCATCGCGTTGCTGGCACTGGTCGTTGATGCCGGCAATGCGTACGTTGAGAAACGCAAGATGCAGAATGCCGTTGACGCAGGATCCAGTGCGGGCGCGCTGGCACTGGCTCAAAACAAGAGCAACGGCGCCATCGCCAGTGCAATCTCCAATTATATTCGCGCCAATGGAGTAGATCCTGCCCGCATCAAAGCCTACTATGTCGTTGAAAATGCCCAAGGCAACCCCATTGTCGTGACAAGTAGCACCGTGGACGCCTATGGGTACAACAACCCGGCACCCAAGACGATTAACGTCAACGGCAGCGCTCTCCCGGTCATCGGCATTCAAGTGGAGGGGGACAAAACCTTCCCAACGTTCTTTGCCGGCTTGATCGGCTTTCGACAGATGACTGTGGCTGGTGCCGCCGCCAGTTACGCCAAATGCGGCGCGTGTAGCGCGGGGGGCCTCTTCCCTGTAACCATCAGTATCAGTACCTTTGTGGATGAGAATAACGATGGCATCCCGGACGCTCACTACGAACAAGCCGATCCGACCTACACGTATCGGATTTGGGAAAACAAGCAAAGTTCTCCCGGTAACTTTGGATGGCTGAATTGGGCAGGTGGTCAACAGCCAAGCGAAACCACTCTGCTCGATAATATGGCGCACCCGGAGAACAGCGGAACCTGGAAGGTCAATGACCTGGTCCCCGGCACTCCCGGGACCAAAATGACCCAGAACATGCAAAACCTGATCACCACACAATACATCAACACAAACACTGCGGTTACAATTCCATTGTACGATCAGGTTAGCGGTACCGGCAACAACACCACCTATCGCATCAAAGCATTCGCCCGCTTCCGCATCACCGCCATCGGTAGCCAAGGCAATGACAAGTACATCGAAGGCAAGTTCCAGCAATGGGTGGACCCCTCCGCCGATGGTGGTTGCGCCGACTTTGGGATGTGCACCGTCAAGACACGACCGCCGATTGACACGCCACGCACGTTGCTCGGCACCGTCAAACTGCAAAAACTGACGCTGACCCAGAGCACACCGACGAATGTGCATGTGCCGGTAGATGTGGTCAACGTACTGGATATTTCCGGCAGTATGAATTATTCGTTTGGAGGCAAAACTAAACTCCAAGCCGCCAAAGATGCCTTGACGCTCTTTAACAACAAAATGCAACCGAATCTGGGCGACAAGGTTGCGCTGGTAACCTTCCCATATATTCAAAGCGGTTCGCGGTATAACTACAGTTGTACCCAAAACGGTAACACAACATCGTACTATTTTGCGCAGCAACGTGCCGCGTTGACAAACAACATTGCCAGCGTGAACAGCATCATCAACGGCTTGCGCGCAAACGGTGGTACGCCTATCGGCGCGGGCTTGCAACAAGGACGCCAAACAGTCTTGGGCGCCGGACACAGCCCCAGCAACGTGGCCGTGATCATCTTGGCATCGGATGGGTTGGCAAACATCCGCCTCAACGGCAAGTGGACTGGTTTCAGTGGTTCGACCTATAGTTCGCCTTCCTGCAATTCGGGGGCGGTTCAAGACGCCATTGATCAAGCCAATCTAGCGAAGAGTGACACCAATCCAGCAGATGGCAAACCCGACACCATCATCTTTAGTATTGCCGTGGGTGACGATTTCAACCCTGATGCCATGCGCGCCATCGCCACGCCGGACACCGATCCCAACAAGCCTCACTACTTCCGCGTGACCAACGCGAATGCCATGCAATCCATCTACGACCAAATTGCTACACGCGTTCAGCAAATCGGAAGCGAAACTTGCCAGGTGATCCCCACCGAAGCATTTGCTGGCGGAGCAACGGTTGTCATTCGCAATCAGGATACCGGCGTCTCTTACACGCTGCAAACCAACTCGGTTGGCGAATTCATTCTCCCCAACGCCGCCCCGGGAACCTATGAGATTCAATCGGCGACGGTAACCGTGAATGGTTTGACCTACAATATTATGACTGACTATCTGGGCGGCGCCCCCCTGAGTTCCAATCCCACGGTCGAGGTTCGCATCGGCTCCGGCACTTACAAGACCGATGTCTTCCTCAAGACCAGCACGACTATTCAGTGTGGTAATTAGGCAGCACCAAGGGGGGTAACCTTCGGGGTTACCCCCCTTCATTCCAACTCACACCCCTCGCTTGCTGAGGTACTCTTGAAATGCGTACCTACAAATGGTTATTCATTGGCGGGAGCATTATGCTCCTTGCTTCATTCTTGAGTCTATTCTTCAATTCACCGGACCGGGTTTCTGCAACTAGCGGTCCTAATTGCGACACCCAGAAATGCACCTTCATTGACACGACGATCAACGACTTTCAAGTGGGTCAATTTGCGTACACTGGTTTGAACAATGCGACGGGCGATGGCTCGGTACAATTGCTCCCCGTTGGCTTGACCTCGCCATGGATCACAGACACCTACACGATTGGCATCAGCCGAACAGAATTGGCTGCCGTTACTTTTAGTGGGAATGGGACTGATTTCATCTATGTGATTGGCGGTCTAGATAATAGCGCACCTCGCCAAGTCCTCAAGTCAATCCTCAAAGCCACTGCCAACAGCAATGGTTCGATTGCCTCGCCCGGTTTTACCGTTGTTTCCGGCGCCGATTTGCCATTTGGTCGCAGCGGTGCATCCGCTGTGATTTCTCCAACCACCTCAGGAGCGTGGTTGTATGTGCTCGGCGGGAACACTCAAGATCAGTATGAAAATGAACTCATCACCTCAACGATATACTACAATTTTATTGATACCAATGGAAACTTTCCCCAGCCCTCAAATTGGCGAACGGCTACCATGCCGCCGTACGGATATCTAAACTCGGGCGAGTTAGTCTATTATCAAGCCGTTGTCCAGGGCGGGTATCTCTATGTGATAGGTGGAGCCGATGGGTATGGCAATCCCTACCCAGACATTTATCGTGCTTCAATCAACGGGACTACCGGCGCGCTAGGGAGTTGGGTGCCGGAGACAAATGTCCCGAATATTTCGCGCAAATCCTTCGCCGCAACAACCTGGCAAGGACCCAGTGGAACAAATTTCGTCTATCTGCTTGGCGGATTGCAAGCCAATGATTATATTGCACAGTCCCAGGTTGATCGAGCTTCGTTTAACACCGATGGTTCTCTGAACACTTTTGATTATAGCGGCTCTGCCTTGCCCTATGGTTACTATGCACACGGCTCTGTGCAAAGCAACAACGTTCTCTATGTGACGGCTGGTAATCCTGGCGGCTCGGACGAGAACATTACCACTACGGTTCAATCCGCTTTGATTGACGAAACGACTGGCGGACTGCGCAATATCATTGAAGGCGCCGTGAATCCATGGATCACTTCCAATCCTCTGCCACAAGGACGCAAATATCACGCCACCGTGATCGGTAGCAATAACGGCGAAGTGTACGTGATCGGGGGGTATGGTCCAGCTGGTACGGGGACAAACACCGTCTATCACGGCTCGACCCGTGGCTTTGGCGCAAACTATGCGCCCGCTGGAACCTACACCTCCAAGATTATCAATATGGTGTCCCAACGCAATGTCAACAAAATCGTCGTGAACACAACAATTACGAATCCAGTTACGATGACCGTCCAATATCGCGTGGGGGATTCAGATGGGGAGGTGACCGGAGCGCCGTGGATCACGCTACCTGGCTTGACCCCGGGGGTGAATGTCTCCAATACCTTTACCGTCAACTTTACCAAAAGTAAAATCCAGTATCGTGCCTTACTCACCACCACCTTGGCGAACTTGTCACCCGCGTTGAACGCCGTTGAAGTGCAATTCCCGCCGCCGCCCACGCCCACGCCGACAGCCACGGCGACCAACACACCGGGCGCGCCACAATTACCGGACTTTACGATCTATGGCATCGAAGCGCCGCCAGCGAACTCTGTACCAGGCAACCAAACCTTCAAAATCCGCGTGGCGAATGTGGGCAACCGAGCATTCGCGCCCGTCCAGCGTGTCCCGGGGACACCGGTGGCTCAACTCGCGGCACCGATCTTTAGACCCAGGACGGCAGCCACTAGTCAACAAACTACGCCGCGCCGTCCATCTGCCACACAATACTTTGCGTGGATCTTTTTCTATGTTGATCCCAGTTCGCCCCCCACGCAATTGACAGATATGCCCAACTGCCGGGATCAGTCTGGCAATCTGGTCGTTCCACCTTTTGTCTATGTGGGCGATTTGCCCGTAGGGAGCGCCAAAGATTATCAAACCACTTGCTGGATCAACACAACCGGCACACACACCTTTTATGCGATGGTCAACGGATGCGATAATCCAAGTGCCAATCCCGATTATTCGACCACGTGCAGTCCCACCCAGGGTTACGTGATTGAAAGCAGATACGATAACAACATTTTTGGACCGGTACAGAGTGGTTCCACCCTGCCACCCTTGGGCGCAAACTACTTGCCATACATCCGGAAAAGCCCGTAGATAAAAAGTGGCGGGTATACCGATTGCGATATACCCGCCACACTTTGAATGCCCGTTCGAATTACGGCGACGCTTGACGCAAATATCGTGCCCCCACAAAGACCAACACCAGCATCAGCCCCAGCACCACCCACGTTAGGGAAACGCCGGTCGAGGGGAGTACCGAAGTTGGCACCGGCGTGGCAGTTGCCGTAGCCACGACGCCGGCAAGCGGCGTAATCGTTACCACCGTCGCGGTTGCCGGCACGATAGTCGCCGTTGGCGTATTGGTCGCGGGACTAGAAGTGCGGGTTGGCGTACTCGTCGAGGTACGCGTGGCAGTACGCGTCGCGGTTGAGGTAGCAGTGGCGGTATTCGTTGGAGTAGAGGTTTGCGTACTGGTGCTTGTTACCGTAGGCGTCGCGCTATTGGTTGGGGTGGGCGGCGGAGTAAATTGAAGCGCAGGCAGCTCTGCCTTGCCTTGCCAAGGGGATGACATTGGCATATTCACAAACGCTACCGTGACGACCATCAAGCACAAGATGCTCAAGCCATACCAAAGCACAATTCGCCTAGGACGATTCATTGGTTTTCTCCCGACTTAATGCATGCAATCTGCACACACTTGTGCAAACTCAATTGGACAAACCTGACGGCAATCGCATACGCAACAAGTGTAAGGCAAAACAGGATCACTGTCAAGTAGAGATTTTGATTGCTTGTCAATTCGAATAAATCGGAGTAGAATAATCGTAACTGTTTCACATCCTACTCGGCAAAGGAGAATCTATGCGACGCGGTGGACGAATTTTGATTGTGCTTGGCTTATTACTCGGATTGATCACAGCCGCAGTGACTTTTATGGCATTATCCCAAACCTCGGTACCCCAGGCGGCAATCGCTACACGCGATGTGGTGGTCGCAACCCAGAATATCGGCCAGCGGACCGAGATCACGCTGGATATGGTGAGCACCGCCAGCTTTCCGATGGATGCTATCCCAGCAGGCGCGTTCGAATTCCCTCAAGCCGTGGTGGGTAAATTAACCCTGATTCCCATTTATCCGGGTCAAATCATTCTGCCCCCTATGATTGCGGATAAACCCGCCCCCATAATCACACCCACCGGCTCCATCGCCTCTTTTATGATCCCAGAGGGCAAAGTGGCAATGGCATTCGAGATTAGTAACATCAATGGCGTTGCCGGGGCTATTCAACCCGGCGATACGGTGGACATTTTGGTCACCTTGCAAGCCAGCGCTCTCCCGCCTGCCACACCGCGTCCCGGTGCCGCCACCACCGGCACGGAAGGGTTACCGGTAACACAACTCACGCTCCAAGATGTCTTGGTGCTCCACGTTGGCTCATGGGGCGTTCAAGACCGGAACGCTCCCCCCGGCGGCATTCTCACCTTTGCCATTGATCGCCAAGATGCAGCCACTCTCAAGAGTTTCAAAGAGCAGGGCCAAATTGATCTGGTCTTACGCCGCGTGGGAGATCGCAAAACCTACGAAATCGAGCCGGTCTCTTTGCAATACTTGAACCGCCGCTTCAAATTCAATCTGCTTCCCGGCATCACCGGACGTTAGCCATCGGCAGGGTGTCCTTCAAGATCTCGATCGGTGATGATATTTTTAAGGCGTTTAGATGTCTGTGTCGAATCCACCAAGCGGCAAAATCAAAGTTCTCATCGTAGACGATATCGCCGAAACACGCGACAACGTCAAAAAGTTACTTTATTTCGAAAACGATATTGAAATCGTCGGCGCGGCAGCGAACGGACGCGAGGGAGTCGAACTCGCCGTCAAACTCCAGCCCGACATCGTTTTGATGGACATTAACATGCCGGAGATGGATGGCATCGCCGCCAGCGAAGCCATCTCGGCTCAAGCCCCGCACATCCAAGTCGTGATGATGTCGGTGCAAGGCGAAGCCGACTATTTGCGCCGCTCGATGCTCGCAGGCGCACGCGAGTTTCTCATCAAGCCCTTCTCCGGCGAAGAATTGGTGAACAGCATCCATCGTGTTTACCAATTCGCCGCAACACGCCGCGCCGCCGCCCCCCCTGTTCCAGTCGTACCGCAAGGACCCGGGGGCGCGTTGCCACCCACACCGCCCAAAGGCGCCAAAGTCATTACCGTGTTCGGCACCAAAGGCGGCTGCGGAGCCAGCACCCTTGCCGTCAACCTGGCAGTCGCCTTGCGCGAGGAAACCAAAGAACGCGTCGCCCTCGTGGATGGCAATTTGGAATTTGGCGATGTCGGCGTTCTGATGAATCTACCCAACAGTCGGACGATTGCCGACTTGGTCGGGGAAAAATCCGAGATTGACGAAGAAGTACTCGATGGCACACTCGTCAGTCACAGCAGTTCCGTCCGCGTTCTCATGGCACCACCGCGTCCCGAACTGGCTGAACTCGTCCAACTCGATCACCTGAAAAAGATTATGAATCTGTTGGACAAATCATTTGATTACATCATCGTGGATGCGTGGAAGTCGTTTCAGGAAAGCACGGTCTTTTTTATGGACGCTGCCGATACGATTCTCCTCGTCTCCACCACCGATATTCCTGCCATCAAAAATGCAAAACTGTTTTTCGAACTTTGTGAACAACTTGGCTATCCTTCCACCAAGACCCTCTTGGTCTTGAACAAGGAAGACGGCCGTGGCGGCATCAATCCCAAAGACATCGAAGCCAGCATCAAACATCCCATTGGCACCATCCTACCCAAAGACGAACGGACAGCCACCTTGGCGATCAATCGCGGAACACCCTTTGTGTTGCAAAAGAATCTCCCACTTAGTCAAGCGATCATCGCTTTGGCAAAAACACTCGTCCGAGTCACCGAGCCAACACCCGTCGTTAGCAAAAACGCCGGTCGTAAATAAGTTCGTAAGGAGAATAGTCGTATGTCTCTGCTCAAGCGAATCGAAAAAGCAACCCAAGCCACCACCCCCCCCACGCCCCCGACCGCGCCGTCTACCACGCCCCCTGCCCCCGATGAATTGCGGCGACGTCAGCCGCCGGCGCCCGCGCACGATCAATATAGCGATCTCAAAACACGCATCCAACAAAAAATTGTCGCCGAATTGGATCCGAAACTCGATTTGTCGAAACAGGACCAAGTGCGCCGCTCCATCGAAGAAATGTTCAACACCTTCTTGTCGCAAGAAGAAGTGGTGTTGGCGCGCGCCGAACGCGCCCGGCTGTTTGAAGAAATTCTTTCCGAAGTGCTCGGGTTGGGTCCCCTCGAAAAACTCTTGGAAGACCCCACGATTGATGAAATCATGGTCAATGGACCCAAGAATATTTACATCGAGCGACACGGCAAAATCGAAAAAGTGCCGGTCGCGTTCGATTCAAGCGCGCACGTGATGCGCATCATTGACCGCATCGTCTCTCCCTTGGGCCGCCGCGTGGATGAAGGTCAACCCTACGTGGATGCGCGCTTGCCCGATGGTTCACGCGTCAACATCATCATTCCGCCACTCGCTTTGGTGGGTCCCACCATTACCATCCGCAAGTTTGCCAAGAAACCCTTTACCGTCGCGGATCTGATCCGGTTAGGGACTTTTACCCAAGAGTATGTCGAATTTGCCAAAGCATGCGTCGAAGCCAAATTGAATATCGTTATTTCCGGCGGCACCGGTTCCGGCAAGACCACGCAACTGAATATCCTCTCCGGCTTTATCCCCGGCGGTGAACGCATCATCACGATTGAGAACGCGGCGGAATTGCAATTGCGCCAAGAACACGTCATTAGTCTAGAATCGCGCCCGCCCAACATCGAAGGACGTGGCGAAGTTACGATGCGCGATCTAGTGGTCAATGCACTCCGGATGCGCCCCGATCGGATTATCGTGGGCGAGTGCCGCGCGGGTGAAGCCCTAGATATGTTGCAAGCGATGAACACAGGGCATGAAGGTTCAATGACCACCGTTCACGCCAACTCGCCGCGCGATGCGATCCATCGGATCGAAACGATGGTGTTGATGGCAGGCGTTGATTTGCCCGTGCGTGCCATCCGCGAACAAATTGCCGGCGCGATTGATCTCATCATCCAGATCGCGCGGATGCGCGATGGCACCCGTAAAATCGTTGAGGTGACGGAGGTGCAAGGGATGGAAGGGGATGTCATCGTTACGCAAGAGGTATTCAAATTCAAGCAAGCCGGCGTTAAGGATGGCAAGATTTTGGGCAAACTCGAACCGACCGGCATTCGCCCCAAATTTATGGAAAAGATCGAAGCCGCAAATATTTTCTTGCCACCGCAAATCTTTGGCGTGGATTCGCGCTTTTTCCAATAAACCGGTTGAGGTCTAGTTAAAGGAAACGATCCTATGTCTCCTGAAATGGTCATGATGGTCAGTGCGCTCGCTTTTCTCTCGGTCTTGATGTTCTTCATTGGGCTGGACCGGATGCTGAGCAGTCGCACCCAAACCATCGAGGCGCGGCTCGACCGTTACGCGACACGCACGGCTGCCCAAGTCGAAGCAATTGAGCAACCCACCACCCGCCCCAGCCGCTGGGGACGCTTGGGGAACCTAGGCGACAACAGGCAATTACTGATTGACCTTGGCCGGGCTGATCTCAAACTGACCCCTTCCGAGTTTATGGGCTTGAATATAATCTCGGTCGTTGGGCTGATGGCACTGGGTTACATCCTTGGGCGAGGCACGTTGCTTCTGGTTGCGGTCGGTGGGGTGATCGGTTTCTATCTGCCCCGTATGTATTTGAATTGGAAAATCTCGCAACGGTTGAACGCCTTTAATAACCAACTTGGCGATACCTTGATTCTGCTTGCCAATTCACTGCGTTCCGGCTACAGTCTCCTGCAATCTATGGAAACCGTCTCGCGCGACATTGCCCCGCCCATGTCCACCGAATTTGCGCGCGTGGTTCGCGAAATTGGCTTGGGACTGTCCATTGATGAAGCCCTGCAACATATGCTCGAGCGGGTCAGAAGCGATGATCTGGATTTGGTCATCACCGCCATCAATATTCAACACGAAGTCGGCGGCAACCTCGCCGAACTGTTGGACACCATTGCGCACACCATCCGCGAACGCGTGAGAATCAAGGGACAAATTCAAGCCATGACGGCAACCCAGCGCTTGTCTGGCAATGTGGTGGCGTTATTGCCGGTTGCCCTGGGTCTGTTTATGTACGTGGTCAATCCCAACTATATTCAAAGAATGTGGCAAAGCGTCTGTGGGATCATTATGCTTGGAACAGGGTTGTTGACCATCGGGCTTGGATACTTTGCCATCCGCAAAATTACAGACATTGAAATCTAGCCACCGCATTGGTTGAAGGGACGGAGAAATCTATGGACCCCATGATGGCGTTACTCGTTTCTATCCTGTTCGGATTCAGTGTGATTCTGATTTTCGTGGGACTCTCCACGCCTTCCAAGCCCAGTTTGGAACAAGAACGTCTGCAAACGTACGGCACGCGCCCACGCACCCTGACCGAAATGGAAATGGCGCAACCGTTCAGCGAGCGCGTCATTCTCCCGCTCGTCAAAAATATGGCATCGCTGGTCAAGCGATTTACACCTCAACGTAGTGTGGAAGACGTGCGCCTCAAACTCGATCTTGCCGGCAATCCCAATAACTGGAGCCCATCCGACTTTTTGGGAGTGCGTGGACTGGTTGCCTTTATCACGCTGGCTTTGACGGTATTTTTGTTGGTCATTCTCAAGATGGATTTGGCACGCATTCTCTTGTTCGGCGCGATTGCCACCTTCCTTGGCTTTTACTTGCCAATGTTTTGGTTAAACAACAAAATCCGCATCCGTAAACACGAAATCGAAAAAAGTTTGCCGGACGCGCTGGATATGCTCACCATCGGCGTAGAAGCCGGCTTGGGTTTGGACGCAGCAATGGTTAAGGTCGCCGAGAAATGGAACAATGAACTTTCGCGCGCGTTTGGACGCGCCAACACCGAGATTCGATTAGGCAAACTGCGCCGCGAAGCCCTGCGCGATATGGCAACCCGGGCGGATGTCCCCAGTCTCACCAACTTTATCTCCGCCGTCATCCAAGCCGATCAACTGGGAGTCAGTCTTGCCAAAGTCTTGCGCATTCAATCGGAGCAGATGCGCGTCCGCCAACGTCAGCGCGCCGAAGAACAAGCCGCCCAGGCCCCCGTCAAGATGATGTTCCCCCTCGTCTTTCTGATCTTTCCGTCTATCTTTATCGTCTTGCTGGGCCCCGCCGCACTCATCTTCATGGAAAGCAATCCCTTTGGTTAAACTGCACGCGCTGAACAAAACGCGCAACTGCATCTTGGTCACACACGGCCTCGTCGCCGATACGTGGTGGACTCGCCTGAAAGGATTGCTGGGGCATGCCTCACTTGAACCCGGTGAAGGCTTGCTTCTGCGCGGCGAACAAGCCATTCATACCATCGGAATGCGTTTTCCGATTGACGTACTGTTTCTCGATTCAGCGCAACGCGTCGTTCATTTGATTCCTAGGATGGGCGCACAACGCTTTAGCCCATTCATTGCGCGCGCAAGTGATGTACTTGAATTACCCGCCGGCGTGATTGCCGAAACCGGCACGATGCTCGGCGATCAAATCGAACTCATCTTCACGTAAGCGGAGCCCTATGATCGCGCAAATCGCGCGCCGCACGCAAACGGTGCGCCAAGTCTTGCTCGATCTGCTTTTTCCTCCACGTTGCGTTATCTGTCATCGCACCGGCGAATGGTTTTGTGCCACGTGCCAGCAAGCCATCGAAAAAATCTTGCCTCCGATTTGCCAGCGGTGCGGCAGACCCCTATCCCGTAACAATTGTCCGTACTGCGGGAAACTTCCCCTGCAAATTGACGGCACGCGCGCCACTGCCTTCTTTGAAGGCAATCTCCGCGATGCCATCCACGCGTTCAAGTACAACCATCGCCCGGAATTGGCGCAACCGTTGGGCAACTTGCTCAGCGCGTACCTCGCCGCGCATCCCCTCCCGGCAGATGTCCTCATCCCCGTCCCGCTCCACCTCGAACGTGAACGCGCGCGCGGTTACAATCAATCCGTTTTGTTGGCGCGCGTGTTAGGGGAGCAACACCACCTGCCGGTTTGGAGCGATGTGTTGACGCGCACACGGCATACGCGTCCACAAGTTGAACTCGATGCGGCTGAACGTCGCATCAATGTTCAGGATGCCTTTGCCGCCGATGCACGCGTTGCCGGCAAGCGCATCCTGTTAATTGATGATGTGTGCACCACCGGCGCAACGATGGAAGCGTGTGGGCTTGAACTCTACGCACAGGGCGCAAAATCGGTGTGGGGATTGGCTATTGCGCGTACACGATAATTGGAGTAAACTATAGTTAGACGAATCAGAGGAGGTGATGCCCACCGATTATCTCGCCCGGGACAATCTAGCGAGTCCCACAAATTCGAGCAAAGGAGGACGCCATGCAACTGATCGTGAGTGGCAAGAATCTTGAAGTGTCCGATTGGCTCAAGGAGTACGTCGAGCGCAAGGTAGGCAAGTTAGATCGTTATCTCCCTTCGTTGACGGAAGCACGCGTCGAACTTGCTCTGGAAAAAACCAAAAACACCAAACAAAGCCAAGTGGTGCAGGTAACCCTCCGCACCAATGGCACGATACTCCGCGGCGAAGAACGGTCTTCGGACTTTACCGCCGCCGTGGATCTGGTGGTGGATAAACTCCACCGCCAAATCGAACGTTACAAAAGTAAACACGAGCGCGGGCGAACCCACGCTGAACCCGAAACACCCCCAGCCGAAGCAGTCACCGTCAATCAACCACAAATTGTCCGCACCAAACGTTTTCGAATTCCACCCATGACGGAGGATGAAGCCATTGAACAAATGGAACTCTTGGGACACAACTTTTTCCTCTTTGCTGATCGAGAGACAGGCAAACTCAATGTCCTCTATCGTCGCAACGATGGAAACTACGGGCTGATCGTGCCCGAAATTGCATAGGTTTTTGCACGATAAAAATGATACGGGGGTTAGAGCCGCGCGCTCTAGCCCCTTGTTATTGTGGAGCATCCTGTGTCTAAAACCATCACGGTTCTCTTGTTCATCAAAGGTCTCGCCGCCACACCCATTGAAAACTTGGTCGCACAAGCACAATGCGCCGCCGCGTTAGACACTCTAGAAAAACTCCAAACGATTCCCGAAGTGGGATCCATTATCGTCGCGACGCCCAGCCGCGAGTTCGCCGAACGCCTCCGCACGCTGGGCGTTCGCATCGAAACCGGCACCTCCGACGACGACTTTCATTGGGGCAATAGTCTGATCGAAATCATCACCAAGCATCGAGTCCAAGTCCCGTTGTACATCGGTGGTGGAAGCGGCGTGCTCATGACCACCGATGATTGGCGCGCCATCGTACAACGCGTGCTGAACGAAGACCAGATCGTCGTGACCAACAACTTTTTCTCCGCCGATTTCGCCGCTTGGACGCCGGGCGAAGCCGTGTTCCATTTTGAACCACCCCGCGTGGACAACGATCTGGCGTATCGGCTGGGCGAGCGCGCGCATTTGCGTGTGATCTCACTCCCCAAGAACGCCGCCACCCAACTCGATATTGATACGCCCACCGATTTGTTAACGCTTACCCTTCACCCCGGCGTTGGAAAAAATCTGCGTGCCTTTCTGGACACAACCCAGCTAGAAACCACCCGTATCCACCAAGTCCGCACCCTAATGCGCGAGCGAAGCGCAACCCTGCTTATCGCTGGGCGCGTCTCAGCATCCCTTGCCCTATTTCTGGAACAAACGACTCTGTGCCAATGGCGCATCCTCAGCGAGGAACGGGGGATGCGCGCCAGTGGCAGAGACGAACGCGGCGAGGTGCGTTCATTGTTTGGACTGCATCTTGATCAAATCGGCGCGCGTGCCTTGGTTTCTGAACTGGCGCAACTTGCCGATGCCGCCCTCATTGACTCCCGCGTCCTCTTTGCGCATCGGCGATTACGCCCCAGCGCGCCCGATCGTTTCTATTCCGATTTGCTCGAGCCGGCATCAATCCGCGATTCGTGGATTCGTGAATTTACCGCCGCTGTCCGCGATGCACCGATTCCCATTCTGCTGGGGGGACATTCCCTTGTGTCTGGCGGACTGTACGCCCTCGTCGAAAGCGGCGCCCCTTCCTCTTGACACATTCTTGGCGGGGTGTGGTATAATAATTGCACGCACACGTCTAGCACGATAGGTGAGGAAAAATGCCAAAAGCCAAATCAACGCCGAAGAAAAAAACAACAACCCCCAAAACCACCAAGCGCGTTGTTGCCAAGCCCAAAGCCAAGAAACCCAAATACTCGGAAGAGTACGCCGAGTATTTGGAACGCTATGCGCTAATGGGGGAAGGTCGCCCGCGCTTGTCCCCCAGCGAGTTTGATCGCTATGATGATGAGCTGCTCGATCTCTTGGCGCAAGAGATGGAGCGCGGGCTAGATGACGAGCAAATCATCCGCGTCAAAGAACTCGAATATCTTCTTCTCGATTCCGAACCCTAATGACCCACCGCATTCTCTTTGTCTGCACCGGCAACGTGTGCCGTTCACCGATGGCGCAGGGCTTGTTCAACGCGCGCGCTCAACGTGAACATGAAAATCATTTATTCATTGCTGAATCTGCCGGTACCTGGGCTTTGGAAGACCAGCCCGCCTCCGCACACGCCGTTACGGCAATGGCACAACGCGGCATTGATATTACCGCGCATCGCGGGCAAACGGTCTCTGCCGAGTTACTCGATCAGGCGTCCGTGGTGATTGTGATGACACGCAATCACTTGGATGCTCTGACGGCAGAATTTCCAATGCATCGTCACAAGATGCACTTGATCAGCGAACTCACAGACCGGATTCACGATATTAACGATCCGTACGGTGGCACGTTGGACGAGTACGAGAAATGCGCACGTCAATTGCAAGACTTGATTGAAACCGGCTATTCCAAAATCAAAACGTGGGCATCCAAAAACGATTCTTCGCTCAATCGCACAAGTTGACCCCTTCCAATCCCACCCCCGGTAATCGGATTACGCGCCTGTACAATCGTCTGCAATTTGGTAGCGCGCTGGGCTTGGGCGTGGGATTCTTTTTCGCTTTTTTGATCATTACCGGCATTTTCGGTTCGCCCCCCTCACGCCTTGCCGATCTTTTTTATCAAGCCCCACCCGTGTCCGGTCAAGTGATCATCGTCGCACTCGATCATGAAAGCATTCAACAAATTGGTGAACTGCCCTGGCAACGCTCCACACTCGCACAACTCGTCAATCGAATTGCGGACACTCAGCCGCGCGTACTTGCCTTCAACGTAATGCTCACCGATCCGTCCACCGACGATGACACACTCGTGCAAGCGCTGCGCCGCATTCCCCACGTTGTCCAACCGATCATTGGCATCGAAGTAACGCGCACACCGCTCCCAAAGATTCCGCGTTTTCACGTTGCCCTCACCTCCACCCCGGCGCTGGAAACCTCCAACACTCGTTTAGGACACACACTCATCACACCCGATGACGATGGTGTGGTTAGACGCTTGCCGCTCTGGATCGAATCGAAGGGAACGCAATATGCAGCATTTGGGCTTGCCGCCGTCCAAGCGTACCTCGATCAATCGGCAACTCCCTTGGATGTACAACAATTGCCCGTGGACGGCCGCAGCCAATTGGTCTTGAATTTCTTTGGCGCGTCCGCGCGAAAAACAATTTCAGCCGTTGATGTTTTACGCGGCACGGTAAATCTTGAATCGTTGCGCGACAAAATTGTACTCGTCGGCGTAACCGATCCAATGCTTACCCGCCAATTCGAGACGCCGATCTCACTGGGGACAGACACAAACGCCAGTCTAATTCATGCGGATTTGATTGAAACCCTCTTAACCAATCGCATCCCCGCACCGCAAGAACGCTTGACGCAAATTGTCATGATTTTTTTGCTCGCCTTGCTTGCCGGCGCAACCCTCCCACACGTTCGCTTACTTTCAGCGATCGGTTTGACCATCATTTATTTTTTGCTGTACGTGGGCTACGCCTTTGGCGAGTTTAACAATCAAGTTATTGTACAACCGATTTATCCAGTGCTCACACTCGTGCTGATGCTTATTGGCACGATGGTGTACCGCTACTTGTCCGAAGAACGCAATCGCGCCGTCATAACTCGCTTATTACAACGTTATCTTGCCCCGGAAGCGGTTGCCTTGACCGCCGAAAAATTTGCGCGCGATACTCTGCCCTTGGATGGCGTTTGGCGTGAAGTTTCGGTCCTCGCCATTGATTTGAGCGAACTCGAACCCTTGTCTTCATCGCTCACCCCTCAAGCCACCATTCGATTGCTCAATGATTATGTGGCATTGATGGTGCGTGTCGTTTTTGAACACGAAGGCGCCATCGTCAAGCATACCGGCAGTGCTCTCCTCGCCGCATGGAATCTGCTTGCCGACCAACCCGACCATGCGCGCACCGCCGTTCGCGCCGCGATTGATATCAAACACGACCTTGCCGAATTCAATCGTCGTCAACCGAAAGAGTTGACGATTCGCGTGGGGATGGGGATTGCCACCGGCAATGTGATTGCGGGACGAATGGGCGATCCATCGCGCGCCGAGTACACGATTGTGGGTGAGATCGTGGGAATGGCAGAACGGATCGCGCTCAAGCCGGAACGTGGCGTGTTTATTGATGTAACGACCCGCGAGCGAATCGGCGATGAATTCGATATGATCGAAGTCAAACCGGTACGCTTGCGCCGCAAGACCGACCCGGCGCAAGTGTGGCTCTTGGTTGAGCCGACCGAAACGCAAGAAGAGTTGACCCCCATTCCGATTGAAGCAAAAAAATAACCGCCCACCAATTCTTGGATGGGCGGTTTGCTTTACACGCGTATATTCAACTCGTGCAACATTTTCCAACGAACGAACGCATAGTACGCCATCAGCACACTCAATAACAATCCGTGTCCGCCATCGCGCCATCCTTGCAAGGCGATGTAACGCCGAAAAAATTCGCGCACGGGCTGACCCAGTGCACCACGCCAACGCGCGCGTTTGCCTTCCGCGTACCATACCTGCGCTTCGTAGCGCGTGTACTTGATTTGCTTGGCGTGAAACTGGGCGAGCGTTTCATAGTTGTAATGAATGAGCGGTTCGCGCAGATACCCGGCTGGTCCATCCCACAAAACAAGTTCATGCACCTCGCGCGCCGGATCGAAACGGGCATAACCTTTCTTTAGCACGCGCGGCTGATAATCCGGCGACCAACCGGTAAACCGAATCTCTTTGCCCAAGATAATGTTGCGGCGTGGAATCCAAAAACCAACGAATTGCGAATTACGAATGGCAGATTGAATTTCCTGGCCCACTGCCGGCGTAGCGCGTTCATCCGCGTCAATGAAAAAAATCCACTCGCCGCGTGCCAGTTCAATCGCATGGTTACGTTGATTGGGATAATTATCAAACGCACGCCGTTCGACGCGCGCGCCGATTTGCCGCGCCAATTCAATTGTGCGATCTGTGCTGTGCGAATCCAGCACAAGGAGTTCATCCGCAAACTCGCAGACAGAGAGCAGACAATCGCGGATGTGTTTTTCTTCGTTGCGCGTGAGAACGATGACAGAGAGCGTTACTCGGTTTTCCATCATCTCACATTCAAAAACTTGCGCGCGAACTTACGAACGGCTTGGGCGGTTTCCAGCGCCTCCCGCGCGTCCGCTAGCGAGGGCTCTACGCCGGGATAGCGAACTCGTACGGCAAGGTCAGACAGTGTGTTCAAACGTTTTTTGTCAATTTCAACCAAGACACCGGCTTTGGCACACAACTCATTCAGTTGAACCAAATCATGTGTCTTGGGAAAATGGTTTAGCGCGTGCCACTAGAATTGCTTTCAAATATTTCTCCGCGCATTGCTGTGCATGAAAACAAACGCCATACGTAATGGGTTCTTTGTGATGTAATGCCGAACGCGCCATCGCCAGATCACTTTCCGCCTTGGCGACCCATGCTAGCGGATCATGTTCGTCGCTCATACAACACCCGACCCCGTGTCAAGATTTCTTGAATGAAAAAATCACGCGCGTCTATTGCGTTCCTCACTTCCCGTGGCGTTCGTACCAAAATGTCAACCGGGAAAGGACGAGGAATCAATAAACGAGAAACAGCCCACGACCTTTCCTTGCGTGACGCCTTCGTCTTCATCACCACCAGCAAATCCACATCGCTATCCGGCGTGGGATTGCCATAAGCGTATGAACCAAAGAGGATAATTTTCTGAGGACGCAATTTCCGCGCAATGCGGCGAACGGCTTTGGGCAGGGTCTCGCTCACCGGCGCATCACTGCCAATCGGTGTAATCGCCGGAATGGCATATTTGCTGCTGCGTGATTTGCGCATTACCTGTTTCTTTGGCACTGCTCTAACCCCACATCACATTATCCAACACCTGACGATAAGCGTCAAGCCGGCGTGCCAATTCGTCTTGGGTAACCGAATGGGCGCGCGCTTGACGCGCTGCGTTCCACAAACCCAGTCGCACGATTTGTTTTGCCGCCCAACGAAACCAAGGGGAATAATGTTTGTTGAACAAGCGCCAGCGCGCGCGCCACAACTCGACGAACATCGCATCACGGAATTGCCGGGTAGATTGCGCTTCGTGATGCACGATCATCGCTTGCGGCACGCACCAAATTTCCCAGCCTGCGCGTTTGATGCGCATCGCCCAATCAATTTCTTCGCAATAGATAAAAAACTGATCGTCGAGCCAGCCCACCTGCTCTGCCGTTTCGCGGCGCACCAGAAAATCCGCGCCCAATGGATGATCCACTTGAAACGGTTCACCCCGCGCATACCACGCCATCGGATAACGACCGTTGAGCCGGGAGTTGGTCAAGCGCCAGTTGAGTGGGAAAAAATCGAGCAAGATTTGGGCGAGCGTGGGGAAAGCAAAGGCAGCGTGTTGAAGTGAACCATCGCCGTAAACCAGTTTGCCGCCGCAGGCACCGGCGCGCGGATGCGTATCCATAAATCGAACGAGGAGATCGAGCGCGCCGGGGTGCACTTCTGTGTCCGGGTTCAATATCATCACGTAACGACCGCGCGTCAGCGGAAACGCTTGATTATTCGCAGCAGCAAATCCGCGATTTTCGGTGTTTGCAATGAGATGCACCGCCGGGAACTTGACGCGCACCATCGCCACGCTGTCATCGAACGAGGCATTGTCCACGACAAATGTTTCAAGGTTCAGAATCTCGGAACGCAACGATTCCAGACATCGCTGGAGTAGATCGCGGACGTTATAACTGACAATGACGATGGAGAGATCAATTTGGCTCACAATCTCATTTATAGCACATTCCTACGCCGCCTGCAAAACCTGCTCCAACTCTGCTAGCGTCGCCGGTTCGATTTTGACTGCACAGATTTTGTATTCCGGAATTTTCGCTTGCGGATCAACCGCATCAATCGTCAGCCTATTTGCCGCCGCTTCGGCAAAGTGAAAGGGAATAAAGACCACACCGCGCGAGGCTTTGTTGGTAACCTTGGCGCGCAACACAATCGAACCCCGCCGCGACGACACGCGCACCGGGTCACCATCGTGGCATGGAATCAACGGCGCGTCCGCCGGATTGATTTCCACCAACGCTTCAGGTTGTGCAAAATCGAGAATCGAGTGACGCGTTTGTGTGCCACCGTGCCAATGATACAACACGCGCCCGGTCGTGAGGATGAACGGATATTCATCATCGGGTTGTTCCTTGCTTGGTTCGTACACGAGCGCGTGGAATTTGGCTTTGCCACGTGGAAATTCTTTTTCAAAAAGATAGGGTGTGCCGGGATGATCGCGCGTGGGGACGGGCCATTGCAAGCCATCGTCTTCCAAGCGATCGTACGTGATGCCGGCGTACGCCGGGACAAGCCGTCCCATCTCTGCCAAGATTTCGGAGGGATGTGCATAATCCCACCCCGCCGATTTTGTGCGTCCCAACTTTTTTTCGAGTCGCCGCGCAATCGCGCACACGATTTGCCAATCCGCACGCGCCTCGCCGAACGGCTCAAACACCTGCCGCACACGTTGCACGCGGCGATCGGTGTTGGTAAACGTGCCATCTTTCTCTGCCCAACTCGCGCCCGGCAAGATCACATCGGCATAGCGACCGGTTTCGTTGATGAACAAATCCTGGCACACGAGAAATTCCAAATTTTCGATGGCGTGATGCGCGTGCCGCAAATTCGGTTCGCTCATCAAGGGATTCTCACCCATGATGTACATCGCCTTGATCGTACCGGTTGCCCAGCCGTTGGCGATTTCGGTGGTTGTCAAGCCGCGTTGGGCGGGGGGCACGTTGCCCCACGCCGCGCGAAATTTTTCGATAACTTGAGGATTGTCCACTTTTTGATAGCCGGGATAATCCCAGGGCATCGCGCCGGCATCCGACGCACCTTGCACATTGTTTTGTCCGCGCAACGGATTCAGCCCGGTGCCCGGCTTGCCGATATGACCGGTGAGCAACGCGAGATGAATAAGCGACATTGCATTTTCCGTACCATGGGTGTGCTCTGGAATTCCGAGCGCCCAAAAAATCATCGCGCGTTTGGCTGTGGCATACATTCGCGCCGCTTTGACGATATCATCGCGCGGGACGCCGGTGATGCGTTCGGCGTACTCGGGTGTAAAATCTTGCATCGCCTTGGCAAACGCTTCAAAGTTTTCGGTGCGCTCGCGGATGAATGATTCGTTATAAAGTTTTTCGGCGAGAATCACATTTGCCATCGCCGAGAAAAGCGGCACGTCCGTTCCCGGTTTTTGGTTGAGCCACAGCGCGGCAAAGTTGACCATCTCAACACGGCGCGGATCGGCGACAATGAGTTGAACGCCGTGATGTTTGACTGCATCTTTCATTTGCAAGGCAATGATCGGATGGGTCTCAGCGGTGTTCGAGCCGGTGATGAGTGCAACCTCGGTTTGATAAATTTCGCTTGCCGTGTTGCTCATCGCCGAGGAGCCGAGCGCGAGTTGCAGCGCAACCACGCTCCCCGCATGGCACAACCGTGTGCAGTGATCAATGTTGTTCGTGCCAATGACCGCGCGAAACATTTTTTGCAAAACGAAATTGTCTTCGTTCGTGGCTTTGGCGCAACAAAACACCGCGGTGGCGTCTGCCCCGTGTTGTTTCACCGTGGCGGCAAAACGATCGGTTACGAGTTCCAGCGCTTCATCCCAGGTTGCTTCGCGCCAATCGTCGCGCTGGGCTGGCGTACGCCGTCCGGCGTGTTGGGGCGTCTTGCGCATCAATGGTTTCAACACGCGGTCGGGATGATAAATGAAATCCCAACCAAACCGTCCTTTGACGCACAAGTTGCCACGACTGACCACGTGATTGTATGGTGTTGTCGCCGCGAGAATTTGATCACCTTTGATATGCAGATCGAGCCGACACCCTACCCCGCAGAACGGGCAAGTGGTGGGCACTGTTCTATCCGACATACGTTATCCGTCCTTCATCTTTCGTCGCTTGTCCAAGCGCGAATGCCGTACCAACTCGCTCACATCGCGCCCGGCTTTTATCCAAAATTCGCGTTTCGCTTTGAGCGCGCCGGTCGGACATGCTTGCACACAATTGCCGCAATAGACACACGTCGTTTCCGGAATCGGTTTGTCGAAAAACGTCGCAATGCGCACATCGAATCCACGCCCAGCTTTGGTGATCGCAAAGGTCCATTGCACATCTTCGCCGCACGCTTGGACACATCGCCAGCACATCACACATTTCGAGTAATCGCGGATGTAAAAAGGGTTATCGTCTTTCAACGGATGTGCGCGGCATTTCGCTTCGCCAAAGCGCGCCGCATCCGCACCGTACTCGCGTATCATCGCTTGAATGTCCGGCGCATCGCTCAAATCCACCGCGCTGTTCAAAAGTTCAAGAATCATTTTGCGCGCGGCGCGCACGCGCGGCGAATTCGTTTGCACCACCATTCCATTTTCACATTCACGCGAACACGCTTGCACCAACACGCGCGATTTTTCCACCTCGACCACACACATTCGACAAAGCGATGGTGCGGTGAAATGTTCGTGATAGCAAATCGTTGGAATTGTTTTATCCAATCGTGCCGCCGCTTGGAGAAGGGTCGTGCCTTGCGGTACAGTGATGGATTGCCCATCTATCGTTAGCGTAACTTGGCTCATCCGTGAATCCATTTTTTCACCACAAATGTGTCTCTGCCGTTAAATCAGATTTTTATCCAATGCGCTCACAATTGCGCTAGATGCCGTCTGTCCCAACCCACAAATCGAAGCGTCGCGCATTGTGGCGCCCAGTTCGCGCAGGAGAGGTGCCACCGGTTGCGCCTGCCCCATCCGCGCGATGATCTCAAATTGTCTTTGTGTTCCCAGTTGACACGGTAAACATTTCCCGCACGATTCGTCTTTGAAAAATCGTGCAATCCGATACAACACGCCGTGCAGATTCGCCGTATCGTCCAGCACCATAATTGCGCCCGAACCAAAGGTGGCGCCCACCGCGGCAAGCGATTGAAAATCGAGCGGCACATCAATTTCGTCTGGGCGCAGGAACGCGCCGGCTGCGCCGCCGATCAACACCGCTTGCAATTTTCGATTCGCGCGCAAGCCACCGGCGAGATTGAAAATCACCTCGCGCAACGATGTACCCATTTCAATTTCGTATGCACCGGGTTTGTTCACTTGCCCACTTACGCAAACAATGCGCGTCCCCGGCGATTTTGCCGTCCCGAATTTGCGGTACGCCTCCGCTCCTTCCAGCGCGATAAATGGAATGTTCGCAAATGTCTCAACGTTGTTAATGACCGTCGGTCGTTGAAACAAACCTTTATCGGTAGGAAAGGGCGGCTTGACGCGCGGCTCACCCCGTTTGCCTTCAATGGATTCAAACAGCGCGGTCTCTTCGCCGCAAATGTACGCGCCTGCCCCGCGCCGGATTTCGATATCGAATTCAAAATCATCGCGAAAAATTTGCTTGCCCAAGAATCCACGCGCGCGCGCCATTTCGATTGCTTTCGACATTCGCGCGTATGCCAACAGATATTCGCCGCGCAAATAAATGAATCCGACTGTACTACACGTGATAAACGCCGTAATCGCCATCCCTTCGATGATGCGGAACGGATCGCCTTCCAGCAACCAACGATCTTTGAACGTCCCGGTTTCCGATTCGTCCGCGTTGCACACCACAAAGGCGGACGAGTAGCGATACGGTTCCGGTACATTTGCCGGCGCGGGCCACGCGTGTAGCGGTTCGGCTTTGATCGCCAGTTCGCGTTTGAGGCCGGTCGGAAATGCCGCGCCGCCGCGACCGATTAATCCAGATGCTTTAAGCGCGTCCACAATTTCGTTGACCTGTCCGGTGCGGACAACTTTTTCCAATGCCTGGAATCCGCCGCGCGCGATGTAATCGTCAAGGTTGGTGGGGTTGATAACGCCGAGGTTTAAAGTTACGAGTTTGGTTTCCATCAAAACCTCAGAAAGCCGTGGGCCGTAGGCAATCAACCCTCTTGACTGCCTACGGCTTTCTGCGTACTGCCTACTTTTTCATGATCAGAGATAAGACTTGCTAAATTCGCGTCCGTTACCTTCTCATACACGTGCTTACCCACCATCACCACCGGCGCGTGGTCGCAATGACCCAGGCACGGTACCACCTCCAATGTGTATTGACCATCTGGCGTCGTCTCGCCCACGCGAATCTTGAGCCGCTGTTCCAGCGTCGCAACGATCTTTTCACTCCCCGCCAGATAACACGGCACATCGTCGCACACGCGCACAACGATTTTGCCGACCGGGTGCGTGTACAAACGCGCGTAAAAATCAGCGACACCGTACACTTCGGCGAGCGGCACATTCAAACCGGTCGCAATTTGCGTCAACGTTTCTTCGGAGAGCCAACCCAGTTTTTCTTGCGCCTCGATCATTGCCGGGAGCAAGCCGGCACGGCCAACCCGCGACCAACGGGCAATAATTTCTGCAAGAGACTCGTTCATCGGTTCCCTATCACAAACTGAATGATTGCCCCGAATGCCAGACGGGACGAAAAATGTACCACTGATCGGGATGTGCGGCGATAAATCTTTCCAAACGATTGACCATTTGTTGCGTCGTTCTCTGCAAATCGCCGGCTTCATCGCCGGTATCCTGAAAGACAATCGGTTCATCTACGACCACCACAAAATGGCGCTCCGGCGTACAATACGCACACGAAGGGACGATCACCGCGCCGGTGCGTTTGGCAAGCACAGCCGGACCGGCGGGGAACATACTGTCCTCACCAAAGAATTTCACGCCGATGCCTTTTTTGCGTACGCCCACATCTACGACCAAACCGACCAAGCCGCCTTGCTCTAATACGCTTTGAAAGATGGGCATGGAACCGCGATTAGGGACGAGTTCCAAGCGCCATTTGGCACGCGCGCGTTTGACCCAATCCATCAACGCAGGGGGTTTGAGATCATCCGCGGCGACAACAACGGTACGATTGTAACGAAACAGAATCGCGCCCGACATATCCATATTCCCAAAATGGGCTTGGACAAAAATCGCGCCGTGCGGATGATTGAGTGCGCGCATCAAATTCTCTTCGCCCTGCAAAGACACCAGCCGATCAAAATCCGCGCGCGTCATCTTGGGCATGCGCAAAAATTCTACAAAGTATTTGCCAAAGTTGCGCCAGACTTGATGGGCAAGTTGTTGCACGGTGGGACTCTCGACCGGTTCACCCAAAATGCGCGAAACATTGTGCTGGGTATCGCGACGTTTTTCGGGCCATAAACGATACCCTAAACTAAACACAAAGCCGGCTAGCGCATACGCCCATGCCAGCGGAAGCCATTGCGCCAAGAAGGCAATAAATCGAATGAGTGCGTAAAACAAGTGCCATGCTAGTGTCATCGTCGCATCAAGTTTCCTTTCTACCAAAACTTTGAATCGCCGCCTCCACCTCGGCGAAAGATTCTATTATCTTTGATAACCCACTCATCGAAAAAACGTTGCGGATTTCTTTGTTTGTGCCGGCAAGCCGCACATCTCCCGCATACTTGCGCGCTTCGTGCAATGCCGCCATGATCGCGTGAACGCCCGCACTGCTCATATAATCCACCCGCGCGAGATTGATCACCAGATGCCAATGACCCCGTTCGATTTCATTTTGCAAAGCCAAGGCGAACATCTCCGCCGTGGTGGAATCAATTCTGCCCACCGGCGCAATCACGATGACCGTGCCAATTTCAGAAATGGTGATTTGCATCTTTTCCTTCACCACATCTGTCTTGCGCGAATCTACATACTTGATCAATGTCAACACATTTCCTTGTTCAGGGTCAGAGCGATAACGAATTTCATCCATCATTGCCCGAATGAAATGCCAGCCCAAACCGCCAATCGGACGTGATGCCAAATCCTGTCCCAAGCGAGGTGGCGGCACGCGATCAGGCGGAAAGGGCGGCGCGTGATCAATAATCGTCACCGTAATTTGATGAGCATCCGCTTCGATGGACAAGTGAATGGGACCGGGCACTTGCTTGTAGCCATGTTGAATGAGATTGACCACCGCTTCTTCGATCGCCAATCGCACCGCAAAAACGAGCGCTTCATTCAGGTCTGCCGCTTGGGCAAACTCGTCAATAAAATTATGGATGTGTTCCAGATCGTCTAAGCGCGCCCGGGCAATGTCGAGGTGTTGTTTCATGCGATCGGCTCCGCACCTCTGGCAATCACCCTCGCAATGGCATCTCTCCAAGAGTGTTCACGATTCATCATCAACTCACCCAACCATCCACAAGATTTTCTAATTCATTCCACGTCTCTGCCGTTCCCCGGCGATGGCTTGAACAAACTGTTCAAAGGTTTTCTTATGAATTAGCCGATCGGGAGCTACCGGCTGGTCGGTGTCCATCGGAGAGTCAAAGAAATCTGCTAAACCATGGGTCAAACTCTGTTTGATGCTTGCCTTTAACCCGATCATAAACCCTTTTTTCAATCCGCGGAGAATGGTTCCCGTATAACTTGGTTTATTGTTTTGTATTTCCAACAACGCGGTTGTACTTTTATCGAGCACTATCGAAAGCACTTGGACAATGCGTTCTTGAAACAGGTCGTCTGCCGACCGCAAATTGAGATTGCCCGCCACCGAGACTACAAACCATTTGGGCTCGCCATCATCAAAATCTTCCATTTGAACAAGTGCTCCCTGAGAATATCTTTTCCCCAACGTGTTACGAATGAGTTGAGCAATCGTTGGGTACGTATCACCAATATTCTTAATATCATCCTCGTCATCAATTTGCATCGAATCAAAGGTGTGATCCCAACACGCGGCAATGATCAAGGAATGCTCGTCCCGAAAGATCATATAAAAAACGAGGGCGAGACTTTTCTCCCGCTGCACAAGCTCTACATAGCGAGGAGTGAGGCGATAGGTCAATGCACCATTTTTGAGATTAAAATTATTGGCGTCTTGAATAAAGGTTTGCATCGGGGCTCCTTTGGGGAATCAAGTGCGCGGATTATCGCACAATCAAGAATCGCTGACAAGAGGGGGGAACATCCAGAGGTTTATTCGCCGGCAAGTTGGGCGGAGTACCACCTCAGGTAATCGTTCAGACGCGCGCTCCAATAATCACTCGCGTGTTTGCCGGGAAAGGTGTCTTGGAATTTGTGAGGGATACCCAGCGCATCCATCAAGCGATGCAATTCGCGGATCGAATCGCCCCATTGCGTATCCTCGCGTCCCATATCGAGCCAGATCGAGATACGTCGCCACGTATCCATGTTCCGAAATAGCCAGATGGGATCGTACGGCTTGAAATATTCTGGATCCCCAAAGTAGGGAATCGAACCATCGGCGCCGCGCAACGATGGACTGTGTGCACCCACGATGCTGAAAATTTCCGGCTGAGTGAGCGCGAGCATCAACGCGCTTTGCCCCCCTGCCGAAAGCCCGCCAATCGCCCGGCTTTCCCGGCGTGGCAAGGTGCGAAACGTTGCATCCGTAAAACCAACGACATCGCGCCACACATAATCACCGTACGGTCTGCCGTCGCTTCCCGGCACCGGCGCATGATTGAACCACCACGATCGCTCACCTTCCGGCATCACGACCATCATCGGTTGAACGACGCCACCCCGAATCAACGCATCCAAAATCTCGCACAAACCATAGGTTGCCCATTCGCGATAATCGCCGGCAAACCCGCTGAGCAGATACAAGACCGGATACCGTTGCGACGACTCATAGTAACCGGGCGGAAGATAAACGAGCGCAGGCATTTCCTTGCCCAGCAATTGGCTGTAAAAGCGCAACTCGACGAGCTCACTGCGGACTTGGGCAAGCGCAGGAATCGGGGTCAATGTTGGAATCGGAATTAAAGCTGGACGCGGGATGGTAGGGCGGTCGGGTGCGAGCCAATCAACAATGTTGCACGAAGAGATGGGAATGGGCGTTGAGGTGGCAAGTGGTGGCGCATCGGAGACATCGGCAAGGGAAGCGGGCGAGGTAACACAACCGATGACAAAGATTGCCAACAGCCCAACCGATACGGATTGCCTCAGAATCATAGAGACGCGCATCACTGCCCTGCGAGTTGAGCGGCATACCACGCCAAGTAATCGGGGATGTGGGGACCCCAATACGTGGGACCTTCGTGGCGACCGAGCCAATCACCGTGCCAATCGTGAGGAATGTTTTTGGCGATGAGGAGTGCATGGAACGCTTCCACGCAACGATCAGAACCCGGACCGCAATGACGCACCTTGTCGTCGTCTGCTCCGACATCAATCCAGATTTTCAATGCCGGTGAAATAGTCTTGTTTTGCACGATCCAGATGGGATCGAATTGATTGAACCAATTCCAATCGTTGATCACCGGAATTGAACCATCCGCCCCACGAAACGAGGGGCTGTGCGCGCCGACAGCCGCAAACACATCGGAATGAAGAAACGCGAGCGAGAGCGCGCCTTGGCCCCCCAACGAAAATCCACCGATGGCACGGCTCTCTCGGCGCGCCAGCGTTCGATAATTCTGATCAACGTAACTGACCACTTCGCCCCAAATATAATCGCCCCAGGGTTTGCCATCGGTCATCCCGGGTTGATGATTGAAGAAATAGGATGGCTGACAATCTTCCATAAAGCCGTCCGGCTGAACGATGATCATCGGTTGAATCTTGCTGCTGACGATCAACGCTTCGGCTTGATCTTTCAAACCCCACGATTCCCACTCGGTGATCTTGTCGTTGCATCCACCATAACCATGCAAGAGATACAGCACAGGATAACGCCGTTGCGGTGAATCGTTGTAACCCGGCGGCAAGTAGATGATGATGCGACGCTGTTGGTTTAGCAGCGTGCTTTTGAATTGAGTGTCAATCTTGGTGATCTTGCCGGTCGGGCGTGGTGTGTTGGTAGGTGTACGCGTCAACGTTGGCGTAAAAGTGGCGGTGGGTGTGCGCGTCCGCGTTGGCGTAAAGGTTGGCGTGAATGTCGCCGTGGGTACGCGGGTTGGGCTCACCGACGAGACGAGAACAACTTGCGATGCGTGGGTAGGAACAACGGTGGGTACGGACGTGCGGACATTGATCACACACCCTGCACTGAACATCAATCCAATCGCAACGAAAACAAAAATGCTTTTCATTGCCCGGTGAGTTTGGACGCGTACCATTGAAGATAATCCGGCGTATGAACTGCCCAATAAGGTGGATCGTGAAAACCGTAAAAGAGATGGAATTCGTGTGGGACACCCAGTTTGACGAGCAAGTCGTGATAGACAAGAATTGCCGTGCCCCATTGATCGTCATGATCGCCTACGTCAATCCAAAGGGTGAGTTGGCGCCAGGTCTGGGTATTTTGCACGAGCCAGACCGGATCATATTGATTGTAATAATTTTGATCGCCAAAGTAGGGAATGACCCCATCCGCATGGCGAAACGATGGACTGTGCGCCCCTACGATACTAAAAATCTCCGGATGCGTCAAGCCGTGCATCAATGCCGCTTGCCCGCCGGCGGAGAGTCCGCCAATCGCCCGGCTCTCACGGGCAGGAATTGTGCGATAATTCTTGTCAATAAAAGTTACTAGGTCTTGCCAAATATAATCGCCCCAACGTTTGCCATCGCTCACTGGCGGAGGGGCGTGATTGAACCAATACGAACCCACGCCACCCGCCGGGTTATCGTTGCCCGAGGGCATCACCACCATCAGCGGCTTGGCTTTGTTGTTGGCAATCAATTCATCCATAATGCCGCACGCGTTAAAGCCGTACCATTCCTTGTGTTGGGCACCCAAACCAGAGAGCAGATACAGCACCGGATAGCGTCGCTGAATTTGGGCTCCCGCGTAACCGGGTGGCAAATAGAGATAGAACGGCATTTCTTGATTGAGCGCCGCACTCCGAAATTTCTTTTCTTCGCATGAGCCGCGCCCTTGTGGCTGAGGCCAGGGCGTAGACGTGCGCGCGACAATCGTTGGTGTGGATGATGGCGCGGGACGTGGAGTATTGGTCGCTGTGGGTGAGGAAATAACAAAAGCCACGCTGGGTTCAACCATCGTGGGCGCGAGAGTGAGGGTTGGAAGCGGTGTTGAAACAGACGCGACAGAAGGTAGCGGGGCGGGCTGGACAGCGGAACAACCCAACAGCCAAGCACCACCAAGATAGAGGAGGAGCGGTACGCGCATCGCTAGTCGCTAAAACGGTTGGCGTTTTCACGTTCACGCAAGAATTGCACTGCCCCTTTGCGCATCTCGGCGGTGATTTCGTGTCCTGCGTTCGGAAAGATCACCAAACGGACGGGGACGCCTTGCGCACGTAACGCTTGTTCAAAGTGGCGCGCGCGCTCAACCCGATTCTCGCCAACGTAAGGATCAAAAGCGCGCGGCACATCGGTGGAACAATTATCTTTATCGCCTACGCCAATCCAGAACGAAACTTGGCGAAAACTCGACCCATTGAACGGGCGCCCTGCCAACTTGTCCAAATCGCCCACGCCAAAGGGGAAGGGCAACCGCTGGGCACCTTGGTCCGAGTTTCTAGTTTCAAAGGGAAGCGTATAAGCCCCGGCAGAGAGCGCCACCACACTGCTCACCCGTTCTGGATACATCATTGCAAACCGATGTCCCAGTTGCGCGCCACGCGAAAAACCGTACACTAAGGCACGGGAACGAAGTTTCAAATTGAGTTTCTTGGGCAAGACATCGAGCGTGTCCGATAATTTGTTGGTGAGACTGAGATCGTCTTCAACCAATTGCTTCAAATCCATATAATCGTGATAGGAAAACGTGGGGGCAACGACCAGCCAATTATTTTGATCGGCTTCGTTGAGTAGAGATTGGGCAAAAGACGCACCTTGTCCCCCCATTCCATGCAACACGAGCAAGACCCGGACCGGCTGTTGAGTATTGAGGTGTGGCGGTACGTAAAGGTAAAGTTCCGAATCCGTGAAAGGACGAGCGGGGCGCGCAATGATCGTGGGGGATCGCGTGGGCGCAACGGTGGGGACAGAAGCGGCGGCATTAAACGAAGAGACCACGCTGATCCGGTCGCGCAGTGATTCCCGTTCCTTCTCTGGCGTTGCTTGCACAACCCGCGTGGGAGTGGGTGTTCCGGTCGGAATCATTGGGGGAATGGGAGAGGGCGCTTCGACCGTGGGCGAAGGTTCGGGGCGAACGGGCGGAACAGTATCGAAACGAGTGTTCGGAGCACCCTGGCAACCTTGCAGGGCTACGAAGATGAGCGCAAGCAGAAACCATTCAACGATGCGCGTAAGAATCTTCATCGAACCTCTATGGATTGCAGCCAAGATGGCGTATTTGCACACATTATATCACACTGTGGGAGAAAAGAAAAATAACCCTTTTGCCAATTTTGAAAAGGAGCATCTATGGGCAAACGAGTGATGGGGGTAGGCGCGCATCCCGATGATTTGGAATGGTACGCCGGCGCCACAATTGCCAAACTCGCCAACGAGGGGGCAGAGATCATCTCGGTGATCTGCACCGATGGCGACAAGGGAAGTTATGATCCAGACACCGATCCGCGCCAACTCGCCGCGCAACGACGGAGCGAGCAGGAACGAGCCGCCTCTAGTCTAGGGATTGCCCAGGTGATCTTTCTGGGCTATCGCGATGGCGAACTGAAACCCAACGCCGAATTGCGCCGTGACCTCGCCACGTTGTACCGTAAACACCAGCCAGAATTGCTACTCACCTTTGATCCATGGAAACGTTACGAACTCCATCCCGATCATTTGGCGGCAGGCAACGCCGCGCTGGATGCGCGCCTTGCCGCCAAGATGCCGCTGTTCTATCCCGAACTACGCGCGCAAGGAATTCAAGCGTGGGCAATTCCGGAATTGTGGCTGTTCAACGCCGATACCCCAAACTATTTTGTGGACGTGAGTAACACGCTGGAGACTCAATTGCGTGCACTTGCCCAACATCGCAGTCAGACGACCGTGTGGGATGATGCCGCGCGATCATTTATTCAAGACACGGCGCGCGATTATGGTAAATCCATTGGCGTCCAGTACGCTCAAGTTTTCCGGCGTATCGTTATCGAAGGCGCGCTGGTGTTGGCGCACGGCGTGCCTTCCTAAAGCCCCCAAAAATCTGCGGCAACACCGCAGATTTTTTCTTTAATGTCGAAAGTCAATCGTTGCCGTGTTACAACCGCCCCCATCCTGCGTCGTAACCAACACCCCGGGCGATAACTGATTTCCACTTTCGTCCACAATAAACACCCACCAATTGCCGGCGTTTTGCTGACCTTCGTAGAGAGCCAACCGGTACCTGCCTGCCCATTCTGGCGCAACATGTTTGTAATCGGTTGGGTCCATGCCGGTAATCGAATCATTGATCGAAGGTTCGCCGCCTTCCATATGCGACACGCGCACGCGAACTCCATTCTTGAGCACGCCATTCTCGTACACCGCCCCTTCGATGCGGGTATTGGGCGCAGTGACACACCCCTTGTTCACCGGTTTGTAATACCACCCGGCGTACGGATCGGGGGTGGGAGGCGGCGGCGCGGGCGTCGCTGTCCTTGCCGGCGTTGGCACCCGTGTGGTGGGGCGCACGGTGGGCGTACGGGTGGGTGGGACAATCGTTGGAACGAGCGTGGGCGATGAGGTGAGCGTCGGGGGCACCGGTGTAAAGGTAGGGCGCACGGTGGTACGCGTGGGAACTAGAGTGAACGTTGGGGTGGGATTGGCGCGCGCAATCAAATCGGTGGTCCGACAACCCAGAACGATAAACAAGAAAATGCCGCCAAACGCCAACCATCGCATCGGATCACGCTGTTTCAATGATTTACCCTCCGCCCAAAAGAGCCGTTCAGATTGCTCAATAATACAACAGACGACTCGCCGACTCGTCTCGACCAGCCGATGCACGGTTTCTAACTGCCCGTGCCAATTTCAAAAAACACTTTACAACTCAATGATAGCGTTTGACTGTAAAACGATACAACTGGACCGGTTCATTGGGATCGGTGATGTGTGCTTTGTAAACACGCGTATAGTAGAGTTGTTTTTCGGCGGTATCAATGTCTTCCAAATCGGGCAAGAGCAAACCGCGCTTCCATGGATCGCGCAACGATTGCACAATCAAGCCATGAATCTTGGGGTCTTGATCATGAATCGAAGCAATGGGTTCCGGCGCGGTCAGCACATCCACCGAAATGTCAAGCCCCTCCAATTCATCGGCGTGCACCGGGGGAAAACGGGGATCGCGCGTTGCCGCGCTGATCGCATTCTCGATGATTTCTTCGGCGAGATTCTCGCGCACCGGTTCGATCGTGCCGATACAGCCGCGCAACTCACCATCCAACCGATGAAGCGAGACGAACGCGCCGGCGCGCGCTTGCATCTCCGGCGTTAACTCGGCTGGCGGTTGGATTCGCTGGCGCCGTCGCACGTACGTTTCGATTGCCTCGCGTGCCAGTTGAACCAAGGGATGATGTTTTGGCGGAGTACTCATCGTTGAGCCCTCCCATCCTTCTCCTAGCGATGATAAAAATCAACCACACCCGCCCAACAAGTGCCGGGAGCATCCGGTCCCACCGGGTTCATTCTGATCGGTCCACCAATATCCGAAATGCGCTTGCCCGTCCCATCCATTAACCAGACGTAATAGGTACCTGCATTAGCAGGTTGACCGGGCGTGGACAAGGTAAAGGTGTAAAAACCATCGTCCTCGCTCCGAATGGTAACCCACGCATTGGTGCCGGTCGCATCGCCCAAGCCCACCCGAATGCCAGCCACTCCACCCGCATCGGGGTTTTGGCTAGCATAGACACGTCCTTTGATGTATTGATTGCCTGCGTGTGTGCAACTGATATTCGTTGCAGCGTACTCAAATTGAGGTGGGGGGGGCACCGTGGGTTGTGGCACTGCGGTGGGTGCTGGCGGTCTTGTGGGAGTTCGCGTTGGTGCCGGGCGTGCGGTGGCGGTGCGTGTGGCGGTCGGTGGCGGAATCGTAGGCGATGGAGGAATGGGCGTAAAGGTTGGGGATGGAACCGGTGTAAACGTAGGACGTGGTGTTCGTGTAAAAGTGGGCGTGGGTTGAAGTTGGGCAACCAAACGATCGGTGATTTGGCAACCGAGTGCACCGCCAAACAGTACCGCGCCCAACAACAGACGCACCCCCCAATGTTTCAATTGCATTCGATTTGAATCTCCTCACAAAACTAGAATGCAGGAACGCGATGGCATCCTGCGGATCAGAGCAAGCGGATTATACCATAAAGCCCAAGGGAGACCAAAGTGAAGGCAGCGTCAACATTAGGAGCGCTGACCGGTACGCGATCGTCGGACCGGGGGCTCGGTTTTGGGCTGCACCCGGCGATACGTCGTACGATAACTCGGCGCGAGAATTTCATTGACCGAACTGCGTGCCAAATCAAAAATGCGCGACTGGATGCGCGGCTCGATCTGGGCTTCTTTGTGCACCGTGATCACGGTGGGCAGGTGTGCCACGTAACGATGATCAATGATCTGATACAATTTTTCGCGCGCCCATGGCGTGGCGTTCTCCGTGCCCAGATCGTCCAACACCAAAAACGGTGTGTTGCGTGCTTCTTCAAATCGCTGATCGTACGAGGTGGTACTGTTGGGCGCAAAGGCCGCCCGCAAATGATCCAACAAATCCGGTACCACCACAAACATCACCGAGACACCGCGCGTGGCGACCGCATTGGCAATCGCAGCGGCGAGGTGCGTCTTGCCACACCCGTAATCGCCGGTAAACACAATGAACCCTTGAGGATTTTCGGCGTAATGTTTTGCCGTGTTCAAGACCCGGCGCAAATTGCCTCGCTCATCACCGATCAATTCCCCTTCGCGCAAATCAAAACTGGCAAACGTCATAGCATCGTAGAACGCCAAGTTCGATGCGCTGGATCCCGCCGCATCCGTCCCCCCCTGCCGATAATCGGGCGCGAGGATGGTCACGATTTTGCAAAAGGTCGCGTCGGCAAAACGCGAACGCAGGCGAGGATCAATTTCCTCCAACTCGCGATTGGTGGTAACGACGGTGGGCAGTTGCGCATTATAGCGATAGTTGAACAATTGAAAAAGTTTTTCTTGTGCCCACGCTGTTGTCGTCTGCGACCCCAGATCATCGAGAATGAGAAAGGGTGTGGAACGAATGGATTCAAAGCGATCATCGTAGGTTACGCGGCTGGTGGGTGCAAACGTGGCGCGCAAGTGATCGAGCAAGTCTGGCACCACCACAAACAACACCGGTTCACCAATCGCCAACCGTTCATTCGCAATCGCCGCCGCCAGATGCGTTTTGCCGCAACCATAGCCCCCCTTGAACAACAACCATCCGTTGGGATGGAGCGCAAATCGCTGTGCCGTCTCGTACGCATCCCGCAAATTCTTGCGTTTGTCTGGCGGCAAGCCAATCCCTTCCGGGCGAAAGGTTGCAAAGGTCATTTGAGACAAGTGCACCAAGCCGCTCGCGGTGCGCAAAGTATCCAAAGTGGCTTGCTGGGTCTCGCGCAATTTGCATTCGCACGGGATGGCGCGCCCAAAGTCCGGATGATCGAACGGGACATCGCGGCGCAAAAAACCGACGCCACCACAGATGGGACAAGGCGTATTAGCGTTTGACGAATTTGCCATAGTCATCGTACCACGTCTTTTTTCTCGAGGGGGTCGCGCGCCCTTCGGCCTTCCAGCGTTCCAAAATTTTGCGCGCGTATGCCCAATTGCGTTTGTTTTGCTCGACGGCAATTCGGATGGCGTCTGCCACCCACTCCGCCGAATACCGTTGCTCTGCCTCGCGCAATTCTTCCGCAATGATCGGTGTGAGGAGACCGATATTGTTTTCGTACAACACAAAGATGTTGGGGCGTTCGTCCACCGGTGCAGCCGCCCGTTGGACGCTAGGTAGTTCGGCGGCTTGCATCTCTTCGAAGGCGCGCCGTCCTTTCGCGGTGTTGAGAAAGTAGAGTTCATCTCGATTCAGCAACGTACCACGTTCGGTTGCTAATGCCAAGCCGCGTTCCAGGGCTTGCTCGGGCGAGGTATCTATTTGCGTGAGCGATTGCATCAACGTGCGATCGGCGCGCAGATCGCTCGCGCGCACATAGGCAGTCTTGCTATGAGCCATCTGCCAAAAAAGGTGCAACGTTACTTTGAGTTCTGCCAGATCATCAATGGCAGGTAACAATTCGCTAAAGAATAGATTCGGCAGAGGTGTTACGGCAAGTTTGCCGTCTGGGAAACCGGAAAAGAGTTTCATTTTGCTCGAGGGTCGGTGGCTAAATTGCGAAAGGTGGCTTGGTCTTCGGCAAAAAAGAGTTGAATGTCGCGGATCGGTCCGTGACGATGTTTCGCCACAATAATTTCGGCGATGTTTTCGGGGTACGGTTTATGGGGATGCTTGGCGTGCCACTTTTCCTCCGTCGGATAGTAGGTCTTTTCGCGAAAGATAAAGATAACCACATCCGCATCCTGTTCGATACTCCCAGACTCGCGCAGGTCAGCCAATTGCGGACGATGATCATCGCGCGATTCCACCGCACGCGAGAGTTGCGAAAGCGCGACGACGGGGATATGCAACTCGCGTGCCAACTCTTTCAATTGGCGTGAGATTTGCGAAATCTCCTGCACCCGATTTTCGATCCGTCCGCGAATGGTCATCAATTGCAGGTAATCAATAATAATCAGATCGAGACCGTGTTCTGCTTGCAGACGCCGCGCCTTGGCACGGATTTCGATCGGCGTGATTGCGGCGCTATCGTCAATAAAGATAGACAACTCGGAGAGTTCGCCGGTGGCTTTGACCAAGCGTGGATAATCTTCGTCGCTGATTTTCCCCAGCCGCAAATTTTGCGAATCGAGATTGCCCATACTCGCCACCAAACGTTGCACCAATTGTTCGGCGGACATTTCCAAACTAAAGATCGCTACTTTTTTGTGATTGACCATCGCCGCATATTCGGCGATCGAGAGAGCAAACGAAGTTTTGCCGGACCCGGGGCGGCCCGCCACAATCACCAAATCCGACGGTTGAAAGCCACCCAGCAAACGATCGAGATCGGTAAAGCCGGTGGCAACCCCGAGCAACTCGCCTTGATGGCGTTGCACGTAATCGAGGCGATCCATAAACTGATCCACCGCGATTCGCATCGGCACCATTTCCCGGCTCATTCGCCGTTCGGCAACGCTAAAAACAATGCGTTCCGCATGATCAATGATATTTTCAATGTCATCGGTGCCATCGTATGCCAAAGTGGCGATCTCACTCGCCGCATTGATCAAGCGTCGTTGCGTGGACAAGCGCTCGACCAAGTGCGCGTACGTTTCAACGTGAATCGCTGTGGGGACGGCATTGATGAGCGCCGTAATGTACGCCGGTCCGCCTACCTCGTTCAGTTTGCCCGCGCGCTCCAACTCGGCAACGACGGTGAGAAAATCAATCGGTTCACGGCGTTCGTGCAAAGTGTAGATCGCCTCATAAATCCACGCATGTTTTTCGAGATAGAAATCTTGAGCGTGAATAATGGGAACCACGCGAACGATCGCGTCGGGGTCAATCAGGAGCGCGCCTAACACGGCTTGCTCTGCTTCAATGTTGTTGGGCACTAGTTTATTTGGCGAAGTAGATGGCATCACCATAGGACACAACTTTTGATCACACAATAATTCCCGACCGGGCGTCGGGAATTGTGTCAATCTTCTTTCGGATTATTGCCCTTCCCCAACCCATCCAGGTCGAGGTCTTCTAACAAGTCGCGGAACGCATCGAGTTTTTCTTCGCCTTCTTCAGCGGCTTTTTCGGTCTCCTGGCTCGGACGAATCGCCGCTTTTTTCATCACAGTCGTGTCTACAAAGATCGGCACTTGAAAGCGCACGGCAAGCGCAATGGCATCGCTGGGGCGCGAATCAATTTCGATGGGACGGCCGTTGAGGTCAATGAGGATGCGGGCATAGAAGGTATCATTGTGCAAATCGTTGACGATGATGCGCAACGGCGTGCCGCCAATTTCCGTGAGCAAGTTTTTGAACAAGTCGTGCGTGAGCGGACGCGCCACTTGATTGCCTTCAAGCGCGATTCGAATGGCATCGGCTTCGAAAGGTCCAATCCAAATTGGCAAAAAGCGATCGTTCTCATCTTTCAACACAACGATGCGATGCGGCGAGACCAAACTGACTCGGATGCTATCTATGGTGACTGGAATCAAATTGGAATCCACGTGATTACCTCCGTTCAAGAAACGCGATGCATCGTTTTGCTTCAACGTTTCTCTGCAAATATTATACCACAACCCACACGGCTAGACAACAGACACCGGAATCTGTTCCTTGTCATTTGTTCGTTTTCTGCTATAATGTTTGCGATCTTGCAAAGGAGATTACGCAATGCCTTCTGATCTCAGTGGAATAATGACCCTCCTGCAACTGGTGGGCGCATTCTTTGGCGTCTATCTCATGGCGATGTGGATGGGTTTGGTCATCTGGACCTGGCGCGATGTCCAATCCCGCTCCCACGAATTGTTCACCCAGTTGCTCTCGGTGTTGATGGTGGTGTTCTTTAATATCCCGGGAATTTTGTTGTACCTTTTGTTGCGCCCTCGCGAGACGCTGGCGGAACACTATGAACGCGAGTTAGCCGAAGAAGCCTTACTCCAAGACATCGAAGAAAAATTGGTTTGCCCGGCGTGCCAACAAAAAGTGCACACCGATTTTCTCTTCTGCCCCAATTGTCATACGCGCCTCAAACGGCGTTGCGATAATTGTCATCGCGTGACCAGTTTGCGGTGGAACATTTGTCCCTACTGCGGGGCACCCTCTACAATGCCGCCGCCTGCCACCAATCCAACTTAAGCGATCGAGACGTTGAAACGCAACGTCTCGATCTTTCTTCTAGCGCGTCTCACCGAGAGGCGGTGGAGCAGATTCTCAACACCCCGGCTCGCCTGGATGCCCGCAACAATTCTGGCGCAAGATCACCCGCCGCCATAGATTTCGCGCAATCACCCACAACTTGCGCGGGTACGGGGGCGGCGCATTCAGGTTGGTTAGAAAATCACGCGGATTGGGTCTAGAGCGTCTCATCGTTTGTCCCTCGCTAGAATGTTTCATCTACCACACGCACTTGAATCATATTCGTGCGGCCGGCAATTCCCAACGGGACCCCGCCGGTCACGACCACCACATCACCTGGTTGCACCAACCCTTGCTGCCGCGCCTCGGTCAAACTTGCTTGGACCAAATCTTCGATGTGAGCCGCCGACGAGACCAGCGTTGCCTGCACACCCCATACTAACGCCAATTGTCGTCTCGTCCGCTCACTCGACGTAACCGCAAAAATCGGCGTGAGCGGGCGATGCCGTGAAATCATGCGTGCCGTAAAACCACTGGAGGTTGCCGTGATGATCAGCTTGGCATTCAACTGCCGCGCAATCTCGCACGTCGCATTGCCAATGGCGTCGGTCGTGCTCGTTACGTTTCCTCCCCGATTAAACGCGCACGATTGAAACTGCAAACTGGCTTCCACCGTCTCACCGATGCGCGCCATCATCTCGACCGCTTGCACCGGATATTTGCCCACCGCCGTTTCGCCGGACAACATCACGGCATCCGTGCCATCCAGAATCGCGTTGGCAACATCGCTGGCTTCCGCACGTGTGGGACGCGGATGCTGAATCATAGATTCCAGCATTTGCGTTGCGGTGATGACTGGCTTGCCCACGGCATTGGCTTTGCGAATAATTGTCTTTTGAAAAATCGGAACTTGGTCGGGCGGGACTTCCACGCCCAGATCGCCGCGCGCCACCATCAACGCATCGCTCACCTGCAAAATCGCATCAATCTCTTGCACCGCCTCCGGCTTTTCGATTTTGGCGATTACCGGCACCCGCGCGCCTTGCGACGCAACAAAGTGTTTTAGTTCAACCACATCGTCCGCGCGGCGCACAAACGATAGGGCGATAAAATCCACCTCTTGCTCAAGCGCAAAGAGAACATCGGCGCGATCTTTGTCAGTCAGTGCAGAAATTTTGAGTGGCACACCCGGCAAGTTGACGCCTTTGCGCGATTTGAGTTCACCGCCATTGACCACACGCGTAACCACCTCGTCGCCGCGAATCGCCTCCACGCGCAATTCGATCAAACCATCGTCCATCAAAATGCGATTGCCCGGGCACACCGCGGCTGCCAAACCGGGATCATCCACGTGAATCAACTCGGCGGTGCCCAACACCGCGCGCGGCGTCAGGGTGAGCATTGCCCCCGGCATCAAGCGCACCACACCCTTTTCGATTTCGCCCACCCGAATCTTGGGACCCTGCAAATCGGCAAGCAATGCCACGTTTGCCTTTTCTTCGCGTGCAATTCGTCGCACCCGCTCAATGCGCGTGGCATGCGTCTTGTGATCACCGTGCGAAAAATTGAGCCGTGCCACATCCATCCCTGCCCAAATCATCGCGCGAACTATTTCATCGGTATCCGAGGATGGACCCAGGGTGCAGACAATCCGCGTGCGGGGCGACATGATCATACGCGTTTCACCCAAACGAAGCCGGCAACTTGGCGGCTTAGCGAGACCGTCTTGTTTCCCACCTTAAAAGTCAACAGCCCATCCAGCGGCGTCACCTCCGTAACGGTCAACGTAGCGTTGGGCATAATGCCTCGCTTGCCCAAATATTCGAGCAACTCGGACACGTTTTCGGCGTATTCCGAGATGCGCATCACGATCACTTGATCACCTTCGTTGGCTTTGCTCAAGGGGAACACTTTGGGATCGGGCGCCACATTCCGCACATTACCGGGAATCGGATTCCCATGCGGACACGTGGCGGGCGAGCCAAGATATTGATTGAGCCGTTCAGCCACTTCGTCCGACATGGCATGTTCCAACCGGTGCGCTTCTGCATCCGACTTTGCCCAATCCAATCCCAATTCATCGGTCAACCATCGTTCCACAATCCGATGCCGCCGTTGGAGATACTCGGCGATGGATTGCCCTTTGGCGGTCAAGGTGATTTCTTTATGTTCGTTCAGTTTGATATACCCATCGCGCACCATGCGTTTGAGCGTTGCGGTAACCGTTGGCCGCGAAACGCGCAACGATTCCGCCAGCCGCGCCCCGATGACCGGTTGGCCTTCCGCCGCCATCATATAAATAATCTCTAAATATCCTTCGACCGCTGGAGTTGCCATCATGCCTCCTCGCATTCAACGATTGATTAATATGCTTTGAGTTGACAAATATATTTTGTTATATTATACTAACATTAATAGTTTGCTTATGCTTATCAAAGCATGCGGCTCCAACAAATTATAACTCTAAATGGCGCAAGAGTAAAGTTGCGCGGAAAGGATTCTATGCTATCGGCTCTACTCATCACCGTTCGCGAAGGGCTGGAAGCCGCCCTCATTATCGGCATTGTGCTGGGCTATCTGCAACAGATTGGACGACGCGACCGCGCCCCAATCGTGTGGGTAGGCGTGATCATAGCCACAGGGCTCAGCGCGCTCATCGCGCTGGCCATGCGTGCCGTTGGCGCGGAATTGGAGGAACCCTTTGAGCAAATATTTGAAGGCACCACCATGTTGCTCGCCGTGCTCATCTTGACCTGGATGATTTTCTGGATGCGTTATCAAGGTCGCCGGATCAAAAGCACCCTCGAACGGAATGTTCAAGCGGCAATTACACGGCGGGAAAAATGGGGGTTGTTGGGACTTGCCTTCTTTGCCGTGTTCCGCGAAGGACTCGAAACGGCATTATTTCTCGCCGCGAATGCGTTTGCCGCTGATACCCAAGGCACGCTGGTTGGCGCACTCCTTGGCATTGCGCTCGCCGTTACTCTGGGTGTGTGGATTTATGTGTACGCGGTGCGTCTCAACGTGAAATTATTTTTCGATGCCACCAGTATTTTGCTGATCGTCTTTGCGGCAGGTTTGATCACCCACGCCGTTCATGAATTTCAGGAAATCGGTTGGCTCCCCCTTTTGATGGATCACGCGTGGAACACCGAATGGTTGCTCACGAACGATTCGGTTCTCGGTTCGATCTTGCGCGCGCTCGTTGGTTACAACGCCAAACCTTCGATGCTCGAAGTGGCAACCTACATCGGCTATTTATTGATCGTCGTGCAAACGATTCGCTGGTGGACGCAGCGTTTGAGTCTGCAACAATCCAACCCCTCCGTAAAGTGAATCAACGGCTCGCTCGCTTGGGCAAGCCGTTGACTTTTATACGAATGGCGATATACTGGGTGCAGAAAGGGGAGCCGATGGCAGACGCAAAACACTTGTCCTTGCTTCGGAAAGGCGTCCGATTCTGGAATGATTGGCGCGCACGCAATCCCGACGCGCTACCCGATCTCTTTCGCGCCGATCTCAGTCGGTTGAATCTGATTCGTGCCAATCTTTCCAAAGCCAATCTCTTCAAAGGTGATTTGAGTGGTGCGGATTTAATCGAAGCCGACCTGAGCGAAGCCAATCTCAGTGGCGTGAATTTGAGCGGCGCGGATTTGAGCGGGATTATGATCAAGGGTGCCATCTTGATCGAAGCCAAACTCATCGAAACGAAACTCATCGGCGCGCGGCTCACGGGCGCCAATCTATTCCGCGCCGATCTAACCCGCGCCAACCTCTTTCGCGCCGATCTCAGTAACTCGGATTTGGGCGGCGCAATGCTCACACGAGCCAACTTGAGCGAAGCCAACCTGAATGGAACGAATCTCAACAAAACCAATCTCGCCGGCGCAGACCTCATCGAAGCCAGTTTGGTCGAAGCCGAATTGAATAACGTTTGGCTGAGCGAAGCCGATCTGAGCGGCGCCAATTTGACCGGCGCCATCTTGAGCGGCGCGGACTTGAGCGATGCCGATCTTGATGGGGCAAATCTGACGCGCGCGAATTTGAGCAAAGCCAACATTGCCGGCGTTGACCTGAGTGGTGCAGACCTTAGTGAAGCCGAGTTAGCCGGTGCAGATTTGAGCCAAACCGATCTGAGTCTGGCTAAAATGCAAAAGGCAAATCTCAATCGCACGAATCTAGAAAAGGCGCGTTTGAGCCGGGTGGATTTGAGCGAAGCCGATCTAACCGGCGCAGACCTCAACGGCGCAGACTTGCGCGGCGCCAATCTTGCTGGCGCCACGCTCAATGAAGCCAACCTGAGTGGTGCCGATTTGAGCGGTGCGAACTTGCGCGGCGCCAATCTGAACAGCGCCAACCTTACGCGGACTAAATTGATTGGTGTGGACCTTCGCGACGCCAACCTTACCCAAGCACGCTTGTGGGAAACGGTTTTCATTGGGATTGAATTTGGTGCAGTCAAAGGGCTGGAGGCTGTAACCCACTTGGGACCCTCTCACATCGGCTTGGATACCATCTACCTTTCCAAAGGCAATATCCCAGAAAGTTTCTTGCGGGGCTGTGGCGTGCCGGAAAGTTTTATCGCTTTTGTGCGATCGAACGCAACACAAGAAAGAGCCTTCGAGTTTTGCGCCATCAGTTATTCGAACAAGGATCAGGTGTTTGCCAAACGCTTACAAACCGATTTGGAGCGAAATGGCATTCGTTGTTGGCTGGCGCCGGAAGATTTAAAGACCAGCGAGCGGTTTCGCATTCGTACGGACGATGCGATTCGCGCGTACAATAAATTGCTGCTCCTCCTCTCGGAAAATTCCATCGAAAGTCCTTGGATCGAAGGCGAAATCGAAGCCGCACTCGATCGCGAACGCAAACAAAACATTCTGGTTGTGTTTCCGATTGTGTTGGACAAGACAGCGGCGGCGACGCCTCAACCCTGGGCCGCCGATCTGCGCAAAAATCGAGTTGTCATTGACATGAGTAATTGGAAAAATGAAGAGGCGTATCAAACTGCGCTGAGCGAGTTGGTGAAAACGCTCAGCGCGTAAAGGAGTCCCGTGCCCTTCCTCGTTATCCAAGGAACGTTTCGCTTGGTCAACAAGACCAAAACCGGCAAACCCGTCGGCTTTGAACCCGACGGCGATTCGATTCATTTCAAGCCCAACAAGCCCTCCTTGCTCAACCAACTCACCGTCTTGGTCAAACCGGTGCAACTTTCCAACATCGGTTCAGTGCAGTTGCGAATGGAAGGGATTGATGCGCTGGAAGAACACTACAAGCCCGATAAAGGCGGCACCGTTTCTCATCAACCGCGCGGACTTGCCGATGCCGCGCGCGATTTTCTGACCGGTGAACTGGGTCTAAATCCGGTCCCGTACACGCCACCCGACAATCTCAAAGTCAAACCACCCGTGCCGCACGATGCCACGCCCGGCTACATTCTCTCACGTTCACTCGAAGTGAACGGACGCCCGGTTTCGTTTGCGTTTGCCGGCGAGCCACCAGTGGCAGATGGCAAACAAATTCATTTGACCCCGGCGTTACTCAAGCAGAGTGTTAATTATAAACTCATCGTTAGCGGCAATGCGTACCCTCTGTTCTACGATACCCTGTTTGCCGAACTCCGGAATCCACTCGCCGCCGCCGCACGCCGAGCGCGCAGAGCCAAACGGGGCTTGTGGGCGGCGGATCGCACGTTGATCGGCGTGCCAGTCAAGACCCAAGCCGATTTGGAAGCGAACGGCGTCATCTTTCCCAAACTCTTTCGCCGCCTCACCGATTATCTGGCAGAGACCGATGGCAACTTGACCAAGTTTCTGAAATGGCTCGAAAAGAAACGGGAACAAGTTCTCGTTCTCGATACCAAAAACTTTACGCATCTGGACAATCTGGTGCGCGTTAGCGACGGCCAAGTGATGATGACGTTGGCATCGGATCGTTTTGTGGTCATCAGCCAAAAATAATCTGGGCTTACCAATGAAAAAGCGATTCTCGATGGTTCGGGAATCGTTTTTCGTTTGCCCAAAATAGAAACCAGGAGGATCGCATGAAGGTTTTATTCATCGGCGGAACCGGCGTCATCAGTTCGGCTTGTTCACAGTTGGCAGTTGAACGCGGCATCGAGTTGTATTTACTCAATCGTGGCGAATCCACGCGCCCCACGCCGCAAGGTGCGCGCGTCTTGCGCGGCAACATTCGCCAGATTGAGGAAGCGAAACAGCTGCTCGCGGGGCATCAATTCGATGCGGTGGTGGAATGGATTGGTTTTGTGCCGGAACACGTCCACGCCGATATCGAATTGTTTCGGGGGCGCACGGCGCAGTACGTGTTCATTAGTTCAGCGTCAGTTTATCAAACCCCCCCAGCCAGTTTGCCGGTCACAGAATCTACGCCGCTCGATAACCCCTACTGGGAATATGCGCGCGCCAAGATTGCGTGTGAGCAAGTGTTGATGCAAGCGTACCGCGACGAAAAATTCCCCGCCACCATCGTGCGCCCCTCGCACACGTACGATCAAACGATGTTGCCGGTCACCGGGCGCTACACCGTCATCCACCGAATGCGGCAAGGCAAGCCGGTGATCGTGCATGGCGATGGCACATCGCTCTGGACCCTCACGCATCACCGCGATTTTGCCAAAGGGTTCGTCGGCTTGCTGGGCAACTCACACGCCATCGGTGATGCGTTCCACATCACGTCCGACGAATGGCTAACGTGGAATCAGATTTATGAAATCATCGCGCAGGCGGCGGGCGTAGAACCGCACATCGTTCACATCCCGTCCGACGTGATCGCGACGTACGATAAAACATGGGGGGATGGTTTGCTGGGTGACAAGGCACACAGTATGATTTTCGATAACAGCAAGATCAAACGTGTGGTGCCGGGTTTTGTGGCAACGATTCCATTTTCGCATGGCGCGCGCGAAATTATGGCGTGGTTTGATGCCGATCCCGTGCGACAGGTGGTGGACAAGAGATTGGATGCGTTGATGGATAAAATGATCGAGGCGCAAGAGAAAGTACAGGTATAAGCGCGGGTGATTATTCACACCTCACATCGTTGATTAGCCGTGCTGAAGTAGCCGCTGCGCTTGGCAAAGCGGTACGAAGGGGAGCATTGCGACGCACGGAGGGACGGTCTAGTTTACAAATGTTCCGGCGCGCTTGGAACGATCTTGTCCGCACACCAATCACCGAGACCGTTGTATCTCGCGCAGACCTTCTGACGTGGAAACACCATCTGCGCGGCTATGACGCAATTCATTTGGCAGCCGCATCGCTGTGGCAAGAAACAATGGGCGAGTCTGTCACATTAGCAACGTTTGATGTGTCTTTGTGGCAAGCCGCCGAACAAATCGGGCTGGTATCATTTCCAACCGACTTGCCAAGGTTGCTGAGAGAATGGAAAACTGCCAAGCACGGCAAGAGATGACTGCCACGGCGCCAATCGCTCAAGCGCATATCTGAGGGATCCAAACCGACATCAAGTCGGCTTTCATTTTTCTAGCCGTCGAATTTATTCGATGGCGTTTTCATCCCAATCTACCTCGCCTGACCTTCACCGCCAGATTGTACACCGCGTACTGCCACAGCGAAAAAACTGCATCATAGCCGCCGGCATATTGCACTCGTTGTCCACCAAACCCTTGCTTGAATTGATATAAACCGTGTGCCGTTCGTTCATCCGCTTCCGTTGTTGCGCCCAATCCCCACAAATCGTACCGCGTACACCCACGCGCTTTTGCCCATTGAATCGCCGCCCAATGCAACGCGTGATTCGGCATTCGCTCACGGTGCGCGTTGGATGACGCGCCATACAAATAAATCGCCTCGCCGCCAAACGCGGTTACGAAAATCATCGCAAGCGGTTCGCCGGCGTACTCGGCGACGAACAAGCGCGCGTAATCGCGGGCAGTAAAAAGTTCAAATGCGGTGCGATAGTAATCGGCGGAATGAATCGCGAACTTGTCGCGCGCGCTGGTGATCTGCATCAAACGATAAAAGGTTGGCAAATCATCCGCACTGCCGGCGCGTACAGTAATGCCTTTGCGTTCCGCCAAACGAATGTTGTAACGCCATTTGGGTTTCATCTGCGCGAGAATGGTATCGAGATCGCGTGTAAGATCGAGATGGAGGGTAGTGCGGGGCTGGATGGTTGTTGAAGGTCTCCAGTTAAAAGTTAAAGGTTCAAAGTGCCAAGTATTGGGTTCAATTTTGAGCACAAATGCGTTGTGCGACTTGGCAACGGCCAAGATCGTGTTGAATAGAAACTCAACTGTAGGAGCATCGTTGGAATCGGCGACGGGACCGCGCGGGATGTACGCAAAACACAAACCGAGCGGCAATCGTCGAAATAAAATTTGTGCCCCGGCAATCATTTCCTCCGCGCCAGCCAGTGCCAAGCGATGCGCGCTCCACCCAAATTTCGATTTTAGTTCACCCCACGCGCTGGATTGCAAAATATGTCCGCCGCGCGATGCGACAAAATCGTCCCACATACGGGTAGGCGGATTCTCGATGAGATGATATTTCACAGCCACACAAGACATTATAGCACACGTTCTTGGTTAATTTGCAAATCAAGCGACCTTGTGTATAATGAACAAGACGGAAATTTTTGTCAAAACGCGATCGGTGTGATATAATAAATCGTGTTCAAGCTCAATCTTTCTACAAAGGAGTAGCCAACGTGCTTGATCAATATGGCATGGTTGCCCTCTTTGCAATTGTCGCCGCACTTTTTCCTCCCATTGGTCTATTTGTCTCTTGGTTGGTTCGCCCCAAAAAGCCCAACAAATCCAAACTCACCACGTATGAATGTGGTCTCGAGTTTGAAGATTTCCCCGAAGAAGCGCAAAATGTCTGGGTTCAATTCCGCGTCCAGTACTATATCTTTGCGCTGATCTTTGTCGTATTCGACGTCGAAGTCATTTTCCTCTACCCCTGGGCAGTCGCCTACAATGCGCTAGGTCTCTTTGCGCTCGTCGAGATGGCCATCTTTCTTGGCATCCTGGTCGTGGCGCTGGCGTATGCCTGGCGTAAGCGATTGCTGGAATGGGTGTAATGCAAACCGTATATTCCGGCAAGCTGGAACTCTACCACAGGATTGGCTATGGACCTTCTAAACAATCTTTTTCCTAATCTGTACGATTGGCTCGTTGGTGTATTACACGCGCTCTTGGCGGGCTTGAATCTCCGTGCCGATGTCGAAAGCGCGCTGGTGGCTGGCATTATGGGACTCGTCGTCGTCGTCGTGCTCTTGTTGTGGCTGGTACTGATGGTGCTGGCGATGATTTGGTTCGAGCGCAAGACTGCCGCGCGCGTGCAAGATCGCGTGGGACCGAATCGCGTGGGACCCTGGGGATTGTTGCAACCCATCGCCGATACGATCAAGATGCTGATCAAAGAAGACATTATCCCGGCGAACGCGGATCGCCTGGTACACACCCTCGCGCCGATGGTAGCCGCCGCTCCCGCCGTCCTGGCTTTCGCGGTGATTCCGTGGGGCAAAGGCATGGCGCCGACGGATTTGAACATCGGCTTGCTCTGGGTCGTGGCGATTGGTTCGATTGGGACGATTGGTCTCTTTATGGCGGGCTATGGCTCGAACAACAAGTTTTCGTTGCTGGGTGGAATGCGCGCGGTGGCGCAAATGATTTCGTACGAAGTGCCCCAAGTGCTCACCCTTGTTGTCATCGCCTTGATGGCGGGTTCACTTTCGATGAATGATATTGTGGCAGCGCAAAGCGGCTGGAATGGTTTGGGCTGGTACATTTTTGCGTTCCCGGTCGGACCGATTGCCTTTATCGTTTACTACATCAGCGCGCTCGCCGAAGTCAATCGCACGCCGTTCGATATTCCGGAAGGCGAATCGGAAATTGTGGCGGGGCATCATACCGAGTACAGCGGTTTGAAATGGGGCTTTTTCTACGTTGGTGAGTATTTCAACTTTTTCCTCATCTGTAGCGTAGCAGTAACCCTCTTCCTGGGTGGCTGGCAGGGACCTTTGCTCCCCGGCTATGTATGGTTCATCATCAAAGTCTATGCGCTCGTTTTGTTGGGAATGTGGATTCGGATGACGTGGCCCCGCGTGCGTGTAGATCATTTGATGAAGTTTGCGTGGAAGGTGCTTGTGCCGATTGCCCTCATCAACATCCTCTTGGCAAGTTTGTTCGTAACCTATGCACTGCCCGCGTTGAACCAATACGGGTTATTCTAAACGATAAGGATCAACGATGACCGCAGACCTATTTCTCACAAATGTTGCGTTCTATGTGGTCGGGGCGATTGCGCTCGTCGGCGCGTTGATCGCCGTTACGCAACCCAATCTCTTGCGCGCCGCGCTGGGTTTGATTCTTGCTTTTGTGGGCGTCGCCGGGGTGTACTTTGTGCTGGAAGCCGAGTTTGTCGGCGTGGTGCAAATCCTCATCTACATCGGTGCAATCTCGGTACTGATTCTCTTTGCCGTAATGCTCACGCGCGGCTTGATGCGTGGCGGAGTGGCTTTTAATACCCAATGGGTCGGTGCCGCCTTGATCGCCGTGATTGTGTTTGCGATTTTGCTCTTTGTGGTGGTCGGCACCAAATGGAATGTCGTCACCCAAAAAGTAAGCGGCGACTTGATTCCCAAGATTGGCACCGAATTGATGACAACGTACCTTTTGCCGTTTGAAGCCATCTCGCTCTTGTTGCTCGCCGCCCTCGTCGGCGCGATTGTGATTGCACGAGAGTAGCCAGCGTAACCGGCTACTGAAGACTGACCACGGATAACTGAGGTCTCTATGGTTCCACTTCAATTTTATCTGCTACTTGCCGCTGCCTTGTTTTGCATTGGATTGTTTGGGGCGTTGGCGCGGCGCAATGCGATTGGAATTTTGATTGGCATCGAACTGATGTTGAATGCGGTGAACATTAACCTGATTGCATTTTGGCGTTACATCAAGCCCGCCGATCTAGCAGGACAGATTTTCGCCTTGTTCGTCATCACGCTTGCCGCCGCCGAAGCCGCGATCGGCTTGGCGTTGATCATCGCCATCTATCGCTCGCGCGATACGGTGAACGTGGAAGAAGTTGATTTGATGAAATGGTAAGACAATGAACCAATTCTCCAATGTGCCAATGAGCCAAACCATCTAGACGTAGGCGTGCCTTTTGGGCACATTGGCTCATTGGGTCATTGGCACATTTGAGGTGATAATGTTCAATTACGCTTTCCTAATTCCCATCTTTCCACTGCTCGCGTTTGTGCTGATTGTATTCTTTCTTCATCGCAACAACAAGGTGAGCGCGCTCACGGCGGTTGCCGGCATCTTGGCATCGGGCGTCGTCGCCTACCTGGTGTTGTTTGAGGCAATCGGTGAAGGCGCGGAACTGGCGCAACATCCGTACTATGCCATCTTGCCCTTGTTCTTGCAATTGCCAACCGGCAATGTCCAATTCCAAGTCGGCGTGATGATTGATCCGCTCGTCGCGATGATGCTCTTTATGGTGACGACGGTCTGCTTGATGATTTTCATCTACAGCATCGGCTATATGCGCCATAGTCACACCGACGAACACGGGCATCATCACGTCAGCGACGATCCGCGTTACGCGCGATTCTTTGCGTACATTTCCTTGTTCGCGTGCGGGATGCTGGGGCTGGTCATTTCCTCGAACTTGTTCCAATTCTTTTTGTTCTGGGAAATCATGGGCTTGTGTTCATACCTCCTGATCGGCTTTTGGTCTATTCGCGCGCCCAACGAACATCACATTGACGATGCACAAACCGTGCGCGCTAAATTCGCCTCGCTCAAAGCCTTCCTCACTACCCGCGTGGGCGATACACTCTTTTTCGCTGGTTTGATCTTTTTGTACATTCAATCGGGAGGACTCAACCTTCCGGAAATTTTCACCGAAAAGAACTTGCATCACCTTGCCGAAGCGCAAGCCTTGCCCGGCGTTCCTTGGGTAACCGTAATCGCGCTCTTGTTCCTTGGCGGCACAATCGGCAAGAGCGCGCAATTCCCACTCCACGTCTGGTTGCCAGACGCGATGGAAGGTCCTACGCCGGTCAGCGCGTTGATTCATGCTGCCACGATGGTCGCGGCTGGGGTGTTCCTCATCGCCCGCACCTATCCCTTGTTCATCACCGCCGCCGAAGTGGGGGGACCGGCGATGGCAGTCGTGGCAATCGTTGGCGCATTCACGGCACTGTTTGCAGGCACGATTGGGGTGGCACAAGATGACATCAAGCGCGTGCTCGCCTATTCAACGGTCTCGCAACTGGGCTTTATGGTTGCCGCGCTGGGGATCGGCGCATACGTCGCCGGCGCATTTCATCTCATCACGCACGCCTTCTTCAAAGCCTTATTGTTCTTGAGCGCGGGGTCGGTCATTCACGGCATCGGCACGAACGATATGATGCAAATGGGCAACGTCCGCAAAAAGATGCCCATTACAACGACAGTCTTTATCATCGGCGCACTCGCGCTTGCCGGCATTCCACCCTTTGCCGGGTTCTGGAGCAAGGACGAAATCTTGGCGCACGCCTTTGAACAACTGCAGCACGGCGAGGTGGTGGGCACGGCGGTCTTTGTGATGCTGGCGATTGCCGCGTTCTTTACCGCGTTCTATATGACACGCCAAATCTTTCTCACCTTCTTTGGCGAAGCACGCGATCATCACAAGTTCGAACACGCGCACGAATCGCCCGCCGTGATGTGGGCACCACTCGCTGTGCTTGCCTTCTTTGCGCTCACCATCGGTTTCATCAATGCGCCCGGCATTTCCTTCTTTGAACACTTGGTGGGTGAAGGTGGTGTACTGGGCATCAAAGAACATCTTGAAGCCACCGCCTTCAATCCAATGATTGCCGGTTTGTCGGTTGGATTGGCAGTTGCCGGCATCGTGCTGGGCTGGTTGATCTATGGTTGGAAACCGGTCAAAGCCGGGCAACGCGATCCCTTGATGGCGCTGGGCATCGTCTGGAAAGTATTGCGTAACAAATATTACGCCGACGAACTGTACGGTCTCGTCGTCGCGCAAAAAGAAGGCCCTGAAGGCAAGACCGGCACGGTGGACTCGGTGCGCGTCCAAGCCGGCTATTTCATCCGATTCTTTGGTTGGCTTGCCGGCGTTTGCTTCGCGCTCGACAAATGGGTGGTGGACGGCACAGTCAATTTTGTCGCCGCACTGGGTCGCGTCTTTGGTGTGATGAGCGCGTGGATTGATAAAAACATTGTGGATGGTTTGGTCAACTGGACCGGCATCGTTACCGATATGGTGGGCGATGGTTTGAAACTCATCCAAACCGGTCGCGTCCAAAACTATTTGATCCTTGCGATCACGGGCGCGGCACTCTTTGCATTCGTAATGCTTTTGATTCGATAACGGAGGAACTCTTCAATGACGACCATTCCTTACCTTTCGCTCTTGCTCGCCTTTCCACTCGTTGGCTCGATCGCGGTCTTGTTCTTTCCCAAAGGCAAAGACAAGGCAATCGAGTGGTTCTCGATCTTGTGGAGTCTCATTCCACTTGGACTTGCCTCGTACCTATGGTTTTGGATGTTTGATCCAAACTCCGCCCAAATGCAATTTGAAGAAACGTACATGTGGATTAGCACCATCAATGTGCGGTATCACGTGGGCGTGGACGGCTTGAGTCTGCCCTTGGTCTGGCTGACCACGTTGCTAACCACTCTTTCGCTGTACTACTCCTCGCGCGTGATTCACGAACGCGTGCGTGAATTCTTTTTCATGTTCCTGTTGCTCGAAGTGGGCATGCTCGGCGTGTTCGTCTCACTCGATTTCTTTCTCTTTTATGTGTTCTGGGAAGTCGGGTTGGTGCCGATGTACTTTCTCATCGCGATCTGGGGCCATGCCGAAGACCGTCCGCTCTACTCTTCCATCAAGTTCTTTCTCTACACACTCGCCGGCTCGGTCTTGATGCTCTTGGCGATCATTGCGATGTACATCAACACGAGTACCGCGACCACCCCCGGCACATTCGATATTGTCGAACTGGCGACCAAGCGACCCTTTGCGAACGAACCATTCTTCGCCACCCTCGCGTTCTGGGCGATCTTTATCGCGTTCGCCATCAAGGTGCCGCTCTTCCCGTTCCATACTTGGTTGCCAGATGCGCACACCGCCGCGCCTACCGCTGGCTCGGTCATTCTGGCGGGCATCTTGCTAAAACTTGGCACGTACGGGATTGTGCGTGTGTTGGTACCTATTTTCCCGCAAGTGTTCCAAGCCTACGCGGTCTTTATCGCGATACTCGCAACCATTTCGATTGTGTACGGCGCGCTCGTTGCTATGGCGCAAACCGATTTCAAACGACTGATCGCGTACTCGTCCGTGAACCATATGGGGTACGTGATTCTGGGGATCGCCGCCGCGGTAGCCGCCGGCGGTGCCACACTGGTGGATCGGAGCATCGCCCTGAATGGCGCAACGTTGCAAATGTTCAATCACGGCGTCATCACCGGCGCGCTGTTCTTTATCGTCGGCATTTTGTACGAACGGACGCACACGCGCGCGTTGAATTCGTTTGGCGGCTTGGGCGCCAAGATTCCGGTGTACGGGGCAATCTTGTTGACCGCCTCGCTCGCATCGCTGGGCTTGCCCGGCTTGGCTGGCTTTATCAGCGAGTTTATGGTGTTCCGCGGCGCGTTCGCCAGTTTGCCGCTCATTGCTGCCATCTGCGTGCTGGGCATCGTCTTTGGCGCAGCCATGTTGTTGTGGAAAGTCATTCAGAATGTTTTGCTCGGCGCCTTGAACGAGAAATGGGCTGGCTTGAAAGATGTGGAAGCGTACGAAGTCATCACGCTGGCGCCCTTGCTCTTTTTGATGGTGCTCATCGGCGTTGCGCCTTCCGTCGTGTTGAACACCATCAACACCATCTCGGTTGCCATTCTGGGTGTAATCGTCAAATAGTCATGGCGACTAGCTGACTAAGGTGACACTATGCCTGATATTCAAACCTTGATTCTGATCTCGCCGGAACTGGTGCTGACGATTTTGGGCTTGCTCATCTTGCTTGTGGATCTCATCTGGCACGAAAAGAGTTCGGGCGTGCTGCCCTGGCTGACGGTACTCGGCTTCATTAGTGCACTCGCGGCAACACTGTACATCTGGGGATCGAACATTGCCATCTTTGCCGAGATGTACGTGGTGGACTTGTTCGCGCTCTTTTTCAAAGTGGTTGCCGCCATCGCCGGGATCTTGATCGTGCTCGTGTCCATTGATTACTTGAAAAATCGCACCCCGTTCAAAGGCGAGTTTTTTGCGATCTTTACCTTCTCTGTCCTGGCGATGACGATGGTGGCAAGTTCCGCCAGTCTGCTGATGATCTATCTCTCGATTGAATTTCTATCGTACACGTCGTACCTGCTCACCGGCTTTTTGCGTGAAGACAAGAAATCGAACGAAGCGGCGATCAAGTACTTTCTCTACGGCGCGATTACGAGCGCGGTGATGCTGTATGGACTCTCGTTGTTGTATGGCGCTACCGGCTCACTCAACCTCACCGAAATTGCCAAGGCGTTCGCCGCAACCGTAGATCCTTCTATGCGTATGGTCGCGTTCGTTTCGACGGCGCTGGTGCTTGCTGGGCTGGGTTTCAAGATTTCGCTCGTGCCGTTTCATCAATGGGCGCCGGACGCCTATGAAGGTGCGCCCACACCCGTAACGGCGTTCCTGTCTGTGGGACCCAAAGCGGTTGGCTTTGCCGCTTTGATTCGCGTCGCCATGACGGCTTTGCCCGCGTTCCAAGAAGGCTGGGTTCCTCTCTTGGCATTCATTTCGGTGATTACGATGACGCTGGGGAATCTCATTGCGTTGCGTCAAACAAATGTCAAGCGTCTGCTGGCGTACTCGTCCATTGCGCAAGCCGGCTATATGCTCATTGGCGTGGTCGCGATGAACGTCAGTGGCAGTTCGCCGTTCACCGGCTTGAATGGCGTCTTGATTTATCTGTTTGCCTACTTGTTCACGAACTTGGGGGCATTCATCTGTGTGATTGCTATCGAGAACGCCACTGGCATCGTTGAGATTCCAGACTATGCGGGTTTGATCAAACGCGCGCCGCTTGTTGCCGCGTTGTTCGTCGTCTTTTTCCTCTCGCTCGCCGGGATTCCGCCGACCGCCGGGTTTATCGGCAAGTTCTTTGTGTTCGGCGCCGCGTTGCGCGAAGGGTTCTTGTACCTTGCCGTGATTGGCGTGATCAACAGTGTCATTAGTGTTTTCTACTACTTTGGCATTGTGCGCCAAGCATTCTTTGAAGCACCCAAAGATGCCACGCCTATTCGCGTTGCGCCGCTGGTTACTCTCTCGCTCATAGTAACTGCAGGACTCGTGCTTGCATTGGCACTCTATCCCGAACCCTTGCTGAACTTGGCGGCGTGGTCTATGCAGATGTTTGCGGTAGTGAAATAGAAATCACGACGAATGACAAAGGACGGAAGACGAAGGTTTTAGGCAGTGTCTTCCGTCCTTGGTCTTTTATCAAGGAGCGTAACAATGCGCGATAATCGTCAAGGGTGCTTGCAGGGCTTGCTGGAATTGTTTCTGCTCAACACCCTATTCGATTGGCTACAACGCAACTTTGGGTTTGGCAAAGGATGTTCGTGCAGTGGGCTGGGGTGTGGCATTCTCTTCTTTTGCATCTTTCTCTTTTTCCTGTGCCAAATTGTAACCGGGACAAATTGGTTCAAATTGTATTGAATGCAATCCTCTCCGGCGGCAATCATCTAGAACAACGAACTAGGCTCAAGTCTAGAAAATTACACCCAAGAAACAAAAAAGCCCCACGACTGGTGGGGTTTTTGTGTTGTGAGCCGCCAAGGACTTGACCCTGAACCTAGAGTCATTGGTTGTGATGGCAACTTTTTGTCTCGCAACCACATGGTTCTATGAAGGTGCAAGCATCTACGTTCAACTCGTGAGGGTGTGTCAGGCATTGTGCAAAATTTTTAAGGGTTAGGGATGAGCGAATTCACCAAAGCCAGGTCGTCCTGGGACGAAGCCAGGTTTGTTGATTCCTAGGTTTGATCAGGGACTGTGTGATCGCGTTACTCGCATGAGTAGTAATCACGATCGAGTTACGTATTGCGACACGCGAAGAACTGCTGTCATCGGTCTGCGTGCCGCTGGCATGCGAGGGAGTGGATCAATCGAGGGGGCTGCGGACGGCCAGTCCACCACGTTGAAGCACGTGAGTGTAGATGGCGATCATCCGCACGACGCCAGCACTGCTCGGGTTGTTTTCCCTGATTACGCTCTTGGCTCATTGGTCGGCTCGCCGTGGCAAGCTGCCTATCCGTCAGAGTGCTTGGTACACCAAACCGTGTCCAACCTTCTCGGATGCCTTGGCCGTGGTGCGGCACCGCTGCTGGCGCGAGTCGCTACTGGGGCTTGATGGCGCAAGACCAAGATTGGAATACGATCGCCTTTCTGGTGTACGACCGCCAAGCAGACCGCGTGATCGCCAAGCGCGATCTGCCGCGTCCGATGAGTGTTGACAGCGTAACCATTAGTCCCTTGGGAAACTATTTCCTCGCTTATCATAACGATTACTGCGATTATGGGAAATTGGGTGGAGAAGCAAATCTATGTGGTTTGATGATCTTTGATCGTAACTTGAAGAACGGGCGTGGTTTGCTGCGCCTTGTCGGTCAGTGACCTGACTCTCGATGCGCAAGGGCGCGAGGTCTTGGTGTATCAAGACATTGACACAGACAACATCTCCATGCTCGACTTGGCGACTGGCATCATTACCCCTCTCTGGCCCATTGACTTTACCCATTGCGATGGCTGTGGCATGCACTTTTCGGGGCGCGCCATTCGACGGCCCGGCTGGGCATTGGTATCCTATTTCGATGGTGACCCAGCTTCGTATTGGTGGATGGATGACCAAGTGATTGCCATCGAACTTGGAAGGGGTGGGCGAAGGGTTCGCCTGGCGCACCATCACTCGCTCGTGGACCCGAACCAGGCGCACGATTATTGGGCGGAGCCACACGCCAGTACCAATCCCGATCTGACACGCATCCTTTTCATCAGCAATTGGGGACGTTCAGGAACCGGGGAGGTCGAGATGGTCGTGATCGAACTACCACCGGATTGGTCCACGCGACCTTGAAGAGCCATTCCATTATCCTGAACCTTGGCTCGGTAGCATCACTGGTGATTCTTGAAACGCCCCTTCCCAAAGCGATGTCGTTCCTATGATTCGATTCAAAACCGCTTGGCTCGGTGGCAAGGGCATGGCGACAGCGCTACCGCCCGCCGCTTCCGCCACGGTCGCCGCCTTTTGGTGGAAACGGTTTGCGCTGGCAAACGTACTTGCATTTCGTCAGACCTAACTTTGGGGCAAAATTCCCGTGATTCCAAAACAGGGAATGTGGGAATTTTGCCCA
>JBBITT010000003.1:98572-118141 GCA_037440625.1 Chloroflexota bacterium
ACTTTGGGGCAAAATTCCCGTGATTCCAAAACAGGGAATGTGGGAATTTTGCCCAACAACGACGGGTTTCCAAAATAATCGAGCAAATTGAGCACACAGGTCCGCATTTCTGGGGCATAAGGATGCGGATGTGCCAAGTCTGGGGAAGCGGCAAGATCATCGGGGCGCACTTGTTTGAGCGCGCCACTGTACCGCCCGACCGGCGTTCGCACCGCGTCCACAATGACAGCTTGGCGCATCTGGGTCTCTCAATTCAACGATGCTTGAGTCTCTGCCATTTCTTTGGCGAGCCACCCGCGCACGTCATCCCAGTCGGGAATAATCCCTGCCAATTTTTTCGCCCATTCTTTTTTCTGCGCCAGATTGCTTTGCCGTGCGATCATGATCACTTGGGCTTCCGGCGAACCTGCGCCGTGCATGGATTCGGTGCGATACGCGACGGCCGCTGTGCCTAACGTGAAATTTTCGATGAGGCGCAAGATGCGCAGACGATCCTCGGTCGGCACCTCAGCCACGCCCTTGAGATATTTTTCGATGTACGGTCGCAGGCGCGGATTGTCCCAATCTTTTTTCGAGGGCATCGTGACCATCAAGCCGCCGGCAATGTCTTCGGCGAGGCGGGCGATTTCGTACGGAAAGCGCGTTACATTTTGCTTGCAGACATTCGCGAGCAACAAATCTACCAGATAGACTCCCGAAGCGGTGGGCTTGCTCAAATGCGAACACGCAATGCCGCAGGCATAGAGCGTCTCGTTGAGATGAATCATCTCGCCGATCTTGCGCTTGACGTGTGCCGCCTCCGCCACGCCAGCATACTCGGCTGCCGTCGCCGTCGCGCCGATGAGCACATCGCCCACGCCGGCTTTGCACCCGCCGTAACTTTGCCGATGATAGCCGGCAAAGCGTTCCACGAGCATCCCGGCGAATTCGTACTCGCCGCACATAAAGACGCGCTCCCAGGGCACCAAGACGTTATCCAAGATCACTAGTGCTTCGTGTCCGCCAAAGCGCACATTGCCCACATCGAACGTGGTCCCTTCGAGTTTGCGCGTATCGGACGCTTGGCGTCCAACGATCTGGATCACACCGGGCGTATTGACCGGAATCGCAAAGGCGAGCGCGTAATCGCCTTCCGAACTCCGCAACGCAAGCGTGGGCATCACGACGATTTCGTGCGAAAAGACAGCACCGGTCTGATGCGCTTTGGCACCCCGCACGATAATCCCATCGCGTTGCCGCTCGACCACGTGGACGAACAGATCGGGATCGGCTTGTTCCGCGGGGCGTTTACGGCGATCCCCCTTCACATCGGTCATGGCGCCGTTGAGCACCCAATCGTTTTCTTGCACGGACTTGAGATAATCCAAGAACCGTTTGTGGTACGCGGTGCCTTTGGCTTGATCTATCTCAAACGTGGTGCTGTAAAGCGCATTCAGCGCATCCCAGCCCACACAGCGTTGAAAGCACGTGCCGGTCGCCTGTCCCAAACGTCGCAGCGCTTGCACTTTGCGCACCAAATCCTCGGGGCTCCGATGAATGCTGGTGAAACAGTTGATCGGGCGTCCATCGAGCGAAGAGTGTGTTTGCATCAAAGCGATCGCAGAATCATCGTGCGCGAGTTGATACGTCATCGCGAGAGCGTTGAGACTGGGACGCAGGATGGGATGTGTGAGTGGATCGGCAACATGGTCACCCAGCACGTAAACCTGGGATGCCAATCCGCGCACGCTAGTAACAAACTCTTGAGCAGTTTTCATACGGACTCTCTTTTCCGCCGCAGTCATTGCGACGTACGCGCGCAAGGATCGGTCTGCGATTAGCGCAACAATTCGTTGGCAATGACCAAGCGTTGAATCTGGTTCGTGCCTTCGTAAATTTGATGCAGTTTGGCATCGCGCATATATTTTTCGACCGGGTAATCCTTCATATATCCATAGCCGCCCAGCACTTGGACGGCATCGGTGGCGACTTGCATCGCGGTATCGCCGGCAAAACATTTGGCAATCGCCGATTCTTTGGTGTTGCGCAAACCTTGGTCGTGGAGATACGCCGCTTGCCAAACCAGCAACCGCGCCGCTTCGACGCGCATGGCCATATCGGCGAGCATGAACTGAATGCCCTGCAACTCGGCGATTGGTTTGCCAAACTGCACCCGTTGTTTTGCGTACGCAATTGCCGCTTCAAGCGCGGCACGCGCAATTCCCACCGCCGCCGCACCCACGCCCGCGCGCGAATCATCGAGCGTCATCATCGCGATCTTGAACCCATCGCGTCCTTTGCCCAGCCGATAGCGTGCCGGCACACGCACATTTTCAAAAATCACTTCGCGCGTGTCGGCGGCGCGCTGCCCCATCTTGTCTTCTTTCTTGCCGCGCGAAATGCCAGGGGCGTCTGCCGGGACCATAAAACATGAAATCCCGCGATGCCCTGCACTCAAGTCTTCGCTCGCAAAGACGGAATACAAACTGGCAACGCCGCCATTTGTGATGAAATGCTTGGTGCCTTGGATGACCCATTCATCGCCGTCGAGTCGAGCGGTGGAGCGCATCGAAGCAACATCCGAACCCGCGCCCGGCTCTGTCAAACAAAATGCCGCCAAGTTGGGTCCCGCACAGTGCTTGGTCAAGAGTTCCTTTTTCAATTCTGGACTACCCGCGATCAAGAGCGGCGTCAAGCCCAAATGATTCGCGCCCAGGTACGATGCCACGCCCGCGCATGCCGCTCCCAACTCTTCGGCAACGATGCAACTATCGAGACTGCTCAACCCGCCACCGCCGTATTCCTCTGGCACCGCACCATGCAGCAAGCCGATCTTGAAATACTTGTCCACGATCTCTTGCGAGAATTTTTGCTCGCGATCCAATTCGGCGGCGACCGGCACGATTTCCTTCTGCGCAAATTCGCGCGCGAGCTCACGCAGTCGCTTTTGTTCTTCGGTCAATTTGAAATCTACCATTTTTGATTTTGCCTCCAAAAGATTAAGACCGGTCAGGTTTTGGGAAACCTGCGCGGTCTGGGCTATTCCAAAAACTCGATCACTTCGCGATTAAAGCGCTCGGCTGCCTCAATCGGCACAAGGTGACCGACCCCGGGATACGTGGACAGGCGTGCGCCCGGGATATGTTCAGCAAGAAATTTTCCGTTCGGATACGGAATGAGTGGATCGTAATCGCCGTGAATGACGAGCGTTGGTGCGGTGATTTGCGCGAGACGATTCGCCGTCCCCATTTGGAAATGAATCATACACGCGCCCAATTGCCGCTGATACGCTTCGAGTGACATGGGCTTGTCGAGAGCGTGTTTCACGATTTGATTCAGGTCTGCCGGATGTTGCGCCATGTAACCTTCGCCCGTGATAGCGGTAAAGGTGCGCCGCACACGCTTTTCGATGTCTGGCTCCGGTTGGATCAGCAAGGCGGCAATTTCCGGTTTGGCGTTCACCGCGGTCGGTCCCCCTGCCGTGGTTGCCACCAGCACCAATTTGTCCACGAGATCGGGGTGACGAATCGCCAACTCTTGCGCAATCATCCCGCCCATCGAAATGCCGCAGATGTGCGCGCGACCCAGGTTCAGATTTTTGATGACGCCGGCGACATCCTCTGCCATATCGGCAATCGTGTACGGACCGGTGCCGAGCGCACTATCGCCCGCATCGCGATTGTCCGGGGTGATGACGCGAAATTTTTTCGAGAATGGCTCGATCTGTTTCCACCATCCCAAGCGCGTGCTTCCCAACCCGCTGATGAGAATCAGCGGATGGCCCGCGCCATAGTCGTCATAGTACACCGTGTGCAAACCAACTTGTGTGGTAGTCATGTTTCCTCCTCCGAAAATGTGGGACAAATTTGAAATTTGTCCTACGCGTGGTCCATTTTCATCCGACCGCTGGTGCATCAACGGCGAATGAGCAACTCGTCACATTTCTCGTTCGATAATGGTTGCCACACCCTGTCCGCCGCCGACGCAGGCAGTTGCCAAGCCGTAGCGTCCTCCTTTGACTTGAAGGATGCGTGCAAGTGTTCCCACCAGACGAATGCCGGTCGCGCCCAGCGGATGCCCAAGCGCGGTGCCGCCGCCCATCACATTCACGCGATCAGGATTGATGCCCAGTTCCTTGATGCAATGCAGCACGACGATGCAAAACGCTTCGTTGATTTCCCAATAATCAATATCGCTCACTTGTAACCCGGCTTTTGCCAACGCTTTGCGACTTGCGGGTACGGGTCCCACACCCATAATCGTCGGGTCAACGCCGGCAAAACCAATGGAGCGAATGGTTGCCAGCGGCTGGATCCCTTTTTCCTTGGCTACCTCCTTTGACATCAGAATCATCGCGGTTGCGCCCGCATTCAGGGGCGAAGAATTTCCGGCGGTGATCACGCCGTCCGGTTTGAACGCTGGTTTGAGATCGCGCATCCCTTCGACCGTCGCATCCTCGCGCACCGATTGATCGCGATCCACGATCATTTTCTTGCCATCGGCTTGTTCGACTTGAATCGGCAGAATTTCGTCTTTGAAGAAGCCTTCCTTGTATGCGCGCGTGGCGAGTTGATGCGAACGTGCCCCCCAGCGATCCAGGTCTTCACGTGTAAACCCGGTCTGCGCGAAAAGTTTTTCGGCAGTGAGCCCCATATTCATCGCCGTCGCCATATCCCAGTGTTGATAAATCGGATCGCTTGTCAAACGTGGATGGGTTACGATGATGCCTTTTTCGCGCAGCGTTGGACCCATCGGCACGCGCGTCATATGTTCCATTCCGCCGACCATCACAATCTCGGCGAATCCCATAGCAATCTCCATAAAGCCGATGTGAATCCCCGCCATCGCCGAGCCGCATTGTTGGTCAACGAATTTCGCGGCAATCGTGTACGGCAGATTCGCAAGAAAGATCGGCAGGCGACCACCGTAACTCCACTGCTCCGCCACACCTCTTGCCGAACCAACGATAAAATCGTCAATCGCTTCGGCGTTGATGCCGGTGCGTTGGATGAGTTCCGGCAAAAGGCGCGCCAACAATTCATCCGCTCGAATTTGTCCAAACCAATCGCGCGCAGGTTCGTTGGGACGTGAGCGCGATTGAGCCGTTCGCAGATAACCCGCAATAACTACCTCACGCATTTTTTTCTCCAGTTTGCAGTGCGTGATTCATCACGCAAGCGCGCCCGACGACCTAGATTCGTTTCCCTTCCGCTGAATAACGATAAAAACCTTGTCCCACTTTGCGACCTAGTTTTCCGGCGGCAATCATTTGCTCGATCAATTTCGATTGGTGAGCCAAATGATCCGCGCCTAACGCTTGCAAACTTTTGCCTACGCGTGCTACCGTATCCAACCCTGCCAGATCGGCGATTTCAAACGGTCCCGCACTCCAACCATAACCCAGTCGCATACCCAGGTCAATCTCTTCCACCGTTGCGATGCCTTGCTCGACCAAGGCGATGGCTTCGCGGAACGCGGCAGAAAAAATCCGATTCATCACAAAGCCGGGCACGTCGCGTTGCACGCGCAGCGGCGTTTTGCCCAACGATTGCACAAACGCCACGCCGCGCTCAAAAATTTCCGAACTCGTCTGTTCGCCTTTGATCACTTCGACCAAACGCATCAACGGTACGGGACCGAAGAAATGCAAACCCAAGACGCGTTCGGGATGCGTGGTGCTCGCGGCAAGGCGCGTGATCGGAATGGACGATGTGTTGGTGGCAAGCAGGGTCTCTGGTCGCATAAGACGGTCGAGTTCACGAAAGAGGTCGCGCTTGACGGGCTCTTCTTCCACCGCCGCTTCGATGACCCAAGCGGCTTGTTGAGCGCACGTCAAATCTTTTTCGAGGGAAATCCGCGCGAGCACTTGGGGGGGCGATTCTGTGAGCATGCCTTTCGCCGATAATTTTTCAACCGACCAAGTTATTTCTTTGATTGCGTGCTCGAGCGCTGATGGAGCAATGTCCATCAGATTGACTGGATACCCGGCTTGAGCGCACACTTGCGCGATGCCGGTGCCCATAAAGCCGGCGCCGACGACTAGTACGCGTTCCATTCCCTTCTCCCGCCGTGTCATTGCGAGGAGCGGTTTCTGCAACGAAGCCGCGTACGCGTCCAATTGGCTCGTTGGGGATTGCTTCGCCGCTGCGCGACTCGCAATGACACCCAAGTTAATCTCGCTCCGGAATCCCTGCCAATCGCTTTACCATCTTTTTCCGCGCTTCGATGTCGTACTGCGTCGTGATCGCAATGTTCTCCATAATCGGCGAGCCGCCGCCATGATACGCACCAAAGAGATGCACGCCCGCCGTTGCTGAACACAACACATCGCCGATGTAGCGCCACAATTGTGCGGCATCTTCTGGCGGAATATCCGGATTCCGCATAATGTACTTGTTTAACAAATCCTTGGTTTCCGGATTGACAAAATCGCCTTCGTACGGAAATGTGGCTGGGATGCCGCCAGAGACATCGCAGAGAATTTCTGCTTCCCGAAAGACGGCTTCGCCGGTGAGCGCGCGCCCCACGTTCGCATAAATCGAATGTGGAATGTAACTGCCCGGTCCGTACGGCACAAAGCCGATGCCCGGCACGTACACTTCCGGCTTGCCCAACGCCGATGCGGTGAACCCAGCCGCATAGCCCAACTCGCTGACGCGAATGATCTCTGCCAACTTGTCGCGCACGTGCGCGGCTTTGGCGATGCCGTTGTATTCCGCCGCGAGCGCGACCGCGCCCAGCATCAAATCCCCCATCGCTGGCTTGCAGCCGGAGTACGAATGACGATGGAACAGCGCGAACAACAACGCGCACGCACCACCGTGCAACGTTTCACCGCACAAAAAGACGCGCTCCCAAGGGATAAAGGCATCCTCAAAGATCGTGTACGAATCGCACGCGCCGGGCGTAAAGCCACGCTTGAAATATTTACGTTCGCGCAGATTGTGAACCGAGACGACTTGCTTGACCCCCTCCCAATCGCCGGGAATGGCAAACGCGACAGCCCAAGCGGATTCTTCCGGCAAGAGCGCGCGTGTGGGCACGACCAAGATTTCATCGGCGACGGCGGCTTCGGAATTGTGCACCTTGGCACCGCGCACGACAATGCCATCGCTCTTTTTCTCCACAACGCGAACGTACAAATCGGGATCGCGTTGTTGCGAAGGGCGTTTCATGCGATCGCCTTTGACATCGGTTTGTGCGCAACAGCCCACCCAATCTTCGCGCTGAAAGCGTTTCAACCATTCGATAAAATTCTTGTGATACTCGGTCGCCCCATCGTTTGCCTTGTCGGCTTCGTACGAGGCATTGTAAATCGCATTCGCCGCGTCCACGCCCATACAGCGTTGAATGCAGCCGCCAGCGATCTGGCACAGCATGCGTGTCAGGTCTTGCTTTTTGTGCAAATCGTCGGTGCTGTGGTGAATGTGCGTAAAGCGATTGATCTTTTCGCCGGTGAGATGCGACGTGGCAGTACACCACTCTTGGTATTCAGGCTTTTCGGCGTAATCAAAAGTGAGTCCGATGGTGTTGAGCGTGGGTTCGAGCAATTCATCGGTGCGATCAATCTTTTCGCCGTTCAGGTACAGATTGCGGCGCATCTTGCCCAACCCGGCGATGTATTGTTGTTTCGTGCGCATATGTTCCTTTCTTTCATAAACCTACGAACACGTTCTACTTTTTCTCCGAATAATCGTACCACCCCTTGCCGGTTTTTTGGCCATAGTGTCCCTTGACGTAGCGTTCAACCAGACTGGGCGGCGGCAAATCGGCAAGATCGCCGGTTTCGCGAAAGCGTTCCAGCGAGCGAATGTATGCCAAGTCAATGCCGGTCAAATCCATCAAGCGGAACGCGCCCATGGGTAAACCAATGCCGTTGATCAACGCTTGGTCAATATCTGCGTAACTGGCGACGTCCATTTCCAACAGCCACAACGATTCGCGAATGATGGCACGCAGAACACGGTTGACCAAAAAGCCTTCGACTTCTTTTTTGAGGTGCACGCCGATTTTTTCCAATCGTTCGCACAACGCGAGCGAAATCTGCGCGCTCTCGTCCGAAACGTGTGGGCCTTGTACCACTTCGACTAACTTCATCACCAGCGCGGGATTAAAGAAATGCAAATTGAGCACCTTGCTGGGTCGTTGCGTCACGTCGGCGATGCGCGAACTGACGATGTACGAACTGTTGGTGGCGAGGATCGCGTGCGGTGGCGCGAGTTTGTCCAAATCAGCAAAGACCTTGCGTTTGACCTCCAGTACTTCGACCACGGCTTCGATGACGTAATCGGCGGCTTGAACGGCTTGAGCGAGACTCGGCGTGAATGAAATGTTCGCCCGCGCTTGCTCGGCTTGCGCCTGGGTCAGTTTGCCTTTCTTGACGCGCTCGGGCAAGTAGGAATTTGCGAACGCTTCCGCTTGTTGCAAAATCTCTGGCTTGATATCGGTGCACGTGGTTTTGAAACCATGCATCGCACACAACAGCGCGATTTGGTGTCCCATATTGCCCGCGCCAATGACGGCAATATTTTTTACGTCATCAATTTTCATTGCTTCCTCCTGAAAAATGTGTCGGGTGCCAAGGGGCATTGGACAAGCGAGGTCTCACGTTTTACGTTTTACCTCTCTGGTCAGCCGTCACCTGCCACTTTACTTGCCCTTCCACTGCGGCCTGCGTTTTTCCGCGAACGCTTTGGGGCCTTCGATAAAGTCTTCGGATTGATACAACGCCACTTGGCTGGGAAAGCGCGTGCGTGCGGCTTGCTCCAACGGCATGGCCAAGCCCTTGAGCGCGGCTTCTTTGGTCGCGCGAATCGCAAGCGGCGAACACGCCAGGATTTTTTCCGCCCACGCTTCGGCGGTTGCCATCAATTGATCGAGCGGCACAACTTGGTTGACCAAGCCCACTCGCAACGCTTCCTGCGCTGAAATGCGCTGTGCGGTGAGCAGCATTCCCATCGCTAGGTGAAACGGAATTGCGCGCGGAAGATAATGCACGCCGCCCGCGCCGGCGATCATCCCGACGGTCGGTTCGGGCAAGCCAAACGAAGCATTTTCCGCCGCGATGATAATGTCGCATGCGAGCACGCATTCCAATCCACCGCCGAGCGCAAGCCCGTTCACGGCGGCAATGACCGGTTTGAAGAGATCGAAACGAAAGGTGATGCCGCCGAAACCGCCTTTGAGTTTTTGCAATGCTTGATGGAGTGCTTCGCCGCCATGCTGTGCTTGCCATTTCAAATCGTTGCCGGCGGAGAACGCCTTGTCGCCGGCGCCGGTGAGAATGGCAACCCAGGCATCGGGATCATCGGCAAAGCGATTAAACGCATCGTCTAGTTCTTGGTGTGCGGGCGGATGCAAGGCATTCATCACTTGGGGGCGATTGATGGTGATGATAGTTAGATGATCTTTGTTTTCGACCTTGATAAATTCGTAATTCATTTTTCTGCCCACCCTTCCGTTGTTCGTGCGAAGCGAAGAGTCTCGTTCTCGTGGCAATGCGATGTTTCGTTTTTTATGATCTTGCTTACTGGTTGATCCAAGCGTCCATTCTTGAGGCTTGTCAGATTACTCAAACCTGACAAGCCTCATACGAACGTGAACTATTTGACCGTCATCCAATCGGTAAAGGTAACCCACCGCGCATTTTTGGCATCCGCTTTTTGGAGATAGGCGGTCTTGACGCCGGCATGATCGGTCGGGCTGTAACTGACGTTGGGTAGTGGCGAACCGGTATAGTTTTGCATCGAGTCCATTGCTTGCATAAACGATTCGCGCGTGAGATTTCTGCCAGCCCGTTTCAACCCTTCGACCATCACCATCGCCTCGCAATAACCGCTGAGCGAGAATCCACCGATCTGTTCGTTGGGCGCGTACTTTTTCATAAATGCTTGGTACTCGACGATCTTGGGATTGGTGAGATCATCGTACGCCGGAATCCAAGCGGGAATGACCAGCCCTTCGATGCCAGGACCAGCGAGTTGGAAGATGGACGGATCGTTGATCACGGCGGAGGCGAGCAACTTGGGTTGGTAGCCGATCTTGGTCATTTCGGCGATGATGGAGGCGCCCGGTTTGGGAACCGCCCAAAGAATCACTGTGTCTGCACCGCTCGTTTGCAATTTGAGCGCTTGCGAGGCAAAGTTGGTGTCAGCGGCTTCGTACGAAACGCCGACCGCAGGAGCCAAGCCGCGTTTTTTCAACTCGGCGTTGATCGTATCGAGTCCTTCTTGCCCAAACGAATCATTTTGATAGAACACCGCGATCTTTTTTGCGCCGCCTTGGTCGAGGGCATACTGGGTGAGCAAGGTGGCTTCGGTCATATAGTTGAGTTGCAGCGCATAGACATTCTTCTTGAGCGGCACCGCCATGGCGCTACTGCCGGTTGCCGGTGCCACGTGGGGGACATTGTTTTGCACCAGATAGTCCATCACTGCCAGATTGTTCGCCGTGCCCAGTCCGGCGACGATTGCAAAGACCTTGTCTTCCTCAACCAGTTTCTTGACGACGGCAACCGTCTTGGCTGGTTGATACGAATCATTCTCGTAGATGTAACGAATCTTGCGGCCGTTGATGCCGCCTTCATCGTTCACTTTTTTGAAATACGCGCCAATCGTGCGCGCGATCACGCCATACGCACCCGCCGGTCCGTCTTGCGGTCCCCAGTTCCCAATGACAATTTCCGTGTCGGTTACGCCGGGAACAGCCACCGGCGGTTTGGTCGGGGCGACGGTGGGTGCGGTTGTTGGTGCGGGCGTGGGGGCGATCGTGGGCGCGATCGTTGGAGCCGGCGGCTTGGTTGCCGGCACGGGCGTAGCGGTGGGCGGCGCGGCTGTTGGCGGAACCGGCGTTGCTGTGGGTGCCGGGGCGCACGCTGTCAAAATCAGCCCGCCCAAAATCGCGAATCCCACGATGACTTGCGTAATTTTTTGACGTTTCATTTTTTCTTCTCCTTCCTTGGTTTGAGATGTCCAGACAAGTTTCCCAAACCTGACAAGTCTAATGGGTTGATCTCTCAATGTCCCAGATACGCGCGTTTCACCTCCTCTCGTTGTCGCAGATTCGAACTCGAATCACTCAAGATGATGCGCCCGTTCTGAAGCAAGTACGCATAATCGGCGATTTGGAGTGCCATATGAGCGTTCTGTTCGACGAGAATCACGGTCGTTCCCGCCGCGCGAATATCGGCGATGATGTGGAAAATTTCCTTGACCAAGAGCGGCGCCAAGCCGAGTGAGGGTTCATCGAGCAAGAGCAAGCGCGGCTTGGACATTAACCCGCGACCGATGGCGAGCATTTGTTGTTCACCGCCGCTCAATGTGCCCGCGTTTTGATTCAAGCGTTCGCGCAAACGTGGAAAATAGTGAAAGACGCGTTGCAAATCTTCTTCGATGGCACGCACATCGTGGCGGGTGTAGGCACCCAAGCGCAGATTCTCACGCACCGTGAGAGCGGGAAAAATCTGGCGTCCTTCGGGTACATGCGCGATGCCCAAGTGGACGAGTTGATCAGGGTCTCGTCGCTCGATGGGCTTGCCATCAAATTCGATTGAGCCATGGGTGGGATGCAGGATGCCGGAAATTGTGCGCAAGGTGGTGGTCTTGCCGGCGCCGTTCGCGCCCAACAACGCGACGATCTTGCCGGGTGTCACTTGAAGACTGACCTCGTGCAACGCGCGCACGCGTCCGTAAGACACTTGGATTTCGTTGACTTGCAAAAGTGGTTGTGGCGGCATAGGTCTCAAACGACGAACCCAGATTCGCCGAGATACGCTTCGATCACCGCCGGATTGTTGCGAATTTCTGCCGGCGTCCCCTCGGCGATCTTGCGTCCAAAATCCAACACGTAAATCCGTTCACACAGTCCCATCACAAACGTCATATCGTGCTCAACAACCAAGATACTCAAGTTGAATTGCTCGCGAAGACGCCGAATCAACTCCGCTAGCCCCTGCGTCTCGCGTCCGTTCGCTCCTGCCGCCGGCTCGTCAAGCAAAAGCAACAACGGCTGTGCAACGAGTGCGCGTCCTAGTTCCACCATCTTTTGCAAGCCGAACGGCAACGCCGCGGCAATGTGATTGCGATAGGGGGTCAAGCCGAGCAAGGCGAGGATTTCATCCGCGCGTGCCATTGCTGCGGTTTCGCTTTGGTTGGCGCCGGGCAGACGCAAGCCATCGCGGATCACGCCGCCGCGCATTCGGACGTGTTGTCCCAGCAACAAATTTTGCATGACGGTCATACTGCGGCACAGTTCGACGTTTTGAAATGTGCGTGCGATGCCCCGTCGAATGATTTCGTGAGCGGCAACGTGTGTAATGTCGTGTCCCTGAAAATAAATGGTGCCGCGATTGGGTGTGTAAAAACGGCTGATACAGTTAAAGACCGTCGTCTTGCCTGCACCGTTCGGCCCGATCAAACCGACAATCTCGCCCGGGTGAACCACCATATCCAAGCGATCCACCGCGACGAGTCCACCAAAGTGGATGGTCAAGTTTTTGGTTTCGAGGAGCGGTTGAGTCATTGGCTAGGATCATCCTTGGGACAGACGTCGGCGTAGATTTTGGATCGCGCCGGCAATCCCGCGCGGGAGGAACGAAACGGTCAGAATCAGTATGACGCCCAGGACGACGATGAACAAATTTTTGAATTCGCTCACAATGGGCAGGCGCGTGAGCGAGTTTTGCAACAGTGTCAGCAGAAACGCGCCGTACCATGCGCCGCCCACCGAACCCAAGCCACCCAGCACCACCATCGTTACAAAATCAATCGAGAGAAAGACGGTGAAATCTTCGGGGCTGATGCCATGAAGCAGATGCGCGTACAAACTTCCGGCAATGCCGGCGTAAAATGCGCTGAGCGCAAAGGCAGTTGTCTTGTAACGCAGAAGGTTGACGCCCATCGCGCGCGCGGCGATCTCGCTGTCACGAATCGCAATGAACGCGCGCCCGGTGTCACTGTTGACGATGTTGTGCGCCAAGATCGTCATTAAAATCAAAACGCTCAGCGCGAGATAGTAATAGTCTTGATCGGTTTTGAACACAATCGGCGGAATCGAGGCGAGCGGTAAATTGTGCAAGCCCATCGAGCCGCCGGTCCAATCTCTGAACCAGAGGATGAGTTGCGGAATGGCTAAACCAAAGCCCAGGGTTGCAATAGCGAGGTAAAGTCCAGTCAAACGCAATGCCGGCAAGCCAAGTAGAAAACCAATCGCAGCGGTGAAAAAACCGGCGGCGACGAGCGCAATGACAAAGGGCACACCGGCGCGCGCGGTGAGGATCGCCGAGATGTACGCGCCAATCGCAAAAAAGCCAGCGTGTCCCAGCGAAAATTGCCCCGCGTAACCAAACAGCAAATTGAGGCCAAGGGCAACGATGGCGTAAATCAAACCGAGCGAGACCAGATAGAGGACATAGCCGAGTGGAATGTTGGGAAGGAGACCCAGCAACGCGGGCAAGCCAAATGCCGCGAGTACTCCAAGCGTGTAAAGCACCCTTGCGCGACTGCCCCATTGCACTGCGAGACGCATTGACCAACCTCTACACTTTTTTGATTTCGGACTGGCCCAGCAATCCACTGGGACGAACGACGAGCACGAGAACAATCAACAGAAAAGCGATGGTCGTTCGCAGTTCCGGTACTTGGAATCCCACAAGGCTATCAATGATGCCCAATAACAATCCGCCCACCACGGCGCCCGGCATACTCGTGAATCCACCCAGCACGGCGGCGGCAAATGCCTTGAGCATGACATCCCCCATCATCATTGGATCGAGGTAATTCAGCGGCGCGATGAGAATGCCGGTTACTGCCGCTAGCGCGGTCCCCAAGCCCCAGCCGATGGCGTTGATGCGATTGACATTGATGCCCATCAATTGCGCCGCCAACCGATTCTGCGCCACCGCACGCATCGCGACGCCGATCACGCTATAGCGAAAGAACGCGAACAAAAGGATCATCAACCCCAACATCACGCCGAGAATCAGCACGTTGATTTGGCTCAGCACAATAGTGCCCACGCGAAACGGCGGACCAGCCACAGGTGTTGGAAACGCGCGCACCTCGTAACCCCACAGCCAGCCCGCCACGCCAAGCAACACCAGCGCCAGACCCACCGTTGCAATGACCGCGTTGATATGCGACTTGGCGCTGATGTGTCGAATTACCACGCGCTCAACCATCGCGCCGAGCACCATGGCAAAGAGGAGCGTAAGCACAAAGGCAACCCAGAAGGGCAAATGCAGCGCGGTGATGAGCGTGAATGCGATGAACGCGCAGAACATTGCCATCTCGCCTTGCGCAAAGGTGATGACCTCGGTTGTCTTGAAAATCAGGACGATGCCAAACGCCGCGAGCGCATACAGACTTCCCAGCGCAAGACCATTGACGATGAGTTGAGCCCAGGGTAGTTCCAGAAGAGACACCCTTGCCTCCCTCCTTCAATCGGAGTAGAACGTGGATGAGTGTCATGGCAAGCGGTTTGTGCGAAGCCATCCCCAACTCGGCATCGGGGATGGCTTCGTCGCGCAAAGCGCTCCTCGCGATGACAATCCGTGTTTTATCCGCGTCCCATTCATCCTTGCTTCGCGGCTTTGGCTTGCTCTTCGGCAACCAATTGCCGGCGCAACACTTTGCCGATCATCGTCTTGGGCAGCGTATCCCGAAACTCGACCAGTTTGGGGACTTTGTATGCCGCGAGCCGCTCACGACAGAACGCAATGATGTCATCGGCGGTGGCAGTCTGTCCCGGTTTGAGGACAACGTACGCCTTGACCGTCTCGCCGCGATAGGCGTCGGGAACGCCCGCCACGGCGGCTTCCAAAATTTGGGGATGCTGATACAACACTTCTTCCACATCGCGTGGATAGATGTTGTAGCCACCGGCAATAATCATATCCTTCTTGCGATCCACGATACGGAAATAACCATCGGCGTCCATCACCGCAATGTCGCCGGTGTAGAGCCAGCCATTGCGCAAGGCATAGCGCGTTTCCTCCGGGCGATTCCAGTAACCTTTCATCACTTGCGGACCCTTGACGATCAATTCGCCCGGCTCGCCCGGCGGCAATTCCTTTTCGCCGGTTTCCACGTCCACGATTTTCGCGTCCGTGTCCGGGAATGGCACCCCGATTGTCCCGATGCGATTTTCGCCAAAGAGCGGATTGTCGTGTGTCACCGGCGTCGCTTCCGAGAGGCCGTATCCTTCGATGAGGCGCGCGCCGGTCATTTGCTGAAACTTGGTTTGCACTTCGACCGGCAAGGGGGCCGCACCACTCAAGCATGCCTTGATCGAGCGGAGGTTATACTTGCTCACCTCAGGATAGTTGATGATGGCAGTGTACAGCGTGGGCACGCCCGGGAAGTACGTCGGTTGATGGCGATCAATGGATTTGAGCAAATGTTCAAGGTTGCGCGGGTCGGGAATGAGAATCATCGGCATACGTTGCAAGACGGCATTGTTCATACACACCGTCATCGCGTACGAGTGATAAAGCGGCAACGCCACAATGGTGGCATCGGGACGATCTTTGGGTACGTTCGCTACCCACTCTTTGCACTGGAACGCATTGACGACGACGTTCTGGTGCGTGATCTCAGCGGCTTTGGGCACGCCGGTCGTACCGCCAGTGTACAACAGCACTGCTGTATCTTCTGGTTTCACGTCCACACGGGGTTGGGTTGCCGGCGCGTTGGCGATCACCTCTTGGAACCAATGCTCATCCGCGCCAATCGTAACGCGATGTCCTTCTTTTTCTTCGACGAATTGTTCAAAAATCGCTTTGAGTTTTGGCGGCAAGTACTCTTTGATGCTCGTTACGATGACGTGCTTGAGGTTGGTGTTCGGTCGCACCATCCGGACGTAGGGATACAAGCGCGAGAGACAGATGATCGTCTCGGAACCGGAATCGTTGAGTTGAAATTCCAATTCGCGCGGGACGTACATTGGATTGTTCGGTGCGACAATCGCGCCCAGTTTGAGGATCGCATAATAAGAGATGATGTACTGAGGACAGTTCGGCAAGTAGAGCGCAACGCGATCACCTTTCTTGACCCCAAATGACGCGAGCGCGTTTGCCAAACGATTGGCGAGATCGTTCAATTCTTGGTACGAGAGTTTTGCATCGAGGAGTTCACCGCTGACGACGCCGCCCAAAATCGTTGCGGTGGTGGTGGGTGCTTCGCGCGCAGCATCTTCGAGGAAGGCATGCATCGGGCGTGGGGGATAATCAATGTGCGCGCGGACGCCGGGTTCGTAAAACTTGAGCCAGGGTCGTTCCATTTCTGCCTCCTTGCAGATTGCGATGAATGTCTCGCAAATATATGACGCACCATTACGCCAGCGTGGAGGAAACGATGTGCAGTTTGAGGATAAACCCAAATGGCGAGAGGGGGTATCATTCGTTTGGAGGATTTTTCGCGGTTTGGGGGTATTGATGAGTTTGACAACTTACCCAACAGGGGTAGAATTTGGGGTGTTGGGTAAGACCAAGTTCCAATTTGTCGTCGGAGGGCAAGGTGCAAAGGCGCACTCGACCAATCGGGCAAGGCAATTTGCTCGTGACCAACGAGGCCGCCATCCAAATTGGCTCGCGGCGCTGGCACGCGTGGCTGGCGGAGCATGCGACGTTTGTCTTTCGCGGCAACGCGGGGCACTTGACGGCGCGCCGCGAAATGCGCCGTGGTCAACCTTATTGGTATGGCTATTGTTGGCGTGCCGGCAAACTTGCCAAAACGTATTTGGGCAAAGCGAACGAACTGACCGCCGAACGCTTGGAGCAAGCATGCGTGCGATTGGCGGGACAAACCACGCGCGATCGGTCTCGCTCGCCGATGGCTTCTGATCTTGGCCCCGCCCGCGAACGAACCGAAGCCGGCTTGGCATATTTACCGCTCACCAAAATTCGTCCGCCTGCCTTGCCCCCAAAACTGGTTGCTCGTCCTCGTCTGACGCAACGGATTAATGCGCCGATTACTTTGCTGATTGCGCCCAGCGGTTTTGGCAAAAGCACCTTGCTCAACGAATGGCGACAAAAATGCGGCATCCCCGTCGCGTGGGTCTCGCTCGATGCAGACGATAATCAGCCGCTTCGATTTTGGTCAATGATCATCGCCGCCTTGCAAACGATTTTTCCCCACCTGGGCCAAGACTCGCATTTGCCACTGCGCACACCTTCTTCGGCCGATTTGAACGAGATCGTGGTGAACCTCACCAATGCGCTGGTGTGTGCGAATGACGCACCGAACGCACCCTCCCGTTTTGCCCTCGTGCTTGATGACTATCACCACATTCACGATCCAGCGATTCACGCTTCATTACAAACCTGGCTTGCGCATTTGCCGACCACCTTGCAACTGATCATCAGCAGTCGGATCAGGCCTCCACTCGACGTGGGACATTTGCGGGTGCGCGGGATGGTCGCCGAGTTGAGCACCGATGATCTGCGCTTTACGTTGGAGGAGGGCATCAGTTATCTCTCACAGAGTCAGCCGATGGCGTATAGCGAGATGCAAGCGATCATCAAACGCACCGAGGGCTGGGCGGCGGGTCTCACCTTGGCGATGCTCGCGATGAATCGCATGAATGATCAGTCGCCTTGGGCAACCTTTGAGGCAACTCAGCGGTATCTCCGCGAATTTTTCATCGAAAGTATTTTGTATCGCCAGCCGCCTTCCGTGCAAGAGTTTTTGCTTGAAACGGCGGTGCTGAAAAATCTAACCGGCTCACTCTGCGATGCGGTTACCGCCCGCTGTGATGGCAGAGAGATGCTCGATTATTTGTGGCGCGAAAATTTGTTTCTGGTTCGTTTGGAGGAACCGGGCTGGTATCGCTATCACGATTTGTTCGCCGAGACCTTGTGTGATCAATTACAACGCCAACTTGCCAGCAGCATTCCGCGTTTGCATCGCCGTGCCGCAGAATGGTATCGCGCACACAACGCGCCCGATGATGCGGTCTATCATTTACTCGCCATCGAAGCGTGGGAAGAAGCGGCGTCGCTCATCGAAGACATTGTGTTGCGCGAGTTGGAGCAGTTTGGCGATTACTCGCGCTTGATGCGTTGGCTGCGCCAATTACCCGAAGCGGTGATTCAACAACATCACACGCTCTTGCGGGTGTATGTGCGAGTTGCCGCAATGGATCTCTCGCGCATCGAAGTGAAACAAATTCTTGCGCGGGTTGAAGCGAACATCACACGCCAACCCAGCGCCGAACGCACGCCGGATGAGCAATCGGTGCTCGGCGAGATTCAGCGCATTCGCCAGATTTGGATGAGGGGGGACACCACGTTGATGCCCTTTTCAAACGCCGGCGAACACGATGATGTGTGGCAGATGCTCGATGGCATTGTCACGTACGCCGGCTACATTCGTCGCGATGCGGAAAAAGCGGAAACGGTCGCCCGCGAATTGCACGCCATGGCGTTGGCGCGTTCACATTTGTACGTGATGCTGATCGCGGGGGGTGGCTTGACGTACTATCTGGCGTTGCGCGGTCAGTTGCGGCGCGCGGAAAAGATAGCGCGCGAGGTTTTGCAACGCGCGCTGGCACAACGTGGCAAGTTGCCCGAGTCAGCCAGTGTGCCGCTGACGATGTTGAGCCGGGTGTGTTACGAGCGTAATCAATTGGCGCAGGCGCATCAACTCTTGCTGCGCGCCGCAGAGGTGGATCCGAATCCCACCAGTTCGAATATGCCGATTATGGAAGCCCTGCAACGCGCCAAGATCGAATTTGCGCAAGGCGATGCGACGGCGGCGCACGCAACGCTTCAAGCCGCGCGCGATTTGCAAGCCAAGCATCCTTCGGGCTTGTATCGTGATCGCGATTTACTGGCGTATCAAGCGTGGTTTTGTCTGCGCCAAGACGATTGCGCCGGGGCGGAACGGTTGTTGAACGAAATCGGTGAGAGTGAGCCGCACGCTTTTGCGGCATTGGTGCGGGCGGCCTTTTTGATCGAACAACACCAAGCCGCCGCCGCGGAAAATATTCTACGCTATCTTCTGGATCAATATCCTCACGGTCTCTATCTGGAACCTGTGTTTGGCGCACGCCTGTTGCTAGCACGCGCCCTCTTTGAGCAACGTCAACTCAATCACGCGCGCCAAGTCATGACGGACGTCATTCGGCTTGCCTATCCTGAAAATTTTATCCGACCGTTCCTGGATTATGGTCAGGGCTGTGCGCCGCTCGTTGCGCTCGTCCTCCACACCTCGAATCTAACCGCCGACGCGCAGATGTTTGCCAAGCAACTCTTGCGCCTGTTCGCCGAGACCGATGGCAAAGCATTGCCCAAAGCGGAATTGAATTTGCTCTCGACGGCGGCATCCATCACCCCGCGCGAGCATCAAGTACTGGGGTTGATTGCCGCAGGGTTGACGAATCGCGAGATTGCGACACGCCTCTCACTCACCGAAAGCACGGTCAAGACGCATTTGAAAAATATCTATCGCAAGTTGAATGTGAATAGTCGGACAGGTGCCGTTGCGCAAGCGCATACGCTTGGGTTGGTCTAAGTTGGACTTATCCATTTGAATAAAAAACCGTAACTACTCACCGCAGAGGCGCAGAGAACGCCGAGTTTCATTTTGTTTTTTT
>JBBITT010000004.1:0-107243 GCA_037440625.1 Chloroflexota bacterium
CTGGGTGATGGTCCAAGACACCCATCTACCCGAGCACACCAATTGTGTCCTCGGCAAGAGGGAGTGCGTCCCAAGAATTTAGATTTCTTCAAACCGGGCTTGGAAAAATCGCAGACTCGCCGGCTCGTACACCATCTTCAGCCCTTTGATTTTTTCGCGTTCCTCGTACAACGCGATGCAACTTTCGGCGACGACATCCATATGCAGGTTGGTGTAGACGCGGCGCGGAATGGTGAGACGCACGAGCTCAAGTTTGGGTTTGCGATTCTCGCCGGTCTTGGGATCGCGTCCCGCACTGACGAGGCCGCGTTCCATCGCACGCACGCCGCTGTCCACGTAGAGCGCGGCGGCAAGCGCTTGCGCCGGAAATTGTTCTTGCGGAAGATGCGGCAAGAAGCGCTTGGCATCGAGGAAAACCGCGTGCCCGCCGATGGGGACAACAATCGGTATGCCGGCGTCCAACAGACGATTGCCTAGATACTCTACCTGACGCACACGACTGGCGATGTACGCATCGTCCACCATTTCATAGATGCCACGCGCGATCGCTTCCATATCGCGCCCCGCCAACCCACCATACGTGTGCAGACCTTCAAAGATGACGACCATCTCTTTGGCTTTGGTAAAGAACCACTCGTTGTTCGTTGCAATAAAGCCGCCAATGTTCACGAGGTTATCTTTTTTCGAAGAGATCGTCATTCCTTCGCCATAACTCATCATCTCACGCAAAATTTCGCGCACGGGTTTGTTGGCGTACCCCGCTTCGCGTTGTTGGATGAAATAACAATTCTCGATGGCGCGCGTCGCATCGAAGATAATTGGAATGTTGTAACGCTTTGCCCATGCCGCCACCTCGCGCAAGTTCGCCATCGAGAAGGGTTGACCGCCTGCCATATTCACGCACGGCGCAATCGAAAGGTACGCAATCGCGTCCGCGCCTTTTTCATCCACCAACTTTTGCAACTTGGCAATGTCCACATTGCCTTTGAACGGATGCGGATTCTGCGCATCGTGCGCTTCGTCAATGATGCAATCGTAAAAGATGCCGCCGGCGCGTTCGGCGTGTTCCCGCGTGGTGGTAAAGTACATATTCATTGGCACGTACTGTCCGCGTTTGATGCGCAGTTGCGAGGTGATGTGTTCGGCGGCGCGCCCTTGATGGGTAGGGACGATGTACTGAAAGCCGTAAATTTCTTGCACCGCTTTTTCGAGATTGTAAAAGTTGCGCGCGCCGGCGTACGCTTCATCGCCCAGCATCATCCCTGACCATTGCCAATCGCTCATCGCGCTGGTGCCGGAATCGGTGAGCAAGTCAATGTACACGTCTTCGCTGCGGAGCAAAAACGTATTGTAGCCGGCTTCGCGCATTTTCTGCGCGCGATACTCGCGTGTGGTTACCTTGAGCGGCTCGACCATTTTGATTTTGTACGGTTCCGCAATCGTTCGTGATTTCATTCTCTTCTCCTCGTTGAGAAATTCGGTTCCATTCTACTGTGATTTTCGCAAAACGCAATTCAGTCGCCAGAGCGCATAACTGGCGACTGACGATTGTTGACCAAGATGGTTTTCACAACACACTCACGGGGTCCACTTCGATCCGCCAGCCCAACGGCAGGGCGATCTCCTGGATAAGCGCGTGCGGATCCGTTCCGCGCACAAGAATTTGATACCGATACTCGCCGCGCACACGCTGGAAAAAAGCCGGCGCCGGTCCGATGAGATCGAGCGCGGGCAAACCGCGTTGGGCAATGCGCGCGGCAAGGACGCGATGCATTCTTGCCGATTCAATTTGCGCTTGCTTTTCATTGGGGTGCGTAAACAACAAACGAATCAGCCGTGAGTACGGCGGGTAATTTTGTTCGCGCCGAAAAACGATTTCGCGTTCATAGAACGCGTGATAATCATGCCGCGCGGCGGCAACGATGGCATAATGATCCGGATTGTACGTTTGCACAATGACCTTGCCGCCCAAAATGCTGCGCCCCGCGCGTCCCGCCACCTGCGTCAATAATTGAAACGTGCGCTCACCCGCACGAAAATCCGGCAGGTTGAGCGCGGTATCCGCGCTGACCACGCCGACAAGCGTAACGAATGGCAAATCCAGTCCCTTGGCGATCATTTGCGTGCCGATCAATACATCGGCTTGGCGTTGCACAAATTTTTCCAGAAGCGCCTCGTGCGATTCCTTGCCACGCGTCACATCCCAATCCCAGCGCAACGTGCGTGCCTTTGGAAACATTGCACGAATTTCTGCTTCAACCTTCTCTGTGCCGATGCCAAAATAACGAATGCGCGCGCTGCCGCACTGGGGGCATTTTATTGGCACGCGGTCACGGCGATTGCAGTGATGACACACCAGTTGGTCGCCAGTGCCGTGATACGTCATTGGATTATGGCATCGTTTGCATTGGAACACGTACCCGCAATCGCGGCACACGACAAACGTGGCGGTCCCGCGCCGATTCAGAAACAAAATGACTTGCTCGCGCGCCGCGAGGACACGGGCCATCTCGCGTTGCAACACGCGCGAAAACATTGAACGATTGCCGGCTTTTAACTCGGCGCGCAGATCAACGATTTCGACGGGGGGCATCTCCAAATATCGCGCGTCCGCGTACTCTGCGCTAACTTCACGAATGGCTAACTCGGACCTCTGCACTCTAAACTCTGAAATCTGATTTTCAATGACCGCTCGGTGTCCCATCACCCGTTTGGGCAATTCAAGTAATGTGAATTCACGGCGCGTCGCACGATCGTACGTTTCAACATCCGGCGTCGCGCTCCCCAAGATCACAACTGCATCCACACGCCGCGCCAGTTCCAATGCTACATCGCGCGCGTGATAATGTGGTGCCTCTGCTTGCTTGTACGAGGCATCGTGTTCTTCATCAATGACGATCAAACCGAGTTTATCGAGCGGCGCAAACAGTGCCGACCGCGCGCCGATCACCACGTCCACCAAGCCGGCGCGACAACGACGCCACGTATCGTACCGTTCGCCGATGCTGAGACGCGAGTGGATCACTGCGATTCGCTTGAAGCGCGCGCCAAAGCGTCGAATCGTTTGCGGGGTGAGCGAAATTTCTGGCACCAAGACAATTCCTTGCTTGCCCTGCGCGATAATCTCTGCGAGCGCGCGCATATAAATTTCGGTTTTGCCAGAGCCGGTAACGCCGTGGAGGAGAAAGGTGGCAGGTTCACGGTTCAAAGGTTGAGGTTCAAGGTTCGAGCTTGAAACTTTTAACCTTGAACTTATTTTTTCCCACGCCGCTGCTTGCTCGCTGGTTAATTTCGGCGGCTCAACCACGTCGAACACGCGCCCAGCGAGCGAATCGCGCCAAACTTGTTTTTCTTCCAACGCCACAACGCCGGCGGCTTCGAGTTTGCGTAAATCGGCAAGCGAACAATTTTCGATTGCCGCGTACACCCTACTGACCCACAATGGCTTGTTTTCCGCTTTGAGCAACTCGACAATGCGGCGCGCTTTGTCTTGCGAGCGCGGAGAAAGCGTGGCAAGCGGTTCTTCCGAAATCAAACGGACGGTGTTGACTTGTTTGGGTCGTGCGCGTAACGGCGCGACCATCGTTTTCTTGATGAGGATACCCCGTTGCGCTAACGCGTCAACCGCCGGGCGCAAATCGCGTGGGAGTTTATTCAATTTGACCGAGCGTTCGTGTGTCAGCAAATCCACCAACGCCAGTTGCTTGGGCGTGAGATTCTCACGCGAAATATCCGATGCAAGTGAGAGCAAAATTTCAGTCGGCTGTTCGATGCCGGGAGGAAGCATCAAACTCAGGGCGTCATAAAAGGGGCAGAGGTATGTGCGTGCGATCCAGCGTGCCAATTCGAGTTGCGTGGCGGATAAGAGCGGCCGCACATCCGCGATCTCGTCAATATCTTTGGTCTGCTCCACCGGTGAGGTCTCACTAAACGCAATGATGATCCCTTGAATGCGCCGCGAGCCAAACGGCACCCACACCAACTGTCCCAGCGCGATCTGGCTGGCAAGATGTTCCGGAATCGAGTAAGTAAACGCGCGTTCACGCAACGATTCCGCGGGGAGACTCTCTTCCTCGTGCGGCTTGCGGATCACAATGGGGGTATTGACCACTACTTGAGCGTATTGCATCTGAAAAAATCATTGACGGAGGATGAACGACTGACGACCAATGCTTGCGTCTGTCTTCCCTCCTCCGTCTTCCGTCGCTAAGAATTTGAATGGATCACTATTTCGATTTATACACGCCGACCGCCATATACCCCACCACATAATCGGCGTGTTCACGCTCGCCCGTTACATCGCCCGAATTGGTACGCTGCAAAACGCGAATCCGATTTGCTCCCCGTTGTTGGGCTGCCAACAATGCCGTAACAATCGGCGCATCGCCACACGCGCGACATTCACCGGCTTGCCATAGATAGCGAGCAAATTCCGGCACGTTGAACGTGGTGAGCAATTCTTCGGTGTGCGCATCGAATTGTTTCACCGCTTGATAGTTCGGCAAGTGCGAGAGATCGGACGAAGCGACCAGGAGCACGCGGTGCTGACGGGCGATTTGGGCAAGAGCGTGAGCGAGTTGTTCACAGGGCGCCAGCGCTTTTTTGCCCACAATGTAAAATGGGAGCGACATCATAATCGGCACGAGTTTAAATTCGCCGAGCGTCCGTTGCAAAAAGGGCAATTGAATTTCGAGTGAGTGTTCCCGGTCGCGTGCCACACGCGTGATGGGCAAGCGTTGCGTGAGCGCATCAATGAATGCTTGATCGAGTGGGACAGTGCCGAGAGGCGTGGCGTAATATTTTTGCGCACTAATGGCGTACGCGCCAAAATCATCGTAATGGCTGGGTCCCAGAATGACAACGGTATCGAATGAGCGACCTTCTAATTGACGATAGGCATACGCGGCGGTTTGTCCAGAATAAGCGTAACCGGCGTGTGGAGAAATTAAAGCAATGAGTGCATCCTCGGTTGGAAAATATTTTGCACGCGCCAGATACTCGTCCACCGTGTGCGCCAGTTCCTGGGGGGAGCCGGGATACCACGCGCCCGCAATCGGCGAAGGGCGTACCAATTTGGGATCAAGCGTTGGTGTACTCATCGCGTCACCTCCCTTGATGTCGCGACGACGTAACTATTTTTTGAAACGATAGACGATCCGTCCGCGCGTCAAATCGTACGGCGAAAGTTCGACGGTTACCCGGTCGCCCAGCAGAATGCGAATATAGTACATCCGCATCTTGCCAGAAATATGCGCGAGCACCGAGTGTCCGCTATCGAGTTGGACGCGGAACATGGCGTTGGGCAGGGCTTCGGTTACCACACCCTCCGCCTCAATCACATCTTTTTTCTTACCTTCGTCTTCCTGAACGGGTTTTGCTTTGGGCATACAACCTCCATTTATTTTTTCTTTTTCGGCGGAACTGCCGATTCTTCTTTCAACACCCGTCTGCCTTTGCCACCCTCATCCTCGGAACTCACTACCCCGCGTTCTTCCAATTGATCCATCAACCGCGCCGCGCGCGGATACCCAATGCCCAGTTTGCGCTGCAGGAATGAAATCGAAAGATGATCCAAATCCGCCGCAATCTTGATGGCTTCTTCGATCAATGCATCATCGCCGTTCTCTTTGCCGTTCCCAATGTCTTTCCACGGCGGTTCGCTGTGAATGTCGCGCATATCGGTGATCGCTTTATCGCGCCAAAAATGCACCAGCCGCGATAATTCATCATCCGAGACAAAGCAACCTTGCAAGCGGAAAAGTTTGGACGAATCGTTTGCCATATACAGCATATCGCCTTTGCCCAGCAATTTTTCTGCGCCCGGCGTGTCCAAGACGACCCGCGAGTCCACACTGCTGGTGACCGCAAACGAAATGCGCGACGGAAAGTTCGCTTTGATGAGACCGGTCACCACATCCACCGAGGGGCGTTGCGTCGCAATGACCAAATGAATGCCGGTCGCGCGTGCCATTTGTGCCAGCCGGGTCAATAATTTTTCCGTCTCTTCCGGCGCGGCGAGCATCAAGTCCGCCAGTTCGTCAATCAAGGCGACGATGTACGGCATCGTGTCGCCGTCATTCTTTCTCATCTTGTCGTTGAACGCATCAATGTTGCGGACTTTTTCTTGTGCAAACAAACTAAAGCGGTGATCCATCTCACGCGTGAGCCAGCGCAGGCACGGCACCACTTCATCCATATTGACCACGACGGGACCCAAGAGATGTGGAATGCCGTTAAAGTTCACCAACTCGACGCGCTTGGGGTCCACCATAATCAACCGCAAATCGTCCGGCGAGTTGTTGAACAACAGGCACGCCACAATCGCGTTGATGCACACCGATTTGCCGGACCCGGTCGCGCCAGCGATGAGCAGGTGCGGCATAGCCCCCAGATCGGCGACTTGCGGTGCCCCAGAGACATCGCGCCCCAGCGCGATGGCAAGGTTGGACTTTTTGCGCTTGTTGCGAAAAGTTTCGCTGTCCATCACCCCGCGCAACGACACCACCGAAATCGCTTGATTCGGTACTTCGATGCCGACAATCGGACGCCCCGGCACCGGCGCTTCGATGCGGATCGGTGCGCGCGCGAGTGCGAGTTCCAAATCGTGTTGCAACGCGACAATGCGATTGACCGAGACTTTGCGTTGCTGGGTTTTGCCATCGCTTCCGCGCACTTCGACAAAACCGGGACGCAAGCCAAATTGGGTGATGGTGGGTCCCACGCGAATTTCCTCTTCGAGTAATTCGACCGGGATACCAAAATGTTCTAGCGTCTCGACAATGATTTCACCTTGCCGGCGCGCTTCATCAGAACTGTACTTGGCTTCGTTCGCTGCATCCAAAATATCTATGGGTGGCAACTGTGCAACCCGCCGGCGAGTCCGTGCGCGTGGCGTGAGAATCGGTTGCGGGGTGCCAAGTTTCATGGGCGGCTTGGTGCCAAAGGCGGGCCGCGCCAAAGGCGCGGGCTCAGCGGCTTCTGCCACGGGAGCGGGAATGGGCTTGCGCGCGGGCTGCACGAACGGCGCAACCGGTTTGGGCTTGGGCGATGAAAACGCTTCGTGCGCAATCGTTTCTGGCGCACCGATTTTTGCCGGCATGGGTTTGGATTCGGCGCGCGCGCCAAGCGTATCGCTCCACTGACGCAATTGCACCGCGCTCAATCCCAGGATGCCGGGAATCGCCAGCAACCCAATCACGAACAAGACAATGAAGGTCGCCACATTGCCGATGAGCGATGCTAGTCCATAACTCAACGCATAGCCGATAAAGCCACCGCCTTCGCCGCTTTGCGCTAGCGCACCGCCACTTGGCGCGGGAGTGAGCAAGTGAACGATGGCGATGAAGGCGGTAAACAAAATCTCGGCGGCAAAGATGCGACCCCACGCGATACTTGATTCAGCCGATTCGCCGCGTCGCAACAGGTACGCACCTGCGCCAAGCGCAAAGAACGGCAACACGAACGCGCCCCAACCGAAAAGGATGCGCAAGGTGGCTGCCCATAGATCGCTCACCATACCGCTCGTGATGTGCAACAAGGTTAGCAAGGTCAGCCCGCCAATGAGAAACAACAGCACGCCGGCGATTTCGCGCAGACGGTTGGACGAAAGACGCAAACGCGACAAAAAAGATAACTGCGACGATGATTCGGTTGAAGGGGTTCTCGATTTTCGTGGTGGCATAGCACATTGGGTTACCCGCTCTCAACTTTCTGCAAAAAAAGAGCGCGGGGTTATTGACTCACCTTACGCGATTTTACCACAGAGCACACGGAGAACACAGAGAAAGACTATAGAAACCTCAGTGAACTCTGATCTCTGTGGTGAATAAATCGTTGACCGCGTAACATCAGTTATTTAATCAGACTCTCCCAATAACTTTCATCATTTTCCGGCGGCGGTGGAATCCTGTCCCACGATTCAATCCACTGGCTCGCGCTTGCTGGGTCAGTCCCATTGCCACGCTCGGCGGGTTGGCGCAAACTAAGTTTCATCCGTTGTTCGTTAGGGTCTAGTTCCGTCACGCGGACGCGCAGGGTTTGCCCTTCTTGCAATAAATCACGCGGGTGCGTAAAATCTCTGCCCGCCAATTCCGAAACGTGGAGCAATCCTTCCACCCCTTCGGCAACGCGGACAAACGCACCAAACGCAACCACACTCGTTACCACGCCATCTACCCAATCACCCGGCTTGAGTTTGTTGGCGATCTCGTGCCAGGGATTGGGAAGTAACCGTTTGATGCTACAGGCAATTCGTTTTTGCTCGCGATCCACATCCATCACGTACACATCCACTTGTTGCCCGGGCGCGAGCACTTGGCTAGGATGGGAAACGTATTGCCATGCCAATTCGGAAACGTGAACCAATCCTTCCACGCCGCCCAAGTCAATAAAGGCACCAAAATTGGTAATGTTGCGGACAGTGCCGCGCCGCGTCTGATGCGGTTGAATCTCGTTGAGTAATTGATCGGCGCGCGAAATAGGTGGATTGGCAACCCGTTCGGACAAGATGAGACGATTATTCGCGCGATCAAATTCGATTACTTTGAGGCGCAGAGTCGTATCGGTGTAACGCGCCAGGGCGTTCACGCGCTCTTCCTCGGAGATTTGGCGCGGGAGATGGCTCAATTGTGAGGCAGGAACAAAACCTCGCACATCGCCCAAGTCCACCAGCAATCCACCGCGATTATATCCGATCACACGCAATTCGAGGATTTCGCCGTTAACGTAACTGGCTTCAGCGCGGGTCCAACCACTCACCGTCGGTGCAGATTGATGGATGAGCGGACTAGGGGCTGGCGCGGTGAGGTCTGATGTGCCAAGGACCATTTGCCAGTACGCTTCGTCCAACGGTTCTTCCCACGGTTTACCTTCTGCCATAAGGAACGCTCCTTCATTCCACCCAAGTTACTGAAAAATAAAAATCGGCTCCTCCACGCTTTTTCCGCGGGGGCATGCCCGCGCGTCTAGTGGAACAACCGAAAAGCATAATGACGAGGTTACAAAAATTAAAGGCAACAACACGACGGCGCGGCTCTACACAACCATCGGCATTATACGCGGATTGCTAAGCATTTGTCAACACGACACACATCCTTAAATTCCATCTTCATTTGACAAAGTGTGCCAAAGTGTGGTAATCTTGGGTCGTGATGATGAATTTGTATTCGACCTTGGCGTTTTATTTTTACGGCTATTTTTACGCCGCCGATTCAACGCGGGGTCGAATCATCACGCACACCCGATAACCCTATTCGGAGTGAAACGAACGAGCGTGGGATTCCAACCCCACGCTCGTTTTATTTTTTCAAATGGAGGATGCTATGACCGATTTGCGCCACACCGGTTTTACCACCCGCGCCGTTCATGCCGGTGAACGCGTGCTGCCCGGCGATTGTGTCCCGGTTGCCACCCCGATTCATCCCAGTGTTGGTTTTCTGTACGAAAGTATGGATGATCTCGACGCGGTGTTTGCCACCACGCGCGATGGGTACGTGTATCCGCGCTACGGTAGTCCAACGGTTAGCGCGTTCGAAAATGCGGTGGCGATGTTGGAGCAAGGTCAAGCCGCCCACGCGTTCAGTACGGGCATGGCGGCGATTCATGCGGCACTCCTCGCTACCGGCATTCGTGCTGGCTCAACGATTGTTGCCGCGCAAGATTTGTACGGTGCCACCACCGTCCTGCTTTCGCACCTGATGACTGAACTAGGCGTGAATGTTCAATTTGTTGAGGTAACCAATCTCGCGGCAGTTCAAGCGATGGTTGCCCAAACGCGCCCGGTCGCGCTCCTCGCCGAAACGATTTCCAATCCCTTACTCAAAGTTGCCGATATTGCCGCGCTTGCCGACATCGCGCACCCACACCAGGCGCAATTGCTCATTGACAACACGTTTGCCTCGCCATACTTGTGCAATCCACTCACGCTCGGCGCGGATTACGTGATTCACAGCGCGACCAAATATCTCAGCGGACACGGCGATGTGATGGCGGGTGTGGTGGTTACCTCGTCAGCCAATCGCGCCAAACTGTACGAACTGAACAAACTCATCGGCAGTACGTTGGGACCCTTTGAAGCGTGGCTAGCTCTGCGCGGCTTGAAAACGCTTTCATTGCGCGTGCGTCAACAATGCGCGAATGCGCAACGCCTCGCCGAATGGCTGATGGCGCACCCCAAGATCGCACGCGTGCATTATCCCGGCTTGCCCACCCATCCCCAACACGAACTCGCACGCCGATTGTTGAATCACCGTGGTTTTGGCGGCGTGTTGTCGTTCGAGATCAAAAACGCGGATCGCGCGCGCGTCTTTCGCTTTATGGAATCGTTAGAGTTGTGCCTTGCCGCAACAACGCTCGGCGATATTTATTCACTCGTCCTTCACCCAGCCACTTCATCGCATCGCGGTCTAACGAATGAGCAACGCGCCCGAGTCGGCATTCATGATAATTTGGTGCGCCTCTCCGCCGGCATCGAAGAGGTGGACGATCTGATTGCCGATTTAGAGCGCGCGTTGAACAAGGTAACCACGAAGGGAGACCAATGACCCTGCGAGCCATTCGCGGCGCAACCACCGTCGAGACGAACACGCGCGAAGCGATTCTCTCTGCCACGCGCGAACTCTTGCTTGCCATCGTCCAAGCCAATCAACTGGATGTCGCTGACATTGTCAGCATTTGGTTCACAATCACGTCGGATTTGGACGCGGCATTCCCGGCGCGCGCCGCACGCGACTTGGGTTGGACGCACACGGCTTTGCTCGATGCGCAAGCGCCGCACGTTGCCAACGATGTGCCGCGTTGCATCCGCGTGATGATGCATTGCGAAACGAATCGCACGCCGAATGAGATACAACATATTTATTTGCAGGATGCCAGACGCTTGCGTCCCGATTGGGTAAAGGAGCCCGTGGAATGACAATCATCGCGTTTCAAGGCGAGAACGGCGCATACTCGCAAGAAGCGATTTTTGAAACCTTTGGCGCGGACACGCCGACGCTAGCGTGTTCATCTTTCGACGAAATTTTTCGCGCGGTGGAAACCGGCGCTGCTGACCTAGGGATGTTGCCCATTGAAAACTCGACGGCAGGCGCCATCCACCAATCGTACGATCTCTTGTTGGATCACGATCTCAAAATTGCGCGCGAGGTCATCTTTCGTGTACGGCACGCGCTCTTGGCAAATGCTGGAACAACCCTCGCGGACATTCGGCGGGTGTACTCGCATCCCCAAGCCCTGGCGCAATGCGAACGTTTTATCGCCGACCACGGCTGGGAAGCGGTGGTCGCGTACGATACGGCTGGCGCGGCGAAGCAGTTGGCAGAATCGCCGGCGAAAAACGCGGCGGCCATCGCCAGCGAGACGGCGGCGCGCTTGTACGGCTTGAACATTCTCGCGCGCAACATCGAAGACTTGGCGAACAATCTCACGCGCTTTTTTGTGATCGCACACCACGAGCCGCCGCGTGCCGAGAAATCGAAAACCTCCATCGTGTTTGCGGTGCGCCACATCCCCGGCGCGTTGTACGCTTGCCTGGGCGAGTTTGCTTCGCGCGGCATCAATCTCACCAAAATCGAATCGCGTCCGGATCGGCGGGTCCCCTGGCATTACGTTTTCTATCTCGATTTGGAAGGGCATTGGAGCGATCCACCGTGCCGCGATGCGTTGGTCAATCTCTTGAGCAAGTGTTCGTTTCTCAAAGTGTTGGGCTCGTACCCGGCCGGCTAAAGGAGAAATGATTGTATGGTCATTGTAATGAAACATCACGCAACGCACGATGAAATCGAACGAGTCGTGCAACACATCGAAGCGTTGGGCTATCGGGCGCACCTTTCGCAAGGTGAAGAGCGTACCATCATCGGGGTCATTGGCGATGAACGCCCGGTCGAGCCAGAATCGTTTGAATTATTGGATGGCGTAGAACGCGCCGTGCGTATCTTGCATCCCTTCAAACTCGCTTCACGCGATTTCCACCCGGACGATTCCATGGTCAAGCTCAATGGTGTGTCCATCGGCGGAAAACAAGTGATTGTAATGGCGGGACCCTGTTCGGTTGAATCGCGCGAGCAATTGATGGAGACCGCGGCCGCCGTCAAGCAAGCCGGCGCGCACCTTTTACGCGGCGGTGCATTCAAACCGCGCACTTCGCCGTATGCGTTTCAAGGTCTGGGACTCAAGGGGCTCGAACTCTTGCGTGAAGCGCGAGAGGCTTATCACCTGCCTATCGTCACCGAAGTCCTCTCACCGCAAGAAGTAACGCTCGTTGCGCAGTACGCCGATATTTTGCAGATTGGGGCTCGCAATATGCAAAACTATGCGCTCCTCCATGCTGTGGGTGAAATCCAAAAACCGGTGTTGCTCAAACGCGGGTTAATGTCCACCATCGAAGAATTGTTGATGGCGGCAGAGTACATCCTCTCGCACGGCAACGCCCGCGTGATGTTGTGCGAACGCGGCATTCGCACCTTTGAAACTGCCACGCGTAACACGTTCGATGTCAATGCCATCCCGGTGCTCAAAGCGCTCACCCACTTGCCGGTCATCGCGGATCCCAGCCACGGTACCGGCAAATGGGAATTGGTTACGCCGATTGCGCGCGCGGCGATTGCGGCCGGCGCGGATGGCTTACTCGTTGAAGTGCATTGCGATCCGGCGCACGCCTTGAGCGATGGCGCGCAATCCTTAAAGCCGGAAAACTTTGCCAAGTTGATTGACCAAGTTCGCCGCGTGGCGCACGCCGTTGAACGCACGGTGTAATGGAGAAGCCGAATGACGGAAGAGGCGTTTAAGAACCAGACCGTCGCTATCATTGGCATTGGTTTGATGGGCGGCTCGTTGGCGTTGGCGTTGAATGAACGTAAGGTGTGCCGGAAAATTTTGGCGATTGATCGCAATCCAGAAACGTGTACGCACGCGCGCGCGCGCGGCATCGAAGCGAAGACCGATCTTACCGCTATCGCCCACGCCGATGTGATCATCCTTGCCACGCCGGTGCGTGCTATCCTCGAACTGTTGCCGCGCGTAGGAGAACTCGCACGTGCCGGCGCAATCGTGATGGACCTGGGTTCGACCAAGCAGGCCATCCTCCAAGCGATGAATCAATTGCCCATGCCTTTGCAAGCCATCGGCGCGCATCCGTTGTGTGGCAAAGAGACCGCCGGTTTTTTATCCGCCGAGGCCAATCTATTTCAGAATGCCGTGTTTGCTTTGACGCCGCTTGCACGCACATCGCCGGCAACTTTGGCGTACGCTCAATCGCTTGCCCAACACATCGGCGCCCGGCCGCTGGTTGTGGAGGCAGAACGCCACGATGGAATTCTGGCAACGACGAGTCATTTACCGTATCTGCTTGCGGCGACGTTGATGATGGTGGCGAACGAACATGCGCGCGATGATGATTTGTTGTTCGCGCTTGCCGCCAGCGGCTTTCGCGATACTTCGCGCCTTGCCGCCAGCGACACGACGATGATGCTCGATATTTTGATGACCAATCGTGCGAACATTGCCGCCGCGTTGCGCGCGAGTGCGCGACAGTTGGATGTGCTGGCGGACGCACTCACCGACGGCAACGAAGCCGATTTGCGCGCGATGTTGGCAAGTGTGGCAACCAAACGACGGGAATTGTTCAAGTGATGACTCGATTTTCCATCTCTCGATCCAACACACCCTTGCGCGGCGCACTCGCCGTCCCTGCCGATAAATCCATTTCGCATCGCGCTGCGATCATCGCTGCCCTTGCCGAGGGCGCGACACGCATCGAAAATTTTTTGCCCAGCACCACCACGCACGCCACGCTCGATTGTTTGCGCGCGTTGGGCGTCGAGCTTGCGCCACTCGACGCGACCACGCTCTTGGTGCGCGGACATGGGTTGCGTTCCTGGCGCGAACCCAGCAACATTTTGTTTTGCCAAGGATCGGGTACCACGATGCGTTTACTTGCCGGGTTGTGCGCCGGCCAAAACTTTGTTTCGATTCTGGACGGCACGCCGGCGTTGCAGCGGCGCCCCATGGCGCGCGTGATCGAACCCCTGAGCGCGATGGGAGCGACGATTCTCGCGCGCGCGAATAATCAATGGCCTCCGCTGGCGATTCGCGGCGGGAACTTGCACGGCATCGCCTATACGTTGAACGTTGCCAGCGCGCAAGTCAAATCCGCGATTCTACTCGCCGGCTTGTTTGCGGATTCACCCACGACGGTCCGCGAACCCAGTTTATCGCGCGATCACACCGAACGAATGTTGCAAGCGTGTGGCGTCGAATTGCAAATGGCGGATGGCGCATTGCGAATACACCCTATCGTTGAATTCCAAATTCCAAATTCCACGTTCCAAATTCCAGGCGATTTTTCTTCCGCCGCATTTTTCATCGTTGCCGCATTGCTTGTACCACGATCGGAACTGTGCCTTGCGAATGTCGGCGTCAATCCCACGCGCACCGGCTTGCTCGATGCACTCACGCACATGGGCGCACGCATCGTCATCGAAAATGAACGTATCATCAACGGTGAGCCGGTCGGCGATGTCATCGTGTCTGCGTGTGATGCCTTGCACGGTATTGAAATTGGCGGCGAACTGATCCCGCGAATGATTGACGAGTTTCCCATCCTAGCCATCGCCGCCACGCAAGCGCACGGTGAAACGATCGTGCGCGATGCGCGCGAATTGCGCGTCAAAGAATCGGATCGCATTGCGACGCTGGTGCACGAATTGCGTGCGTTGGGCGCGCAGATCGAAGAGCGCGTGGATGGTTTTGTGATTGCGGGACCCACACCGTTGCACGGCGCGCGGGTGTCCGCACACCACGATCATCGTTTGGCAATGGCGTTGGCCATTGCCGGCTTGATTGCGCGCGGTGAAACGGTGATCGAGGGCTGGGACTGCGTGGCGGATTCCTTTCCCAATTTTGCAGAGATACTGGAGGAATGGCGATGAAGCGCGTATTTCTCATCGGAGATCCGATTGCCCACTCACCTTCACCGGCAATGCACAATGCCGCGTTTCAAGTCTTGGGGTTCAACGCGCAGTACGAATTGTTGGAAACGCCGCCCCACCAATTGCGCGATGCCATCGCGCGCGTCCGCGCCGATGATTGCCTCGGCGCGAATATTACGATTCCGCACAAGGAAAGCGTGATTGAATTTTTAGACGACATTAGCGCGGACGCGCGCGTGATCGGTTCGGTGAACACGTTGTTCAAACGCGCCAGCAAACTCATCGGCACGAGTACGGATGGCGCGGGATTCTTGCAGGCGTTGCGGGATGAAAACGTCGCGGTGGCAAATGCGCGCGTGGTGATTTTAGGAGCGGGAGGTTCGGCGCGCGCCGTGGCGTTTGCGTTGCTTCAGGCGAACGTTGCCAGCATCGCGATCTTGAATCGAACACGAGCGCGCGCAGAAAGTTTGGCGGAACACGTCCGCGCACATTCCCAGGTTCCTATCGTCGCCAACGATGCGCGCGCCATCGCACAAGCGACGCTCATCGTCAACACGACCCCGGCGGGGGCCTTGCCACCCGGCACCATGTTTCCGCGCAACGCCGTGATCTTTGATCTCGTTTATCGACATACAGATTTTTTGCGCGAGGCGGAGCGTGCCGGCGCGCGCACGATTGATGGGTTGGGGATGCTTGTCCATCAAGGGGCGGCCTCGTTCCAACGATGGACCGGCTTGGACGCGCCGGTGGAGATTATGCGTCATGCGGCAAGCAAGGCCTTGCACAATGCGCAACGTCTTCAACGGGATGCGTGGGCGGTTGAGGTTATGCCATGTTACGATTTTTAACGGCGGGTGAATCGCACGGACCGGCGTTGATTGGCATTGTGGAAGGATTGCCGGCGGGATTGCGGATTGACCTGGATGCGATCCAGCGCGATCTGGCGCGACGACAGATTGGCATCGGTCGTTCCGCGCGCATGCGGATTGAAAACGATCGTGTGGAAATTTTGGGTGGCATGATCAACGGGCAAACCATTGGTGCACCGGTCGCAATGAGAATTGAAAATCTCGATTACGCAAATTGGAAAGATAAAACGATCCCGCCGCAAACGATTCCGCGCCCGGGTCACGCCGATTATGCGGGTGCCGTCAAGTACGGCTTGGACGATCTGCGCCTTGTGGCGGAGCGGGCGAGCGCGCGCGAAACCGCGATGCGGGTCGCGTGCGGTGCTTTGGCGCGCCAATTGCTGGGTGAGTGCGGCATTATCGTGGGCAGTCATGTCTTGGAAATCGGCGGCGTTCGCGCCATGATTCCGGCGATGACGTACGAAGAAATTTTCGCGCGCGCGCAACGATCGGATGTAGCGGTCGCCGATGAGGCGAGCGCGGCAAAAATTCGTGCGCGTATCGAGCAAGTGATGCGTGCCAAAGACACGGTGGGCGGCATCATCGAAATGGTTGCGTTGAATGTGCCGATCGGTTTGGGCTCGCACGTGCATTGGGATCGCAAGTTGGATGGTCGCTTGGCGCAAGCCGTGATGAGTATTCCTTCGGTCAAGGGCGTCGAGATTGGTGAGGCGTTTGAGAATGCGCGGAAAACCGGGACGCAGGTGCAGGATGAAATCTTGGTGCAGTCAACAGGCGACAGTCAACAGTCAACAGTAAAAACCAAACGAGAGACAAACCGCGCGGGAGGATTGGAAGGCGGCATCACCAACGGAATGCCGATTATGGTGCGCGCCGCACTCAAGCCGATTGCCACCACCGTTACGCCGTTGCGTTCGGTTGATCTGGCGACCGGCGAATCGGCGTGGTCGCCCTATCAACGTTCCGATTTCTGTCACGTACCGCGCGCGTGTGTGATTGGCGAGGCGATGGTGGCGTGGGTGCTGGCGGATGCGCTACTGGAAAAATTGGGGGGCGACTCGATGCCAGAGATCAAACGACGACTTGGCAAATTGGATTAGCAGGATGATCGAAACCTATCCAACGCTTGATGTGAGAACCCCAGCGGGCAGTTATCCGGTCTGGGTGGGCAACCATATTTTTGATCAGTTGGTCAACGTGGAAATGCCGGGTGACTGTGTGATCATTACTCATCCTCACCTTGGGACGTGGTATGCCGGGCACATCGCCCAAATCTTGCAATCACAAAAGATTCAAACGCGTGTAATTGAAATTCCCGCCGGTGAAGAATCCAAAACGCTCGACACAGTCCGCCTCGTGTACGACCAGTTGATTGACGCGCATCTCGATCGTCAAACAACGCTTGTCGCGTTGGGCGGCGGCGTGGTGGGTGATCTGGCGGGCTTTGTTGCGGCAACCTATTTGCGCGGCGTGCCGTTGGTGCAAATGCCGACCACTTTGCTCGCGATGGTGGATGCGAGTATCGGCGGCAAAGTGGCCGTAGATCACCCGCGTGGCAAGAATTTGATTGGCGCGTTCAAACAACCGCGCGCGGTAATCGCCGATGTGGCGACGTTGCCAAGTTTGCCGGCGGCGGAATGGCGCGCCGGTATGGCGGAGGTGGTCAAGCACGGCATTATTGGCGATGCCACGCTATTTGAGGAATTGGAAAAGGGAAGTTGGAAGTTAGAAGTTGGAAGGTGGCTCGCCCGCGCGATTCGAGTGAAAGCCGAAATTGTGTCGCGGGATCCGTTTGAGCAAGGCGAGCGCGCCAAACTCAATTTGGGCCACACGTTTGGCCACGCACTTGAACTTGTTTCGCAATATCAATTGCGGCACGGTGAAGCCGTGGCGATTGGACTGGTATGCGCGGCGCGGCTGGCGCAGCGGCGGGCGATGTGTGATGCTACCTTGGTCGAACGCATCGAAGGGTTGTTGCATCAGATCGGTTTGCCCACGCGCGTGCCGCGCGCGCTCACCAGCGACGCGCTGGTCAACGCGATGCAAGCCGACAAAAAACGCGTGGGCGTGCGTTTGCGTTTTGTGTTACCTTGTGCGCTGGGTGAGGTCGTGATGGTTGACGATGTATCCCAGGATGAGGTCAAACAAACTATCGAGGAGGTGCGCGAATGAAAATTCTTGTTTTGCACGGACCCAACTTGAACTTGCTAGGGACACGTGAACCGCACATTTACGGCAAGGACACGCTCGACGAGATCAACACGCGTCTGCGCGAACGCGCCGCCCGCGACAATGTCGCGTTGCGCTTTGTGCAAACGAATCACGAGGGCGTGATGATTGATGAATTGCATCGTGCGCGCGCGGATGGCTTCGATGGGGTACTGTTAAATCCCGGCGCGCTCACGCATTACAGTTACGCCTTGCGCGATGCGATTGCCGCGATTGAAAAGCCGGTGGTGGAGGTGCATCTTTCGAATATTTTCAAACGCGAAGAGTTTCGGCATCGTTCGGTGATCACGGCGGTGTGCGTGGGCCACATTGTCGGTTTTGGATGGCGCAGTTATTTGCTGGGGTTGGAAGGGTTGATGCAATATTTGCAAACCACGTCATCTTAATTTTCTGGTGATTATCCATCGCTCACCGCAGAGACGCAGATGCTTTGCGTTTAATTTTTTCCTCGATGTTCCCTGTGCTCTCTGGGGTTAATCTGCGATGTGGGTCATCACCGACAATTTTGACTTGCGCGAATTTTTGATTAGTGCTACACTTGCGCCGCTCGCGAAAAGGAGAAGAGGTATTTGGCTGTTCGTTCAGTTTACTTGCGCCGGCGCCGATCGAGTTCTAAACACACTGCTCCGCTCATTTCCCGGCTCATCCTCGGCGCGGTAGCACTCTGCGCTGGACTTGGACTCACCGCCATCGGGGTGAGCGCCGCCGCTATTGTTACGCTTTACAACTATTATGCTAAAGATCTACCCCCTGCCGGCGAGATCGTTACCCAAACCCAACAACAATTCAAAACCACGCGCATCTTTGACCGCACCGGTCAGGTCTTGTTGTACGAGATCATTGATCCGCAAGGCGGCAATCGCACGGTGGTGCCGCTGGAGCGCATCCCCGAACCTTGCAAGAATGCAACGGTCGCGCTCGAAGATCGAAATTTTTGGACAAATCCCGGCTACGATTGGTACGGTATCTTGCGCGCCGGCTGGACGACGTTACGCGGTGAACAAATTCAGGGCGCGAGCACCATCACCCAACAACTCGTCAAGAATGTGTTGATTCCGGAAGCGGAACGCATGGTGCGTGATCCCAGCAATCCGGCGACCTACAGCCGCAAAATCAAAGAATTGATTCTCTCCGTTGAGATTTCGAATCGTTATTCCAAACGCGATATTTTGAGTTGGTATCTCAATGCGAACAACTATGGCTCGCTGGCGTATGGCATCGAAGCGGCGGCAGAGACGTACTTTGGCAAGCATGTCCAAGACCTCGATTTGAGCGAGTGCGCCACGCTCGCGGCGATTCCGCAATATCCCGCTTTGAACCCAATTGATAATCCGGAAAAAGCCGTCGAGCGACGCAACATTGTGCTGGATCAAATGCTCTTGCAAGGGTACATCACGCAAGAAGAAGCGTTGGCAGCCAAATCGGCGCGTTTGCGCGTAACACCCAAACGTTTTGATATTCGCGCGCCGCATTTTGTTTTCTACGTACGTCGTTTGCTCGAAGAGAAATTGGGCACCGAAGCGTTGTATCGTGGCGGCTTGAATGTGTACACCTCGCTCGATTACTCGCTTCAACAACAAGCCGAACAAATCGCCCGTGATCAAGTTGCCAAGTTGACCGCCGAAAAACGCAACGTGACGAACGCCTCGGTGGTGGTGATCCGCCCCAGCACTGGTGAAATCGTGGCGATGGTGGGTTCGGTAGATTATTTCAATCGGGATATTGATGGTCAGGTGAATGTGGCACTGGCACCGCGCCAGCCCGGCTCATCGTTCAAAATTTTTACCTACCTCACCGCGTTGGCGCAAGGATACACGGCCGCCTCGGTCGTGATGGATGTGCGCACGGTGTTCGATGATGCACCCAATCCGCCGTACGTGCCGGAAAATTATGATCGCAAGTATCGCGGGCCGGTTCGCTTGCGCACCGCGCTCGGCTCATCGCTCAACATTCCTGCTGTCAAAGTGTTGCAACTCGTCGGCGTCAAGAACGTGGTCAATACCGCGCATCGGATGGGCATCAATACACTCAATCGCGACAAGTATGGACTGGCGCTCACGTTGGGGGGCGGCGAGACCACCTTGCTCGATATGACGTATGCGAACAGTGTGCTGGCGAATCAAGGTTGGATGGCTGGCGTGCCTGTCCCGCCCGAGCAACTCAAACCCGGCTTTCGCATGCTCGACCCGGTGGCAATTCTCAAGGTCGTGGATTCCAACGCCCAAACGTTGTACGAATTCAAAGAGCCGCAAAAACAACAAATCGTTACACCGCAACTGGCGTACCTGATGAGCGACATCTTGTCCGATAACGTTGCGCGCACGCCCGGCTTTGGCTCGAATAGCGTACTTAGACTTTCGCGCCCGGCAGCGGTCAAAACCGGCACTACCTCCGATTGGCGTGACAACTGGACGATTGGCTACACGCCCGACTATGCCGTTGGGGTCTGGGTTGGCAACGCGGACAATTCCGAGATGGAACACATTAGCGGCGTGAGTGGCGCGGGACCAATCTGGCACGATTTGATGGAAAAGATTCATCAAACGTTGCCGGTGAAACCCTTTGTCGAACCCCCGGGAATGGTACGCGTTGAAGTGTGTGCAACCAGTGGGCTCTTGCCCACGCCGTTCTGTCCCGAGCGCGTTAAAGAGTTGTTCATCGCCGGCACCGAGCCGAAATCGTTTGATAATGTGTGGCAATCGTTCCGCATTTACAAACCGACCGGCAAATTGGCAACGGTCTATTGTCCACCAGACCAAGTGCAAGACAAGGTTTTTCCGATTTATCCGCCCGAAGCCGCTGATTGGATTCGTGAGAATAATATTCCGCAACCGCCCAGTGAGTACGAACCAAGTTGTCGCGGTGTGGCGCAAGGCGGCGACGTGGCAATCACTTCGCCAGCCGCCTATTCAACGATTCGTGGTGTGGTAACGATTGTAGGCAACACACGCGTGGACAATCTGGATGTGTATCGTTTATCGTTTGGCAAAGGGATTGATCCAACGCAATGGACGCAGATCGGTGCGGATCGGCGTGAGCGCGTGGACAATGGCACGCTGGAAACCTGGGATGTGTCCGGCTTGGACGGTTTGTACACGCTCAAACTCACGGTGGTGGATCGGTCGGGCAGATTGCGCGAAGCGGCGATCCAAGTGATCGTGGATAATCAACCGCCGACCGTTCGCTTTGTGAACCCAGCCAACGGCGCGATCTACAGTCCGGAAAAAGACGAGTGGGTCTCGATCGGCGTGGACGCCAACGACAACGCCTCAATGAGCCGGGTCGAGTTTTATGTGGATGGGGCGTACATCGGTGCGAGCACGGTGGCCCCGTTCAACAAAAAGTGGACGCTCAAGATGATGGACACACTAACGCCCACGCTCGCCGCCGCCGCGTCCGTTACGCCGACCCGCCCCATCACTGTCTCGCGTACGATTACAAATCCGGACAATACGATCAGCATTGAACAGTTGATTGGCAGTGTTGCCAAAGTGACTACCCCGAACCCGGCAATTACGGCGGTGTTCACCAACGGCGTGATTCTGGTATCGAATACAGTGCCCTTGCCCAACAATCCCGGCTTTGTGGAATCTCATGTCATCCAGGTGATTGCGATTGATGCCGCCGGCAATCGCACGGAAAGTAATCCCATTACTATCTTTGTTCAGCACGACCTCAAGGTCAAACGATAAGGAGAAGTTTTTTCAAAAATGATTCAACGGACAATATGGTGCTTGATTCTGCTCATTGGACTAGCCATTGTTTTATCAGCGTGTGGGGGTGCCAGTAGCAGCAATAGTGCGAATGCGGTCAATCTCACGGTAACCACAACCGAATTCAAATTCGATCCGGCAACAATTACGGTGGCGCCCGGTCAAACCGTCAACCTGACGGTGAATAATAAAGGCAGTATCGAACATACATGGGTGCTCAAAGCCGCGAACGTGAAAATTACGGTTCAGCCCGGCAAGAGTGAGACCAAAACCTTTACTGCCCCCCCAACACCCGGCACATACCCAATTGACTGTGATATTGCCGGACACAAAGAAGCCGGGATGACAGGGCAGTTGATCGTCAAATAAATTTGGATCATTCGCGTTCATGTATATCCTGATCACAAACGACGACGGGGTAACCGCGCCCGGCCTGCTCGCGCTCAAACGCGCGATGGAAGCATTCGGCAAGGTCATCGTCGTCGCGCCGGATCGCAATTGGAGTGCGTCGGGGCACACCAAGACGCTGCACAAACCGTTGCGTGTGAATGCCACTACCCTCGCCGATGGTTCGCCGGCGTTCGCCACCGATGGCGCCCCCACCGATTGTGTGGCGTTAGTCTTGTTGGGATTGTTGCCGGAGAAACCGGCACTCATTGTCAGCGGCATCAACCCGGGGTGCAACGTTGCACACGATCTCACGTACTCGGGTACGGTGGCGGCGGCGATGGAAGGCGCCATTAATCATATCCCTTCCCTCGCCGTTTCGATTGATGCACAACATCGCGAAGAGATTGATTTCACGCCCGCCGCCCAAGCGGCAGTGCGCATCGCCCAACGCATTCTCGATCAACCTCTCCCGCCCGATACGTTTCTCAACGTCAACGTGCCGGCAATCCCCCGGGATCAGATTCAAGGCGTACGTATCACGCGACTTGGCAAACGTATCTATAAAGATGAACTGGTCGCACGCACCGATCCATACGGCAAAAACTATTATTGGATTGGTGGCGAACCTCCCAGCGGGGCAACTGATGAAGAAGGCACAGACGTGTGGGCAGTTGCGCATCACTTTATTTCAGTAACCCCGGTGCACATGGATATGACGAGTCATGCTCTCATTCAACCTTTAAAGACATGGGAAGACGACTCATTCTTTAAAAATCATCAAGGCGTGCTATAATGAGTGCGCCACACCATCACCCAAAGGAGGGATAGAAACGATGGTTCAAACAATGCGCGAAACCATTCAAACAACTCCCACAATTGTGCGACCGCAATGGGCATATTTCAAAGGTGAATTCGTGCCCATCGCCGATGCCAAAGTGAGCATCATGTCCCAGGTGGTCAACTATGGCATCGGTGCGTTTGGCGGCATCCGCGCTTACTGGAACGAAGAACAGCAACAACTGTATGTCTTTCGTCTCAGTGATCATCTCCGCCGCTTGCTCAATTCATGCAAGTTGTTCAACGCCGCGTTACCGTACTCAGTGGACGATCTCAAACGCATCATCATCGAACTTTTGCGCCGCGAAAGATACCATGAAGATGCGTACATTCGTCCGCTCGTGTTGAACGTGACCGAAGACATTACGCCACGTCTCTATGATGTCGAGTTTCAGTTTGCTTGCTTTAGCCGTCCGCAGGGCAATTACATCAAACTCCAAGTGCGGGCGTGTACTTCCTCGTGGCGGCGCGTGGACGATAACATTATTCCTTCGCGCGGCAAGATCACCGGCAGTTATATCAACTCGGCATTCGCCAAAAGCGAAGCGCACTGGAACGGCTACGATGAAGCGATTGTCTTGAACCCGGATGGCCACATCGCCGAAGGAAGCGCGATGAATTTGTTCATCGTCCGCAATGGGACGCTCATCACCCCGCCGGTCACAGACAATATTTTGGAAGGGATCACGCGCAATACGGTTTTGCAACTTGCCCACGACGCGCGCATCCCCGTCGTCGAACGTTCCGTAGATCGCACCGAGCTCTACATTGCCGATGAAGTGTTCTTTTGCGGGACCGGGGCGCAGGTGGCAGTGGTAACCGAGATTGATCATCGAACGATTGGCACCGGCGCGATTGGCCCGATCGGCAAACAACTTCAAGAAACTTATTTCAGCGTCGTGCGCGGCAAAAATCCAAAGTATTCGGATTGGCTCACGCCCGTCTATTAACGTTATCGTTTATGAACTTTCCATCCATCCCACCCGAAGCCCCGGAATCGCTCATTGTTCGCCGTGAACCGCCAGCCCCTTCATCGCTTCCGAGCGCACTCCGCGCGTTGTGGCATGACCGGTTGTATCAACTCGTGCAAGGCGTGGTTGTGATGGCAAACGTTGCACTGTTCGTCTATCTGATTGTGCGGTTTGCCAATTTGCCCGACCCACTGCCTTTGCATTTTGATGCGACCGGCCTGCCGGATCGTATTGAATCCAAGAACGGCATTTTTGCTTTGCCGATCATTGGTGTCACGGTCGTGTTCTTGAACACCGGGCTGGGTCTGCTCTTGCATCGGCGTGAACGCGCCGCTGCCATTCTGCTTGCGATCGGCGCATTGAGCGTGCAGATTCTGACGTGGCTTGCGGTCATCAACATCGCCGGGTGGCTGTGATGCTCTGGTTCAACCTGCTCATCGGTTTTGGGCTTGCCCTCACGATTGCCGCGCTGGCGTACCAGCGCGGCTCGTTATCCTCCAGCGGCGTTATCGGCACCATCATCATCGGTACACTGATCTTTGCGATTGGCGGACTAGCGTGGGCAGTGTTGCTCGTGGCATTTTTTGTTTCCTCGTCGGCGCTCTCGCATTACAAGGAATCTGCCAAAGCCCCCCTTGCCGAAAAATTTCAAAAAGGACATCGGCGCGACCTAGGTCAGGTGTTAGCGAACGGCGGGTGGGGAGCGTTGCTCGCATTGGCATATGCTTTTTTGCCCACGCCGATTCTCACGGTCGCTTTTGCCGGCGCAATGGCAACGGTGAATGCAGACACTTGGGCAACCGAACTGGGTGTATTGAGCAAGCGTCCACCGCGTCTAATCACGAATGGTCGCGTGGTAACCGTAGGAACAAGTGGCGGCATTACACTTATCGGTACGGTCGTCGCATTTTGCGGCGCGCTGTTTATCGGCATCCTTGCCTTTCTCACCCAGTTCGTTACGGGCGTCTTCTCTTTGTCGTTTGTGGTCTGTCATCTGCTCATTCCGTTCGCCGGCTGGCTTGGGTCGCTCTTTGATTCATTGCTCGGCGCAACCGTGCAAGCGATTTACTTTTGCGATTTCGATCAAAAGGAAACCGAGTCGGCAATTCACCGATGCGGCAATCGCACGCGCTTGATTCGTGGTTGGCGCGGGCTGGATAACGATGGGGTCAATTTTCTGGCGAGCGTCGTGGGCAGTCTGATGGCGGGGGTGCTCGGGATGATCCTGAGCGCAACGTTTTGACAGGGCAAACGAGACAAGGTAGAATCCAAGGCAAATGCTCTACATCGTCTCGACCCCCATCGGCAATCCCGATGATATTACGCTGCGCGCTTTGCGCATCCTGCGTGAGGCAAAGGCAGTGGTCTGCGAAGAGCGGCGCGAAGGAGCGCGGCTCTTGAAACATTTCCAAATCGAAAACACCTTGATTGAACTCAACGAACACACCGAACGTGATCTCGTGCCGGCACTCATTGAACGTCTCAAGCAAGGTGAAACGTTTGCCCTGATTTCCGATCACGGCACGCCGTTGCTCGCCGATCCGGGCGGACGGTTGGTCGCGCAAGCGATTGCGCAAGGCATCCCGGTCAGCCCGGTACCCGGCGCATCGAGTTTGCTTGCCGCGCTGGTGGTGAGCGGAATGCCTCTGACCCGTTTTCGATTTGTGGGCTTGTTGCCGGCAAAAAAAGAAGCCCGCCGCGCCGCATTGAGACAACTGCGCCACGAACGCGATCCCTGGGTCGTGATGGATGCACCCTATCGGTTCGCCGCCTTGCTCGACGATTTGCAACAAACGCTTGGCGCAGAACAGCAAATTGTGGTAGCGTGCTACTTGACGCTGCCAGAAGAAAAGATTGTGCGCGGCACCTTGCGCCAAGTGATCCATCATTTTGAGAAAAATCCTTTCAAAGGTGAATTTGTCATCGTGGTTGCCGGAAAAACAATTTCCCATTCCTAACTTTTGCCTTTTGGCTTCTGACTTTACACTTTGGAGCACATTATGAAAGCAATCATCCTCCTCGCCGGTCTCGGCACTCGTTTGCGTCCCCACACCTGGAGCAAACCCAAGCCCTTAGTCCAAGTGGCAGGCAAACCAGTGCTGGGCCACATTTTGGATTCCCTTGCCAGTCTCAAGTTGGATGAAATTATTTTTGTGGTGGGCTATTTAGGCGACCAAATTCAAAATTATGTTTCCAAGCATTATCCCCACCTGTGCGCGCGCTACGTCGAACAAACCGAAATGAAGGGCCAAGCCCACGCGATCAATCTAACGCGCGAGTACATTGATCAACCCGTCCTGATTATTTTTGGCGATACAATTTGGGAAACCGATTTCACGCGACTCGAGCGCGTGCAACACGATGGCTTGATCTATGTCAAAGAAGTAGATGACCCACGCCGTTTTGGTGTGGCAACGCTCAAAGATGGGTTTGTTACTCGATTCGTCGAAAAGCCGGCGCAGTACGTTTCCAACCTTGCCGTCGTGGGCGTCTACTATTTTCGCACGTGGCAGAAATTGCTGGCGGGCATTGACGAGTTGTTCGCGCGCGATATTCAGACCAAAGGCGAGTACTTTCTGGCTGATGCGATGCAATTGATGATTCAGGACGGTGCGCGCCTGGAAGTGGAAACAATTCCGGTCTGGGAAGATTGCGGCACCGTGCCCGCGATTTTGAAAACGAATCGTTACTTGCTCGCCAAGCAGAGTTATACCCGCCCGATCGCAGGCTCGGTCATTCTGCCGCCGGTCTTTATCAGCGACAAAGCCGAAATTAGAAACTCGATCATTGGACCCAACGTGTCCGTGTCCGAAAACGCTGTCATTGAAAATTCGATTCTGCGCGATTGTATTATCAGCGAAGGCGCGTACATCGAAAATCGAATTTTGGAAGCCTCGCTTATTGGCAAAGATGCACGCGTCGTCGGCACATTCCAGCGGATGAATGTGGGTGATTCATCGGAAATCGAATCGGGCTTTAACGGCAAGAACGGAGAGTAGCCATGAAAAACACTTTATCCCAACGTGTGCAAGCCGTTCCGCCTTCCGGCATTCGCAAATATTTCGACATCGCCGCCACGATGCAGGATGTGATCTCGCTCAGCATCGGCGAGCCGGACTTTGTCACGCCGAATGCCATTCGCCGCGCCGGCATTCAATCCATCGAACGCGGCGAGACAAAATATACTTCCAATTCCGGCACCATTGAATTGCGGACCGCCCTGTCCGACCATCTGGCTAAATTGTACGGTGTGCGGTACGATCCAGAAACCGAAATCCTCATCACGGTCGGCGTCTCGGAAGCGTTGCAAATCGCGATGCTCGCCACGATTGATCCCGGCGATCAAGTCATCGTTCCCGAACCATGTTTCGTTGCGTACAAACCCAGCATTATTTTTTGCGGCGGTGAACCGATCGTCGTGGACACTCACGTCGAAAATGATTTTCAAGTTACTGGCGCGGAAATCGAACGCGCGATTACACCACGCACCAAAGGGATCCTCATCGGTTATCCGAACAATCCGACCGGCGCCGTCATGTCGCGCGAACACTTGCTTCAAGTCGCGCGTCTCGCGGAACAACACAATCTCTTGGTATTCTCGGACGAAATTTATGATCGTCTGGTGTACGGCGTGGAGCATGTTTGTTTTGCGGCGCTCCCGAGCATGCGCGATCGTACGATTTTGTTGGGCGGCTTTTCCAAAGATTATGCCATGACTGGCTGGCGCGTCGGTTACGTCTGCGCCAATCCGGAAATTCTGGGCGCGATTCGCAAGATTCATCAGTACGTCATCATGTCCGCGCCCACGATGGGTCAAGCCGGCGCGTTGGAAGGTTTGCTGCACGCGGAAAACGATGTGCGCGAAATGGTTCGCTCGTACGATCAACGCCGGCAAGTCACGGTCTCCGGCTTGCGCGCCATCGGCTTGCCTACCTTCACCCCGCGCGGCGCGTTCTATGCGTTTCCGGACATTCGCGGCACCGGGCTCACCTCCGATCAATTCTGCGAAAAGTTGTTGCGCGAAGAACACGTCGCGGTGATTCCCGGTTCGGCGTTTGGCAAATGCGGTGAGGGATTTGTGCGAGTGTGTTACGCCGCAAGTATGACGAACATCGAAGAAGCGCTGACGCGCATTGAACGATTCGTCAAGCGGCACAAGTAGATGGATGGACTGTCGTATCGGTTGCGGCGCGTGTTGCATCGCGCCCTCGATCTCATCACCGCTTCCCGGCATGCCGGCTGGCAAGCCCGCCGGCGTACGTTGCGTCAATCTTACCGCTGATCAGCGGTGCCGCATCTATGAGCAACGTCCCGAGGTTTGCCGTCGCTTGAAACCTTCGCGTGAGATGTGCGGCGAAACTGCCGCAGAAGCCATGCGCTATTTGACAATGCTCGAAAATCTAACCCAACCTCGAAAATGAATGCGCCTCTGCCGCACTCTGCCGACCACGCGGGCAAACTTGCCAAGACCCTCGGCTATTACCTTGCCTTTATCGTCCTCGGTTTGATCACCGGTATTTTTGGACCCACGCTAGCCGATCTGGCGCGCAACACCCAGGTCGGCTTGAATCAAATCAGCATCATCTTTATTGCACGTGCGCTGGGGTATCTGGCTGGCTCGTTTCTTTCGGGCAGGTTGTACGATCGTGTGCACGGGCATTCGATCATTGTCGGTATGTTGCTTGCAACAGCGATAGCATTTGTTTTAATTCCCAGCATTTCTACGCTGGCTGTGTTGATGATGGTCGTGTTCATGCTCGGCATCGCTGAAGGCGGCATTGATGTGGGCGGAAATAGTCTGATCGTTTGGGTGCACCACGAACGCGTAGGTCCGTTTATGAACGGTCTCCACTTTTTCTTTGGCATCGGCGCGTTCATCTCTCCGATGGTCATCGCTCAAGTGGTCTTGCGCACCGGCGATTTTCGTTGGGCATACTGGTTGCTTGCCGGGTTAATGTTGCCATTGGCATTTTGGTTCACGCGTTTACCCAGCCCACCCATCGAACACGCGCCGCAAAATACCGGCAAATTGCAAACCAATTCGCTTTTGCTCGTAGTGATCGCCGCGATGCTTTTCATTTATGTGGGTGCCGAGACCGGCTACGGCAACTGGATTTTCACGTACGCCACCCGGCTCAACCTTGCCGATGCGACCGGCGCGGCATTGCTCACCTCGACTTTTTGGGGATCGTTCACGTTGGGACGCTTGCTGGGCGTGCCGATTTCAACGCGCGCGCGACCGGCGGCAATCATTTTCTTCGATTTACTCGGTGGTCTGGCATGCGTTGCCAGCGTGATGCTCTTTCCGGAATCGCAAACGATGTTGTGGCTGGGGACGATTGGCGCAGGAATGTTGATGGCTTCGATTTTTCCGACGGCGCTGGCATTCGCCGGGCAACAGATGACGATTACCGCTGGCGTGACCGGCTGGTTCCTCATCGGCGCAGGTTTGGGTGCGATGCTCTTTCCCTGGCTCATCGGTCAATTGATCGAGCCGTGGGGCGCCAGCATGATGACGCGTGTGGTGATGTTCTCACTGGTAGGCAACTTAATTTTGTTGGGCGTCGTCGTTCTGATTGGACGAAAAAACGGCGGGGCATAACCCGCCGTTCTTCTTTGTTGGTGTCCCAACCCTACGCCCAGCCGCGCACTTTCATCGCTTCGGCAACGCGATTGATGGCAACCAAATACGCGCCCATTCGATTGTAGGTCTTGAACTTGAGTGCCATCTCGTGCACCGAGTGGAATGCTGCCACCATCTTTTGCTCCAGCGAGCGGTGCACCGTTTCCAAATCCCAATAATAGTTGTAGGCGTTTTGCACCATCTCAAAGTACGAAACCGTTACGCCCCCCGCATTGCACAAGAAATCGGGAATCACGTACACGCCCTTGTCGAAGAGAATCGGATCCGCATCGGGTGTGGTGGGACCGTTCGCGCCTTCGGCAAGAATCTTGGCTTTGATCTTGGGCGCGTTGTCTTTTTTGATTTGATTCTGCAACGCGCATGGTGCCAACACTTCGCATTCGATTTCAAAAATTTCTTCTGGCTTGATCGGATTGCCCAATCCTTCAAACCCTTTGAGCAAGCCATTGTTCTTGCGCGTGTAGGCTTGCGCGGCGCGTGCATCAATGCCGTTCGGGTTGAACCACGCGCCGGACTCGTCTGCCACGCCGATCAACTTGCAACCCATCTCTTGCAACAGAATCGCGCTGAACGAACCGACGTTGCCAAAGCCTTGTACCACCAAGCGCGCACCCTTGAGATCAAGATTGAGAATCTTCGCCGCTTCGCGCACCGTGATGCTCAAGCCGCGCCCCGTTGCATCTTCGCGTCCCAGCGAGCCGCCCAAGGACAACGGTTTGCCGGTGATCGCGCCAAATTCGTTATAGCCGTTCATAAACGCCAGTTCATCAATCATCCACGCCATAATCTGACTGTTGGTGTTGACATCGGGTGCAGGTACGTCTTTGACCAAACCGATGTAGTGACCAATCTGACGAATGTAGGCACGCGACAAGCGTTCCAATTCGCCGGGCGACATTTTGCGCGGATCGCAAATGATGCCACCTTTGCCGCCGCCCAGCGGAATATCTACGAGGGCACATTTCCATGTCATCCACGCGGCGAGTGCGCGCACGTCATCAATGGTTTCATCAATGTGAAAGCGAATGCCACCTTTCGTGGGACCCCGCGCATCGTTGTACTGGACGCGGAATCCTTGAAAGACTTGGACCGAACCATCGTCCATGCGCACGGGGAGCGAGACATGGATTTCGCGGAGGGGCCAGCGTAAGAGCTGGTGGATGGCTGGCTCCAATTTGAGCAATTCTGCGGCTTGGTCTACCTGCCGTTGCACAATGCGAAAAGGATTGTTCTCCGATTCCGAACTGATACCAATCGCATGAAAATCTACTAATTCATGCCGGATGGCTGAACCATTTTTGACCATACATTGTTTCTCCTCTTTGAGGTTTTTCGTCTTCGCGGACCAAGCGAGTGTAACGTCGCGGGTACACTCGCTTTCGTACCATCAGACATTCACAGTATACCGCGATTTGCAAAAAACATCAAAAAGCATCAAAAGCGATTTTGGTCAAGACAAAGCAGGGATCACCGGGAACGCTGTGCTTCCCCAACTTTTATTCTGCCTCAAGAATATGTTATAATGGATGGCGGAGACCTTTATGGAATACGAACCGGTCATTGGACTCGAAGTCCACGCTCAACTCCTCACGCAAAGCAAAATGTTCTGCGCCTGCTCCGCCGATTATGCCGGCGCGCCCCCCAACACCCACACGTGCCCCGTCTGTCTAGGAATGCCGGGGAGTCTGCCCACCATCAATCAACGCGCGGTCGAGTACACCCTCTTGACCGCCCTCGCGTTTCATTGCGAAATTCCGGCGTTCGCCAAATTCGATCGCAAGAATTATCATTACCCTGATTTGCCCAAAGGGTACCAAATCTCGGAATACGATTTGCCGCTTTCGCGCAACGGCTATGTGCTGATCAACGATGCCGGGACGATCAAACGCATTGGAATCCGACGCGTGCATTTGGAAGAAGACACGGCTAAACTGTTCCACGACGGCGAGTATTCGCTCATTGATATGAATCGCGCAGGCGTACCGTTGATGGAAATTGTCAGCGAACCGGAGATGCACTCGGTGGAAGAGGCGCGCTTGTACTCGCTCAAACTCCGGCAAATTCTGCGCTATCTGGGTGTGAGCAGTGGCGATATGGAAAAGGGTGCGATGCGCTTTGAAGCCAACATCTCATTGCGGCCCAAAGGATCGCGTGAACTCTCGCCGACGCGCGTCGAAATCAAGAATCTTAACTCGTTGCGCGCGCTGGTGCACGCGTGCGAGTACGAAATTGCGCGGCAGACTCGGATTCGGGAAAACGGCGGCATCGTTGAACAAGAGACGATGGGTTGGGACGAAACGCGCCATCAAACGTACACGCAGCGCAGTAAAGAAGAGGCGCAGGATTATCGGTATTTTCCGGAACCGGATTTGCCTCGTTTAGAAATATCACGCCAGTGGGTCGCCGAACTGCAAACGCGTTTGCCGGAATTGCCGGACGAAAAATTTGAGCGTTTGACGCGCGAACTGGGCTTGAGCGCGTACGATGCCGGCGTCATCATCGCTGAAAAAGAAATCGCCGATTGGTACGATCGCGCGGTGGAAGCCGGCAAAGCGCGCGGCATTGATGCCAAGTCCATCGCCAACTGGGTAACCGGCGAATTGTTCCGGTTGATGAACGACAAGAACGAAAGCATCGAAATGGTCAAGATCGCACCAACGCATATTTCAGAATTGATCGCGCTGGTCAACGCCGGCACGCTTAGCAACACCATCGCCAAGACGGTGTTTGAGGAAATGTACGCGACCGGCGCCGCGCCACAAGAAATCGTGGCAGAAAAAGGATTGGCGCAGATCCGTGATCGTGCCGCGCTGGCGGATATCGTGGATCAGGTGCTTGCCCATCATCCCATGCAAGTGAAAGAATATTTGGGTGGCAAGACGCCCATCGCCAAGTTTTTGGTGGGCCAAGTGATGAAAGCCACGCAAGGCAAAGGCAATCCCGCGCTCGTCAATGAACTAGTTTTGCAGAAATTGCAAGCGATGCGGCGTGCAAACTAGGTGTGATGGGACTCTTGGGTCGTTGACACTATCGGGTGTGCATCATATAATTTAACCACCTTCTTGTTAAAGGAGGTTGACCTATGCCCATACAAGGCGATCTGAAAGAAATGAGCCTCGCCAATTTGATCCAGGTCAATTGTCAGGAAATGCGCTCGGCGCGCCTGACGCTTGAACACGCCGGACAAAGAGGCGAGGTTTATTTTTCGGATGGGCAAGTGGTGCATGCCACGCTGGGAAATCAAAGCGGTGTGGAAACCGTCTTTGCGATGCTGGCGTGGGATCGCGGCACCTTTGTACTTGACCGCGATGTTGCCGCGCCCGCCAAGTCCATCACGATGCCGTGGAACGAACTGCTCCTACAAGGCATGATGCGGATTGACGAACAGCGCGATCACGTCGAAATCGAACAGACGCGGACTCGGACGATCTTGGAGCAACTCCGTTCGATTGAAGGCGTGAGCGGCGCCGTGATTGCCGCCTCGGATGGGATTGTGCTGGGCGCAGACGTTCCCAGTAGCGATGGCGAACAAGAAGCGGCGGTTGCGGTGTTTATCGGCGCGGCGGCGCAACAATTAGGCGAGACGCTGGAATTGGAAGGTTTCTCGCATGGCATTGTCTCACTGCAAGACAAACGCTTGCTCGTCTTGCAAATGCCGGATCGCTTTGTGGGGCTGGTTTTGACCGGCGAACGCACCTCGCCGGCGATTGTGGCAAATGCCGCCAAAGAGATCTTGAGCCACTGAGTCACCGCCGAGGGTAGATGCGATGGAAACCATTCTCAAAGAAATCAACACGGTTGTTGGTGTGACCGGCTCGTTTGTGTGTTTGAACGATGGCACGGTTGCCGCCCAAGCCCTGCCGGAAAAAATTCCTGCTTCATCGGTTGCCAATGCCGCACGCGTCGCGAGTCAGACATTTCAAGCACTCGAAACATTTGGGCAATGTGTCTCAGAAGCCAACTTGATTTACGGTCAGGGTCGTTTGATTCTCAAACATCTACCCCAAGGCGTGTTGGCAATCTTGTGCGCGCGCAATATCAATCTGCCACTATTAAACCTTTCGATTGCGAACGCGCTCAAAAAATTGAGTGCCGAACTTGTACCCGCGCCACCAACCGTCGCGGCTAGCCCAGCCAGCGCCATCGCCCCCAGCCCGCTTTTAGCCGAGTTGCTGCAAGAGGCACAACGGTTGATCGAGTCCGGCCAAGCGCAGGTAACCCTGGTGGCGATGGATCCGGTGGCATTGTGGGAATGTTGTCCGGGAACGCGCCATTGGATCGCTCAGCCGCAAAAGCGATATTTGGATTTCCTCGCCACATCTGCCCAAGGGGCCGCCCTCGTTCGATTCTTTGAACAAATGGGATACCAAGCCAACCAGCGTTTCAATTCCATTCACGGCAATCGGCGCTTGCATTTTCATCATCCGCTCCGCGCGTTGAGTATCAATGTCTTTCTCGATGCGTTTGAGATGTACCATCGTTTGGATTTGAAACCGGAACTGGCACACAAAGAAACCTTTATCTCGGAAACCGCCCTCGCATTGATTCGGTTGCAACAAGTGGAAATGGATCACGCCGGCTTGAGCGATCTGGGTGCACTCTTCCTCGAACACGATCTCAGTCTGAGTCATAAAAAAGGCAAACTCGATTCGGCGCGGATTACCCAACTCTGCGCCGATGATTGGGGTTGGTACAAAACTGTAACGATGAACCTTGAGCGGCTCATCGGTTATGCGGAAGACGCCTTGCCGCCGCCGGAACGCGACAAGGTGATGGAGCGCGCGCGCATCTTGTTGACCAGTTTGCAAGCAGCGCCTAAAAGTCTGCGCTGGCAAACGCGCGCTAGTTTGGGGGAAACCCTTCGTTGGTACGAAACCCCCTTGCGCGTGGATACGTTTGTCGGTCGTCCCGATATGTCCATCAGTTGAAAGGAGCATTTTCATGACCCCATTGAGCGAATGGCTCCGCCGTGTTCGGCACGTGCTGGGCGAGGTTTTGTATGGAATGGCACTCCACGACATTGCGCGCGCCAACCTGAGACAACGCGGCGCGCTAGAACACGTCTTTATTCTGATTACGTTTGGCGATATGGTGGGCGTACCCATTCTCCCGCCGTACTACTCAATGCGCCTTTTGCCCTTTATCATCCCCGAAATCAACGGCTGGCGGCGACGACTCGCGCGTGAACGGGATTACCTCGACGCCATCTTTTAACCAAGGATTGAACGTGAAGGAGAACTCGGCGCAACGACACATTTTAATCGTGGACAATGACACACGCATTGTCGCCGAGATGGTGCGCGCATTGAGTCTCCGTGACCATTTGCAGATTCACACTTGTACCAACGGCGCGGACGCCTTGCAAGCGCTGCAACAAAACACGTTTGATTTGATCATCGCGGATTGGCACGTCCCTCAAGTTGATGGCATCACCCTCATTCGCCACGCGCAAGAACGTTCTGCCGAAACGGTCACCGTCTTGATGAGCCACTATAGCATCGCCGAAGCCCAAAGTCTTTCTGCCACCCCGGTGGCGCATCATTACCTTACTAAACCGTTTGCGATGGACGACCTCATCAGCGTCATTGATTCGATTTTCCCTGCCATCACCAACCATTCTCCCAAAGTGGCGCACGTGCTCAAGGTGGTGTTGGGCGGCGATGCGAACGTGGGCAAGACGAGTTTGATTCAGCGCTATTGCACCGGCTTGTTCGATCCGACGCGCGCCATGACAATTGGGGTGGACTTTCATCTGTACGATTTGGAAATCGAACAGGAACCGTTGCGCTTGGTGGTCTGGGATTTGGGGGGTCAGGAACGATTTAGTTTTGCGCGCCAAGCCTTTTATCGTGGCACGCAAGCGGTGGGGCTAGTCTTTGATGCGAGCAATCGCACCTCGTTCTACAACTTGATGCGCTGGTGGCGCGAAACTCGCGAATATTTACCGGGAGTGCCGGTGCTAATGCTCGCCAACAAAATTGATTTGCCCCGCCAGATTTCGACCGAAGAAGCACAGCAAATTGCGCAAGCGTGGAACATCCAACTTTTCGAGTCCTCGTGTGCCACCGGCGATGGGGTGAATGAATTTTTTCACGCCCTCGCGCAGAGTGCTTGGGAACATCTTCACGCCCTCACAGCAACCAAATGAAAAACACCGGGGTTGCCCGGTGTTTTGAATTTGTAAGCGTTCAGGTGTTATGACGCGGGCGGGTAACTGCTCAGCTATTCTCAAATTACCGCAGAGGCGCAGAGAACGCCGAGTTTCATTTTTTCTCCGCGCACTCTGCGTCTCTGCGGTGAGTAATTACGAGGGCGGTTTTTGCCCGCCGCAATCCCCAATGCGCGTGCTGGAGATTGCTTCGCCGCTTCGCGGCTCGCCACGACAATTAGGGCTGAACGGTTACTTGAATTTTACGCATGAATGATCGTCCCCTCGTCAAAATCATCGTGCGCAAGTGCGCGTTCAATCACCCCCACGCGTAACGCGCTGACGATATGCACGCGAATCGTTGGCTCACGCTGAACCAGCGCAACCATCTTTTTCACCTTGTCCAACATTCCCCCCGTCACATCTACCCCATGCGATCCGCGCAATTGCGCTTCAATGCGTGCCAAATTCGCCGGCGTGATCTCGCGGATCAACCGTGCCGATGAATCTTGCAACGGGTCCGCCGTGAACACGCCCTCCACAATCCCGGCAAGCACAATGCGCGATGGTTTGAGAATCGGCGCGAGGTATGCAAAAATCATTTCCGTCGAAGCAATTGTCATCCCGCGTGTCTCATCAAACGCCACATCGCCGTGAACGAGCGGAATCAAACGATGCTCGAGTGCGGTACGAATTGGCGTGGTAGCGAGATCAATCAGCACTCCATCGCGGCACCGCGCCGAGGCGGAGGGTTGCATCGCCACGACCGGCACATTTTCATCCAAGAACACATCGGTTACGATGCGCGTGAGACGTGCCGCCGCCGCGCCGGTCTCGGCATACGCGCGCCAATTCTCAGGTTCGCCGTAACCAAATTTTTTCGCGGCGAAATGTCCAAACGAGCCACTCCCATGTCCGATCAAGAGTGAGAGAGTAGAGTTAGAGCGAAGAAAGGCATGATGGATCTCGCGCGCGATCTGGCGAATCACATCGTGGCGCGCTGTTGCTTCACGATTCTTGTCCGTGATGGCAGAGCCGCCGAGTTTCAGAAAAATCATACCTTCATCCTTCGTCCATTATCCCCGGGATTGTCTCAGAACGCAAGCCCTTGACAGAGGCATCGGTTGTGGGTATAACCAATCTCGCAACGGAGTCGCTTATGCCCATCCTCATCTATGGCACGCTTTACACCCCGCGCGAAATCATTGACGACGGCGTCATCATCATCGCTCATCAAAAGATTCAAGTGGTGGGCACGCGCACGTCCACACCCATCCCGCCCAACGCGCAAATTATTGACACGCACGGCAAAATGATCGTGCCGGGTTTGATTGACCTGCACACGTACGGTTGTCTGGGCGTATCCCTCACCGCGCCCGAACGCATCGCCGAAGAATTGCCGGCGTTTGCGCGCAACGTTGCACGGTTTGGTGTAACACGCTTTATGATCTCGCCGACAATGGGCGATCGCGCCTTCATTGCGCGAATGTTGACGGCAATTGCCGAAACGATTCCACGCTTGAACGATGGCGCACAATGCCTGGGCATTCATCTTGAAGGCCCTTGGCTTGATCCGGCACAACGCGGCGCCTTTCCGCCCGAGGTGTTGCACGCGCCAACGCTCGATGAAGCGCGCGAGTATTTGAGCGCGGCGCGCGGCTGGCTTAGAGTGGTAACGCTTGCTGGCAATCTCTCCAACGCGCTGGAGGTTGCGCAATTTTTCCGCGCGAACGAGGTGCGCGTTTCGTTCGGTCATTCCAATACCACGTACGAGGTAGCGCATGACCTCCTGGCGTCCGGCAATTTTGATTTGATTACCCACGTCTTTAATGCGATGAGTGGTTTGCATCATCGCCAACCGGGCGTGCTCGGTGCAGTGTTGAGTTCGGACACAGTGAGCGCCATGCTGATCTGCGATGGCATTCACGTGCACCCGGCGGCAACCAAAATTCTGTTTCGCGTGCTGGGGACTGATCGCGTGATTTTGGTGACGGATGCGATCCCCGGCGGCGGCATGACCGAGGGCACGTTCACGATGTTGAATCAAACCGCGCGCATCGTGGATGGTGTCGCGCGATTGGAAAACGGTACGATTGCTGGTAGCATTCTCACGTTGAATCGTGCGGTGAGGAACGCACGCGAGTTTGGCAATTTGTCGTTGAATGATGCGCTCAAGATGGCGACGATTAATCCGGCGCGTCTCCTGGGTTTATCCAACAGCGGCACGCTCCAACCCGGCGCGGACGCGGATGTTGTGGTGATGGACGATACCGGGCAGGTCTCGCTGACGATGGTTGGCGGAAAGATGGCTTATCGCGCCTAGAGTTTCAATCTGCGGAAGGAGGCAGAGATGAACATTCGTCCCATTCAAGAATCCGATATCGAATCGGTCATTCAACTCTTTCGTGCCAATTATGGCGATGATTACGCGATGCCAGAATTTTACGATCCGCAGTGGGTCAAGCGCGGCATCTATTCCGATAATATCATCTGGCTTGTGATGGAAGACGATGCGGGCAAGATCGTCGCCTCGGGTGCGTGCGTGCTCAACTTTGGCGATTACAACGATCAAATCGGTGAGATTGGACGGCTAGTGGTTGATCCGCAAGTGGGCGGCAAAGGGTTGGGCAAGCAAATGCTCGCCGCACTCGTAGATGCTTCCGATGAGCGCGTGGAATTTGCGTTTGCTGAAGCGCGCACGGTGCATCCCAAGACACAAAAGATTTTGGACAACATCGAGATGGTGCCGCTAGGTTTTCTGCCGATGGCGTACAAGATGACCTGGCGCGAAAGTTTTGTGTTGAATGGTCAACTCTTTGGCAACGGGCGCGCGTTGCGGCATCCCGGCTCCATCGAAGTGATTCCGGCCGTTGCCCCGCTGGCTCAGTTATCGCTCCGCAACCTCAAACTCGATGAGCCGATCAAGGTTCACGACCATGCGCGCAGTTATCCGATTGATCAATCCGTCGAGATCAGACCCATGACCGGCTCGTCGCTCATTCGTTTACTCAAGATCGAACACGGTCGCTTGATTGAACCCGAAGTGTTTGGCAGTATGCACATTGATCAAGGGTTGCCGCAATTGCAAGCGCAAAAAGCCACGTACTATGTCGCGACTGAGGGTGAGCGCACGTTGGGCGCCATTGGCTATTTCTTTCATGAACACGATCAAAACGTTCGCCTCACTGAACTCATCGCGCAAGAAAACGTGGTCAAGGGAAGTCTGTTGCGATTCGCCGTGGAGCAAGCCGAGCAAGTGCATCAAGCCCAACTGATCGAATGCGATGTGAACGCGGCAAATCCCGTCATCCAACAAACGTTGTTCGAGATGGGTTTTCTGCCGGCGGCATTCGTGCCCGGGATGGTCTTTCACACCGTGCATCGCCCGGATGTGGTACGATTTATCAAACTGAATGTGCTCTGGGATTTGGGTCCGATTGTCTTGACCGAACCCTCGCAAGAATATTTTGAGGTGGTTACGCCGGCGTTTGAACGTGCGTCCACCGAACGAATGAAAAAACTGCCCGCGCTGAACACCGCGGTGCTGAAAGGATTCACGCCGCTGGAAGCATACTTGTTCCAGCGCGCCGGCGATGAAACGCGGCCGGCATCGGGCGCGCGTCTTGAGGCGAATGCGATGCACATTGTCATCGCGGGTTCGGTGCGTCACGGCGAGCAAACGGTTGGCGCCGGTGGTTGCGTCAATCCCGATGTGTTGTTCGGTTCCTCGGACGCGATCACGCCGATTGCCGGTGATCACACTCGCCTGCTCACTTTCTCGCGCGAGAAACTCAACGCCCTGTGCGATCGTTATCCGCGTTTGGGAATCAAGTTGTACCAGAACCTTGCGGCATATCGTGCATAAGGGCTTTTGTCATTCCGATAAATTCTCGTATAATATCCACGAAGGTCACAAAGAAGATCAAAACTTTGTGCCTTCGTGTTCTTGTTCACGGGGGCCAAGTTCAATGAATCCAATCCAAGTCTTGATGACGCTTCGTTTTTCCGAAGCCCAACTCAATCGCATTCGCGATGTTTCGCCACAACTCAACGTCATCCAAAAATCAGTGCCCGAAGGGCACGATGGCTTGGATGTCGGCGAACTATTGACCGGCGAGGAAGAGATTCTCTATGGCTTTATGCCCCCGCGCGATTTGTCGCGCGCGCCTAAACTGAAATGGGTGCAACTCCATAGCGCCGGCATCAATCATCTCATCAATTCAAATCATCCTATTTTGCGCAGCGGAATTCTGATCACCACGGCAAGTGGCATCCACGCGGTCCCCATCGGTGAATTTGCGATAGCGTTGATGCTCGCGTTGGCGCGCAAAATACCGCTGATGACACGCAAGCAAGAGCGCGCGGAATGGCCCCGCAATAAATGGAATTTGTTCCTAGGCACGGAATTGCGCGGTAAGACTTTGGGCATTGTCGGTTATGGAAGCATTGGCCGCCATGTTGCACGCATCGCCAAAAATGGTTTTGGAATGCGTATCCTGGCGCAAAGTCGCAGTGGGCAACGACGCGATTTCGGTTATTGCGAACCCGGCGTAGGTGACCCAGAAGGCATCTTGCCCGATGAATGGTTTGCGCTCGCGCCGTTGAACGATTTACTCGCTCAATCGGATTTCGTTTTGATTGCAACCCCCCTCACGGACGCAACACGCAATCTGATCGGTGAAAACGAATTGCGCACGATGAAGCCCACAGCGTTCCTGGTGAACATTGCGCGCGGCGGCATCGTGAATGAATCGGCGTTGATTCGCGCGTTGAAAGAAAATTGGATTGCCGGTGCCGGGTTGGATGTGTTTGAGCACGAGCCGTTGCCGAGCGACAGCGAGTTGTGGCAACTGGACAACGCCATCATCGCGCCACACGTGTCCGCGGCAACGCCGCATTACGATGATCGCGCAACCGATTTGTTCTGCGAGAATTTGCGGCGTTATTTGCGCGGCGAAGCGTTGTTGAATGAGGTGGACAGGGGAAGAGGATATTGATGATTCGCGGAATTATTTTTGATCTCGGTTGGACGTTGATGACCTACAACGGCGATTGGAAACAAGTGAGCCAGGTGGCGTACCAAAACGTCGCCGAGTTTTTGAACGCTCACGGCATTCGCGTGGGCGAAGATTTTCCCGCCCAATTTCACGCCGCGCGCGAACGCGGTTGGAAGCGCGCGGAGGAAACCGGCGTTGAGCAAACGGTAGAAGACGCGTTACGCGAGGTGCTGGGCAACCTCGGTTATCCATCGCTTGATGGCATCGCGCCGCGCGCGGTCGAAATCTACTTTGCGGAACACGAAAAGCGTTGGGTGGCGTACGACGATGCCGTCGCCACGTTGCAAGAACTCGCGCGGCGCGGTTTGCGCCTGGGTTTGATTTCCAACGCCGATGACGTGGGCTTGGTGCATCGTCAAGTCCAGAAACTAGGATTTGCACCGTATCTTTCGCCAGTGTTGAGTAGCGCACAAGAGCCGCGTTGGCGCAAACCCGACCCGCGTATCTTTCGCCTTGTTTCGGATGCGTGGCAGATCGCGTCGAGCGAAATTGTGATGGTGGGAGATTCGCCAATGTACGATGTGCTGGGCGCGCATTGCGCCGGGATGAAAGCGATTTGGATCGAACGCGATGAAGGGAACAGTTGGCAAAAAATTCCGGACGACCGCGTGAACGATCCGATGGTGCATGCGGAGGCGGTGGTGAAAACGCTAGCGGAGATTCCAAAGATAATTGAGAAAATATAAGCGAGGAAATGTATACCGTATATCAGTCAGTTCTTTGGCATCGTGATCCGCATGTTTTTCAATGACCACACCCCGCCGCATTTCCATGCTGAGTACGGCGAGTTCGAGGCAATTTACGAAATCGAAACATTAGGAATTAGACGCGGCAAATTGCCTCGTCGCGCGCACAGCTTGGTGGTAGAATGGGCAACGCTACACCGTGATGAATTATGTGCCGATTGAGAAAAAGCGCGCCAGCAAATGCCGCTTGACCCGATCGAACCACTCGATTGAGTGAACAGGAGACAGATATGGAACAACCGGGAAAACTTGTCCGCGTCCGCACGGTTAAACCCTTACAGGGATTTCACGTCCACGTGGAATTTGAAGATGGCACATCTCGCGTCATTGATCTTGAACCATTCTTGTGGGGTCCCATTTTTGAGCCGATTCGCAACGACCCCGCGCAATTTCGTGCGGTCAAGGTGGAAGGTGGAACAATTGCGTGGGACAATGGTGCCGATATTGATCCGGACGTCCTCTATTACAATCTCAAGCCTGCTTGGATGGAAAAACGCCAAGCCGCGTGAAAGTTGTGGGCATTGCCCAATCACCTACCTGATCAGGAGACTCATTGACGAACCCACTCAAGATTCTGATGCTCTCTGCCGAAATTTGGCCCTTTGCCAAAACCGGCGGCCTCGCCGACGTTGTTGGCGCGCTCCCCATCGCGTTACACGCCTTGGGGCACGATGTGCGCGTGGTGATGCCGCGTTATGGTCTCATTGATCCCGCCCGCTTTAACTTGCGCAAAATCCTCGATCCTTTTCCCGTCCCATTCGGCGACGCAACTCAAGACGCCTTTCTATGGGAAGGCAAACTGGATGGCGATGTGCCAGCGTACTTTGTCGAAAACAAGGAACTGTTTGGACGCGAAGGGATTTATATGTATCCCGACGACGCCGAACGATTCATCTTTTTTTCGCGCGCCGCGCTCGAAATGCTCAAACGTTTGAACTGGCAACCCGACATCATTCATTGCCACGATTGGCACACCGCGCTCGTCCCTAATTGGCTCCGCACCATTTACGCTAGCGATCCTTTCTTTGCCAACACGGCTACCGTCTACACCATTCACAACATTGCCTATCAAGGTATCTTTGGTCACCGCGTTTTGGAAATTGCCGGACTTGCCGCGTATGGTTTCATCGCGCATCCCAGCGTGGCGCCCGATCTCAACCAAGTGGTGGATTTTATGGCGCGCGGCATTCTCTTTGCCGATCAAATCAATGCCGTTAGCGAAACCTACGCGCGCGAAATCCAAACGCCGGAATTTGGTGAACGCCTCGATCCCATTTTGCGTGAACGCCAAGACCGGCTCACCGGCATTCTCAACGGGATTGACACCGATTGGTACAACCCGGCGACCGATTCGCACATCGCCCAGCCCTTCGAGGCCACCTCGCTTGATGCACGCGTTGTAAACAAACTCGCGTTGCAAAAAGAATGTGGCTTGCCTCAAAATGCTGAAACTCCTATTCTGGCAATGGTCTCGCGCCTCTCTAGCCAAAAAGGCATTGACCTCGTTGCCGATGCCCTCGACCATATCCTCGATACGCTCGATGTGCAATTTGTCTTGATGGGTACCGGCGATCAACATTATCACGAGTTTTTTACGCGCCTGCGTCAACAATATCCCAATCGCGTCGCTCTTTTTCTGACGTTTGATAATGCGCGCGCGCGCAAGATTTACGCTGGCGCAGATATGCTGTTAATGCCCTCCCGTACCGAGCCAAGCGGTTCATCGCAAATGATCGCGATGCGCTATGGTTGCATTCCGATTGTGCGCGCGACCGGCGGCTTGGCAGATTCGGTGCAAGATTTCAACGCGCGCCAAAACACCGGCACCGGCTTTGTCTTTCGCGCCTACGATCGGTGGGCAATGTTCGCCGCGATTGCGCGCGCACACCAGGTGTATCAATCCCCCGAACAGTGGCGCGGCTTGCAACAACGCGCCATGTTATGCGACTTGTCGTGGAACCATGCTGCCCAAAAGTACGAACAACTTTACGCGCGCGCTATCGCCAGCCAGCAGGAAACCATGCGCGCACTCCGCAAACTCGAACACGATCTTCAAGACACGGCGGAGAAACTTGCCGCGTTGCCTCCGCGCCTTGCCCGGCTGGGCGAACTGGCGTACAACTTGTGGTGGATTTGGAATCCGGACGCGCAACAACTCTTTCGTGTGATTGACGCTGAAACGTGGGAACGCGTGTATCACAACCCGGTCAAATTTCTGCGCGAGGTTCACCTCGATCAACTCCAAGCCGCCAGTACCCAGCGCGATTACTTGCGCCGCTTGGATACGTTGCTCGCCGCGTTCGATGCGTACCAACAATCGCGGACCTCATGGTTTCAAGCGACGTATCCGTATCTCGCCTCGTATCCCATCGCCTACTTTTCCGCTGAGTTCGGCTTGCACGAATCGTTGCCGATTTATTCCGGCGGCTTGGGCGTGCTGGCGGGTGATCACATCAAAGAAACCAGCGATCTCGGTCTCCCGCTGGTCGGCATCGGCTTTTTGTATCCGCAAGGATATTTTACGCAACGTCTCAACGAGGACGGTTGGCAAGAAGCGATTTACGAAAAACTCAATTTCGCGCTCGTCCCGGCAATGCCTGCCCAAGACGCAAACGGACACGATATTATGATTGAAGTGGAATTGCCGGGGCGCTCTGTGTACGCCAAAATTTGGCGATTTCAAATTGGGCGCGTTCCCCTGTTCTTGATGGACACGGATGTGGAAGCCAACGCGCCACACGACCGTGAACTTGCCGCCCGGTTGTATGGCGGCGACCAAGAGACCCGCATCGCGCAGGAAATTGTGCTGGGCCTTGGCGGCGTGCGCGCGTTGCGTGCCTTGGGGTATCAACCGCGCGTGTGGCACCTCAACGAAGGGCATTCGGCGTTCTCGGTGTTGGAGCGCGCCCGCGAACTGGTCAAACAAGGGATGACCTTTGAGCAAGCGCGTGAAGCGATTCGCGCCTCCACCGTCTTTACCACGCACACACCGGTGCCCGCCGGCAACGATGCCTTTAATTTCGACCTGATCGAAAAATATTTTTCCAACTTTTGGAAACAGTTAAATATTTCACGCGAACAATTCTTTGATCTGGCGCGCCAAACGTTGCCGTGGGGCGCGATGTTCAGCATGACCGTCCTCGCCTTGAATTTTGCCGGCGCGGCGAACGGGGTCAGCCAACTGCACAGCCAGGTTTCGCGCAAGATGTGGCATTTCCTTTGGCCCCATCACACCGAAGATGATGTGCCGATTGGTGCAATTACGAACGGCGTCCATTCACTCTCATGGCTTGCGCCGGAATTTCATGCTCTCTTGGACGACTATTTCCCGCGCGATTGGCGTGAGCGCATTGACGATCCGGCATTGTGGAATGACATCGAAAAAATCCCCGATGAAAAAATCTGGACGATCCACACGGCGTTGAAACAGCGTTTATTCGATTTTCTCAAACAGCGCGGCGTTACCGCGCCTTTCGAGCCAGAGCATCTCACCCTTGGTTTTGCGCGACGCTTTGCCACGTACAAACGCGCGGTGTTAATGTTCCGCGATGCCGAACGACTGAAACGCATTTTGAATTCCAAGCGACCGGTGCAAATTGTGTTTGCGGGCAAAGCACATCCCGCCGATGATCCCGGCAAACGGTTTATTCAAGAAATCGTCCGGCGCTCCCGCGAGCCGGGTTTTGCTGGGCGCATTGCCTTTATCGAAGATTACGACATTAACGTGGCACGCTATTTGGTGCAAGGCGTAGATGTGTGGCTCAACAATCCGCGGCGTCCACTGGAGGCAAGTGGGACGAGTGGACAAAAGGCATCGTTGAATGGTGTGCCGAATTTCAGCGTGTTGGATGGCTGGTGGCGCGAGGGTTTTGTGCGTGGCGTGAATGGTTGGGCGATTGGTGAGGATCGTGTATGGGATGATGCCGATGCCCAAGACGCCAACGACGCCGAATCGTTTTACACGACACTTGAAAATGAAATCGTGCCCTTGTTCTACCATCGCGATGCGAACAGTGTGCCACATGATTGGATACGCTTGATGAAAAACACGATCAAGACGATTGCGCCGCAGTACTCGACCCGCCGAATGGTAAAGGAGTATGTAACTCGCTACTATGTGCCGGCGGCAACAAAAGAGTTCAAGGTTCCAGGTTAAAGGTTTCAGGAGAAACCTCAAACTTTGAATTTCCCCAATGACTTATTCCGAGTCTTACTTCACCACCCGCGAATCCTGGCGCGATTGGCGAATCGAAGCACGCGCATTGATTCGATTCGCACGCGTAACCCCGGGCACGCACGTCTTGGAAATTGGGTGCGGTGGCGGCGGCTTGATGCGGTTGTTGCGCGAACGCGGGGCAAGTGTGGTTGGCGTGGATACGCTGGACGTGGCGTTGTGCCTGGCTCACAAGAGACTAGGCTCATCTTCTTTGATTCAAATTGCCCAAGATGGAAAATTGCCCTTTTGCGATAACGCCTTCGACGCGATCATCGCCCAACACGTCATTGAGCATTTGCCAGACCTTGACACCGCGCTTGCTGAATGGCATCGTTTACTCAAAGCGAAGGGACGCCTCGCGTTGGCAACACCCAATGCACGCTATCCCGACCCCGCCCACTTTGCCGATGCGGATCACAGCCATATTTTCACGCCCATCGAATTGCGCCAAGCCATCGAGCGCGCCGGGTTTAGCGTGCAAGCGTGTTACACCCTTTTCCCATTTCTCTCGCGTGTGCGCGCGTTGCGTGCGCTGGGTGTCATCACGCATAAATTTTTCCAGCACGCCCCGTACTTTTCATCGCGCGGCAGAACGATTCTGCTGAGTGCCACCAAAGTTGAGCGTCTATGATCGCATTTGAAAATTTGGTCGTGGTAGGGCAAATTTGCAAATTTGCCCTGCGCCAACCATCGGTTTACGGAATTTTCAAATGTCCTCTCTGATCGCGAATGACAAACTCGTTTTGATTTTGGTTTTAGGTACCAGTTTGCTTGCGTGCAACCTTGGCACATTGATCGCTCCCGTCCCTACGCCCACGCTTGCGCCATTGCCAACAGCAACCGTCTTGGCACAAGCCACCAATGTTCCCACACGTCTCGCCCAACCTACGCCGACGTGGTGGGATCAGCAAATCAAAATGCCGGCAGGTGCCGAATACGTTGGCGATGCCAAGCAAACCGCGTGGAGCACCCGCGACACGAATGCGGCAAGCCTCAAAGATTGGATCGTTGAGCAAGCCAAGGCGGCTGGGTATCAAACGTTCGTCGTTACGCAATCCCCCGGCGCGATCTATGAAGTGTTACTCGTGCAGGGCCAAACCGCATTTGCGGTGAACATCACACTCGGAAGCGAGACGGCGATTATTCGAGTGAGTCGGACTGGCGTGATGCATCTCAAGGTGAGTGGCGTAACGAACATTGAGGTAGATTTACCGATGCGAACGCGCGTGGATGTAACACCCGGGAGTGAAATTTCGATTGGCACGTCCATTCCTAGCCCGCAATGTGCCGGCTGCGAATATTTTATCAACGTTCACATCGCGCCATTCAAAGGCGTAGGCAAGTACGATAGCACGCCGGGCCTTTCGATCATTGATGTTGAGTTGGTACCGGGCGGCGATCACGACCGGGATAATTTTCGTTGGGCGATGGGGGGATGCACAGTCGAGGTTAGGGCAAACAGTGGTTCCTTCGAGTGCAAGCAATTGCAAAACATCCACGATCCAAGTCAGCGCGTAGACGTGAGTGGAACGTGGACGCAGCCGGCGAACGGCGGCTAATCTATCACGGTGAATCGAGGATGAGTGTTACAGGGCCATCGTTCAGAATACGCACCAACATGCGCGCCTGAAACTTGCCGGTCTCGACGTGCAAACCTTGCGCGCGCAAGTGCGCCACAAATCGTTCCACCAGCGGCTCGGCGATTTCCGGGCGTGCGGCATCAATGAAATCCGGACGCCGACCGCGCCGTGTGTCAGCATAAAGCGTAAATTGCGAGACGACGAGTGCGCTCGCACCCACCTCAAGCGCGGAGCGGTTGAACTTGCCCGCCTCGTCTTCAAAGATGCGGAGCGTTGCAATTTTCTGCGCCAGCCAGCGCGCATCGGCTTCGGTATCCTCGTGGGTTACTCCAACGAGAATCACCAAGCCGCGCTCAATCGCGCCGACGATTTGGTGCTCTATGCTGACGGATGCTTCGGTTACCCGTTGAATCACGGCGCGCATTCTTTTTTCCTCGTTTGCGTAAATTGATAATCTCTGCTATGATAGTTCTACCAGAGGTAGGCCGTCAAGCTAATGTGGAAATTGTTAATGACGTGGGACATTCGTCCCGGTAAAGAATCGGAATATTTTGAATTTGCGGTACAAGAGTTTGTGCCCAAACTCACGCGGCTAGGTGTGCAACCCACCGAGGCGTGGTACACCGTGTGGGGCGATGCGCCACAAATCTTGACCGGCTTTGTGGCGGAGGAACGCGCGACGATTGAGCATGCCTTGGAAAATGAAGAGTGGAAAGCGTTGATGGAACGCATGCAAAACTATGTAACGCATTTCAATCACAAGATCGTTCCGGCGGCTGGGAACTTTCAACTCTGAGAGGGCATTTGAAAATTCAAAAATGCCTTGACTTCTCGTTAGGCAAATTTGCCCTACAATAACCCAATATTCAAATGCGCTCTGAGAATCCCACAAGCAGGAAACCCGTTTTCGGTTGAAAACGGGTTTCTTTTTTTATGAGGCACTGGGACTCGTTGTGGGTTTGGGTTCCGGCTTGGTTTCCGAACTCTCTTTTTTTGTTTCGCCGGTTACCGCGCCCGAGGTACTTTTGCGGCTATCCGTGATATACCACCCCGATCCTTTGAAGATAATCCCCGCCGGATGCAAGACCTTGTGCACTTGGCCGGAACATTCGGGACATTGGCGAATTGGTTCAGCCGTTACCGGTTGAATTTTCTCAAAATGTATCCCACAACTTTCACACTCGTATTCATAGATGGGCATAAGACCTCACGCTCCCTTGTTCAAAATGACCCATCCATTATACTCTCACTTGTGCCGACGGTCAAACGCATAGCGACTGCCGGGTAACAGTTTGATGTATTTTTTCACTTCGGTGGTTAGCGCTTCAACGTGCAACACGTGTTCCAACTCGCGATAAGCATTGCTGACGATGGCGATCGAAACACCAACGAGATGGGCGCGATAAGGATTGCCGCGCCGATCCAATGTATCGAAATATTTATTCGTTTGATCTTCCGGGCTATAGTAAGGTAGAATCGCCGCATCAAAACGCTGGATAATATCTTGCGCCAAGTGTTCGGCGCGTTCCGGCACGGTCACAATCACAAAGACATCGCTGATAACGTGTCCGCACAAATCGCTTGGCTGGCCGACCGTTGTCAGTGTTTCTTGAATGATGTTCGACAAGGTCTGGATGATTTGAGCACCTTTTGCCCAACCGTACTTTTGGCAATAGGGTTCAAGATTGATCAAATCAATATGCAAGGTTGCCAACGGAAGATGGCGTTCGATGCGTTCTTGAATGAGCCGCTCGATGGCGGCACCCCCCGGTAAAACAGGGTGGGACGACGGTGATTCATCCATAGGGATCATCTCGCTAAAGACTTATTTTTGACGACGATCAAACGCATAACGGCTACCGGGCAACGACTTGACGTACTTTTTCACTTCCGCCGCCGCTGCCGCAATTTGTCCAAGATGCGTAAACGGACGAGTTTTGTTCGTGACAATGGCGACGGCAACAGTGACCAGCGGCGCGCGATAGGGTTTACCCCGCCGATCGAGGACGTGGATGTAACCACGTTCGCGATCGTGCTCGGTATAGTAATGGGGGATGGCGGCGTCAAAGCGTGCGATCACTTCTTTTGCCAATTTCTCTGCGCGGTCAGGTGTGGTTACGACAATAAAATCATCGCCGCCTACGTGTCCAACAAAATCGGTCTTGTTCCCGGCGTCGCGCAAGGCCCCTAGAATGTGGTGTGCCAGCATCCCAATAACCTGATCTCCTTTCAACCAACCGTACTCATCGTTGTAGGGTTTGAAATTAGTCAGGTCAATGTACATCACCGCCAACGGCACACGGCTGGCAAGTCGTTCACTAATCACTTGTTCGATCACGGGGTTGCCCGCCAAGCCGGTGAGGGGATTGACATTGATATCGCGTTCGGATCGGCGCAAGTGGGCTTCGATGCGGGTAATCAACTCGGTAATGTCGAAGGGTTTGGTCAAGTAATCGTCGGCGCCGGCGCGTAAACCCTTGATCACCGATTCGGTTTGATCGAGCGCGGTCAGCATAATGACCGGAATATGGACGGTGAGTGGATCGTGGCGCAATTGAGCGCAGACCTGATAGCCGTCCATTTCGGGCATCATCACATCCACCAAGACCAAGTCTGGCGGATTGGCGTGTGCTAGCATCAGCCCTTCGGAGCCAGTCGCGGCACTCCGTGCTTCATAGCCAGCATCGGCAAGTGACTTGCAGACCACCCGACGAATCACGGGATCGTCATCAATGACTAGAATGCGACGTTTGGCTAGATCGGACACGATGATTCCCTACCTAAGATTCTATACGGAATTGCCAAAGTTACAATAGCCCATTAGGCTAACTCTCGATAGAGTGCGATCCACTCGTCCAGGGTCAGGGTTTCGGCACGCCGAGTTGGATCAATACCGATCCGTTCCAACGCTTGGGTAATCATCGGTGGCGAACCTCCCAAGCCATTCGCTAACGCATTGCGCAATTGTTTCCGTCGTGTTCCAAAGCCAGCGTGGACAACCTCAAAGAATCGCGCTGTCTCATTGGACGCCAGGCGGGGCTTGGTCAAGACATCCATTCTCACGATCGCCGAATCTACCTTGGGAGGAGGATAGAATGCGCCGGCTTTAATTGTACGTATTATACGCGGTTGTGCAAAGCATTGGACACTCACCGCGAGAAGGTTCATCGCGGGCGGCTGGGCAACGAGGCGTTGTGCCACCTCGCGTTGCACCATCACGACGATGACCTTGGGTTTGACGGCGGCTTCCAGAATGTGGCGCAAAATCGCGGAGGTGATATAATACGGCAGGTTCGCCACGACCTTGAATGGGATAGCAACAGGGGCGGGGGAAATGCCCGCCCCTGTTATTGATTTACCCAGCCATTCGATCGGTGCTGCGTCCAAAAAATTGCCTTGCACAATCATTACATTGGACACGTTGGCAAAATCCGCACACAGTTGTCTTGCCAGCGACGCATCAATCTCAACTGAGACAACCTGCCTAGCCCGGCGTGCCAATACGCGCGTAAGATGGCCCCAGCCCGGTCCAATCTCCAAAATGGTATCGGTGGCTTGGACCTCTGCCGCATCCGCAATGGTTTCTAAAATACGGGGGTCCGTTAAAAAATGCTGTCCCCATTTTTTTTGTGGACGTAAACCGTGCGCATCCAACGTTGTTCGAATGCTCATCACTAACGTGTCGTGCGTTCTTTGGGCGTATCGGGAATGACCCAATGAATCTGATCAGCGGGCGGAGGGTTATCCAACAAATAGACATCTACCCACTTGTACCATAACACCAAATTGGTTTCGTCGTATCCCAAGTCAATGCGCTTGCCTTTGATCTTGCCGCCGGTATCCCCGGCGACAGCTAGCCCATACCCCGGCACATAGAGCCGTGTGCGCAGGTTGATGACTTTGGGATCAACCGCCACAACCCCAACCCCGGCGCGCATTCCGGTGGCGGTGATGCTATATTCCGGATGTGTGCGCGCTTTGCCCGATGTTGCCGCCGTGTACGACGTGGCGAGCATGCGCACCTTGCGCCAATACGTTACCGTTGAACCATCCGGTAGCGTGAGTTCTCGCTTGACGATCCTGGTGCCATAGTTGATGATTTGCGTGACCGGCGCAGATTCGATCCATTCTTTATCTACCGAGCGTTTGGTCTCGCGACCATTTTCGTACGTGATGCGAATGGTGCGTTTCTTTAATCCTTCATCGCCGGCTTGGGCAACGCGACGCGTATCAATTTCCATCGTCGGATCAGCCTGCCAGACCGTTTGGTAGGGAATATATTCCGATTCAGTGAAAAATTCTTCGCGCACGCGCATGACTTGAATCGTCATTTCATCGCGTACGGCGTCTGTGGCGGGGGGAATGGTATAATCCTTGTCCACCAGTTCGATGCCTTCTTGCGCCAACACATCGGCCACCGTGTTGCCCAAGGATCGCGTGCGAATCGTTTTGCCGTCCACGTTGATGGTTGCCGCGTGTGAACGGCGAATGTACACTTGCCAGCCCGGCACCACCGGCGTTCCCAGATCGGGGGTAACGTGATCGCCTAAATAAACGATCAAGCCGGCTTGGCGCAAGGCTTCACCCAGGGTAGGGGCAGTGGTGTACACGGTGGACCAAGCACCGTTGTCGTTCACTTCGATCGGCACGGCGCGTTGCACAACCAGATGTGTCGGTGTGTCACTGTCCGACTCACCCAGCATCACACTCGGCTCAACCACTCGACCATCACGCAAGACTTGATCGTTGAGTTTGAGCGTAATCCCGGCTTCGCGCAGTGCTTCGATAATCGTCCGCGTTTGCGTGCGTCGTTCAAGAATGTTACCATCTACCTCAATAGTGATGGGGCGCGCCAAGCGAATTGAAATCGGTTGATTCTCGGGGATGGGGGCGTCCAGCGCGGGAAAGATAATGTCTTCGGGATGCAGCGTGAGTGCGGCGTCGTGGAGAACGCCGGCAACCGTCGTTTGATTCGTGAGGATCGTGTGCGTCTCTTGATTGATCTGGAGGGTAACGGGGCGCAGCAAACGGAAATAGCCCCAGCCCATCAGTGCGAGTGCGGTCAACGTGAAAACGAGAACGAGGATGGAGGCATCGAAGCGAATACGTGGACGATGAAAATAGAAGGTGTCCCAATCGTTGTGGTGGTGCAATCGAGTCCCTTCGCTCACGGTTTCTCAAAATGGTCGTGCACCTTCTGTTGAAGTGCCCGCCCCGGCTTGTGCGGAACAGCCAGCTCCAGTCAGGTACCCCGACGGCACCCACAAGTGACGACTTACCGTTGCTGTCTTCCGACCCTGGCGGGGTTTGTCGGCTTGTGCCGCGTCGGACCCAACCTTCATCGCCACTTGAACCGCCCAGTCCCGAAACGAACACCCCGCGAGAAGGGGTTCGACCTCGCTGTAGCGGGTTGCGAGTCAGACATCCCAAGATGCATCAGGGCACCGCTAGTTCCCCATCTAGCACGACCGCCAATAGTGTAGCCGAGATGAGAGAAATTGTCAAAAAGAGTGGGCAGTGGGTAGGGGGCAGTGACCAGAACTTCTGCCCACTTGCCACTGTCCACTAGCAGCGGAGAGGGCGGGATTTGAACCCGCGAGGCTTGTGGCCTACACGATCTCCAATCGTGCGCACTAGACCGGACTATGCGACCTCTCCAGGTTAGTTGCATCGTTGGATAGTTTTATAGTTTCGTCGTTGCCGAACGACCAGACAACGATCGAACTATCCAACGATTAAACGAGGTAACTAAACGAGGCGGAGAGGGAGGGATTTGAACCCCCGGTGGCCTTGCGACCACACGCGATTTCGAGTCGCGCGCACTAGACCGGACTATGCGACCTCTCCAGCACGCGCTATTATAGCACAGCCACAAAAAAGTGGCAAACAAAATCAGCGCCCGACTTTTTGCTGATGTCTCCTAACTGCGCTATAATTCAGCGCAGAATCTTTTGCTCCGGAGGCAACTATGCCATTCTATACCGTGAATTTGGATGCGATGCTCGAAGAACTGGGCATCCCCACCATTAAATCTGCGCGCATCGAAGTGGACCGCTACATCCAAGAAATTCTTGGCACGATTGACGCGGACAGTGAAACGGTGTGGCCCCTCTTGAATGAAAAACTCAAAGACCCGGTGTGGAAAGAGGAATTCAAAAAACAATTGAAAGCCAAATGGGATGCGCGCGATTGGCGGCGAGGATTGCTCAGTTGATCACCCCGCCGGCAAGACAGGCGAGCATCATCAAGCGCGATGGCATCGCACTCGTGATCTTTGTCGCGCTGACAGGCGTGCTGACCAACCCGCTCGTCTTGCATCTCACCAACGCTGTTGAGGACAAGCAGGACGCGCTGCTCAACACGTGGATTATCGCGTGGGTCGGACACGCGCTCATCACCGCTCCGCTCGACCTGTTCCACGCGAACATCTTTTACCCGTACCGCAACGCGCTGGCGTTTTCCGAAACGTTGTTGCCGCAGGGTTTGTTCGCGCTGCCGTTCAACCTCGCGTTCGATAATACGATCCTTGGCTACAATCTTGTTTTGCTCGCGTCGTTCTGGCTTGCCGCGTACGCGATGTACTTGTTCGTGTACGATCTCACGCGCGCGCGCGGCGCGGCAATCGTCGCGGGCACGATTTTTGCATTCAATCCGTACAACCTTGGCAATCTGGCGCAAGTGCAGTTGCTCTCGTTTGGCTGGATGCCGCTGGCGTTGATGTGGTTGCGGCGATTGTTGACCGCGGCCAATTTTCGGTTTTCGATTTCTGATTTTCGATTAGCTTTCCTGTTCGCGCTGTTCTTTTCTTTGCAAGCGCTCTCGTCATTCTACTATGCGTTTCTTGCCGGCTTTGCTGTTGGGCTTTACATCGTTTGGCACTTGACGCACCGCGCGCCACGCACTACATCATACGTAACACTTTGCGCGCGTCTGCTTGTCGCCTGCGCGCTCATCGCGCTCTGCGTCGTCCCGTTCTTTGTTCCGTACCTCCAAGTCCAGCGCGAGATGGGCTTTGAGCGCAAGGTATTCGAGAGCGAGCCGTTCAGCGCCTCGCTGAAACTCTACACCGAAGTCTCGCCGCACAATGTGTTGTACGGCAACTGGCTTGCGCCCAAACAACTAATTTACAACGGCGGCTATCCGCTCGACAACTTGTTCCCCGGCATCGTCGCGTTCGCGCTGGCGATTGTTGGCATCACTGCTGCAAAGAATCGTGAACGCTGGTTTTACTTCTTACTTTTGACTTTTGCCTTTTTACTTTCGTTGGGCCCCCGCCTTTTCCTCGCGCCGGACATCGGTACCGACATCACGCTGCCGTACCGCTGGCTCTACGATTTGTTTCCGCTGATGCGTGCCTTGCGCGCGCCGGTACGTTTTGACGCGCTCGTGATGTGCGCGCTGGCGGTATTGGCGGGCTTGGGCTTGCAAGAATCGGTAAGTAGAAAACAGAAAACAAAAAGTCGTTTCTTGCCTACTGCCTACCGCTTACTGCCTACTGCTCTTATCGCGCTTGAATACCTCGCACTCCCCGCCGCGCAAATCACGCCCGTGCCGGTGTGGGACGCAATCCCAGAGTACGTGCGCTGGCTGCGCGCGCAACCGCCCGGTGTCATCCTCGAATTACCAATGCTCGCGAGCGATCCAACCAAGCCACTCGATCTGACGACGCAGTATCTTTCGACGTATCACTGGCGCGCGACGCCGGATGGCTACAGCGGATTCAACCCGCCGCGCCGCGGCGAGATCGCGTACGAGATGCAAGCGTTTCCGAATGAGCGCGCGCTTAGTTTGATTCAAGCGCTGGATGTCAAGTATTTGATCATTCACCATTCTTCGCCGCTCGAAGCACACGGCGAGATGGAAATCGCAAAAGGGTTTGGCGATACGTGGATTTACATCGTTGCACCATCCTCGTTCGAAAAACAACGTCTGGGGGCGCGCCTCTACCTGCCTTCGCCGGCGATGCCCAACTCCACCTACACCGCATTTTTAATTTTGAACAATCAATCACCCCGGAGTTTCGCGATCAAACCGACAACGCAATTGCACATCGAAGCACGTTGGGACGCTGATGCCGTTCAACCAACCACGACACCGTTGCCTCTGGTCACATCCCACGTCTCGGTCATTCCTATTCGCATCACGACACCCGCGCGCACCGGCGAAGCTACGCTGAACGTGCGCGCAGCCATCAATGGCATTGTGGCGTGGAGTGATTTGGCAGGCAAGGTCGAGATAAAAAACGAGGAACCAACGCGCGAGATTGTTTTGCCGGCGAGTGTGCGCTTGACGACGCCACTCCAAGCGCGGTACGCGCCCGGCGACGCGCTCGACCTGAACTTGACGTGGATTCCATTCAACAAGATTGATGCGTACTACAGCGCGTCCGTACGCATCGTGGATGCGCGTGGAGAAAAAATTCTGGCGCACGATCGTGAACCGGCAGGGAGAACGTTTTTGTGGCAACCGAATGTCACAGTGAACGACGCGTACACGTTCACCTTGCCGCGCGACCTTGCGCCCGGCGAATATCGCGTTCAAGTCAAAATGTACCAAGCCGATCAAGGCATTGACGCCCTCTTGCTCGATGAAAAATTCATCCCGCACGAAATCATTGAACTAGGCAAGTTCACCGTCAAATAAAAAATCTTCGAGGTAATCAACCCTCGAAGATTTTTGTTTCCTGCCTCCCGCCGACTGCCTCCTGCCTCCGGCCAACTGCCTCCCGCTTTACTGTCCCACTTGTTCCTTCAAGTACGCTTCGATGAACGCATCCAGTTCGCCGTCCAGCACCGCATCGGTGCGCGACGTTTCGTACTCGGTGCGATGATCCTTGACCATTTGGTACGGATGCAACACGTACGAACGAATCTGATTGCCCCAGCCCGCTTCGACGTGCTTGCCTTTGAGTCGCGCCTTCTCTTGCTCTTTCTTTTCGATTTCTAACTCGACCAAGCGCGCGCGCAACACCTTGAACGCGTTTTCTTTGTTCTGAAGTTGTGAGCGCTCGTTCTGGCACGTGACGACGATGCCGGTTGGCACGTGCGTCAAGCGCACCGCCGTCGCGACCTTTTGCACATTTTGCCCGCCGTGTCCCGACGCGTGATAAATGTCCATCTTGACATCTTCGGGATTGATCTCGACATTGACCGTGTCGTCAATCTCTGGCATCACCTCAACGAGCGCGAACGAGGTGTGGCGCCGATGATTCGCATCGAACGGCGAGAGGCGCACCAAACGATGCACGCCGCGTTCGGCTTTGAGTCGTCCGTAGGCGTACTCGCCGCTGAAACGAATCGTCGCGGATTTGATGCCGGCTTCTTCCCCCTCCATCTCTTCGAGGAGTTCGGTCGTGTACCCTTTCGACTCGCCATAGCGCAGGTACATTCGCATCAACATCTGCGCCCAATCTTGCGATTCAGTGCCGCCCGCGCCAGAGTGAATCGAGAGGATCGCGTTGTTGCGATCGTACTCGCCGGCAAAGAGCAAATTGAATTCTAACGTCGCCAGTTTCGCTTCGATAGCGGGGATTTCTTGTGCTACTTCTTCAGCCGTCTCGGCGTGATTCTCTTCGATGGCTAGTTCAAGCAAGCCCAGCGCGTCGCGTGCTTTCGCTTCGAGTGCGCGCCACGTGGCAACTTCTTCTTTCAACGTCGTCAGTTCGCGCATGGCTTGTTGCGCAGTCACATTATCGTTCCAAAAATCTGGCTGTCCCGATGCCTGCTCTAATTCGGCGACGCGTTTTTCTTTGCCCGCAATGTCAAAGACGCTCCAAGAGGGTGGCGATATGCGCGTAGAGTTCGTTCAGTTTTGATTTTAATTCTTCCATTGTTCTTCGTCCTTCGTCACTATTCAAACAAGCCGTCCACAAATTCCTTCGCATCGAATTCAGCAAAATCGTCAATTGCTTCACCCGTACCAATGAACTTGATGGGCAGTTGCAATTCTTTGGCAATCGCAAAGACGATGCCGCCCTTGGCGGTGCCATCGAGTTTGGTCAGAATTAAACCGGTGAGCGGCGTTGCTTTTTTGAATTCGCGAGCTTGTTGCAAACCGTTCTGACCGGTCACCGCATCAAGCACGAGGAGTGTTTCGTGCGGCGCAGTGGGATCATTTTTCTGCAAGACGCGTGCGACCTTTTCCAACTCTTTCATCAAATTGAATTTAGTTTGCAAACGTCCGGCGGTATCCACGATCAAATAATCGGCGTGGCGCGCGTGCGCGGCTTGCCACGCATCAAATGCCACTGCGCCCGGATCCGCGCCGGGTTGATGCGCGACCACCTCCACGCTAGTACGCTCGCCCCAGATTTTCAGCTGATCAATTGCCGCGGCGCGAAACGTATCGGCGGCAGCAAGAATGACCTTTTTGTTTTGCGCTTTGTAATAGTGAGTTAATTTACCAATGCTCGTCGTCTTGCCCGAACCGTTCACACCAACAATCAGCACTACAACGGGTTTTCTCGCGGTCCCTTCCGACCCCTTAATTCCCTTTGCGTTTTCCACCTTCGTCAAAATCGTAACGAGTTCTTCTTTCAGCATATCGCGCACTCGCGCCGCCTCGCGGACGTGTTCTTTCTCGGCGCGCACGCGCAACTTGTCCACCAACTCTATGGTTGTTTCAACACCCACATCCGCGCCAATCAACGCTTCTTCCAAGCCACTCCAAAATTCTTCATCGACCTCGTTCTTGATCACCAGCGAAGTGAGTTTGGAAAGAAAGGATTGTCGCGTCTTGGTCAAACTGGATTTGACTTGTTCCTTGCGTCGTAAAAAATTAAACATTCCAATTTCCAATTTCAGATTTGCGCCGTGCATTATACACGATGCCCCTAAAAAGACAAAGAGCGGATTTTCGCCGCTCTCTGTTCCGCTAATCCTACTGTCCCACTGATTCACTGCACTTCCAACGTCCCCCATTCGCGGATCAATTCATCTAGGTCATTCTGCAAGTGCGCATAACTCGTCGAATGATTGGGGAAATCTAGTTGCACAATGCCTTGCGGGTTTGGCACATAGAACGTGAACCGATCACGTCCTTCAACACTCGAAAGCAACATCAGCAACTCGCGCATCCGGCGCACATCCTCTTCATAATTTTGTGTGCGATTCAAAAAGATACGCAGATGCTTGGGTGGTTGATAACGCGACGCTGGCGCCGGGGCAGGCGCAACAGCGGTTTTGACTGCATCGCCGTTACCGCCATTCATCTTGGTAACTACCTCACTACCATTTACCTTGCCGTTCGATTCTGCCGCAGGGACAAGCGGAGGACTGCCAACCGCGGAGGGTTGACTACCGACAATGAATTCAGCCGGCGGTTCTTCCGGAGGTGGCGGTACATTCTCAACGATGTATTCCCCCTGTGCTTCCTCGATCACCGATGCACTTGCGGCAAGCGCGGCTTCGTCGGCATCCGGCATCGCATACTGAATCGCCGGCGCGGGGGCTTGACTTGCCGCGACAGATTCCACGTGATATTCTTCCGCCGATTCGCACAGGATTTGGATCTTGCCATCGCGCAATTCCACTTTGCCCTTGACCAGCACAAGCGCTTCGGCGTGCCACAACTCTTTGGTGCGCGCGTACATTTTGGGGAACACGGTCAGTTCGACGCTCCCGGTGGGGTCTTCGATCGAAACGAACGCCATCGCATCACCCTTTTTCGTCGTGATGATGCGCGATGACGTAACCACGCCCGCTAAGGTAACCCGATGCCCCGCCAGCGATTCATCAATCTGTTGAACCGTGTGCGAAACATTCTTGTGCGATGCGCGGGCAAGTCGCATCAAGGGATTATCGGAAAAATAGGTGCCGGTCAATTCTTTTTCGTCTTGCAATTTATCGCGATTGGGAATTTCCGGCTCATCTGGCAAAATCCCAAACGTATCGGCTGTCATCTCCGGCGCGGCGGCGATGGCGCCAAACATCGAAAGTTGGCCGCGTTCGCTGGCTTGATGCGCCGCCAGACTGGCCGCCATCATTCGATCCAACACTTTTAAGAGTTGCGAACGGCGGCCAAAACAATCGAGCGCGCCGGCTTTGATGAGCGATTCCAGCACGCGCCGATTGACCAGTCGCAAGTCCACGCGCCGGCAAAAATCATCCAACGATTTGAACGGTCCGCCGACTTGCCGCGCCTTGATGATGACTTCGACAGGACCGCTGCCGACATTTTTGATCGCACTCAATGCAAAATGAATTGCCTTGTTGTTCGAGGCAATCGTAAATTCGGCGTCGCTCGTGTTGACATCTGGCGGCAAAATTTCGATGCCGTTGCGGCGCGCTTCATTGACCAATTGCCCAATCTTTTCAAGGTTGCCAATTTCGGTCGTGAGCAACGCGGTCATGTACTCGATGGGATAATGCGCTTTGAGAAACGCGGTTTGACACGTCAAGACGGCATAGTTGGCGGCGTGCGCTTTGTTAAAACCATAACGTGCAAAGTACTCAATGTCACTGTAAATGGCTTCTGCGACTGATTGGTCAATGCCGTTGGCGACGGCGCCTTTGACAAACTTGACACGATGCGCTTCGATCTTTTCTTTGATTTTCTTGCCGACCGCTTTTCGGATTTCGTCGGCTTCGCCCGGTTTATAGCCGGCAAGCAAAACCGCCGTTTGGATGATTTGTTCTTGATACACAATGATTCCAAACGTTTCTTCCAAAATGGGTTTGAGTTTGGGATGTTTGTACGTCACCGGTTCAACGCCGTGCAACCGGTTGATATAGTTGGGGATATGCTCCATCGGTCCCGGGCGATAGAGACTCACCGTTGCCACGATGTGTTCAAACTTGTGCGGTTTCATCTTGGTGAGGACTTGGCGCATCCCCGATCCTTCGACTTGGAACACGCCAGTCACATCGCCGCGCGAAAGCAACTCGAACGCTTTGGGGTCTTCGACCGGAATGTTACCCAGATCGTAATGGATGCCATGGCGTTGTTCGATCAATTCGCACGCGCGGCGCATAATCGTCAGCGTCGCTAGCCCCAAATAATCCATCTTGAGCAAGCCTACGCGCTCGAGGATTGTCATATCGAATTGCGTTACCGGAAAACCGGTTTGCTCGTCGCCGCGCGTGGGACGATGCAACGGGACGTACTCGACCACGGGCTTGTCCGTCACGACGACGCCGGCGGCGTGGGTGCTCGCGTGCCGCGCTACACCTTCCAACGAGCGCGCGCGATCAATCAGTTTGCGAATGTAATCGTTCTCTTCGTACATCTGCCGGAGTTCCGCGACTTTTTCGAGTGCGTCATCAATCTTGACGTTGGGTCCGCCCGGGACCAGTTTGGCGACCTTGTCCACTTCGCTCAGCGGATAATCGAGCGCGCGTCCCACGTCGCGGATGGCGGCTTTGGCGCCCAACGTCCCAAACGTTACGATCTGTGCCACATTTTCGCGGCCGTACTTTTGCACGGTGTATTCAATCAACTCGGAACGCCGATTGTCTTGGAAATCGAGATCAATGTCCGGCATCGAGATACGCCCGGGATTGAGAAAGCGTTCAAAGATGAGATGATGTTTGAGCGGATCGAGGTTGGTGATGCCGGCGCAGTACGCCGCAATCGAACCGGCAGCGGAACCGCGCACGTTGAACCAAATATGCTTCTCGCGGGCAAAGCGGCACAAGTCCCACACAATGAGGAAATAGGTGTCAAACCCCATCTCGTGAATCACTTGGAGTTCGTACTCCAAGCGTTCACGCGCCGCTGTGTGATTGTCGGGGTAGCGTTGGCGGAACCCTTCTTCGCACAAGGCGCGCAAGTACGATTGCGGCGTGTGGCCCGCAGGCACGGGGAAAAGGGGTAACCGGTATCCTTTGAAACTGAGGTCCACGTTGCATCGTTCGGCGACGAGCAACGTGTTGGCGAGGGCTTCCGGCAATTCGCGCCAGATCGCGCGCATCTCCTCCGACGATTTCAAATAATAATCACTCCCATCCATCCGCATTCGTTTGGGATCGGTGATGACAGTGTTCGTTTGAATGCACAGCAGCACATCTTGCGCCGAGGCATCGTCGGGACGGAGATAGTGCGCGTCGTTCGTGGCGATGAGCGGCACGTTAAACTCGCGGGCAAGCGCGATGAGTTTTTGATTCAAGCCGGCAAATTCGGAAATGCCGTGTTCTTGCAGTTCGACGTAAAAGCGATCTTGAAAGACATCACGATACCACACAAACCATTGGCGCGCTTCGGCATCGCGTCCTTCGTGCAACAGGCGCGGAATTTCGCTGGAGGGGCAACCGGTGCTGACGATGAGTCCCTTGTTGTACTTTTCGAGCAAGGCGTGATCTACACGCGGATAATAGTAGAATCCTTCCAACTCTGCAGCGGAGACAAGTTTCAAAAGGTTTTGATAACCCTCGTTGTTTTCGGCGAGCAAGAGCAGGTGGTACGAACTGCGATCTTCTTTGGCATCCTTGTCCTGCATTCGCCGCTTTGCCAAGTACGCTTCCACGCCGATAATCGGTTTGATGTTCTTGGCTTTGCACGCATCGTAAAATTCAACTGCCGCGAACATCGCGCCGTGATCGGTGAGCGCGAGCGCGGGCTGATTCAACTCGGCGGCGCGAGCCGCCAGGTCTTTGGGATGCGGCAGTCCATCGAGGAGACTGTACTCGCTGTGACAATGCAGATGAACGAAATCAGACATAAGACACCCGGGAGATGGTAACCAGTGAAACAGTGAACAGTAAACGGAGGAGGACAAACGAAAGAGCCAATGACGATCTCGCTTGGCACATTGGCTCATTGGTCAATTGGTTCATTCCCGATTATAGCACAGATTTTCTCGCGTGGCGCATTGGGTTGAGCGGTGGACAAAAAATTTAAGGATGCGGGGGGTAGGTCAGTTTGGGGGCAAGATGTGCGATAATGAGGCAACCCTGTTGAGAGGAGTTGCTCATTCGCCGTTGGCGCACCAGCGGTCGAATGAAAATGGACCACGCGTAGGACAAATTTCAAATTTGTCCCACATTTTCAAGGGAGTTGCCGATGAAACGCCCGCCGAAACAAACCGGCGCAGAACGCAACGCCAAGTTATTGGCGGAACAAATCTTGCAGAAGATTGGCGGACTCACGATTTCCGATACAAGCATCTGGCGATGCGCCCAAAAGTGGAGCGCGAAAATCCACAGGGCAGAAGAGGTACGCGCTAAAACGGCCGTGGGTTTGCCCCAACGGGGACAAATCATTCGGGGGCACGTGCCGCACGCACGTCCGATGGGCGTCGCGATGGACGCCTCCGTGCGAGTCGCCCAGTGGTGGATTGGTATCACGCCCGACAGCATCTCTACGGCGGCGAATGCGCTGTGGGGCGAAGACACGGCGAATGCTCACGCCTGGGTCCAATCCAAGGAAACGCCACTGTATCAAGGACGCGCCCGCCAGATTGCCGACGATTTGCGTGACTTAACCCACCGCCGGCAAAGTGTGGCGACGCGAAGCGGGCTATTTTGAAAACAATCACCGGCGCATGCAATAGTTGGAAACATATGAGGATGGATTTCCGATTGGCAGCGGAATGATCGAAAGCGGCATCAAGCAATTTCGGTCTCGGCTGGTTGGGCCTGGGATGCGTTGGAAGCGTGAGAATGCGGAACGCATCTTGGCGCTGCGCGCAGTCGTTTTGAGCCATCGCTTTGACCCAGTGTGGCACGCGGTTTATTCGCCCCCAAACTGAACTACACCTTGGAATTTGCTTTGACTATTCCGATTGCCCGTGATAAAATCCTGTTCCAGAAAGGATGGTATGAATTTTCTTACCTCTTGGTTGAACGCCTCAGTTCGTTTTCAAAACAAATACGCCGAGCATTTGCGCAAACGGTTTCAACTCTGTATTTCGCCTAACACGTACGCATCGTTAGAGGAACGAATGGTGGAACCACGCGGACTGACCGCCGCTTTGGCGGGCAATGCGCGCGTGGTGATCACGGGTGCGCCCGGTGCCGGCAAGACAACGACACTGGCGTACCTTGCGCTTGTACTCGCACAAGAGATGCGCCAGCATCAACAATCGCGCATCCCTCTTTATTTCTCTGCGCGCGATTTGAATCCCGCCGCCTTGCCTCGCCTCACCGATGTTCCTCGTGCATTGAATTTGGCAGCTGATCTTGCCGCGCAATGCCCGCCCACTTTTTTCCCCAATGTATTTCGGGCTGGGCGTGCCACTGTGCTGATTGACGATGCCGATCTGTTGCCCGCTGATCAATTGCAACCTTGGTTGCAAGAATGGCAAGAGGCACGCCTCATTATTTCCGCGCGCTCGCCGATTGCCGGCTTTGCCGAATTTCGATTGCCGGGTTTTCGCGACAATGACCTTGAACCATTTGCGATGAAATGGAACACCGAAAAAGCCTCCGCCTTCTTGGTCGCGTTGAAAACCGACCGCGTGCCGCGTGCACTCACGGCGAATCCAATGACGTTGACCCTGCTCACGCAAGTTTGGCGCGAAGGACAACCCTTGCCCACGCAACGAACGGCGTTGTTTGACGCCATCGTTGAAAACATCTTGCAAGATTCCGCAGAAACCGCAACGATGTTGGAAGGAGTTGCGTTGGCAATCCAACGCGGCAAGCCCGCCTCGAACGAATTCGTGGCCAAGTCCAAAGGATTTCTACGCTTGGGCAAGAACCGCACAGCAGAATTTATCCACGAACTGTGGCAAGCGTACTTTGCCGCGCGCGCTCTGCGTCACGCGCCCACGCTTGAACCTTTGGTCGAACATTTAACCGAGCCGGCGTGGCGCGAGGTCGTGCTGTTCTACGCCGGCTTGGGCGAAGCCAGCGTGTTGGCAGAACGCTTGGTGGAGCAAAACAATTTTGGACTGGCTGGCTGGGTGGTAGCCCATGCACGCGAGATACGCACGGAATTGCGCGAAGCGATCACCAAAGAGTTAATCGCGCGAGCGTGGGATGGGGCTGCGGATGCCATTGCCGCTTTGGCGGAGATGCAAAGCGATACGGCCGTGGACGCGTTGGCGGCAAAACTTAAGGAAAAGGATCCAACGGTGCGCATGCGTGCCGCACAACTTTTGGGACAATTACAACTCGATCGTGGCATCGAATATTTGTTGCCCCAATTGCGCGATGTCAGCGCCGATGTGCGCGATGCGGTTGTCGAAGCGTTAGGGCATTCACGCACCGATCGCGTGATCGAACCGTTGCTCGTTGCGTTGCGCGGCGATCCACGAGTCGGCGTAACCGATACGCGTTTGCGTGTGGCGGCAGCCAAGGCACTCGGTGAGATCGCATCGGACAAGGCGGCGCCGGCGTTGATGGTGGATTTGCAACTGGGCGAATCGGAAGTGCGCGCGGTTGCCGCCGATGCGCTCAAGCGGATGGCAAGTCCTTTGGTGCGCAAACCGTTGGAGGGTATCGCCCGATCGGGAGATGAACAAGCCCGTCAATACGCCGCCGAGGTCTTGGCGGTACTCAACGGAAAGGATTAAGATGAATCCAGACGCTCTCGCTCCGTGGCGCGATCTCTCTATCGTTTGGTTTGCGTTGTGGATGATGTTGTTTACCGCAATTCCCGGCGTTGTATTTTTCTTGATGTTCCAATATCTGCGCCGCTTTAATCGGTGGCTCAAGACTCCATTTCTCAACGCACGGATTTGGGCATTACGGATTCAGTATGGCACGCAACGCGTTTCGCACGACATTGCAGATGCGGTGATTCGGGTGCAAGCCGAAAGCGTGCGCGTGAGTACCACGACGCGCGGCGTAATCAATTTCTTGCGGGGCAAGTGAGGGAGACTATGGAACAGCAATCGGATGCGCAAAGGTTGAGCATGCGCATGAATCTATTGATTCAAGAGTTGCGCAAGAGCGAGGCATACCCGGCAATCGTTGGCGGAATTGCGGGTGGGGTTGCTGGGGCAGTGATGGCAGTGATCATTGCGGGGGCGTTATCGTCACGCCGTCCCGCGAGAGCAGAGCATGACGCCGCGCCGACGGCCGGGAAATCGGCATTCTCAATTTCTTTGCGCGATGCGGTGCAATTGCTCACCGTGGTAGCATCGCTGGTCAAGCAAATTCAGGCGTGGTCCAAAGAACAGAGTCGCAAGTAAACGCAAGGGAGACCGCGAAGGTCTCCCTTGTGCATCTAGCGGATCACATCGTCGCATGTGATTTTCAGTCAGAGTGATTGCCATTACTCAACACTTGCTGCACGAGTGGATGTTCGCGCATCAAGTACAACATTCGCAACGTGCGTCCCTCTTGTTCCTTGATTTCATCGCGCAAAATTCCCAATTCTTTAAAGCGCGTCAACACGCGATCCACTTGCATCGGCGTGAGATTCAGTTGATTGGTGGGCGACAAGGCATGGGTCTTGACAAAGAGAAAGGTCAGATAAGGTTTGGTGCGTTCTAAACGATCAAGTAATTTGATCAACTCACATTCCACCTGCGAGAGTGAATCAGAACTCGGCATCGCAACAGATTCGATCGAGGGGGGAGGCGTCACCGGCAACGTATTCACCGGCACCCAATCCGGTTCGATGATGGGATCGGCGGTGTCCGCCGATGAGATGAGATCGTTCGAAACACTGCCGGGCACCCCGGAAATGATCACGCGTTTGCCAAACCGATTGCGTGCACGCGCCACCACGCGAATGAAATCGCTATCGCCGGTCATCAAGATGAGCGTGTTCACATTCGGTCGGTCGAGCAAGCAATCAATAATGTCCATCAACATCGCCATATCCGAGGACGATTTGTGCGACACATCGGGACTACGGCGCGGAATATCACGCGGGGTGATGCCTGCCACTTCAAGTTTGCGTCGAAAGTAATCGGGATGTTCAGTAAAATCAGCGTAGGCAAACGCCTGCGAGACGGGACCATATTTGCGTGCTTTTGCCATCAACATTTGAGGGTCGGGTTCGCGGGCGTAAATGTTTTTTAAACCATAACGAATGTTTTCAAAGTCAATAAACAAGGCGACTTCGCCATTTTCTGCCATTCTTAAATCCTCCTTAGGGTCAAAGCCAAGAAAAAATAGAAACGCCACACGCGACGATTTTTTAATTGGTAAGGTGCCTCTTTCGGCGATATTCTAAATCGGAGCAATGGGTTTGTCAAACGGCAATTTTCCATTTTCGAAATTTTCGATTTTGGTTTGGCGCGCGATCGAGTTGAGCGCCATCTTGATGCTGATCTATGCACTCGCCGCACCACCGCCGATTTTGGTGACCTTGGGTCCTGCGCAAACCGTGCAAACCACCAATCCCAAAATCGGCGTGCACACGCGCCTGACCGATGAAGCGGACGAATGGAAGATCCAAAAAACCCTGGCGATGGTACGCGAGATGGGTGCGCCGTGGATCGTGGAATATTTTCCGTGGGGCTATATCGAATTTAACGAAGGACAGTACGATTGGGCGCATGCCGATCTGGTGGTGGATCATGCCGAACGGCAAGGACTGCGCGTCATTGCGCGACTGGGCTTTGTGCCGCTCTGGGCGCGTCCGCGCGATTCCACCCCCAGTTACCTTGACGAATCGCGCTATCAGTACTTTGCTGAATTTGTCGCGCAGTTTGTAACCCATTTCAAAGGACGCATCGAGTACGTGATCATTTGGAACGAGCCGAACGTGAACTTTGAATGGGGTTATCAGGGAGTCCGTCCCGAAGGTTACACCAAATTATTAGCCACCGTCTATCCGCGTGCCAAGCAAGCCGACCCAGCCATTCAAATTCTGGCGGGTGCGCTGGCTCCCACGCTTGCGCCGCCCGGCTCTGTAGATGCAATGAACGATTTGGAATACTTGCAGAAAATGTACGATGCTGGCGCAAAAGATTTTTTCGATCTCTTGGCAGTGCACGCGTATGGATGGACTAGCCCCGCCGACGAACCCCCCGCCGCCAATCGCGTGAATTTCCGCCGCACGGAATTGTTGCGCGAGATAATGATCCAGAATGGCGATGCCTCGAAACAAGTGATGATCACCGAAGGGGGCTGGAACGACCATCCGCGCTGGACCAAGGCGGTGCGCCCCGCCGAACGCATCGCGTACACGTTGCACGCGTACGATCTCTGCCGACAATGGGATTGGGTGGAGGCATGTGCAATGTGGGCGTTCCGTTATCCCTTTCCGACGCAGACGTACTCGGATTATTTCACGTTTGTTACGCCGGATTTCAACCCCAAGCCGATTTATTATGAAATTCAAAAATATGCGACCGGACGGTAAGCGGCCAAGGTCCAAGGTTTTATCGAACCTGAAACCGGGAACGTTGCCGGTTGTGATGATGGCACTCATCATCATCGTGGGTTATGCGTTGGTAAATGGGTTGCCCAAGCCGCCGGCAAAACCGGATGCCACGTGGTCACGTCTCAGCACCACCGGGGTCTTTCGCATTGGCATTGATCCCTCGTTTCCGCCGTTTGAATCCGAAGATGGCAAAGGGCATCTCAAGGGCTTGGACATTGCATTGGTGGATGAAATGGTGCAACAGTGGTCGCGCGAGAGTCTGACAACGACCGTGCACGCCGAGTACGTTTACACCGGCTTTGATGGTTTGTACGACGCACTTCGAGCGGGCCAATTCGATGCGATTGTCTCTGCGTTGCCGTACGATGCCAAACGCACGGAGGATGTTTACTTTTCGCACGCATACTTTGATGGGGGACCGTATATCGTCGTGCGTGAACAAGACACCATAACGAAAACGCACGCTGATTTGGAGGGCAAGCGAATCGGCATCGAATTGGGGTCTACCGGCGATGCCTTTGCGCGGCGGTGGCAAAAACGCTTTCAGTACGATTTGCGCGAATTCAATCTCCCCGGTGAAGCGTTGCGCGCGCTGAAGCAAGGCGAGGTGGATGCGGTATTTACCGATCTGATTGCATTCAACGAGTTTGCGCGAACGAATGCGGGTGGGAAAACCGTTGGCACGCCGCTGGTGCACGAATATTTGGTGGTTGCGGTGCGTAAAGACTCGCCTACGCTCCTCGCGCAAATCAACGCCGTGATTACGGCAATGAAAAACGATGGACGTTTAGAGCGGTTATACAAGCAGTGGTTGGTCGAGGGTGAATAACTGATGCTTACCCATGAATGCCGCCGCGAGGATTCTACGTGTAATCCTTGCTTGCACCCTCTAGCCGGAATTCGCGATGCCGGAGCAGAACGCTCTGCACAATGCCTTGTGCCAACAACAAAGTGATGAGCGAACTGCCCCCCGCGCTCACAAAAGGAAGTGGAATCCCAGTAACCGGCATCAGCCCAATATTCATTCCCAGATTCACGTAACTTTGCACCAACACAATCGCCGCAATGCCAACGACGATCAATTTGCCATACACATCCCGCGCGAGCATCGCGGCGCGAATCATGCGCAAGAGAATAAAGACAAAGAGTCCAATCACAAACACCGAGCCCACAAACCCCAGTTCCTCACCGATCACCGAAAAGATGAAATCCGTTTGACGGATGCGCAGAAAACGCAACTGGCTTTGCGTGCCACTGCAGTAGCCCAAGCCCCAGAGTCCACCCGCCCCAATCGCAATGCGTGCTTGGGTTACATTATAACCCGCGCCCAAGGGATCGCGCGCCGGATCAAGAAAGGTCAAGATGCGTTCCTGCTGATACGGGCGCAGATTGGTCCAAAGCAACGGGGCGGCAATGATCACCCCCGCTAAAAGGATCAGCACGTTTTGCAATTTCATCCCTGCCGCTAATGCCATAATGCCCCACACGCTGGCAATGACAATCGCGGTACCTAGATCGGGTTGAAAGTACACAAGCACGAGTGGGATCAAGACAAAGAGGAATGAGATTACCAAATGACGCCAGCGCGTCATTTCTTCGTGATGGTCCGCCATATATTTGGCGGTGACCAATACCAACAACAATTTACTTAACTCGGAGGGTTGAAAGAGGAAGAAACGCAAATCAATCCAGCGTTGCGCTCCTAGTGTAATTTGACCAATGACAAAGACAATGGTGAGAATGCCAATGGTAACGCCCAAGATGATCCAACGCAGTGAGGCATAAACACGATAATCCATCGCCGTTAAAACAAACATCCCGATGATTCCCGCGCCGGCATAAATCGCCTGCCGAACTGATACGCTTTGCCAGTCCAGCGGCTCACCGGTGACACACTCGGTTGCGCTATAAATCATCAGGATGCCGATGAAGATGAGGAGGAGCGTTGCGCTGAATAACCAGAAATCGAAATGCAAGAAACGCGGTCGTGCAATCCGTTCCATACGCTCAAACAGTCTTGGGCTTGCGCGCGTGCCGCATCGTCCGCGCGCTGACCACCGGAATATCGGCGGTCAAACGATGTCCCTCTTCACCACTGGCAATGGAGACCTCCACGTTGTCTGCATCAATTTCCACGTGCTTGGAAATCACCGCAATGATTTCATCCTTGATGAGATTCAAGGTTTCCGGCGAAATATTCGTGCGATCTTGGGTCAATACCAACTGCAATCGTTTTTTGGCAACCGAGGCACTCCCTGATCTTCCAAAGATTCGCTCAAAGACGTCCATACCCTTTCCCCCTCGCTAATCTGATATCAATCTAGCGACGAAACCATTGACCCAAGCGTTCCCTCAACCCGCCTGATTCGCTGAACACTTGGAAGGGAATGTCTTGCCCCATCAATCGCCCGGCGATGCGCATAAACGCCGCACCGGCTTCTGAATGATCTTCGAGCGCCACCGGCTGGCCGCGATTGGTGGAGGTGATGATCCTTTCATCTTCCGGCACAATGCCGATCAAATCAATCGCTAGAATTTCTAACACATCGGCGGTGTCCAGCATATCACCCCGCTTGACCATCGCGGGACGCAAACGATTGATGATTAACTTGGGCGTGGGCTTTTCATACGCCTCGACCAAGCCGATGACGCGATCTGCGTCACGCACCGATGAGACTTCAGGCGTGACCACGATGATCACCCGATCCGCCGGCGCAATCGAATTTTTGAATCCCGATTCAATGCCCGCCGGCGAATCAATCAACACAAAGTCGAATTCTTGTTTCAAACTTTCGCACAGACTCTTCAGCTGGTCTTCATTCACCGCGGATTTCAAGCGCGTTTGGGCGGCGGGCAAGAGTTGCAATTCCGGCAAGCGTTTATCTTTGATCAACGCCTGACGCAACTTGGCGCGCCCTTCCACTACATCCACCAAGTCGTACACAATCCGATTTTCGAGTCCCATCACGACATCGAGATTGCGCAAACCAATGTCTGCATCCACGCATGCCACGCGTTGACCGCGGCGTGCCAGGGCGACGCCGATATTGGCAGTCGCGGTGGTCTTGCCCACGCCACCTTTGCCGGAAGTGATCGTCAAGACTTGTCCAGGCATTTGATCTCCTATCCATTCCACGGTTCGATTACGATTTGTCCATTCCGTACGCGTGCAATTTCGGCGGTGAAATGCGCCGCCGTTTTTTCTTCCGGCGCCGGGGCAATGTGCGCACCAATCCGCAGTTGGGTGGGCGCCAGCACCAGTGCGCCGACAATCGCTTGGTCATTGCCGGCGGCCCCCGCCTGTACCACGCCGCGCAATTTCCCCCACACGATCACATCGCCATCCGCGATCAATTCCGCGCCCGGGTTCACGTCGCCAATAACCACGATGGTGCCGGCATACCTAAACTTTTGTCCCGAGCGCACGGTGCGATGAATGAGCATCGCTTGCGCCCCATCCCTTGGCATTGTCCCATTCACGAACGGTGCCGGGATTTCGTCTGGGGCGCGCGGTTGGGATGGTGCCAGTGCCGCACGCACTTGATCAAAGGCGTCTTGGGTTCGCTGTTCCCCTGTAACCGAAACGAGCGTCATTTCATGTTGCGCCAACAACGCAATCAACTCTTCCAGTTGATTGACATCCACCGTGCGACTATGCGTTTCCAACAAGACGCGTGCGCCGCGAAAAAACGATTGCACGCGCGGACGATTGAGCTGTGCGGCGAGTTCGTTCATCACACTGCGCCAATCGCCTTCGTTCAGTGTGATGGATAAACCATTGCGCGTGCCTTTGAACGAAACGAGAGCCATGGATCTGCCGTCTTTACTGAGTGGGTACGAATTGGACGGTGTAGCGTTTATACGGTTCGACCTCAACGACAAGTGGTTCCGAATCGCCGGGCGAGACGACGCGCACGCACCAGCGTTGCGTATCGTGCCAATAGATCGCATTGAAACTGAACGCGCCATTCCCATCGGTGGTGCTGGTGAACACGGGGGCATTGTCGCATTTATCGGCGACGACGCGCACGCCGTTCACGCCGCGCCCGCCGGCATCCACCACGGTGCCAAAGATGCCGGGTTGTTCGTTGCGCCAGCCCTCCACACTGATCGCCCGACCCACGTACTTGTGCGCGGGCGCGGGTCCCGTTCCCGAACTGGGAGGCCGCACAACGACCGGCGGTGTGGTCGGTTGCGTCGCACTCGCGATGGGCGAATCAGCGGGCAGACGAAAATACGCACGCAGAATATCCGCGGCGGCGGGCGCAGCGATTTCAGAACCTTCGCCGCCACCGTAGACGAACACCGTTACCACAATTTGTGGATTTTCGTAAGGCGCAAAAGCGGTAAACCATGCATGCGTGGGCAAATGCCCATTCACCTTGGGTCCATAAAACTCGGCGGTACCGGTTTTTGCCGCCACATTCACATCTGCCAGATTGGCTTTGACTGCTGTGCCGGACGTTACCGCGTTGCGCATCCCTTCGCGCACAATCGCCAGATTTTGTGGACTCACCGCCACTTGGCGAATCGCTTGCGGTTCGATCTGGCGCACAATGCGTCCGTCCGAGTCAACGACCACGTGAACCAGTTGCGGTTTGTAGAGGGTACCACCGTTGGCAACAGCGGCGGTAAAATTGGCGACTTGGAGGGGCGTTGCGAGCACATAGCCCTGACCAATCCCCATATTGTACGTATCGCCCACCGTCCAAATATCGCCAATCGTTTTGCGCTTCCAAGTTGGATCGGGCACCAACCCCGGGGCTTCGCCGGGGAGATCAATGCCGGTCAATTCACCGATGCCGAACATTCGTGCATAAGCGGCAAGACGATTTTCGCCCAAGCCGTTGTCAAACGTAGGGGCTTCGCCGCCAGCGATTTTGTAGAAAAAGACATCGGACGAGAAACGCAACGCATCACGGATGGAGAGTGCGCCGAAACCGGGTTTGTACCAATCGTAAAATGGCTGTGCCAGTGTTGAGTCATCGGGAAAATATTTATTAGGGACCCAGATGGTGCCGGGCGTTTCAAATTTGGTGTTAATGTCCACCACGCGCTCTTGCAGTGCCGCACTCGCGGGAATCAACTTGAACGTTGATCCCGGTGGATATTGTCCGGTGATGGCTTGATTGACGAGTGGATGCAACGGGTCTTGCGCTAGATTGGTGTAATCGTCAGTCGAAATGCCGGTGGCGAATAAATTGTTATCGTAACTAGGCAGGGAGACCAATGCCAGGATTTCACCGTTGCGTGGATCCATGGCAATCGCCACGCCTTGCTTCGATTTGGCGGTGCGCAGGGCTTTTTGCAAAATCGTTTGAACGGTTTTTTGAAATTCCGCATCAACGGTGAGAATGAGATTGTTGCCGGGAACGGGTGCTTCTTCGCCACGCAAGTACACTTCGCGTCCTGCCACGTCCACTTCGATGTACCGCCGTCCCTTTTTGCCACGCAAATCATCTTCAAATGAGTATTCCAAGCCGGTGAGTCCCACTTGATCGGTGGGAGAGTACCCTTTGGCTTTGAACTCGTCGTAGGTTTCGCGCGGAATGTGGCCCACGTATCCTAGGATGTGTGCAAAGAGAGGCCCGTCCACATACTCGCGCACCGGCGCCAAGCCCACCCGCACGCCGGGAAAATCCAGATGATTTTCTTCCAAATAAAAAGCGACCTCGCGGGGCACATTGTCTTTGACGAGCGTAGGGGTAAAAGGATCACGCTGGGCTTTGGCGACGATTTCGCGCAGGCCGGGCTTGCGCTTGGGGGGCGTGACCGAGCGCGCCAGACTCACCGGCAAGACTCCCAACGCATCGGCGACGGTGTTTTCAATCACCGTGTCAATCGGCATATCGAGCAATGCTGCCAGTTTTTGAAACAGCGGTTCGGGATCGTCCGGCAAATCCGCAGGCACAATCGAAACGTTGAAAGAGGGGACGTTGCGGACGATAATCTTGCCACTACGATCGTACACGATGCCCCGCAAGGCATCTATCTGCACCATGCGGAACCGATTCTGATCTGCGGCACGGCGATAGGACTCGCTGTTGACAATTTGGATTTGACCCAGTTGCAAAATCAACACGGCAAACATCACCACGATGGCAATTCGCATCAAGCGAAAATTGCCGCGCGGTCGCATTTGCTCTTCCGTGATGGTCTGTGCAAACGAGTATTCGTGCTCTTCGTTCACAATAAAAATTATACCTTAGATAGGCAAAGTAAACAAGTATCGCGCGGGGGAAAACGGAATCGTTGGGACGATGGCGCGCCGTTATTCAACCTCGATTTGCGGATGTAAGCGACGATAGAGCAACTGAAGTGGAAAGAATGCCAACCCTGCCAACAGCATGTTGAGAATCGAGGTGGGTAGTGTGATATGAATCAAATAATCGCTCCAAGCGATGGATTCATTCAACGAAGCCAAGATGCCCAAGATGACGGTATGATCAAATAGCGTGGCAAGGATCACGGTAATCGGCGGTGCAATGAGATTCCCGCGAAAAAAGGCACGCTGACCCAAGCTCACCAGCAAACCCACGAGCGTCAAGGTCAACGTGTGAACACCAAAGGGTAAACCGGAAGTCAAATCCAGCAAGATACCCAGGACAAAGCCCCATTGCGCTGCCTCGCCGATCGGTGCGAGCAAGCCCCACACGGTTACGAGCACAAGCGCAAGGTCGGGTTTGAGTCCCAAGATGGGAATCAAGGGAAGCCAAGTTACTTGGAGGATCGCTACCAAAAGGAGCAGCGGAACCAGAAGCCAAAGAGACATTTGATTTACGGTGATGGGGTGCGCGTGGGGGTGGGTTTCGGGCGTGCGGTAGGCGTAGGCGTGGGTTCTTGCGTAATGTCCGACGGTGTAAATTTTTTTAGAATCAGCACAAACTCTAGCCGCATAAAATCAACCGCCGGCTTGATGGTGGCTTCTTGGAACAATCCCACATCCCGTTTACGCACCTCAGTTACTTGGCCAATGATCAATCGTTTGGGATAGGTGCCACCCATTCCGGATGTCAGAATCAAATCACCGCTTTTGATCGCTTCGCCTTGCGGGACGTATTTGATAATCAAATGTGGATCGCCCGGGTTGTTGATCGCATCTCCTTGCACCACGCCGGTGGCGCGCGTGGATTGCACCACCGCATTCACCGAACTCGATGGATCAATGATGAGCAAAATTTTAGACCAATGTGTACCGACTTCGGTTACGCGCCCAACAAGCCCTTGCGGGGTGACGGCTGGCATTCCTTTTTGCACGCCTTCAGCACTGCCCTGATCCACAAGAATATAGAATGCCAGATTCGAGGGGTCTTGGCCAAACACGCGTGCTAAATTGGGATTGCGTTCCAACACAGCCGCGCCCACCAAATCGAAATCCGGATTCGATTGTTTATATCCCAGTTGCTGACGCAAAAGAGTATTTTCTTTTTCCAACTCCACGATGCGGATTCGAGTGTTGCTCAACTCATCCACTTGGAGTTGGAGTTCATCGAGTTTGGCGCGCAAAGCATTCACATCGGCAATCCCGCCGGTCAGATCGCGCGCGCCGACGCCAACGCCGGTCGCGCCCCCCAGCAATGGTTGCAACCATCCGAGCATCACATCTTCGAGGGGTTGCAATTGACCGGTTTGATGCAGAAAGAGCGCGAGGATGGCAATCACGATGAGGAGCCCCAGAACGGTGTTCCGATTACGGTTAGAGGAATACATTAGCGTCTAATCGTGCGGGTGGGAGCAACGACGCGACGGAGCGTATCCAATTCTTCTAAAACCTGACCTGCTCCACGCACTACACATGTCAAGGGGTCGTCGGCCGTGTAGACGTGCATCTTGGTTTCTTGCGAAAGTCGCTGCGCCAGTCCGCCCAATAAAGCCCCGCCGCCCGCCAAGGCAATGCCATATTCCATCAAATCCGAGATCAACTCGGGTGGCGTTTCATCAATTGTGGTCTTGAGGGCGTCAATAATTTGATTCACTGGGTTTGCCAACGCTTCCCGAATTTCAACGGAGGAGACTTCGATTTCGGTAGGCAAGCCGGTGATGAGGTTACGCCCGCGCAACATAAACGTTCTTTCTTGCGGCAAGGGAAACGCCGAACCAATGGCAATCTTGATTTCTTCCGCCATACGCTCGCCAACGAGGACATTGTATTTTTCGCGCGCGTAACGAATAATCTCTTCATCCATCTCGTCACCGGCAATGCGAATGGAACGACTAGTTACAATGCCGCCCAGTGAAAAGACCGCCATCTCGGTCGTACCACCGCCAATGTCAACGATCATACTTCCCACCGATTCGGTGATCGGCAAGCCGGCGCCAATCGCTGCCGCCATCGGTTCTTCGACCAAATAGACTTCGCGCGCGCCGGCGTTCATTGCCGCATCGTGCACAGCACGCTTTTCCACTTCGGTTACGCCGCTGGGAATGCCAATCACAATGCGCGGGCGATGCGGCAACGGCAAGATTGCCTGATCGTGTACTTTGGTGATAAAGTATTCCAACATCTTGGCTGTAACATCGAAATCGGAAATTACGCCATCGCGCAAGGGACGCACCGCGACAATATCGGCGGGGGTACGTCCAATCATCTGCTTGGCTTCCGAACCAATCGCCAGCACACGCTTGGTGCGCCGTTCCACTGCGACGACGGAAGGTTCGTTGATGACAATGCCCACCCCACGCACCAAGACGAGGGTGTTGGCAGTGCCAAGGTCAATGCCGATGTCGCGGGAAAACAAACCTAGGATCGCGTTGAGAGGACTAAACAAGTAGAACTCCACGTTAGAGAGTCAGCTAGCCCAAATGCACCATTGGCTAGATAACTGCACGACTGTTGAACCAACCAACTACAGGCATTATACCACATTCCACTTGTACACAAAAAAGCGGGGCGGATTATCCACCCCGCTTTGCCAACCTTCGAGATTATTTCTTTTCTTCTTTTTTGGCTTCGCCCGTTGTGGCTTCGCCTTCCGCGCCTTCTTCTTCTACCTTGCCCTTCTTGATCACTTCGACTTCGGCGGCGGCGACCGGCGCTTCGGCGGTAATCACTTCTTCCTTCACCGGCACTACTTTGGCAACCATTTCTTCGCCGTTCGTCAAGATTTCGATCTTGCCGCTGACCTTCAAATCTTTCACATAGATGCCTTGGTTCAAGGCATTCAACACGCTCACATCCACTTCGATTTGGGGCAACAGATCGGCGGGGAGCACACGAATTTCGACGGTATCAATGCCGTGAATGAGCAGACCTTCGCCGCGGGTAACCGCCGGCGAGGTGCCAACCAATACGAGCGGAACATCGGTGGTGATTTTCTCGGTCATTGAAACTTCTTGAAAATCTACATGAACGATGCGCCCAGAAAGCGGATTGCGTTGAACCTCGCGCGTCAAGACCAGACGTGGCGCTCCGCTATCCACGGTTAGTTTGATCAATCGGTTATGCCCGGCTTTGGCAACGACCATCTTTAACGATTTTTCGTCCACCTGCAGGTTCAGCGGTTTATCAAGGTGCTTGCCGTACAGCACAGCCGGAATGTTGCCGCTCCGCCGCATCGCGTTGACTTGTTTGCCTGTGATCTGACGGGGTTGGGCCGTCAATACAATATCTTCCATTTTCAGTCATCACCTTTCCAAAAATTGCTGGGCTATTTTAATGGCAATGAACGATTTAGTCAAATTAGCTGTTTGCTCCGTCGTGCAACCTGTGCTACACTTGCAACCGTGTCCAAGTGTTTTCCTTTCTTGCTTTGCCTCGGTTTATTACTCGCCGCTTGCGCGTCTACACCCAAGCGCGTGGTCCTCATCGTAGATGGCACCCGCCAAGTCTTTGAAACCAACGCTGTAACCGTTCAGGATTTTTTGAACGAACGCGGGATCAACCTCGGCGAGTACGACAAGATTGATCCACCCCCTTTCGCCGAAATTGGCCGCAGTGCGACAATCACCATTACCCGGCTTGAAATCAAAACAGAAACGGTTGCCCAGCCGATTCCGTTCGCCCGGCAACTCGTGCGCGATGAAACGTATCCGCAAGGTCAAGTGCGCGTGGTGCAACTGGGCGTCAACGGTACCGTCGTTGTCACGTACACCATCTCGATTGAGAACGGCAAAGAGGTCGCCCGGCGCGAGACGGCGCGCAAAATTGTAACCCAACCCAAGGATGAAATCCTTGCGCTGGGTACCAAAGATAGCATCTTGCCGGTCGCCTTGACGAATGGCACCGTAACGTACATCGCCAATGGCAATGCGTGGGTGATGCGTCGTTCCAGTCAGGACAAACGTCCGCTCACTGCTACCTCCGATCTCGATGGGCGTGTTTTTTCGCTTTCGCCGGATGGTCGCTATTTGCTTTTTTCGCGCAACGATGAAAATGCGTTGAACACGCTTTGGTGGGTGGATACGCTAGTGCTGGGTGAGACGCCGCGTCAATTGCCGATCAACGACGTGTTGTTCGCACAGATGGCACCGGATAACAAGTCTATGGCGTACTCGACCGGGGAAAAAACGCCGGGCGCGCCAGGTTGGAAAGCGCGAAACGATTTGTGGGTAATGCCGATCAATATCGGCGCGAGCGGGATCGAGACCAAAGCCCCAACGCAAGTTTGGCCACCTAGCGCACCGGCGTTGTACAGTTGGTGGGGCACGCATTTTGCGTGGTCGCCGGACGGACGCGCGATGGCGTACGCGTTCGCCAACGAAATCGGCTTGATCGAGTTTGGCAATCGTCCGCCAGCGCCCAATTTGCCCCGCCGAACACTCGTTCGCTTTGCGCCGTTCAAAACGAATGCCGATTGGGTGTGGTTGCCACGCCTCGCATGGTCCCCCGATAGCCGTTTTATCGTTACAACGATTCACGCCCCGTTCGGCAATCCGAATGTCGCCACCGATGATCCGACGTTCGAAGTGTGGGCGCTCGCGCGCGATGGCTCGGTGAATGCGGCGTTGGCAAAACAGACCGGGATGTGGTCCTCGCCGATGTGGTCACCGCCAGATGCGCGCGGCGAAAGCCGGATTGTGTTTGGTGTGGCGATTGCGCCAAGCAATAGCGAACGGAGTCGTTATTCACTTTGGGTGATGGATCGCGATGGGGGCAACAAGAAACAAATTTTCCCAAAGAGTAACGAAGACGCACTCGTTGTCGTTCAAGCGGCGTGGTCGCCGGATGCCACGCAACTCATCGCCATCCGCGAAGGCGATCTGTGGCTGTACGATGTGGCGTTGTCCAAGTGGTCGCAGTTGACCGCAAACGGAGCGAGCGCGTTGCCACGCTGGACAAAGTAAAAAGCGAAAAGTAAAAAGGCGAAAGTGAAAACAGAACACGCAACACGCAACACGTTCTTCAATCTAATCACCTTGGCTGTTTGTTCAATTGTGCTTGCCGCTTCTGCCGCCTTTGCTTTCACCACGATTCGCGCGATGCAAACACAAACGCGCGGCGTGGTGTATGGAACGCCGGCAAAAATAGCGTTTGGCATCAACGCATCGTTGGAACAGTACTCGGACGCGGATTTAGCGCGCGCGCTGCAAATGATCCACGATGGTGGTTGGCGTTACGTGCGCCAACATTTCTATTGGAATGAAATTGAACCGCGCAAGAATGAGTTTGCATGGAGTACGTGGGATCGCATCGTTGAGCAAGCCGATTTGCACGGACTCGCAATCGTTGCAGTGATTGACACCACGCCGGTGTGGGCGCGCCATCCCGGCGAAGCCGATTTGTTGTACGCGCCGCCAGCCGATGTGAACGATTACGCGCGTTTTGTTGCCGCGTTCGTCGCACGTTACGGTGACCGCGTGCGGTACATTCAAATCTGGGACAATCCGAACGTGCATCCATTTTGGGGACGGCGCAATGCCGATCCTCTGGATTATGCCGCACTCTTGCGCGCCGCCGCGATTGCTGCACGCGCTGCAAATCCAAACGTGCAAATTATTTCGGCGGGGCTTGCGCCAAGCCAAGAATTGATTCGCGGGCATCCGGATTATTCGGATATTTTGTTTTTGCGCGGGTTGTATCAAGCCGGCACACGCGATTACTTTGACATCGTCGGCGCAAAAGCGTACGGCATGTGGACAGGTCCCGAGGATCGCCGGGTGGACAAGGACGTATTCAATTTTTCGCGTGTGATTTTGTTGCGCGAAGAAATGCTGACGTACGACGATGCGAACAAGCCGGTCTGGGCAGTCGAGTTTGGTTGGAACGCGTTGCCGGAAAATTGGACGGGCAAGCCCTCGCCATGGGGCAGTGATAGCGAAGCCGTGCAAAGTCAACGACTTGCCGATGCCGTTCAACGCGCGCGGCGTGAATGGGCATGGATGCCGGTAATGATTGCGCAAACCTTTCAGCCCAATGCACCCAGCGATGATCCGCAATGGGGCTTTGCGTTTGTAGATCAGAATTTCAAGCCACGTGCATTTTACAACGCGGCAAAGGATGCGATCTCTGGGCCGGTTCAGTCCGCCGTATTTGATTTCACGCGATTCTATGCCACGCTTGCCGCGCTTGGCATCGTTGCGCTGGCGGCGTTGGTGGTTGGCGTGCGCGCGCTCTGGCAGTTGCCGTTTGAACGTCTATGGCTGGCGTTGCAAGCACGTTTCGTAGCGATGCCGGAACCGGCGCAATTTATTGTGCTCGCGCTTGGCGTTGTCGCGTTCTATGACTCGCCGAACACTCTCTTGAATTTTGCCTTGCTCGCGTTCATTGTTTTCCTCTTTGCACTCCGCCTTGACCTAGGGTTGGCAATCACGGTGTTCACGATTCCATTTTACCTCTTGCCCAAAAACCTTTTCGGTGGCGCGCAGTTTTCGCTCGTCGAAGTATTGACGCTAGCATTGGTAATAGCGTTTGCAATTCAAGTGGTCGCGTGGAAGAAAACGACCACCGACCACCGACTGCCGACCGCCACTCTGCTGCGGTCAGCGGTCAGCCGTCTACGGTCAATGGATGGAGCAATCATCGTTTTTGTCTTGTTCGGTATCGTCTCGGTTGCGTTGGCATCCAACTTTGGCGTGGCAATGCGCGAGTTGCGTGTCATCGTCATCGAACCGGCGTTGTTGTATGCGTTAGTTCGCGCGTCCGGTCTGACGGGGCGTGATTTGTACCGCTTGATCATTGCGTTCATTGCATCGGCGTTGGCTGTGTCTGCGATCGCCATCTATCAATACGTGTTCACCGATTGGGTCATTGTGGGCGAAGGCGTGCGCCGCGTGCTCGCCGTGTACGGTTCACCGAATAATCTTGCGCTGTATCTCGATCGGGCGTTGCCGTTGGCAATTGCCTTGTTTATCATGCGCGATGGATTGCGCCCCCGTCGTGGGTGGTTCTATCTTTGGGTTGCCATCGTCATCGCCGTTGCCTTGTATCTCACGTATTCGCGTGGCGCGTGGTTGGGTATTGTCGCAGGGTTGGCATGTATCGGCTTCTTTGGCAACCAACCGATTCGATTCGCCTTGTTCGCGTTGTTGCTCACTGGCGCGATTCTGGCGATTCCATTTTTGCAAACCGAGCGCGCGCAATCGCTTTTCCAAATCGGAACCGGCACCGGTTTTTTCCGCGTCAGCGTTTGGCAATCGGCAATCGAAATGATTCGCGATCATCCCATCACGGGCGTCGGCTTGGATAATTTTTTGTACGAATATCCCAAGTACATCAATCCAGAGGCGTGGCGCGAACCCAATTTATCGCATCCGCACAACATCGTTTTGGATTTCTGGGCGCGGTTGGGCATCGGTGGCGTGATCGTATTGGCGTGGATGCTGTACGAATTTTATCGCACCGGCTGGCAAAAAATTCAAACGCATCGCGCTCTCGTCATCGGCTTGATGGCAACGATGACGGCGGCGTTGGCACACGGGTTGATTGATGCGGCGTATTTCTATGTTGACCTCGCGTTCGTCTGGATGCTGATGTTGGGAGTGATGGTTACGTTGGGTGATAGGTGATCGGGTGATTAGGTGATTGGGGCATTTGTCATTTGCTCATTTGTCATTTATAATTGCGCAACATCGCTTGTGGAGGCATAAACACCGATGAGACTCTTGATTACCGGCGGCGCGGGCTTTATCGGCTCGCACTTGTGTGATTATTTTATCGCACGCGGCGACGAAGTGATCGCGATTGACAATTTTCTGACCGGTTCCCCCGACAACATTGCTCATCTCCAAGATCATCCGCGTTTCAAGTTTATTCGCCAAGATGTCACCGATTATATTCGGATTGATGGCTATGTGGATGCCATTCTGCACTTTGCGTCGCCGGCAAGCCCGGTCTCGTATATGGCGTACCCGATTCAAACGATGAAAGTGGGCGCGTTGGGTACGCACAAGGCGTTGGGATTGGCACGCGCCAAAGGGGCGCGGTTTTTATTGGCATCTACATCCGAGGTGTACGGCGAACCGTTGGTTCATCCGCAACGCGAGGATTATTGGGGCAACGTGAATCCGATCGGTCCGCGTTCGGTGTACGATGAAGCCAAACGCTTTGCCGAAGCGTTGACGCTGGCGTATCATCGTGCGCACAATGTGGACGTACGCATCGTGCGCATCTTTAACACGTACGGTCCGCGCAACGCGCTAGACGATGGGCGCGTGGTGCCCAATTTCATCGGGCAGGCGTTGCGCGGGGAACCACTCACCGTGCACGGCGATGGGTCGCAAACGCGTTCGTTCTGCTATGTGAGCGATGAGGTCGAAGGCATCGCACGCTTGCTGGCATCGAACGAGACGATGCCGGTCAATATTGGCAATCCCAACGAAATTTCGATTCTCACGTTTGCCGAGAAAATTAACACGCTGACGGGGAACCAAGCCGGCATTGTTTTTCGCCCGCGGCCGGTGGACGATCCTAGCCGGCGTTGCCCAGATATTTCCAAAGCGAAAAAACTTTTGGGCTGGGAACCCAAAGTGAGTTTGGATGAGGGCTTGAGCAAGACCATCGAGTATTTTGCGGCAAAGATCAAGCGCAAGTAGATGGAACGTTAGGCAGACATGTTTGGACGTGTCCAGCAATACACTAATGGAATCTGGCTCGCGCTGGCATTTCTGGTCATTGCGGGTGCGTTAATTCTCTTGCCACTAACGAGCGCCATCATCGTCATTGGTGGCGCGCTGGCGCTCGTTGCCATCTTGCGTTGGCACGAACTTGCATTGTATGCGTTGATCTTTGCCGTGCCATACGGCTCGTGGTTTCCGTTACCGACCGGCTTTGGTAATCTCACGGCCGTTGATCTGTTCGTCGTGTTCATTCTCACATTGTGGTCCGCGCGAATGATCGTGCAGGATCGCGCGATTACCATCCGGTTTCCGCCGCTCACATTACCATTCGCGCTCTTTCTGGGTATCGCCCTCGTGTCAATGATCGGTGCGCGCGCGCTCGAAGCATCGGTCAAAGAGTTTGCCAAATGGTTCGAGATGTTTGCAATCTATGTTTACGTTGCAAACAATCTCGATGAAACAAAAACCAAGCGCGTGTTGGTGGTCATGTTGCTGGCTGGGCTTTCGGAAGCGGCGATTGGCATTTATCAGTTTTGGTTTCGCGTGGGTCCGGAAGGATTCTTGCTCTTTGACCGGTTCATTCGCGCGTATGGCACGTTCGAACAACCGAATCCGTATGCCGGCTATTTGGCGTTGATGATCCTGGTGGCATTCGGCATTGTTTCAAGGTTCACGGTGCAAGGTTCGCTTCGTTCACAACTTGAAACCTGGAACCTGGAACTTTTAACTCTGGCGTCTCTCGCCGCGATGCTCGCCGCCGTGCTAATGTCTTGGTCGCGCGGCGCATGGCTGGGCGTGGGCGCAGGAATGATCGTAACGATTATCGTGCAGAGCCGGCGCGCGTTGATTGTTTCGATCCTTGCCGCGTTCGGACTAACCTTGGCGCTCTTGTTGAGTAGTATCAACATCATTCCAACCGCGATTGCAGATCGGTTTGCCGGTGTCGCCGATTATTTCGGCGTCTTTGATGTACGCGGCGTCAAGGTGGACGACACCAATTATGCGATTGTCGAACGAATGGCGCATTGGCAAGCGGCAGCGATGATGTGGGCGGACAAACCGATGCTAGGTGTCGGCATTGGCAATTATGCGGCGGCATATCCACAGTACGCGTTGCCGCGCTGGGACGATCCGTTGGGGCATGCGCATAATTATTATCTCAACGTCGCCGCAGAAACTGGGACAATCGGGCTATTGGCATATCTAATGTTGTGGGTGATAGTATTCTGGCAAAGTTGGCGCGCGGTGCGCACTGCGCGTGGCTTGGGGCGTGGCATCGCGGCTGGATTGTTGGGCACACTCGTCGCGTTATCCATCCACAATGGATTTGATAATCTCTTTGTGCATGGGATAGCGGCGCAGGTTGGAATCCACTTGGGTATTATCGCCACGATCAATTCTTTGGGGAGGTTGGATTGAAGTTATCGTTGACGCGTGTTGGGAATGGCGAAATGAAGCGTTTTGTCAAATTTGCGATGGTGGGCACCTTGGGCGCAGCCGTTGATTTCAGCGTTTTGAATTTGCTCGTGCTCGGATTCAACTTGCCCAAAGAATATGCCAACATCATTTCTGTCACGTGTGCCATTATCAGCAATTTCATTTGGAATCGGTTGTGGACATTCCCGGAATCACGCGAGCGTCCCTTGCACACACAGTTTGGGCAATTCGCTTTGGTGAACATTGTGGGGTTAGGCATTAATCAATTCGTCTTTCTAATGACCGACAAGTACATTTACGAATCGCTCTTTGCGCACCCGTTTGATTACAACGTTGCCAAAGCCACCGCCATTATTGTGGTGCTGTTCTGGAATTTCTTTGCAAATCGGTTCACCACCTATCGAGGCATCTAGTCAACTCGAAATGAGTTGCCCCCGCGACTATGCGACAACGGATCGGGATTGATTTTACAGCGGCTTGCCGGGAACGTGCCGGCATTGGCCGCTATGCGCGCGAACTTGTCCGTGCCTTGTCGCGCTTTGATCAGACGCACTCGTTTGTCCTCTTTGCTCCGCGCGATGCCCACCCCGATTTGCTTCACTTTGATTGGCCGCCAAACTTTACCCTTTGCCGCGCGCCTTTGACCGAACGCTACCTCGCCGCGCTGTGGCACCGCACACGTCTTCCTTTGCCGATTGAAATGTTCATTGGCAACGTAGAGGTATTCTACTCGCCGGATTTTTTATTGCCGCCCACCTTTGCCCAACGCCAAGTCGTCACCGTGCACGATCTGTCATACGTGCGCGTGCCAGAATGTTTTCCCCAGCCCTTGTTGAATTATTTGAATCACGCCGTCCCGCCTTCGGTCGCCCGCGCAGATTTGATTCTGGCAGACGCCGCCAGTACCCAACGCGATTTGAGCGAAGTGTATGGCATTCCGCCGGAAAAAATCAAAGTGTTGTATTCTGGCGTTGATGCGCGCTTTAATCCGAATGTTCCGCGCGAATCCCAAGCGCGCGTGCGCGAGTTGACGGGCGGCAAACCCTACTTGCTCAGCGTGGGCACGCTTCAACCGAGAAAGAATTATGCAAGGTTAATTCAGGCATTTGCCCAAGTAATTTCCAACACTCAACTCCCCAATCTCAATCTGGTGATTTGTGGTGCGCGTGGATGGATGGCGGACGACGTTTATCACACCGTTGAACGACTGGAGTTGCACGAGCGTGTCATCTTTGCCGATTTTTTCTCCGACGACGATTTGCCCGCCCTGTACGCCGGCGCAACGTTGTTTGTCTATCCTTCGTTGTACGAAGGATTTGGTTTGCCCGTCGCTGAAGCAATGGCATGCGGCACGCCAGTTGTTTCATCGAACGCATCATCCCTGCCCGAAGTCGGCGGAGAGGCGGCGCTCTATTTCGATCCGTATGACATTGATGCGATGGCAGATGCGATGCGGCGCGCGTTGACCGATGAATCGTTGCGCGAGCATCTCCGCGCGCGTGGAATCGCGCAAGCCCAAAAATTTTCGTGGGCGAAGGCGGCGCGCGCGTTGCTCGAATATTTGACGGAGTGAACCTATGGATGTTCTGTTCGTCGTCAACGTCATCGGTTGGCTAGGGTCGGCGGCAGTGATTATCGCGTACGTGTTCGTATCCACCAATCGCTTGCGTGGGGATGCCGTAGCATATCAATTGCTGAATCTCATCGGCGGAATCTTTTTGGCGATCAATACCTTTTACCTTGGGGCATATCCTTCGACGATGGTCAACCTGATGTGGATTGGCATTGCGATTTTTGCATTGACGCGCCAAGGGCGAATGTGAAAAGGAGGTTTCCTGTGTCTGAAGGAACCGTGATTATCGAAACCGTTGCCAGCGAAGTATTACGTGGCAATCCATTGGGCGATCCGTTTGTGCGACGTGTGCCGGTCTATTTGCCGCCGGATTACGATGCCGGCGAAAAACGTTACCCCACTGTTTTCGTTCTCACCGGTTTTACTGGGCGTGGCATGATGTTACTCAACGATGCACCATGGGAAGAAACTTTGCCCCAACGAATGGATCGGCTGATTGCGCAAGGGATGGTGCGTCCGATGATTGTGGTGATGCCGGACTGTTTCACCCGGATTGGCGGCAGTCAGTACATCAACTCCTCGGCGGTGGGACACTACGAAGATCACCTCATTCAAGAATTGGTGCCGTATGTGGATCAAAACTATCGGACCCTAGCGGATCGCCATGCGCGCGCGGTGGTGGGCAAATCATCGGGTGGGTACGGCTCCATCATTTTAGCGATGCGGCATCCCGAAACTTTTGGTATAATGGCATCACATAGCGGCGATCTGTACTTTGAATTGTGCTACAAGCCCGATTTTCCGGCAGCGCTACGCGGTTTGAAAAAGTACGGCGGATTGGATAAATTTTGGAACGAATTTCAAACGATTCGCCCGCGTGATAGAGATTTCAACGCCACCCTGAACACTATCGCCATGTCCGCCTGCTACTCGCCTAATCCAGAATCGTCGCACGGTTTTGATTTGCCCTTTGATCCAGAGACCGGCGAACTGCGCACGGAGGTTTGGCAACGTTGGTTGGAATGGGACCCGGTTTATCTGGTGGACAAGTATCTCGATGCGTTGAAATCGTTGCGCTTGATTTATTTGGATGCCGGCTTGCGCGACGAATTCAACTTGCAGTACGGCGCGCGCATCTTTGCCCAACGCTTGAAAGAACGTGGTATTCATTTTGTTCACGAAGAATTCGATGACGGACATATGAACATTCAATATCGGTACGACTATTCGCTGAAAGCAATCTCTAGTGCAATAGTTCAATAGTGCGATCGTTTCGCGTTCCGTTGATCAACTATCGCACTAACGCACTATTGAACTCGAACCCTCAATGCCACGTAACAATTTTCTAGCCACAATCTACGCCCTCGGTTTAGGTCTCAGCGGCATTCTCGCGCTTATCGCGCTGACCGAGTGGGACGCCTTGTTCGCCAACAGTGTTCCGCTGGCGTTCTTTGTCGTTCTGTCGTTTGTGCTCAAGCGCGCCGGCTTTCACGCCGCCCCCCAAGTAACGCATTCGCTCGTGGGCATCATTGATCTAGCGGCAGTGCTGACTTTTGGACCCATCCAAGGCGCGTGGGTGGCAGCGGTGAGTGGATTTGTCTATCTCTTCCTTAATGCGCTACGCCGCGAGAAACACACCTTCACCAACCTCATCGAGATTCCCACCTTCAACGCCGGTTTGAAAATCGGCATGGCGTATGCCAGCACACACACGTACACCTTCTTGGGCGGAGCATTTCCGCCGCGCAATCTCACCATCGAAATGATTATGCCGATGGCAAGTGCAGTATTCGCGTGGTTCGTTGTAGATCACATCGGTTGGGCGTTGCTTGAATTTTTGCGCGGTGGCAGACCGGCGTTGGAACAATTCCTTCGCACGATTCTCTTCTTTTCGATTCTGATGGAACTCTTGCCGCTGCCGTTTTCCATCGTCATCGCCGCCATCTATGCCTCCGGTGAAACGGGCATCTTTCTGATGATTGCCGCCGGCTTGGTGGGCACCGCCATCGTCGTGCAACGTTTTGCCGATACCACGCGCCGTCTTGAATTTCGGAGCAATGATCTTGCCGCGCTCAATGAATTTGGCCAAGCCCTATCTGCCGCCGCTTTCGATTCGGAAAAAATCGTTACCTTGTTGTACGAACACGCCCGCCGCATCGTGATGCCGGACTTGTGTCGCATCGAACTGGTTGCCCCAGAACGCGATCAAGGCACGCGGCTGGTGTTGGAAGCACTGCACGATGAGATTCGCTTGACCGATGAGGCACAAGCCGATACGCTCTTGCTCGATTATTTTGCTCAGCATCGTGAACCCATTCGCTCACTCGATTTGGCGCGCTCGTTTGTCTATCCCTTTCACGCCACCGGCGCTGCGCGTGCCTTGCACACGCGCGTTCAAATCGAAGGCAACCCGCCGCGCAGCGCCCTCATCGTCCCAATGTTTGCCGGCGATGAATTGATTGGCATCGTTTCGCTGTATAGTGTGCGCCCGCGCGAGTTTTATCCCATTCACGAGCACAGTCTCGCTTCGATGGGGGCGCAAGCGGCGATTGGGATTCAAAATGCACGACTGTATGCCGTCGAACGGCGGCGCGCGATGCAGTTGGCAATGATCAGCGAAGTGAGCCGCCAAGTCGCCCAATCCCGCGATCTCGATGAATTTTTGCGCAACGTCGTTACGCAGATTCGTGAACGATTTGGTTATTCGAATGTGCACATCTTTACGATGGATGAACAAGCCGGCTATGTCGTCTTTCACGCGAGTACGCATCCGCAAAGCGCCGAGTGGCGCGACCGCAATATTCGTTTGCGCATCGGTTTGGAAGGAATCGTGGGCTGGGTTGCCGCTACACGCGAGCCACTGGTGGTGCCGGATGTTCGCAAAGACAAACGTTATGTGCTCGACCCGGACAAGGCGTTGATTGACACGCGATCCGAGGTGGCCGTTCCGCTCATCGTGGGCGATCAAGTGTTGGGCGTGCTGGACATTCAAAGTGATCAGGTCAATGCCTTTGACGACGACGATTTGTTTGTTCTGAAAACACTTGGCGCGCAAGTGGCAGTCGCGTTGGAGAATGCGCGCTTGTATCAATCGCAACGCGAAGAAGCGTACTATCTCAACGTCCTACTCCAAGTGGCAGAGAACTTGGCGGCTACCACCGACCTCGACGAAGCATTGGAAACAGTTGTCCGCATCACGCCGTTATTGGTGGGCGTGGCACGGTGTGCCTTGTTCCTCTATTTGCCGGACGAGCAAGTGTTTGTTGCCGGCAAGGCGTATGGTTTATCGCGCGCGTTGTACGAAGAGTTTATCAAGATGCGTATCCCCGCCACGAATGGATTGGCGTTCGATCAACTTGCCCACGATCCCAAACCACTCGTGATCGAAGATGTCACCTCTAGCCATCTGATTGAACGCCAACTCCTTCAAACGTTCGACATCCGCTCACTCTTAATGGTGCCGATGATTGCCCGGGGCGGGGTGGTAGGCGCCATTCTCGTAGATCAAGGCTCGCGCCCCACGCGTTTTAATCAACACGAAATAGATGTGGTGATGGGCATTGCCAATCAAGCCGCCGCGGCGGTGGAGAGTGCGCGGCTGACACGCCAAGCGGAAGAGAAACGCCGTCTGGATTACGAACTATCTTTGGCGCGCCAAATCCAAAAGAGTTTCTTGCCCGATGCCTGCCCTGTGATTCCCGGCTATCAAGTCTGCTCATTGTGGGAAAGCGCACGCGAAGTGAGCGGGGATTTCTACGATTTCGTTTCACTGCCGGGTCAACGCATCGCCATGATCGTTGCCGATGTGTCTGACAAAGGAATGGCGGCGGCAATGTTTATGGCACTCTCGCGCACCATCTTGCGCACGATGACGATTGGCAAGCCCACCGCGCGCGAAGCCGTCGAACGTGCCAATGATGTCATTCTCGCCGATGCACGCTCCGATATGTTCGTCACCGTCTTTCACGCCATTCTCGATCCCCACGAACATCGGTTGACGTACGTGAACGCGGGACATAATCCACCGTTGCATTACCGCGCCGCCACAAACGATGTGGTGACGCTCAAAGGTCACGGCATTGCCTTGGGGGTGACGCCCAACATCTCGCTCGAGGAGCATGCGCTCACGTTAGCCCCCGGCGACATCGTGCTGATGTATACGGACGGCGTAACCGATACCTTCGATCGAGCGGAGCAAGAATTTGGGGCAGAACGCCTTGCCGAGTTGTTGTTGTTGAATGCGGACAAGACCCCGGATGATTTGGTGGCAGAGATCCAGCGCGCGATCAACGAGTTTGCCGGCGAAAGCGTGCAATTCGATGACATTACATTGGTGGCGGTCAAACGGATGTGAGAATGATACCAATAAAAAACTCAGGGGGAGGAGGTACCCTGAGTTTTCTATATGGATGCAGGGCGTGGGGGGAACGCTGAGCTGCATCTTTGATTCTATTTTATTGCACGTACAATGATTTGTCTCTAGTACTTTATTGCCCTGACTGGGGTACTGGGAGTTTGTAGCCGGACTCGTCTCCGTTGTATAATCTTCTCCGATGCTTCAACCTCTGTGGCGTGCGTTCATCCGTTTTGCATTTCATCATTTCTACCACACCTTTGCCTTCACGTACGATTTTGTGAGCGCGGTTGTTTCACGCGGCCATTGGCGGACGTGGACCCGCGCGGCGATTCCGTACATCAAAGGCAAGCGTGTACTAGAGATGCCGTGTGGCACCGGCAATCTCTTGCTCGATTTGTGCGCCGCCCATTTCACGCCGATTGGCGTGGACCTCTCGCCCGCGATGCTCCGCATCACGCAACGCAAATTCCGTCACGCGTCAATCACCGCTCCGCTATTGCGCGCGCGCGCCCAAGCCCTGCCGTTTGCCTCCGCCACCTTTGACTCGATTACGATGACCTTCCCGCCCGGCTTTGTAACCGAGCCATCGGTGTGGTTAGAACTTGCACGGGTTCTGCGCAACGAGGGACGTCTGATTTGGGTGGATGGCGGACGCTTGGTGCCGCGCGATCGGTGGAGCCGGGTTTTAGATCGCGCGTTGGATGCCGTGAATACGGGTGCGCCACCCCTCGCCGATCTTGCCCGCGCATTGCTTGCGCGAGCTGGGTTTCATACGCAATTCGAAATCATTCGCGATGAGACCAGCGTGGTCACCGTGATCGTAGCGACGAAGAAATGATGCTTTGACAACCCGCTATCGCTATGCTAGAATCTTGTTACGATGAATCCCAAAAATATTTATCTCGATCATTCTGCGACCACGCCGGTTGACCCGCGCGTGGTTGAGCAAATGCTACCCTACTTTACCGAAAAATTTGGCAACGCTTCTAGTTTGCATCGCTGGGGCCAGATCGCGCTTGCCGCACTAGACGAATCGCGCCAGACAATTGCGGACATTCTGGGTGCGAGTTCAAAGGAAATCATCTTTACGTCCGGCGGATCGGAGAGCGATAATCTGGCTCTGCGCGGTGTGGCGTTTGCCTTGCGTTCCAAAGGTAATCATATCATCACCACGCCCATCGAACATCACGCCATTCTCAACACTGCCGCCCAACTAGAAAAAGAATTTGGCGTGGAAGTAACGCGCGTGCCGGTGGATCGGCTGGGACGGGTCAACCCGGACGATGTTGCCCGCGCGATTACGCCACGCACCATTCTCATCAGCGTGATGTACGCGAACAACGAAGTCGGCACAATTGAGCCGCTCGCCGAGATCGCCAAGATCGCGAAACAGCGCGGCGTCCTGTTGCACACCGACGCTGTGCAAGCCGGTGGCTATCTGCCGCTGGATGTCAACACGCTTGGCGTTGACTTGATGTCATTGGGTGCGCACAAGTTTCACGGACCCAAAGGCGTGGGCGTGTTGTATGTCCGGCAAGGCACGCCGCTCTTGCCCACTCAAACCGGCGGCAGTCACGAACGCAATCGTCGCGCCGGCACGGAAAATATTCCGTACATCGTGGGGATGGCAACCGCGCTCAAGATCGCGCAGGACGAACGCGAAACGACGAACGCACGCTTGTTGACATTGCGCGAGAAATTGATCGAAGGAATTTTGGAACGCGTGGTCGGTGCGCAATTGACCGGCGATCCCAAGCATCGTTTGCCGGGCCACGCCAGTTTTGTCATTCCCGGCGCGATCGGTGATGAGATGGTGCTCGGACTCGATCTAGCAGGTGTGGCGGCTTCTACCGGAAGCGCGTGTACCGCCGGCTCTATCGAACCCTCGCACGTTCTCGCCGCGATGGGATACCCGGCGGATGTGGCGCGCGGGGCATTGCGCTTGACGCTGGGACGTAACAACACCGCAGCCGAAGTCGAGTACGCGATCAATGCCGTCAGCGACGTGGTGCGCAAGTTGAGACGAGAGTCGTGAATCATCCGCCTACCGTCGTCGTCGCGATGAGCGGCGGCGTAGATAGTTCCACCGCTGCCGCGCTCTTGGTGGAGCGCGGTTATAATGTGATTGGCTTGATGATGCGGTTGTGGGCAGAAGAGGTCTCCGCCGAACAAGCCGGTTGGCAAATCAATGCGGAGCAACACTTTGCGAGTAATCGTTGTTGCTCGCCGGAAGCGGTTGCCGATGCACGCGGCGTGTGTCAGAAACTAGGCATCCCATTTTACTTGCTCAACTTTGAAGCCGATTTCAAAACCAACGTTGTAGATTTCTTTATCGAAGGGTACGCGCGTGGCATTACACCAAATCCGTGTTTGCAGTGTAATCGCTTGGTCAAATTTGGCACGCTCTTGGACAAAGCGCGCGCGCTGGGCGCCGATTACTTGGCAACGGGCCATTACGCACGCCTTCGCGAACACAATGGTAAATTTGAATTACTGCGCGGCGTTGATCCTCACAAAGACCAATCGTACGCGTTAGCGTTGCTCACGCAAGCGCAACTATCGCACGTCATGTTTCCGCTGGGTGAGTTTACCAAAATTCAAGTGCGCGAGATGGCACGCCGATTCGATTTGCGTGTCTCGGAAAAGCCGGAAAGCCAGGATTTGTGTTTTATCACTGATGGCGATTATCGTAACTTTTTGCGGCGCAACATACCTGATGCATTTGTCTCCGGCGATATTATAGACACACGCGGCAATGTGCTGGGACGCCACCACGGCTTGGCGAATTACACCATCGGTCAGCGTAAGGGATTGCCGGCCATCGGCGAACCGTTGTACGTCATCGAGTTGAATCGGGTGCGCAATCAAGTGATTGTTGGACGCGCGAATGAGTTGGGCAAGCGTGAACTCATCGCGCAATCGGTGAATTGGATTGCGGGCGAGCCGCCGCCAGGCGAAATCCGGGTAACGGCCAAGATTCGTTATCGTGCCACTGAAGCATGGGCAACGGTAGCGGCGTTGGATGAAACGCGCGCGCGCGTCCTCTTCGATGAGCCGTTGCGCGATATTACGCCCGGCCAAGCCGTGGTGTTTTATGAGGGCGAACGGTGCTTGGGCGGCGGGTTGATTCAATGAACGGCTGGACCATTCGGTAGAGTCCAAGATGTCGCCGGCTTTTGTTTTCGCATTTGTCTTGGCGAGTCTCTACGGCCTAGTGTTCTATGTTGTCTTGGGACACGGGTGGCGGCGGCTCGTTTTTTATTGGCTCGTGAGTGTGCTGGGATTTTTTCTGGGACAAGGAATCGCTCGCTTGGTCGGTTTGGCAATCTTGAATATCGGCGAGGTGAATGTGGTTGAAGGAACGTTGACCAGTTGGCTGGGTTTGTTCGCTTGGCACGCTTGGCAACGCCGATAAAATCGTTCATTGCACGGCGTTCTAAATTGTGTTATAATCGTTGACGAAAGAGAGGGACCCTGTGGCGTTTGTGCGTGATCTGGCGATCATTCTCCTAGCCATCGAATCGCTGATCATTGGTGTGGTGCTCATCGTGTTGATTTGGGAAGTCCGCAATCTGACCAAATTCTTGCGCGAAGAAATCAAACCGATTCTTGAATCAGCAGATGAGACCGTGCGGACGGTGCGTGGCACCACAACATTTGTGAGTGAGACGGTGGTGAAGCCGGTCGTGCGCGTATCCAGTGTGGCTTCCGGGGTGTTGCAAGCTCTGCGGATTCTCAGCCGACGTTGAGTAATGCGTAATCGGTGTTCCAAAAATTTTTATGACCTCACGCTCAAATGAGGGAAGGAGATGACTATGGCAGACGATAGTCGCGGATGGGAATTTCTGACCGGCTTTTTGCTAGGCACGGTGGTCGGTGCCGCTGTGGCGTTACTGCTGGCGCCCAAATCCGGTGAAGAAACACGTGAATTGATTCGTGAGCGCGGCATTGAACTCAAAGGGCGCGCCGTCGAGTTATCCGAAGAGAGCCGCCGCCGCGCCGAAGAACTTGCCGCCGAAGCACGCAAACGTGCCGAAGAGGCGCAAGAGCGCGGCCGCCTCGTATTAGAAGAACAACGCGCGCGTTTGCAAACAGCCGTTGAGGAAGGCAAAGAGGCGGCACAGAAGAAAAGCGAAGAATTGCGTGCTCGCTTGGAAGAAGAAAAAGCCAAGCGCGCACCGTCAGCGTAATCGCATCTCAAATCACGTTGGGCAAATTGCCTTATCGCAGTTTGCCCGTTTTTGTTTTTGTTGCGACAATGCTATAATAGCACGTATATTGGGAGGTAAAGCGGATTGTCGGCACTCGACCTTGTTCCCATCCTTAGACAACATCGCCAGTTTGCCGTCCTGTCATCGTTTGGATTGGCATTGTTGTACGCCGAAGAAGCGTGGGCAAGTTATACCTTTTGGTCTCAGCGTCCCTTGAACGAAGGGTTGATTTTGGGGGCAAGTATCACGCTGATCGCGCTCATCGGCTATTTGATCTCTTTCTTTTTTCCGCCGCGACTCGTTTCAGACACGTGGGATCATCCGCGCCCGTGGGGCGTCTTGGTCAACGTGACGGCGTGGTCGGCTGGCATCACGATCGCAGTCAATATCATCCTGTATATTCTTCTTCTCTATCTAGCTCAATTCAATTTCACCGCCAGTTACATCTTATTGCGCGATGTCTATGTTTATACCCTCTTTGGAATGTTCTTCTTTCATGGTTTCTTGCTCTATGTTCGTTATATGCACTATCTCTATTCCATCCCCGATTTTGTTCAGCCGCTCAAAGTCATTTCCGTTTCGGTGGGGATGGGCATTGTGATGCTCGTGGTGGGTGCCTTCTTGTTCCTGCTCGATCTCTATCACTTTGAAAATGCGCCGGCATCCATTCAACCGATCCTCGGTTTGCACGTGTATGCGCGCGCATTGTACGGACTGACGCTTGCGCTTGCCGCTTATGCGTGGCATTTGCGCTGGATTGGCGATCATTGAAAATGCACGCAGGAGGAAAAATGCGTACGCCGATTGTCGCGGGTAACTGGAAAATGAACAAGATGACTCGTGAAGCCCATGCGTTGGTTACGGCGATGAAAAATGATCTAGTCCAACTCGCCACCACCGGTCAGGTTGAAATTGTGTTGTGTCCACCTTTTCTTGCAATTCCGGCAGTCGCGGCTTTGGTACAAGGGACCCCAATCCAAGTGGGGGCGCAGAACGTATTCTGGGAACCCAAGGGCGCGTTCACCGGCGAAGTTTCACCGGTGATGGTTCGTGAACTGTGCGATTACGTGATTATCGGACATTCGGAACGCCGACAGTACTTTGGCGAGACCGACGAAAGTGTCAACAAAAAAGTGCGTGCTGCGTTGGCGCATCAACTCAAACCAATCGTCTGTGTGGGTGAGAATTTACAGCAGAACGAAGCGGGCCAAACCCAGGCGGTGGTCAGCACCCAAGTGCGCCGCGCATTCCGCAATCTTTCACGCGACGAAGCACAGGCAATTGTGATTGCTTATGAGCCGGTCTGGGCAATTGGCACCGGCAAAGCGGCAAGTGGCGACGTCGCCAATACCATCATTGATTCTGCGATCCGGCGGACGCTCGCCGAACTATACGACGAAACCGTCGCGCAAACGATTCGGGTGCAATACGGCGGGAGTGTTACCCCCAAAAATGCGGCAGAATTTTTTACGCAACCCAATGTGGATGGTGCGCTGGTTGGCGGAGCAAGTCTGGTCGCCGCCGATTTTGTAGCGATTTGTCAAGCGGCAGTCAAATAGATTTACGTTTTACGTGGTTGGTGGACAAAAACGTAAAACGTAAACCACCCTAAGAATGTCCATCATTATTTTCGCCATCGTCTTTGCCTTGACAATTCTGCTTCAGCAGTGGTTGCACCGGCACATCCAAGGATTTGGGCTTGCTTTGACCGGCAATGCTGGATGTGCCGTGCGTTTGTTGTTCTATCTGCTCCTCCCCGGCATCTTGCTCCATGAACTCAGCCATTACCTCGTGGCCAAACTCCTATTGGTGCAGACCGGTAAATTCAAAATCGGTGTGGGACAAACTAGAGGACGCCTCATCAGTCTAGGCTCGGTCAACATTCAGCGCACCGATCCCCTGCGCGAGAGTTTGATTGGCGTGGCACCCTTTGGCGTGGGCATTGGTGCGATCTGGCTGATTGTGGGGTTGGGATTCGATCTCTGGCCCCTTAGCGGCTTGTCTATCGGTGAGTTTTTCAGCCGGGTTCAGCACTATGCCAACGATTGGACCACCTGGCTTGATCTGTACCTGATCTTTGCGGTCAGTACTTCGATGATTCCCAGCGAATCGGATCGCGAGCCGTGGGGACCCCTCATTCTCTTTATTGGACTTGGCACAGCGATTTTAATTTTGCTGGGCTGGACGCCGCGTATTCCTGCCGAAATCGTTACACAAGCACGCCAGTGGCTCGATGCACTCATAATGGCACTGGGGATTGCGGTGATTGTGAATGCTGGCGTGGCGGTGATGCTGGGATTGTTTGAGCATACTGTTTTACGTCTGAATGGCAAGCCAGTGGAATATCGAGTAAAGAAACGCTAAGCCGCGAGTTCACGCGCGCGGCTTTTTTGAGACACTCGTTTGTTGCCCGATCCGAATCAAGACCATGAGCGCGCCCAAGCCCACAATCACCAACGCGATCAACTTGTACACTCCGCTGGGCAGGATCAAGGCGAGCATTCCCAAGAATGCGGTGAGACCATAGTACAAAATCACAATCGCACGTTGCGAAAGACCTAGGTCGAGCAAGCGATGATGTAAATGTCCTCGATCCGCCGCAAAGGGTGATTTCCCAATGCGCATCCGATTATAGATTTGCCACGCCACGTCCAGAATGGGAATGCCCAGCACAAGCAAAACTGTTGCCACCTTTGCCCCGCCGATAATCGCTAGCACGCCGATGGCGAAACCCAGCACATTCGCGCCCGCGCTCCCCATAAAGATGCGCGCCGGGAAAAAATTGAAAATCCAAAAACCGAGGACTGCGCCGATGAGTGCCAACACGAGTAACGCAATCGAATATTGATACAGACGATACGTGTGCACAAACATTACAATGCTTGCAATGATTGCCACCCCAGACGCCAAACCGTCTATGCCATCAAGCCAATTGATCGTGTTGATCATCCCGGCGATCCAGAACACGGTGAACAAGATGGCAAACCACGTTTCCAGATAAAGCGTGCCGCCAAACGGATTAGGGAGTTCGTTGATCATCACGCCAGCAGCGACAACGATGCTTGCTACCAACAATTGCGCGATGAGTTGCGGCATGGATTTTAACTCGTGATGATCATCCACCAGACCGATGAGGAACATGATGCCCAGCCCAACCAACAAACCGAGCAAGCGACGTATTTCGTACGCCTCGCGAGGATAGGCAAACGATACGCCCACGGCGATGAGCAGAGCGAAGAAAATGGGAACGCCGCCTAGTCGAGGGACGGGATGGGTATGAATGCGGCGCGCGGCAGGACGATCAACCGCGCCGGTGCGCACGGCTACGCGTTCTGCCAAGGGAGTAAGCATCAACGCGGCAAGAAAACCGGTTACAAAAACCAGAAAGAAAATCATTGGCAAGAACATTCTAGCGCACAGTGCCACGCGTGTCAAAAACATCTAGACCAGTTTTCAAACAAATTGATTATTTGTGAATAAAGGGCTATAATAAAACTGAACTATGCAACACGATTCGTACTGGGAAAATCAATCCTTGTCGGAGCCAACACTTTATCGCTTTTGGGTCTTGCTCTTTTTGTTTCTCTCATTGTTGGCGTGCGTTTCAGGCGCGCTCTTGGTGCCGGGAGGGTTGGGACTGCTCGTGGGTTATCAAGAGTTGCAGACCCAAAACCACGAAACCGCCATCCTCCACTTTAATCGCGGGCTGGGTTTTCTCGCCGAAAATTATCCGGAACTTGCCCGAACCGAGTTCGAGATCGCACTCAAGTACGACAGCAATTTTGAGCCGGCAAAGCAAAAATTGAACGAGTTGATGTCCAATGCCAATAGCACGCCGGGCACGCAAGAAGATCGCATTGCCAGTACAATGTTCAATGAAGCGCGTGCGTTGATCGCCCAAAAAGAATGGGGCGATGCAATCACGCGCTTGGAGCAACTGCGCACGCTCAAAGCCGATTATCGCGCCAATGAAGTTGCTGATTTGTTGTATCAAGCGTACGTCGGTGGGGGGCGCGCGGCAGTCGAAGCGGGCCAAATCGAACTCGCGCGCGGACGTTTTGAATCAGCCTTGACGATTCGGCGCGATCCCGAAGTGGTGCGACAACGTGATCTAGCAGTGTTGTATCTAGAAGGTCAGCAAGCCGTTGGCTACAACTGGCAAACCGCCATCAAGAATTTCTTGGCGCTCTATCAACAAGACCCTAATTATGACGATGTCAAGCAACGTCTCTTTGAGGCATACGTGAATTATGCCGATGCCGCCGCCAAACAAAACTCGCCCTGCCTTGCTGAACGCGACTACACCAATGCCTTGAATCTCTTCGCCGATGCGGTGGTAGCGCAAAAACGGAATCAAGTGGCTTTGTTGTGTCGGCAAGCGCTGGTCGCTACACCTACGCCCACCGTCATCAACTTCGATGCTTACACGTGGAAGACGAGTGTGGCAAACGAAAAAACTTGCATCGGCGCCGGAGATATTTCGGGTGTGGTGCGCGACGCGCAAGGGCGCGCGTTGAGTGGTATCATCATTGGTTACTATGCCGATGGTATTTCGTTGACAACGACCAAGACGAACGCGAGCGGACAATATCAATTTCAGTTGGGCAAAGACCAGGGCATTTTTCATTTGATTGTCCTGAACGGAGATGGCAAAACGCCGGTGAGTCAAGTGGTAGATGTGCAATATCCCGGTGGTGCAAATATAGGATGTCATCTGATCGTAGATTGGCAAAGGGTTCAGTAGCGTGTTCTCTAGGATTTGAGGTGTAAGATGTTGAAAACAATGCGTGTCCTGGCAATTGGATGGATTGTGTTGGCGTTGAATCTTCCCATCGTGGCTCGCGCCCAAGCCGGCGCGCATGTGAATGTGCTCACCGTTTCGGGCGCCATTGATACGTGGAACGAGGGCTATATCAATCGTGGAATCAGTTTGAGCGAACAAGCCGGCGCGCAAGCGGTCATCATCGTCTTGAACACGCCCGGCGGTTCGCTCAATGCGATGAATAACATTACCTCGCGGATGCTCAACGCACGCGTGCCTACCATCGTCTTTGTGTTTCCGCAAGGGGCATGGGCGGGCTCCGCCGGCACGTTCATCACCTTGGCAGGCAACATCGCGGCGATGGCGCCCAACACCACGATTGGCGCGGCGCATCCGGTCAGCGCAGGCGGCGAAGATATTTCCAGCGATGAGCGTGACAAGATCACCAACTTTTCCGTCTCGATCATTCAAAATATTGCCCGCGCACGCGGACGCAACGCGGAATGGGCGGCCAACGCGGTCAAGAGTAGCGTCGCCGCCACCGCTCAAGAAGCGTACGATCTCAAGGTCATTGATTTGATCGCCAACGATGTCAACGATTTGTTGAATCAGGTGGATGGCAAAACGGTCAAGACTGTGATTGGTGAGACAACCTTGCACACCAAGCAGATCGGCGTCAATTATGTGGATATGAACTTTGCCGAACTCTTTTTGCACACCTTGGTGGATCCCACGATTGCGTTGATTCTCTTGCAAATTGGTTTGCTGGCAATTGCTGTTGAACTCTACAATCCCGGCGCAACCATCCCGGCGATTGTGGGCGGAATCTGTTTGGTGTTGGCGTTTGTCGCGCTCGGCAATTTGCCGGTCAACTGGGGCGGCGTCATCCTCATTGTCCTCTCGGTCATCATGTTCATCCTCGATGTCAAAGTAACCGGCTTTGCACTCACGGTCGGCGGGTTGGTGATGTTTGTGCTGGGTGCTTTGTTGCTCTTCACGCCCTTTACGCCTCCCTCGCCCACAATGCCGGTGTTGGAACGCGTGGAAATTTCGCCGGTGGTGATCATCGTGATGGGATTACTGATGGCGGGATTCTTCGTCTTGTTGCTGGGTGCGGCGGTACGCGGCCGCAATTTCCCGATCGTGAGTGGCGTGGAATCGTTAGTGGGTGCTACCGGCATTGCCATTTCTGATCTTGCCCCGCACGGAATGGTGCGTGTTAGAGGCGAAGAGTGGAGCGCAGAATCGTTGGACGGCTCGATTATGAACGGGGAGCCGATCAAGGTCGTCAAGGTAGAAGGGTTGCGTTTGCAGGTCGTCAAGAAATAATTGCGTCCTAATGCAACGCCGATGACTTTGGAAAAATGGGCTATGCGTAGGACAAATTTCAAATTTGTCCCACATTTTTAAAGGAGGAGGTATGCCACAAACCTTAGCGTTAATCTCGTGCATTGCGTTTTTTATCGTCCTGTTCTTGGTTGTGGTCCTATCTATGGCGATCAAGATCGTGCGCGAGTACCAACGTCTCGTCGTGTTTCGGCTGGGCAAGTGCGTAGGGCAACGCGGACCGGGCTTGGTCTTGCTGTGGCCCTTTATCGAAACGGCAAACTGGGTGGACTTGCGCGAGCAATTCCTCGAAGTACCGGCGCAGACTACCATCACCAAAGACAACGCGTCCATCTCGGTGGACTTTCTCATCTACTACAAAGTCGTTAATCCGGTTGACAGCGTGGTCCAAGTGCAAAACTTTGCCGGCGCGTCGCAAGGGATTGCGATGACCACCTTGCGTGCCGTCATCGGCGATATTTTGCTGGACGATGTGCTAGCCCAACGCGAACGGATTAACACTTCCCTGCGCACGAAACTAGACGAAGTAACCGAACGTTGGGGCATCAAAGTTACCGCCGTCGAGATTCGCGAAATTTTGCCACCGCGCGAAATCCAAGAAGCGATGACGCGCCAAATGTCCGCCGAACGCACGCGCCGCGCCGTCGTAACCGAAGCCGATGGCAAGAAACAAGCCGCCATCACCGTCGCCGAAGGCGAGAAACAATCCGCAATTCTGCGCGCCGAAGGCGAGCGCCAAGCACGAATCTTGCAAGCGGAAGGTTACGCCCAAGCATTGGAGACCGTCTTTAACGCCGCCAAAGGGATTGACGCCAAGACGATGTCGCTACAATATCTCGATGCGCTCAAGGCGCTGGGCGCCAGTCCCGCCACCAAGTTCATTTTCCCAATGGAGTTTACCAACTTGCTCAAGCCGTTGATTGACTATACGGCAAAGAGTAGTGAAGGCAAGGACTAACTCCAAGCGCGCACTAAAAGGTTGAGAAAATTTAACCTGAAAAATCCTTGACAACCACCTGGGTTTGTGTGATAATATAAACGCAGGGTACGGTAAGTGTGCGTCTGGTGTTGTAGAGTGTGGATCGCCAAGGCAGGAACTTACGATGCCTTGGCGATTTTTCTTTTGAACTCTTCCCTTTTGATCAACTTTATCCAAGAAGGGGGGTGTAGACACAGATGGCAGAACGCATCCAAGGCACGGTCAAGTGGTTCAACAGCGCCAAGGGTTTTGGCTTTATCGCACGCGAAGGCGGTAAAGATGTCTTTGTCCACTTTTCCGCGATCAACATGGAGGGCTACAAGACCTTGAACGAAGGCGACAAGGTTGAATTCACCATCGAAGACAGTCCCAAAGGTCCTCAAGCCGCCAATGTAGTGAAACTGGCCTAATTCTTTATCCGATTCTAGGCAAGTCCCTCACGAAGCAAACAGCCACCGATTTGCAATCGATGGCTGTTTGTTCTTCTTTGGGCGTTTGACACCCTAGAACTTGTGGCTAAAATCGGATGCAATGCAATCCCAACTCATCGAGATTTATGCGCGTCTCTACGCCCACTTTGGTCCGCAACATTGGTGGCCCGGTGATTCCGATTTTGAAATCATTGTCGGCGCGATCTTGACACAGAACACGGCGTGGATCAATGTGGAGCAAGCCATTGCCAATTTAAAACGTGCACGTTTATTGACCCCCAGGGCGCTCAAGCGCGTCCCGCTCAACCAACTCGCCAAGTTGATTCGTCCCTCCGGCTATTTCAACCTCAAAGCCCAAAAACTCAAAGCGTTTGTTCGATTTTTATTTGATCGGTATCACGGCAAGTTAGCGTACTTGTTTCAACTTGATCTCGACACTTTGCGTGATGAATTGCTTGCCGTGCATGGCATTGGACCCGAAACGGCAGATTCGATTATCCTCTACGCCGCGCGCAAACCCATCTTCGTCGTGGACGCCTATACCCGGCGCATCTTTGCCCGGCTGGGTTTATCGCACGATCAAGCATCGTACGCCGAACTACAATCGTTGTTTATGGCAAATCTACCCCACGATGTTCCCTTGTTCAATGAATATCATGCCTTGATTGTTGCCTTGGGGAAAAATATTTGTGTAGCTCGTGTACCACGTTGCCCGGTTTGTCCTCTCATCGAACTATGTTCGACCGGACAGAAATGGCGTGTTACAAGTTGACGATTCACGGGAATTGGCATATACTTGCCGGCGAAGACGGGGCGTGGCGCAGTTGGTAGCGCGCATCGTTTGGGACGATGAGGCCGATGGTTCAAGTCCATTCGCCCCGACAAGAACACGCGGGAGTAATTCAATGGCAGAATGCCACCCTTCCAAGGTGGACGTTGCGGGTTCGAACCCCGTCTCCCGCTCTCGATGCTGACCAAAGATGAAGGACGAAGGACGAATACCTCCCCCGAAGATTACTTTCGTCTTTCGTCCTTTGTCTTGCGTCGTCCGAGGGGCCTGTAGCTCAATGGCAGAGCAGCTCCCTCATAAGGAGTTGGTTGCTGGTTCGAGTCCAGCCGGGCCCACAATACCATTGCAGATGTTCGAGTTCAGATTTTTCCAGTCGGTGATCTGTAATTTGAAATCTGCAATTATTTTTTTTGAAGGGCTGTTCATTCGCCGTGCGGCGCGCCCGCAGGCGGATGAAAAATGCGCTTGGTTTGCAGCGGGCAATTTATCGCCAGTTCAGACGGCGCGCTGAATCGCGCAACGACGAACCTATTTTCAGGGAGTCCTCGATGCCTGATTTCTCAAAAATGCTTTCGGATGCTCTGCCCGATTATCTGCGTGATCTGGAAACATTGGTCAACACCGATTGCGGCACGCACAACAAAGCTGGGGTGGATGCAGTCGCGCGTGTGGTGCGTGCGCGTATGATCGAGTTTGGCGCAGAGGTTCTCGATTTTCCCCACCCGCAATACGGCGGTATGCTTTATGCACGATGGCGCGGCAACGGGGCGGCGCGCATTTTGCTGATCGGACACATGGACACCGTGTATCCCGATGGGACTGCCAGCCAATATCCTTTTCGCCGACTCGCCGGGCGTGCGTTGGGCCCCGGCGTCAATGATATGAAAGCCGGTTTGCTCAGCGGTTTGTACGCGTTAAAAGCGGTGGTGCAAGCCGGATTCGATCAGTTTGCGGAAATCGGAATGTTTTGCAACAGCGAAGAAGAAATCGGCTCGCCGGCGGCACGCGCGTTATATGCGCCGTTTGCCAAAGGTGCGGACGCCGCGCTCATTCTGGAACCCGCACGCGAGAATGGCGCGATTGTCAGCGCGCGCAAAGGGGTGGGGCATTACGAACTCCACGTGCGGGGCAAATCAGCGCACGCCGGCGTAGAGCCGGAAAAGGGCGCGAATGCGATTCTGGCACTCGCGCAACACACCATCGCTTTGCAAGCGTTAAATGGCTTGCGACCCGGCTTGACACTCAACGTGGGGGTCGTGCGTGGCGGCACCCAATCGAATGTGGTTGCCGATTCTGCCGAAGCGCAAATTGATGTGCGAATCGTTCGCGCCGCCGATACCGCACCACTCGAACAAGCGATGCGCGAGGCAATCGGGCGCGAGGTGGTGCCAGGCACATCAGCCGAATTGAGCGGCGGCATCTCCAATCCACCGATGGAAAAAACCGATGCCACCGCGCGCTTGGTTGAATTGGCGCAGACCGCCGCGCGCGAACTGGGATTTGAAATTCAAGACGTGGCGACCGGTGGCGGATCCGATGGTAACTATACATCGGCGCTTGGTACGCCTACGCTCGATGGTTTGGGACCGGTCGGTGGCAAGAGCCACAATGCGATGGAAGAATATTTGGTGATGGATTCCATTGTGCCACGCACGGCGATGTTGGCGAAACTTGTCATAGCGATTGCGCAGAACAAAGAGAATTAAAACGCCCTTGTCGCTCGCGCACTCGTATGTTATAATGGCATAAAATTCATCCTCATCAAGGAGGCGGTATGCCCATCAAGATTACCACCAAAGAGTACAAGCGCGTTGATTTGGTTCAGGTGAACGGTCGCATTGATTCTAGCACCGCACCGCAATTAGAAAAAACGTTGCAATCTATCATTGATGATGGACGCTTTCGTATCGTGGTGGATATGGGGGGCGTCGAGTTTATGAGCAGTGCCGGGCTGCGGGCGTTGCTCAGTGCCGCCAAACAAGTCCGTCGCTTTAATCGTGGCGATTTGCGGCTGGCGAGTGTGCAGACCAAAGTGAAAAAAGCCTTCGAACTTGCCGGTTTGGATGAACTCTTCAAGTTCTATGAGAACGATGTGGATGCAGTGGGCAGTTTTTAATTTCGCTGAATGATTGAATGAGAGGACATTTTCCCGGCACGCTTGGCAATTGGCGTGAGTCTGGGTGATGAATGTGTACCTCGATCACGTGTGGTCGAGGTTTTTTAGCGCACGTGAAAGGAACATGATGCGTAACTCTCTCCCCGTCACCTTTGCTGATGTTTGCACCGCCGCGGCACGTTTGAATGGAGTGGCAAATCGCACCCCCGTGATGACCTCGCGCACCTTTAATGCCATGACCGGGCGTCAAGTATTTTTCAAATGCGAAAATTTCCAGCGCGGAGGCGCGTTCAAATTTCGCGGCGCGTACAACCGGCTGGTTCAATTGAGCGATGCCGAGAAAAAACGGGGCGTCGTGGCATTTTCATCCGGCAATCACGCGCAAGGCGTTGCGCTCGCCGCAAAACTGTTGAACCTTCCCGCCACTATCGTCATGCCGAATGATGCGCCACCGGTGAAACTAGCGGCAACGCGCGGCTATGGCGCCGAGGTGATCGTGTACGATCGTTTGACCGGCAATCGCGAGGCGATCGCGCGGCAACTGGCGGATGAACGCGGAATGACATTGGTGCCACCGTTCAATGATCCACACATTATCGCCGGGCAAGGGACCGCTGCGTTGGAGTTGCTCGAAGAGATTCCGGAACTCGATGCGCTTGTAACGCCGGTCGGCGGCGGTGGTCTCATCAGCGGTTGCGCCATCGCCGCGAAAGGCATGCGCCCTTCGATCCAAGTCATCGGCGTGGAAGCGTTGGGCGCGGACGATGCCAAGCAATCGCTCGCGCGCGGCGAAATCGTTCACATCGCACCGCCCACCACGATTGCGGATGGCATTCGCACGCAAGCGATTGGCACGCTCACCTTTGCGATTATGCGCGAGTTGGTGAGCGATATCGTCCTAGTCAGCGACGAAGAGATTATCGCCGCGTTGCGTTTTGTGATTCCACGAATGAAGATAATCGTTGAACCAACCGGCGCGGTACCGATTGCCGCCGTGATGCAGAATCGTATTCCAGCCAATCTAAAGCGGGTGGGGGTGATTGTGAGCGGCGGCAATCTCAGCGGTGAATTACTTCAAAGCATAGGTCAAAACGAATGAAACGAATGTTTTTTCTTTTAGCGGGTTTATCCTTTTGGCTCGGCGGATGTTCAGGGGTACCCTTGTTTGCACCCACGCCCACATCAACCGCAACGTCCACGCCCACGATCACGCGCACGGCAACGGCTTTGCCGACCGCGACGGCGACGCTGACGCCCACTCCCTTGCCGACGAGTACGCGTACGGTTACGCCGCGCCCCAGCGCCTCGCCAACCCAAGTTCGCACGCGGACGGCAACGGCCACCAAGCCGCCAGCGGGACCCAGCGCCACTCCCAGCATCGCCCAAATCTGTGCCACCTTTGCCGCCAAAGCCGCGCCGGATATTTACGTGATGTACGTTTACCCGGCAACCGATTTAGTTTGGGATACCGAGCCGCGTTATTTCCGCGTGGGCTTGTGCAACACCAATTCAGCAGCGAGTACGCCGCAAGGCAAGTACAAGATCGCCATGACGTTTCCGCCGGACACGGGCGGCGCAACGCAAAGTTCGCCTTCCCCCGCCGAGTTGAAAGCCGGCTTTAACGAGATCAAAGTGGGTCCCTGGGTGCCCGGCTTGCGCAATCATCTTGCCGATTGTCGGTCGCGCGAGAATGCACAAACGCAAGTAACGTACAACGACACGCCGGATCCGTTCTATCGCACGCTCAAGTGGATGGACGGCGGCGATCATACGATCTTGACAATCAAGTGCGGCGGAAATTTTCCGTGAGTTGGCGTGAGGAGAGACCATAGGATTTGGTGATTGCTCCTATCTGAGCCCGTAGAGGACATAGAGGAATCGCAACCGTTCAGCCCGATCTGTCATTGCGAGCCGCACAGCGGCGAAGCAATCTCTCAACGTTGATCTAGGGGATGCTTTGAAAGATTGCTTCGTCGGCACAAAACGCCTCCTCGCAATGACCCCTGAATGGTTACGAGGAATTTTTCTCTCTATGTTCGCTATGCTCTATGGCAAAATAGACTGGTGGGCGATCAAATAGAATAGTTTGAGGAAACGGTATTTTATAGTAGAATAGTGGTAACTGCATATCATTGTTCGAATCGCCCAAGGTGCTGTGACCACCTCAGCGAGATTGCGTACCACGCCCGCGCGGACTGGTCAAGTACCGGCGCGGGCGTTTGTGTTTCAGCGATGTCATGCGTTTGGCGCAGGAGACCTTCCCGTGAGCAATCAATGCCAAAAATGGTTGGTTCGTAGGGCAAATTTATGTGATGATGGAAGAAAGGGTTGCCAATGACCGAACTCATCTGGGACGGCAAGTACGATAAAGACGGCAAGCGCGTCGCACCCCTCCGCGTCGCGTTGCCGTTTCAGACGGTCGAGACCGTGAACGAGTCCGCGCAAGCGCGCCAGCGCGCGCTCGACCTCTTTAGCGCGGGACGCGACCCCGAATGGCGCAACCGCTTGATTTGGGGCGATAAAAAGTACGTCCTCCCTTCTCTCCTCGAAGAATTTGCGGGCAAGGTGAACCTGATTTACATTGATCCGCCCTTTAACGTGGGCGCGGATTTTTCCTTTACCGCGACGATCCCCGACCATCCCGAAACCGACGAAGACGAAACGACGACGTTCACCAAAGAGCCGAGCGTGATTGAGATGAA